>JBOFOQ010000047.1:0-26883 GCA_051659505.1 Fusobacteriaceae bacterium
CTAAGTATAATTAATTTACTGCCCCCATATTGAAGTAAAATTATTTATGAATAATAGAGTAAAAAATTATGTTAAAAACTAGCATATTGAATGAATTAATTTTTTTGAAAATTTGGGACAATTAAACTTGCAATTTAGCTAAGGCTATTTTTTTTATGTTGATTTGCTCTAAAAGTAAAAATGTGATACAATAACAAACATAAAAAAACTAAATAAAATATTATTCAGTTTAAATTTGAAGGAGTAAATCAAAAATGAAAATGTTTAAAGGATTAATTATATTTCTAGTATTGAACTCATTATCTTTTGGAGTACCTAAACTTCCAGAATTAGAAAAATTTGAAAAAAAAACTGAAAAAACAATGTTGTTTACATCAGAAAAAGAAACTGTAACAATTGATGTTATAAGATTAATGAGAAAAACTATAATGGTTGAGTCAGAGGGGAATCGGAGAATAAAACACCCAGTAGCGAAAGGAATAGCTCAAATAGAGCCTGCAACTTTTAGAGGTATGAAAAGAGATAAAAATTTTAGACCAGTATATAAAAGTATAGAAAAAAAATACGGAGTTAATTTAACTAAAGATTGGGCAACAGATACCTATACTAATATAGTGGCAGGATATGCTGTGTATAGATGGAAAATGGTAGATAGACCAGAATGGTGGGATATGAGATACAAATTTAAATCTCTTAAAAATAATTATGAAGATATAGAGTGGAATTTATATAAAATATACTATAATAGTATAAAAGGAAAAACTACTTTAAAAAGATGGAATAAATTTTCAGTATAAAATTATTTGGTGTAGAGTAAAAGAAAAAATAGTCTTAGTTCAGTAGTAATACAGAGCTAAGACTTTATAATTTATGTTGAAAATAAAATTTGCTTTTGTGGATACAGTCATATTACTTGAAAAAAATTGGTATAAATGATACAATGTTCTAATATTAGTCAGTAGAAAGATACTGTAATTTAGGAGGATTTTAAATGAAAAAGGCATGGGACAGTGGTGTTTGTAAAACTCTAATAACTAAGGAAGAGATAGCAACCAAAGTAAAAGAGTTAGGAAAGATTATAACTGAGGACTATAAAAATCTAGAAGAAGAATTTATAGTGGTTTGTTTATTAAAAGGCTCAGTTCTATTTATGTCAGATTTATGTCGTGAAATAAAACTTCCTATGAAAATGGATTTTATGAGTGTAAGTAGTTATGGAGATGCTTTTGAATCTTCGAAAGAAGTAAAAATAAAAAAAGAATTAGACGAGAGCATTATGGGGAAACACGTTCTTATTATAGAAGATATAATTGATACAGGGAGAACTTTAAAAAAAATAACTGAAATATTAAATATGAGAGAACCTAAATCAATTAAAATTTGTACACTTTTAGACAAACCTAGCAGAAGAGAAGTAGAAGTTGCTGTGGACTATATAGGGTTTGAAATTCCTGATGAATTTGTACTGGGATATGGGTTAGATTTCAAACAAGAATATAGAAATATTCCTGATATAGTTGTAATGGGACCATTGAATGAAACATTGGAGGGTTAATGTCAGATTTTAAGCATAAAAAAAAGTTTGGACAAAATTTTCTTACAAATCAAAATGAAGTATTAGAAAATATAATGAAAGTTTCAGGTGTAGAATCAGAGGATGTAATAATAGAGATTGGTCCTGGAGAAGGGGCATTAACAGAGCTACTTTTAAAGAAAGCTAAAAAAGTTTATTGCTTTGAAATTGATACTGATTTAGAAAAAATATTAGAAAAAAAATATGGTTCAAATCCTAAATTTAATTTAATTATGGGAGATGTATTAGATGCTGACTTACAAGGTTTATTAAAAGATGAAAGTGCAGTTAAAGTTGTTGCTAATATACCTTATTATATAACTTCTCCAATAATAAATAAGCTTATAGAGAATAAAAATAAAGTTGATGATATTTATATAATGGTTCAAAAAGAAGTAGCTGAAAGAGTTTGTTCAAAATCAGGAAAAGAAAGAAGTGTGTTAACCCTAGCTATAGAATATTTCGGAGTCTCTGAATATTTATTTACTATACCTAAAGAGTTTTTTACACCTGCTCCTAAAGTTGATTCAGCTTTTATGGGAATAAAATTATATAAAGATAAAGATAAAAAAGATTTAGAAGAAAAAATATTTTTTAAATATGTAAAAGCTTGCTTTTTAAATAAAAGAAAAAATATTTTGAATAATCTAACAAGCTTAGGTTATTCAAAGGATCAATTGAGAGAGAAATTAGCCACTTTAGAAATTCCAGAAACAGAAAGAGCTGAAAATATTACTATTGAAAAATTTATAGAAATGGCTAAACTATTTGAAAGATAAGTGAGGTAGTATAATGAAACAAGGAAGTTATGAGTTTTTAGTTCAAACAGAAAGAACAGATATAGATTTTATTAATAAAATTATAGAAGCTTATGAAGGTATTGGTGTAGTGAGAACTATTAGTGCAGAAAAAGGGTTGTTAAATATAATAACAACATATGAGTTTAAAGAATTTTTAAGAGAAGTATTGGAAGATTTAAATATTAAATGGGTTAGAGCAGAAATTATAGATGAAAAACCGTGGTCAGGAGGATTATAAAATGGAAAAATTAGAGAAGCTTTTACAGTTCATGGTGGAAGAATTAACAGAAATAAAAGAAGAAATAAGAATTACTTATGAGGTAATAGATGAAACAATTATTTTTAGAGTAAGTGTAGCAAAAGGAGAGATGGGGAGATTAATAGGGAAAAATGGGCTTACAGCTACAGCTATTAGAGGTGTAATGCAAGCTGCAGGAGTAAAAGATAAACTAAATGTAAATGTGGAATTTATAGATTAATTAAGAAGGGGAAAAAATGGAACTTTTAACAGTAGGAAAAATAGGTGGAACTCATCATTTGAAAGGTGCAGTAAAGTTACATTCGAACATTGGAGAAGCTCTTTACAACATTGTAGATAGTAAAGTTTTAGTAGAAGTTCCTGATGGAACAAGTAAAATGTTAACTGTGAAATCTATTGCTCCTTTAGTAGGAGAAAAATGGATACTAGAGTTTGTTGAAATAACTAATAAAAATGATTCAGGGAAACTAACTAAAGCTTTTGTTAAAGCTAGAAGAGATGTTATTGGAATAGAAGATGATGAATATTTATTAAATGATTTATTAGATATGACTGTAAAAGATGAAAATGGGAATATCATAGGGAAAATAGTTAATATATTGGATACAGCTGCCCATGAAGTGCTAGAGATAGAAACAGAAACAACAGAGGGAATGATTCCTAATATTCCAGAATTTGTTAAAAATATCTGTTTTGAAAAAAAAGAAATTATTGTTTCTGTAATAGAGGGAATGGTAGAAAATAAAAAAATAAAATAAAAGGATATCCAAGGAGGAAAATGTGAAAATTAATATTCTTACACTTTTTCCGGAATTTTTCAATAACTTTAAAGTAGAAAGTATAATTGGAAGAGCCATTAGAGATGAAAAAATAGATGTAAACATTATAAATATTAGAGATTATTGTTTTGATAAACACAAACAAGCAGACGATACCCCGAGTGGTGGTGGTGCAGGTATGGTAATGAAACCAGAACCAATTTTTAGAGCACTAGAAAATTGTAAAGGGAAAACTATATACGTATCTCCACAAGGAGTAGTTTTTAATCAAGAAATAGCAATTGAACTTTCAAAAGAAAAAGAAATAACAATAATATGTGGGCACTATGAAGGAATTGATGAGAGAGTTATTGAACATGCAGTGGATTTAGAAATATCTGTGGGAGATTTTGTCTTAACTGGAGGAGAAATTCCAGCCATGTTAATCTCAGATTGCATAGCAAGAATGATACCAGGGGTTATAAAAAAAGAGTCTTATGAAAATGACTCTTTTTATAATGGACTATTAGACTATCCTCACTATACTAAACCTCCTGAGTATGAAGGGTTAAAAGTACCTGAAGTTTTACTTTCAGGTCATCATAAAAAAATAGAAGAATGGAGATTAAAAGAAAGTTTAAAAAGAACTCTTTTAAGAAGACCGGATATTTTAGAAGGAAGAGAATTTTCTAAATTAGAAAAAAAACTAATGAAAGAGATTCAAGATGAAAATAAATAAAAAAGTAGGTGTAGCTAAAATATGATATATAAATTAGAAAATAAAATTCCTATAATAGGAAAAAATAATTTTATAGCAGAAAATGCGACTATAATTGGAGCTATAGAAACGAAAGAGAATGTTAGTATATGGTATTCAACAGTATTAAGAGCAGATTGTTGTACTATAAAAATAGGTAAAAATACTAATATTCAAGATAATTCAACTGTACACGGAGATAAAGCTTTTCCAGTAATTGTAGGAGAAAATGTAACTATTGGGCATAACTGTGTAATCCATGGTTGTACAATTGAAAACAATGTAGTTATAGGTATGGGATCTGTTTTGTTAAATGGAAGTAAAATTCTTAAAAATTGTATTGTAGCAGCAGGTTCAGTTGTGAGTTCTAAGCTTGAACCTAGAGAAGGTGTTTTAATTGCAGGAAATCCAGCGAAAATAATAAAAGAATTATCTGTGGAAAATAAAGAATATATTGAGTATGCAAAAGAGATGTATCTTTACGACATAGAAATATATAAAAAAATTGAAATAGTGGATTAAATTAAGAGAAGGGGCGATATGAGAGAGAGTATATACTTAGCACTGGTTCATTATCCAGTTTATAATAAAAATAATGAAGTAGTTTCCACATCAGTTACAAACTTTGATATTCACGATATATCAAGAACATGTAGAACATATGATGTTAAAGAGTATCATATAATTGTTCCTGTGGAAGCTCAAAAACAGTTAACAGAAAGAATAATTGGATATTGGCAAGAGGGTGTTGGAGGAAATCATAACAAAGATAGAGAAGAGGCCTTTTTTAATACAAGAGTCTATGAAGACATTCAAAAATCAGTGGAAGAAATAGAAAAATTAGAGGGAAAGAAGCCTTTAATTATAACTACGTCTGCAAAAATATTTCCTAATACAATAGGATATAAAGAACTAGGAGAAAAAATAACTGGAGATGATAGACCTTACCTTCTTTTATTTGGAACAGGTTGGGGACTGACAGAAGAAATTATGGCAATGTCAGATTATATACTAGAGCCTATTAGAGGAAATACTAAATATAATCATTTATCAGTTAGATCAGCAGTATCAATTATTTTAGATAGATTAACTGGGGAAAATTAAAATATGACAAAAGAAATTAAAATTAAACCTGATGAAAAAATGTTTGTAAATATTGGGTTAAAAGAAGTTAAAGTAGAAGAGATTATATATAATGAAAGGCATAAGAAGCTAACTCTTCAATGCCTTTTATCTTCATTTAAAGATTTTAATGAAGTAGATATATTAGATGAGAAATTAAAGAAAAATTTTGGAGAACATTTAACGATAGAGATAAAAGTAAATTTAAATATTGATCAAATAACAAAAATAGAATTAAAAGATATAGTTGAGCGTTCTATAAAAAAATTAAAAAAAGTAAATGCTATTTCAAAATCTTTTTTGTATTTTTATAGAGTTTTAATAGAAACAGATATTATAAAAATTGAATTAAAAGATGAAATGTCCATGGAAACTCTTAATAATTCCGATATTCAAACAAAATTAAAAAATATAATTAAGAACTATGGAATAGAAGGTTTTGAGGTAGAATTCATTATTGGAGATTTTTCTAAAAAAGAAGAAGAATTAAATTATCAAAAAGAAGTAGAAATTATAAACCTCCATAAAAAACAAGAGCTTGAACAAAAAGAAAATATAAAAAAAGCAGCTAATTCTCCACCTAATCCAAATGGTGGTTTTACTCCAGCTGGGGGGAAAGATAATAGTAATATTCAAAAGTTTTACAATAAAAACAAAGGATTAAACGGAACTTTAATTAGTATTAATGAATTTAGTGAATTGCACGAAGAAGAAGTTTGCGTGCTCAGTGGTGAAATATTTTCACTTGAAACGAGGGATATAAGAAATGAAAAAACTCTTGTAACTTTACGAATTACAGATAAAGAAAATTCCGTTACTCTTAAAATATTTTTAAATAAAAATGAAAAACTTGCAGCAAAAGAAGGGGATTTTGTAAAAGTTGCTGGAAAAAAACAAATAGATAGATTCTCTCAAAATAATGAAGAGATAGTTATGCTAACAGCTCTTGAAAAATTAGATAAAACTAATAAAATAAAATTAGATAAAGCTACGAAGAAAATGATAGAACTACACACTCACAGCAAGATGAGCGAAATGGTTGGAGTTACAGATATAAAAGACATAGTAGAGAGAGCAGTAACCTATGGACATAAATCAGTGGCAATAACTGATTATGGAGTAGTTCATTCTTTTCCTTTTGCATATAAAGCAGCTAAAGGAAAAGATATAAAAGTTATTTTTGGTTCTGAAATGTATATGGTAGATGACCTAAAAGAAATAGTTATAAATCCAAAAGATATAAAAATAGAAGATGAAACTTTTGTTGTTTTTGACTTGGAAACTACAGGATTAAATGCACATAAAAATGAGATAATAGAAATAGGGGCAGTAAAATTAAAAGGAACTAGAATAGTAGATAGGTATTCTCAGTTAATAAAACCAGAGGGAAACCTTCCTAAAAAAATACAAGAATTAACTGGAATAACAGAAGATATGCTTTTAGACTCTCCTCCTATAGAAGAAGTTCTTCCAAAATTTTTAGAATTTATAGAAGACAGTACATTAGTTGCTCATAACGCTCCTTTTGATATGAGTTTCATAAGAAGAGATAGCTTAAAGATTTTAAATAAAAAAATAGAAAATACAGTAATTGACACTTTAAGAATGGCAAGGGATTTGTATCCTGAATTTAAAAACTATGGATTAAAAACTGTAACCAAACGTTTAGGTGTTTCCTTAGAATCACACCATAGAGCAGTTGATGACTCTCAAGCAACAGCAAATATGTTTGTTATATTTTTAGAAAAATATTTGGAAAAAGGAATTGATAATATTAAAGATTTCCAAGGAGTTTTTCCAGTAAATATTCAAAAGCAAGAAACTAAAAATATAATGGTTATGGTGAAGAATTTAGTAGGATTAAAAAATATGTATAAGCTTATCTCTGAAGCTCATCTTAACAATTACGGTCTTAAAAGACCGAGAATAACTAAATCTCAACTAATGGAGAATAGAGAAGGTCTAATATTAGGATGTTCTATGACTGCTCACCATAATAATATAAGTGAGCTCTTAGATAGTTATATGACATATGATTTTGAAACATTTGAAAAAAATATGTTGTTTTATGATTATGTAGAGTTGTTGCCAAGAGCTACATATAACGAGTTAATAGATGAGGAAGGTAGTGGAAGAATAAAAGGATATGATGAGATTGAAACCCTAAATAAATATACTTATGAAATTGCTAAAAAGCATAATAAAATTATTACGGCAAGTTCCAATGTTCATTATTTAGATTCTGAAGATTATAAAATTAGAAGCATTTTATTATATGGAAGTGGAACTGTTTTTAGAGAAAACCAGTTTAAGACAGATAATGGTTTTTATTTTAGAACAACTGATGAATTATTAAATGAGTTTGAGTATTTAGGGAAAGATATAGCCAGTGAAATAGTTGTGGAAAATACTAATATAATTTCAGATATGATAGAAGTGATAAAACCTGTACCAGATGGTTTTTATCCACCTAAAATAGAAAATGCTGAGAATATAGTAAGAGATATGACCTATGAAAAAGCCTATAGAATATATGGCAATCCTCTCCCTGAATTAGTTGAGCAAAGAATAGAAAGAGAGCTAAAATCTATTATAGGAAATGGTTTTGCTGTACTCTACCTATCTGCTCAAAAACTTGTAAAAAAATCTTTAGATAACGGTTATTTAGTTGGTTCTAGAGGGTCGGTAGGTTCTTCAATAGTGGCATATATGATGGATATAACAGAAGTTAATGCTCTTTATCCGCATTATTTATGCGAAGGTTCTAACTGTTTTCATTCAGAATTTATTGAAAGGGAAGGAGCAGGAGTAGACTTACCAAACAAAAATTGCCCTAAGTGCGGACTTGAGATGAAAAGAGACGGACACTCTATTCCTTTTGAAGTTTTTATGGGATTTGACGGAGATAAAGTACCAGATATAGATTTGAACTTTTCAGGAGAGTATCAAGGGGAAATTCATAGATATTGTGAAGAATTATTTGGAAAAGAAAATGTGTTTAAAGCAGGGACAATTTCCACTTTAGCAGAAAAAAATGCTATGGGTTATGTTATGAAATATCATGAAGAACAAAATATGAAGATTTCCAATGCAGAAATAGTTAGATTAGCTAAAAAATGTGAAGGTGCTAAAAAAACAACAGGACAACATCCAGGTGGAATGATTGTAGTACCTCAAGGTCATAGTATTTTTGATTTTTGCCCAGTTCAGAAACCAGCTAATGATATGACTAATGATTCTATAACAACTCATTATGATTATCATGTAATGGATGAACAATTGGTAAAATTAGATATATTAGGTCATGATGACCCTACTACAATAAGGCTTTTACAAGAGTATACAGGTGTTGATGTTTATTCTATTCCTCTTGCTGACCCTGAAACAATAAAATTATTCTCTTCCACAACATCTTTAGGTGTAACTCCAGAAGCTATAGGTTCAGTTGTAGGAACTTACGGGGTACCAGAGTTTGGAACACCATTTGTAAGACAAATGCTAATTGATACAATGCCTACTACATTTGCAGAGTTAGTAAGAATATCGGGACTTTCTCATGGAACAGATGTATGGCTAAATAATGCACAGGAATTTATAAAACAAGGTAAGGCTAATTTATCACAGATAATTTCAGTAAGAGACGATATTATGAACTATTTAATAGATCAAGGCTTAGATAAAGGAACATCTTTTAAAATTATGGAGTTTGTTAGAAAAGGTCAACCTTCTAAAAACCCAGAAGCTTGGGAAGAATATTCTACTCTTATGAAAGAACATAAAGTAGAGGAATGGTATATAGAATCTTGCGGAAGAATAAAATATATGTTTCCAAAAGGGCATGCGGTAGCCTATGTTATGATGGCAATAAGAATTGCTTATTTTAAAGTTCATTATCCATTAGAATTTTATGCTGCATATTTTTCTAGAAAATATGACTCTTTTGATTATGAGCTTATGCATGATATATCAAAAATAAAAGAAAGATTAAGTGAATTAAATAAAGAGGCAAAATTAGATGTAAAACAAAAATCAGAATTAGTGTTATGTGAAATAATAATAGAGATGAAGGCTAGAGGGTTTGAATTTTTACCAATAGACATATATGTATCTGCAGGATTTAAGTTTACTTTGGAAGATGGAAAAGTAAGAATACCTTTAGTTGCATTAAATGGACTAGGTGGTTCTGTTGTAGAGAATATTTTAAGAGAGAGAGACTTAGGACGCTTTACATCTTTTGAAGATTTGAAAAGAAGAACAAAAGTATCGCAAACTATAGTTGAAAAATTAAAAGAGTTTAAACTAATTGAAAATTTAAGTGAAACGAACCAAATATCTCTATTTTAATTATAAAAATGATATCATTATACAAAATATATATGATTCAACATGTGAATTAAATTATTAACTCTTGAAAAATAAAATAAAAAGGTTTATACTTTTATATATATGTTTTTACTTAAAATGTATTTTATTTATATGAAATGGAGGGAATGATGTCAATAACGGTAAATTTAGAGATGATAAAAACTGCACAAAAAATTTTAAAAGGTGTAATAAGAAAAACACCTATGACAAATTGTCTTTGTATGAGTGAAAAAACAGGGAATAAAGTATACTTTAAAATGGAAAATTTACAAAAGACAGGTTCTTTTAAGATTAGAGGAGCAGTTAATAAAATTGCTAATTTGACAAATGATGAAAAAAAAATGGGGATAATAGCTTCTTCAGCAGGAAACCATGCCCAAGGAGTAGCATTAGGAGCTAAAGCACAAGGGATAAAAGCTACTATAGTTATGCCAAGTACTGCTCCTATGGCTAAAGTAACTGCAACTAAATCCTACGGAGCTGAGGTTATTCTCTGTGGTGAAGTTTATGACGATGCTTACAACAAAGCTTGTGAAATTCAAAAAGAAACTGGGGCAGTATTTATCCACCCTTTTGATGACGACTATGTAATTGCAGGTCAAGGTACAATAGGACTAGAAATATTAGAAGAACTTCCAGAATTAGATATAGTGGTAGTTCCAATTGGTGGTGGTGGAATATTATCTGGAATAGCAATAGCCTTAAAATCACTAAAACCTAGTGTAAAAATAATAGGAGTTCAAACAGCTAATGTTCCTTCTATGCAAGAAGCTCTAAAAATAGGATATCCTGTTGAAATAAAAGCAATAGCTACTATTGCAGATGGAATTGCTGTAAAAAAATCTGGAAATAAAACTTTTGAAATTATAAAAAAATATATAGATGAGATAATAACTGTAAGTGAAGATGAAATAGCTGATGCAATACTTTATATGATGGAAAAAAATAAAGTTATGACAGAAGGTGCAGGGGCAATAGCAGCAGCAGCAATTTTGTCGGGAAAAATAAATGCTAAAGATAAAAATATTTGTGGAGTTATATCAGGTGGAAATATAGATATTAATTTAATGGATAGAATTATCAATAAGTCTTTATTTAATCAAGGTAGAAGATATGAGTTTAGAACGAGAGTTCAGGATAAATCTGGAGAATTACAAAAGTTTTTAGATGTTATAAAAGAAAATAAAGCAAATATATTAAGTTTAGATGCCAATATGTTTGAAGAATCCCTTGCACTGAACACACAAGAAATTAAAATAGTTGTAGAGTGTTTTAACTGTGAACATAAAATAGAAATATTAAATGCTGTAACAGAAAAAGGGTATTTAGTATATTAATTATTAAAAAAAATTAGTGGTGGTGCTATGTGAAGGAAATAAGTTTAATTATATTTTTAGGAATTAAAATGCTAACATTTTGTAGTAGTGATTATCCTTATACTGACCCACTTGTTGCTACAATAGTAGGAAGTTCTACTCTTATGATGGAAGGAGTATCTCCATTGGAGGATATAAGAATATCCGAATATGAAATTTATACAGAAATGGAAAAAACAATTCCAGAAAATTTTTGGTATCAAAAAGGATATAAATTCTCATTGGTAAAACAAAAGAAAAAAGCTCCTTTAATTTTTGTAATAGCAGGAACTGGAGCAGCATATAATTCAGTGAGAATGACTTATTTTCAAAGGATTTTTTCTGATGCAGGATATAATGTAATTTCTATTTCTTCGCCTATGCAAATGAATTTTATACTTAATGCTTCTTCTAATAGAATGCCAGGTAGACTCATGGCTGATAGTGAAGACATTTATGAGATTATGCAAAAATCATATGAAAAAGTAAAAGAAAGTATAGAAGTATCAGATTTTTATGTAATGGGTTATTCCTTAGGAGCTGCTCAAACAGCCTATGTTTCATATATAGATGAAAGAGAAAAAAAGTTTAATTTTAAGAGAGGGTTTATGATAAATCCTGTTGTAGATATGTATAAATCTGCAACTAAATTAGATAATATGCTAGATGAAAATATAGGTAACGATAAAAAAAATATAGGGATATTAGTTGAAGAAATATTTACCGAAATTTCTAAAAATACAAAGGGAAAAAATATTCAACTAAGTGAAGCCGTTATTTATTCATTATTTAAAGGAAAAATTATTTCCAATGAAAAAATGGCAGCTTTAATAGGACTTGCTTTTAGAATAATAGCTATTGACTTGAATTTTATAACAGATGTTACAAATAATATGAATGTCTATGAAGATAAAGCAATAGGGAAGTTTGAACCACTTTTTAAATATTTTCAAAGAATTAATTTTGCAGGTTTTGATGATTATCTCTCAAAATTAGCAGAACCATATTATAAAGAAAAAGAAATAGATAAAAACTCGTTATTAGAATCTGTAAAACTAAACGAAATAGAAGATTATTTAAGGACAACTTCGAAATTATCTGTTGTTACAAATCGTGATGAATTAATTTTAGACGAAAAAGATCTGGAATATTTAGAAGATGTATTTAAAGGTAAAATTATTGTTTATCCTCATGGTGGGCACTGTGGTAATATGTTTTTTGAACCAAATGTAAATGAAATGCTTAACTATTTAAAAAATGGGGTGTTAATTAATGAAAAGTAAAAAAAAAATATTATTAACACTGTTAATTTTTATTAGTATGAATCTCCTTAGTTATTCTAAAGACGGTAAAAATCAAGAAAGTAAAAATCAAAATACTCAAAATGAATTAATAATAGATGAAAATAGTGAAGCGACCAAATACTTTGATGTTTATGACCCTTGGGAAAATATGAATAGAAGAGTGTATTATTTTAATTATTATTTTGATACTTATTTTTTAAGTCCTGTGGCTAAGGGATATAGATTAATAACACCTAATATTGTAGAAGATGGGGTTAGTAATTTTTTTACTAACTCTACCAATGTATCAACAATGACAAATTCACTTTTTCAAGGAAAATTTAGAAAATTTATGAGAACTTTAGGTAGGTTTTCAATGAATACCCTTTTAGGAGGGCTAGGAATAGTAGATATAGCGAGTAAATTAGATATGCCAAGTGAATATGAAGATTTAGGATTAACTTTGGCTTATTACGGTGTTCCCAGTGGTCCATATTTAGTGCTCCCAATACTAGGGCCATCAAATTTAAGAGACGCAACAGGAAGATTAGTAGATTCACAAGTAGCTAAAATACACCCATATACCCAGAGCGAAGTTTTAGACATGTCATCAAAAGAACTATTAGCTCTAAATGCTGTGGATACAAGAAAAAAACTTAGTTTTAAATACTATGAAACAGGGACTCCTTTTGAATACGATTATTTAAGATTCTTTTACAGGGAGTTTAGACATTTTCAAGAAGCGACGAATTAGTGGAAAAGGAGACAATAAAAGTGAACTGGAAAGACTTAACAATAGATTCAAAAGAAATAATTTCATCTTATACAGAAAACAAATTTGAGATTTGCGATTATAATTTTTCAAATCTTTATTTGTGGAGTTTAGGAGATAAACTTAAATATGCTGTTGAAGATGAGTTTTTATATATAAAAGGAGATTATTTGGGAGAAGATAGCTATTTAATGCCTATTTCATTAAAGGATAATATAGAAATACAACAAATGATAAAAGCTATTGATAAAATAATTGGAGAAAAAAATAACTTAGATTTAATTCCTGAAAAAATTAAAATTAAATTAGAAAATTATTATGTATTTGAAGAAATGGAAAATAGTTTTGATTATATATATTTAATGGAAGATTTAGCCTTTTTAAAAGGACGGAAATATAGTAAAAAAAAGAATAAGTTAAATCAATTTAATAAAAACTATACGTATACATATGAACAAATAAATGAGAATAACTTACTTGAAGTAATAGAATTTCAAAAAAAATGGTGTAAGGAAAGAGAGTGCGATTCTGTTGATACTCTAAGAAAAGAGAATATAGGACTTAGTAAAATATTTGAAAATTTTACTAATTTAAAAATAAAGGGTGGAATGTTAAAGGTTAATAATGAAGTAATAGCCTATGCTTTAGGAGAGGAATTAACTAAAGATATGTTTGTTGTACATGTGGAAAAAGCAAATGAAGAATACAAAGGAAGCTATCAAGCTATAAATTCAATATTTTTAGAAAAAGAATGCTTAGAGTATCAATATATAAATAGAGAAGATGATTCAGGAGTCCAAGGAATAAAACAAGCTAAAGAATCTTACTATCCTATTAGAATGGAGAAAAAATATAAAATTATAAAAAAAATTTTTTAATAAAAATAATACTGAAAATACAGGAAAGAAAAAATAATAAGAGTTGAAAAAAATAATAAGTTGACAAAAACCAAGAAATTAGATAGAATTAACTTATAAAAAATAAATAAAAAATATTTAAATAAAATTTTGGAGGAAAAAAATGGCTTGTAAATTAGCAGAAGTAAAAAACGAAACAGGATTACACACTAGACCTGGAAATGAGTTTGTAAGTTTAGCAAAAACATTTGAATCAGCAATTGAACTTGAAAACGAGGCTGGGAAAAAAGTTAAAGGGACTTCTCTATTAAAGATTTTATCTCTTGGAATAAAAAAAGGAAGTAAAATAACAGTTCATGCCGAAGGACCTGATGCAGATGAGGCAGTAGAAAAATTAGCTCATCTTCTAGAAAATTTAAAGGATTAATCTTAAAGTATGGAAGGGAGAAAACAAAACCTTCCATTTTTTTTTACTAATATAAATAAGGAAGTGAAAAATGGAAAAATTAATTAAAGGAATAGATGCCTCACCAGGTGTAGCCATAGGAAAAGTATTTTTATACACAGAGGAAGAGATTAAAATTAATAAAGGTAAAATTGATGATCCAGAAAAAGAAAAAGAAAAATTGCTAATGGGAAGAGATAAAACAAAGGAACAACTTCTAGTAATAAGAGAGAAAACAGCAAAAAAACTCGGAGAGGATAAAGCAACTATATTTGATGGGCATATAACTCTTTTAGAAGATGAAGACCTTTTTGATGAAGTTATAGAACTTATTGAAAATGAAAAAAATTCAGCAGAATTTGCAATGACACAAGGAATAGAAGGGTATTGTGAAATGCTTTCTAATCTGGAAGATGAGTATTTGAGAGAAAGAGCAGGAGATTTAAAAGACATTGCTAAAAGATGGTTGTATAACATAACAGGACGAGCAATAGTTGATTTATCTTCACTTCCTAAGGATACTGTAGTTGTAGCTAAAGATTTAACACCTTCAGATACAGCGCAATTAGATTTAATTAATGTTGTCGCATTTGTAACTGAAATAGGTGGAAAAACAGCTCACTCATCAATTATGGCAAGATCATTAGAGCTCCCAGCAGTTGTAGGAACAGGAAATGTATGTTCGCAGTTAAAAAATGGGGATACTGTTATAGTAGATGCTTTAAAAGGTGAAGTAATTGTACTGCCAAGTGAAGAAGAAATTGCAAAGTATATGGAAAAAAGAAAGAAATACTTTGAAGGTATTGAATTACTGAAAAAATTAAAAGATACAGAAGCAATTTCAAAAGATGGTATAAAAATTGGAACTTGGGCAAATATCGGAGATCCTAAAGATGTTGCAGGAGTTTTAAGAAATGGTGGATTAGGAATTGGTCTTTATAGAACGGAATTTTTATTTATGAGTAGTGATAAATTTCCAACTGAAGATGAGCAGTTTGAGGCATATAAGTCTGTAGCAGAGTCTATGGAAGGAAAGCCAGTAACAATAAGAACTATGGATATAGGTGGAGATAAATGCTTGCCATATATGGAAATACCAAAAGAAGAAAATCCATTTTTAGGTTGGAGAGCATTAAGAATTTGTTTAGATAGACCAGAAATACTTAAAACACAATTTAGAGCACTACTAAGAGCTTCAGCATACGGATATGTAAAAATAATGTTGCCTATGATTATCTCATTAAATGAAATTAGACAATCAAGAGTTATTTTTGAAGAGTCCAAAGTAGAGTTAAAAGCAGCAGGACTAAAATATGATGAAACAACGCAATTAGGGATAATGGTAGAAACTCCAGCAGTAGCTTTTAGAGCAAAATATTTTGCTGCAGAAGTAGACTTCTTTTCAATAGGAACGAACGATTTAACACAATATACACTAGCAGTGGATAGAGGGAATGAAAATATAGCTAAACTATATAATTCATATAATCCAGCAGTACTCCAAGCTATAAAAATGTCAATTGATGGAGCACACGAAGGTGGAATACAAATTTCTATGTGTGGAGAATTTGCAGGGGACGAAGAGGCCACAGCTCTCTTATTTGGAATGGGGCTAGATGCTTTTTCAATGTCATCTATATCAATTCCTAAAATTAAAAAAAATATTATGTCACTAAATAAAAAAGATTGTGAAGCATTAGTTGAAAGAGTTCTTTCAAAAGCTACAACAGAAGAAGTAATGGAAGAGGTTAAAGCATTTAATAATGAGTATTTAAATAAAATCTAAAGAAAAAAGACTGCTAAGGATTAGTTTCCTCAACAGTCTTTTTTTATGATATTTTTGTAAAGGTTTCAATAACAGAATAAAGATGTTCTTTTATTCTTCTATAGTTATTAAGCATATCCATATACGCTGTACTTAGTAGTGTCTGAGGTGCAGCAGAAATATTACTTAAGTGAGCGGTTCTTGCTTTTTTATATGTTCCTTTAATATTATTACATTTTTTTAATGCTACAAAATATAAATCTCTATTATCAGTTCTATAAGCAGTGTTAACATCAATAAAAATTTCTTCTATATCTTTATGAAGTTTAACAATTGTATTTTTTCTCATTTCATCTAAAATTATATCGTTAGATACAAGTTTTTTTAAAGTTTTAGATATTCTTAGTAAATAATCACTAATAGTTTCATATTCATCACAAATAATTAAATTTTCTCTAGTTTCTTCAACTTCATTTTCTGTTAAATTCTTACTTAAAATTAAAAAATTTACATCTGTTATTTCTTTTTCGAAAATATCCATTCGTTCTTCTACATTTTCAATATGTTTATGATTCGTATTCATATTTTCTCTATTTAAATATAATTCATCTAACTTATTAAAAACTGAATAAATTTCATTACCCATTTCTAAAATTTCAACTTTAGTTTGTCCAATAACTACACTTGGAACTTCAGCCATAAGAGTGTCTAAATGAGTGACTTTAGAAGAGATAACAACTTTATCATCTTTCACAATAAACTCTAAAAATCTTGACATCACCCCAACAAAAGGGATAAAAAGAAAAACATTAATAATGTTAAACATAGTATGTGCTGTAGCTATTCCCTTTGTGACATTACTTCCAGAGTTTACAATTTTACTTAAAAAGATAAGGTAAAAAGGAAAAATAGGAATAACCCAACAAACACCGATAATATTAATAAGTGTATGAGCATAAGCAGCTCTTTTTGCATTTGCTGTAGCTTTTAGAGAAGCCAATAGCGCTGTAATAGTTGTACCAACATTTTCTCCTAAAACTAGTGCAACAGCAGTTTCATAGTTAAGAAGACCTTGTACTGCAAGTGTAATAGTGATACCCAGTGTTGCAGAAGAAGATTGAACAACAGCAGTCATAAGTGCCCCAACTAAAGCAGCTTTTATAACACCAGAAAACACAATAACTTTTTGCCCGTCAATTATTTCAGTAGCACTAAAAGCATGAAATATTCTTATGAATTCAGGCATATTCCTAACAGGTTTTAGTCCATCACTCATAATTTCTAGCCCTAAAAAGACAAGTCCTAATCCAAGAACAGTTAGTGCTCTCGTTTTAGTTTTTTCACTAGATGTGAATAAAGTATAAATAGCAGCAATACCTGCAATAGGAAGTCCATATTTACCTATTTTTAAAACTAAAACCCAACCTGTAATAGTTGTTCCTATATTGGCCCCTAATATGACACCTAAAGCCTGCTTCAAAGTAAGTAAAGAGGCATTAACAAAACCTATAGTCATTACAGTACTAACTGATGATGATTGAACAAGACCAGTGACAAAAATACCCATGAAAATAGCTGCAAAACGGTTATCAGTAAGTAATGCTAAAATCTTTTTAAGCCTGTCTCCAGCAAGTTTTTGCATTCCATTGGACATATAATTCATTCCGTAGAGGAATAAGCCTAAACCTCCAATAACTTTAAATATTATGTCATACATTAGTGTACCTCCAAAAATTTTTATACTTAAATTTTAAAAATAAGGATATTAGAAAAATATCTAGTTAATTATACACTAAAGTTAAAAAAAAATATACTATGAAAATATAAAATGATTATTAATAAAAAAATCAAAGTAAAAAATCAAAGCATTAATAAGAAAAATATGATAAAATAGTAGGTAAAGAAAAAATGCTATAGCAAATAATTGGAGGTAAAAATGATGAAAAATGATATAAAAATTCAGAATATCAATAAATTTTATGATGGAGTTCAAGTTTTGAAAGACATAAATTTAAATATAAAAGATGGAGAATTTTTTTCAATTTTAGGTCCATCAGGTTGTGGGAAAACAACGTTGCTAAGAATGATAGCTGGTTTTATTGAGCCTGATAGTGGTGTGATTTATTTAGGAGAAAAAGAACTTATTGATTTACCTCCAAATTTAAGAAATGTTAATACAATATTTCAAAAGTACGCTCTTTTCCCTCATTTGACTATATATGAAAATGTAGCTTTTTCTTTAAGATTAAAAAAAATATCTAAACAAGAAGTAGATAGAGAAGTTAAAAAATTTATAGAGATGGTTGGTCTTAGTGAGCATATATATAAAAAACCGAATCAGCTTTCAGGTGGGCAACAACAAAGAGTAGCTATCGCTAGAGCCTTAATAAATAAACCAGGAGTACTGTTATTAGATGAGCCCTTATCTGCGTTAGATGCTAAACTAAGACAAAATTTACTTATAGAATTAGACTTAATACATGAAGAGGTAGGTATAACTTTTATATTTATAACTCATGACCAACAAGAAGCTCTTTCTGTATCTGATAGAATTGCAGTGATGAATAAAGGTGAGATTTTGCAAGTAGGGACTCCAGCAGAAGTATATGAAGCACCAGCAGACCTTTTTGTTGCTGATTTTATAGGTGAAAATAATTTTTTTCAAGGAAAAATAGTGGAAATAATAGATGAAACTCATGCAAAAATAGAGTTTGAAGCTATTGGGGAAATTATAGTAGAGTTAGATAAACCAGCTAAAGAAAATGATTACTTAAAGGTATCAATAAGACCTGAAAAAATTAGATTAACTAAAATAGCTCCTAAGTCACAAGAAAATTTAAATATATTACCTGTGTACATAAACGAAGTTATTTATTCTGGATTTCAAAGTAAATATTTTGTATGGCTAAAAGGGAATAAAGAGTTACCATTTAAAATATTTAAGCAACATGCCGTTTATTTTGATGATAACGATTCAGAAGCTATTTGGTGGGATGAAGAAGCATATATCTCGTGGGACGCTGATGACAGTTTCCTAGTTGAGGTGAGCAGCAAGTGAAGAAAAAAATAAATTTAGGTTTGCTATACACAGCTCCAATAACTGTTTGGCTAGCACTTTTTTTCATAATACCTATGTTAATTGTTTTGACTTATGCTTTTTTAAAACAAGGTAATTACGGGGGAGTGGAATTCGAATTTTCCTTAGCTAGTTTTTCAATATTTAAAGATAAAGTTTTCTATACAATACTATTTAAAACTATTTATTTATCAGTAGTAATAACAGTTTTGACAGTTTTATTAGGAATTCCCACAGCATATTTTATAGCGAGATCAAAGTATAAGAAAGAACTTTTATTTTTAGTAATTATACCTTTTTGGACTAACTTTTTAGTAAGAATTTATTCATGGATAGCAATTTTAGGAAATAATGGTTTTATAAATTTATTTCTTAAAAAATTAGGATTAGAACCTATTCAGTTTTTATATAATTCATGGGCTGTTATTTTAATATCTGTATACACATCACTTCCCTTTGCAATTTTACCACTATATGCAGTTATTGAAAAATATGATTTTTCTTTAATAGAAGTAGCAAGAGATTTAGGAGCAACTAATAGAGAAGCTTTTTTCAAAGTTTTTTTACCAAATATCAAACCAGGAATAATCACAGCTATTTTATTTACTTTTATACCAAATTTAGGCTCTTATGCAGTTCCTAAGTTAGTTGGTGGAACAAAGGCAACAATGCTTGGAAACATAATTGCACAACATTTAATCGTTACTAGAAATTGGCCTTTAGCTTCAGTTATTTCTGGAACATTAATAGTTGTAACTTGTATTGTAATAGTTATTTTTATAAGATTATCAAAGAAAAAAAAGGGAGGAGAAAATGCATAAAAGAAGAACATCACTATTTTTTTTCATATTTTCTATGATATTTTTTTATTTGCCCTTAATGATATTAATTATCTATTCTTTTAATGACGGAAAAACAATGATATGGAAAGGGTTTTCTTTTCGTTGGTATAAAGAGTTATTTATGTATTCGGAAAATATATGGGTTGCATTTAAATATAGTATACTTATTGCGATAATTTCAGGATTAATCTCAACAGCAATAGGGACACTTGCAGCTATTGGACTACAGTGGTATAAATTTAAACACAAAAAAGTGTTGCAAATTGTGACTTATTTGCCCCTTGTAATACCAGATATAATAATGGGAGTTTCATTACTAATTTTGTTTGCAACAGTTAAATTTAAATTAGGATTAATAACTATATTTATAGCACATACAACATTTAATATTCCATTTGTACTATTTATTGTTATTTCTAGACTGGAAGAATTTGATTATTCAATAGTGGAAGCAGCTTATGATTTAGGAGCTACAGAATTAGAGACACTAAAGAAAGTTATTTTACCCATGTTGCTACCAGCGATAATATCAGGTTTTTTAATAGCGGTAACTTTATCTTTTGATGATTTTGTAACTACATTTTTTGTAGCTGGACCAGGGTCGTCAACACTGCCCTTACGTATATACTCTATGATAAGATTAGGAGTATCACCAGTTATCAACGCAATATCAGTATTGTTAATAGGATTATCTATATTTTTAACTTTTTCAACTAAAAGTCTACAAAAATATTTAGTAAAATAAAAAGTGTTTTATTTGCATTCTGTAAAATTAAAGTGTACAATGTATATGTTGTAATTCAAAAAAATAAAAGATTGGAGGAATTTAATAATGGGAAAAAAAATATCGACTCTATTCATATTAGTAATTATATTATTAGTGACAGGTTGTTCTTCTCTATCCAAAAAAAATAAGGAAGAATCCACAAAATATAATGACATAAGAGCAACAATAGTAACAACTCAAGGGGATATTGAAGTTTATTTATATCCAGAAGCAGCACCAATAACTGTAGCAAACTTTATTAACTTAGCCCAAAGAGGATTTTATAATAATACTAAAATTCATAGAGCGGTTGAAAATTTTATGGCACAAGGTGGAGACCCTACTGGAACAGGTCAAGGTGGACCAGGATATGCAATTCCTGATGAAATTGTTAACTGGTTAGATTTCTTTCAAAGCGGAATACTTGCCATGGCAAATGCAGGACAAGGAACAGGAGGTTCTCAATTTTTTATAACTTCACAACCAGCTGAATGGTTAAATGGAAAGCATACTGTATTTGGTGAAATAGTTAGTAGTAGTGATTTAGAGAAAACGCAAAAATTAGAAGTTGGAGATATAATAAAAGAAATTAGATTTACTGGTGATATAGATTTAATATTATCTTTAAATAAAAAACAAGTAGAGCAATGGAATATAATTTTAGATAGAGAACATTCAGGGTTAAAAAAATATGAAGTTAAATCTGTGGAAGCATATGCAGGGAAGGCTGCTGCTTATGCAACTGAGCTAGAGAAAATTTATTCTGAAAATCAAGAGAAGAAAGAAGACGCAAAATTATCAATAATTCCTAGATTTATAAGAGGAGTAGAAAATAAAATAAGAAAAAAACCAAAAGTTGATTCATCAGATATAGAAACATCATATTTCGATTAGCTAAACTAAAAAAAACAACCAATTATTTTGGTTGTTTTTTTGTTTTTTGAGTAATTTTACGTAAATAAGATTTGTTCATGCTGAGCCACTCCTAGTTATTTGAATAAAGTTAAAAGTTCATCAGAATACTCACCATTATTTTTATGAGTAATAAGAGGTGAAGAAACGATTAGTCCTTCACTTCCATATTTTAGTCCCTCTACAAGAATTATTTTAGCAGGTTTATCATATTTAGAGTGACAAAACTGTATTTTTTTAGGTTCTATAGAGAATTTCCTCATAGTTTCCAAAATATCAATCATTCTATCAGCTCTATGAACTAAGCAAAAATATCCTTTATCCGTAAGTAGTTTTGAAGCAATTTCAATTATTTCAGATAATGTAATGGAAATTTCATGCCTTGCTAGAGTAAGTTGATCTAAATTATTTAAAGTTTCACTATTTCCATTGAATTTGAAAAATGGAGGGTTGCAAATTACAGCGTCTTGAGAAGCGATATCAAAATGATTTTTCCAATTTTTCATATCATCTTGAATAATTTTAATTTGATCTTCCAATTGGTTAAGTTGAACATTTCTTTTAGCCAAATCTGCTGAGACACTTTGAAGTTCAATTCCTACTATATTAGCATTTGTTCTTTTAGATAGGAAAAGTGGTATTGCACCGTTTCCTGTGCCCAAATCAATAATATTATGAACACCACGACCAACAGATAAAAATTCGGAAACTAAGAGAGAATCTAAAGAAAAATTAAAGTAGTCACTTCTCTGAATAATTTTCAAATTTGGTTTTTGTAAAAGGTCTATTATAGACTCTTTGTTATTTTTTAATGTCATATTTTAAAACCTCCTAGAAAATACATTAAAGTATAACAAATTTTTTTAAAAAAAAATAGTATATTTTTAGAATAGACTTGTTTATTTTTAATAGACTGTGTATAATAAATTCAGTTGATTAGTAATTTTAAAATCAGAATTCATGTTTATTTGAATTTAATTTAAAAGCGCCAGAACTTTATAAAAAATAAAGTTGACGAGGAATGGAGATTATCGAAAATTCGGCGGGTACTCCATAGAGAACTACACTCTTAGAAACAAAACAAATATTTTTAGTGATAAAAATGACAAATATGTTTCAACGTAGTAAAATTATTAATCTTCAAATAAAAATTTGGAGGTAAATTATGTGTGGAATAGTTGGTTATGTAGGAAACGGAGATGCTTTAGAAGTCATACTAGAGGGGTTATCTAAGCTAGAATATAGAGGGTACGATTCAGCAGGGGTTGCTCTTATTCAAAAAGGGAAAATAATAATTGAAAAGAAAAGTGGAAAACTGAATAATTTAAAAAAACATTTGGAAGAGAATCCTATTCTGTCAAAAGTGGGAATTGGACATACTAGATGGGCAACACATGGAGAGCCAACAGATATAAATTCTCATCCTCATTATAGTGAAGATAAAAGTATTGCAGTAGTTCACAATGGGATAATAGAGAACTATATTCAGTTGAAAAAAGAGTTACAAGAAAAAGGATATAAATTTATATCAGAAACTGATACTGAGGTTATTGCTCATCTTTTTCATTCTTATTATGATGGAGATATGATTGCAACATTGAGAAAAGTCTTGAATGTTGTAAGAGGGTCTTATGCCTTTGGAATTGTTCATGAAAAACATCCTGATGAGTTATTGTGTGCAAGAAAAGATAGCCCTTTAGTTATAGGAATTGGTGAAAATCAAAATTTTATAGCTTCTGATGTTCCTGCTCTATTAAAGTATACAAAAGATGTATATTTTTTAGAAAATGGTGACTATGCTAGAATTGTAAAAGAAAAAATTGAGATTTATAATAATGAAAATAAAGTAGTTACAAGAGAAAAACATGAGATAAAATGGACGATGGAACAGGCTACAAAAAATGGATATCCTCATTTTATGATAAAAGAGATATATGAACAACCTAAAACATTAGAAGAAACTTTAAGAAGAAGAATAAAAGAGGATTACTCTATTGATTTTGATGGAATATTTCAAAAAAAAGAATTAGAAAACATTAAAGATATTTATATAATTTCTTGTGGAACTGCCTATAATGCAGGGTTACAGGGAGAATATGCAATTGAAAAAATCACAAAATTAAGAGTAGATGTTGAGATTTCTTCTGAGTTTAGATATAATCTTCCTCCTTTAAATGAAACTACACTAACTATATTTGTTAGTCAGTCTGGGGAAACATTAGATACTCTTTTAGCTATGAAAGAGTGTAAAAAAAGAGGAGCAATGACCTTAGCTATAACAAATGTAGTAGGGTCAAGTATAGCAAGAGAGGCTAATAAAGTTATATATACTATGGCAGGACCAGAAATAGCGGTGGCTTCTACTAAAGCGTATACAAATCAAGTTTTAACATTATTTCTTTTTGCAATATATTTAGGAGAATTGAAAAATACTATAACTATTGAAGAAAGAAAAGTGTTGATTAATGAATTGAAAAGTATACCTGAAAAAATAAATAAAATTTTCAAATATGAAGAAAAAATTAAAAGTATAGCTCAAGAGTTAAAAGAAGTAAATAATGGTTTTTATATTGGAAGAGGTCTAGATTACCAAGTGGCTTTGGAGGGTTCTCTTAAAATGAAGGAGGTTTCATATATTCATACAGAGGCTTTTCCATCAGGGGAATTAAAGCATGGAACTATGGCCTTAATAGAAAAAGGGATACCAGTAATAGTTTTAGCAACTCAAAAAGATTTAATAGAAAAATCTATATCTAATATAAAAGAATTAAAAGCAAGGGAAGCAAAAATAATCACTATAGCTCAAGAGTCAGATAAAGACCTATCTGAAGTTTCAGATAGAATAATATTTATTCCTGATACACTAGATATAACAAGTGGCTTATTATCAGTTATTCCTCTTCAACTACTAGCTTACTATACTTCAGTATATAGAGGAATAGATGTGGATAAACCAAGAAATCTTGCAAAATCAGTTACTGTAGAGTAACAATGGAGGGAGTATGAATGTAGTAGAAAAAATCAAATTAATAAGAGAAAAAATGGAAAAAAATGGAATTCAGGCGTATCTAATAACTTCATCAGATTATCATCAAAGTGAGTATATAGGAGATTATTTTAAAATAAGAGAATACTTATCAGGGTTTAGTGGTTCGTTTGGAAATTTAGTAATAACAGAAAATAACTGTGCACTTTGGACTGATGGAAGATATGAGGTACAAGGGAAAAATGAGCTTGAAGGAACAGGAATAACACTATATATTGTAAATACCAAAGAAACGCCAGAAATAAAAGAATGGATAAGAGATAATGTTTCAGAAAAAGGAGTTTTAGCCTTTGACGGAAGAACAGTATCTGCAAAATTAGGGATAGAATTGAAAGAGTATTTATCTAAGAAAGAGATTATAATCAGAGAAAATTGGGATATTATAGATGAAATTTGGAGTGATAGACCACTTATAGAAAAGACAAAAGTATTTATACTAGAAGAAAAATTTTCTGGAAAATCTGTAAAAGAAAAATTGTTAAATCTTAGAGAGGAAATGATAAAAGATAAAATAGAAAGAATTGTTATAATAACATTAGATGATATAGCGTGGTTATTTAATTTAAGGGGGGGAGATATAAAAAATACCCCAGTAAATTTAGCTTATGCCATTATAGAAAAAGAAGAGTGTTCTTTGTACATAGCAAAAGAAAAATTAGATGAAAGTATTTTGAAAATATTAGCTATGAACAAAATTAAAGTAAAGGAATATAACTCAGTATATCAAGATACTAAAAATTTAAAAAAAGATGGAAAAATATTAATTAACAGTTCAGGATTAAATTTTTCTTTATATAATTGTTTAGAGGGGAAAGAAATCGTAGATAAATTACTTCCAACAACACATATGAAATCTATAAAAAATGATATTGAAATTAAAAATACTAAACATGCACATTTGAAAGATGGTGTTGCTGTAACAAAGTTTGTATATTGGCTAAAAAATGTTGTAGGGAAAGAATATATAGATGAACTAAGTGTAGCTAAAAAAATGGAAGATTTAAGAAAAGAACAAGAATTTTATATAGAACCAAGTTTTAATACAATATCAGCTTATATGAGTAATGCAGCTATGCCTCATTACACAGCTACTGCTAAAAAATATTCAGAAATAAAAAGTAAAGGATTGTATCTAATTGATTCGGGAGGTCAATATTTAGACGGAACGACAGATATAACAAGGACAATTGCAGTGGGAGAATTAACACCAGAACTAAAAAGAAATTATACATTAGTTCTAAAAGGGATGTTAGCTCTATCTAAAGTTAAATTTTTATCAGGAACAACTGGTACAAATTTAGATATATTAGCAAGGCAAGCTATGTGGGAGGAAGGGATTAATTTCAATCATGGGACGGGACATGGTGTAGGTCATGTATTAGGCGTTCATGAAGGACCACACGGAATAAGAATGGCAAATAACTTTTATGCACTGGAACCAGGTGTGGTTATTAGTAATGAACCAGGAATTTATGTGCAAGGCTCCCATGGAGTAAGAATAGAAAATGAAATGTTAGTTAGAAATTTTAAAGAAACATCATTTGGTAAATTTTATAAATTTGAAACACTAACTATGGCACCAATAGATTTAGAACCAATTGAAATTTCAATGCTATCTGAAGAAGAGAAAGAATTCTTAAATGATTATCATAGTGAAGTATACAAAAATATCTCAGTTTATTTAAATGAAAAAGAACGAGAATGGTTAAAGAGTTCAACAAGAAAAATATAGATGTTTTAAGTGCAAATATATTTTTCAAGTTAATAAAAAATAAATAGAGAATAAAAGAAGAATCTTTGAGTTTTACAAAAACTTTTAGATTCTTTTTTTATTTTCAAAAAAAAGTGTTGACCAAAAATAATAACTATGGTATTATTTATCTTGTCCACAAGGAAAAGCTTGTAGGGCATAAAAAGGACATTAACAACAGAATAGAGAAGAAAAAAGTTCTTGAAAAAGAACAATGTCAAAAACTCAGTAAGTTATTAATAACTTACGACTGGGTAACGAACCCAGTATAAACAAGGTGTAAATTATCAGTTTTTTAAAAACTGAGCAGATAAAGATTGAATGAAGAGTTTGATCCTGGCTCAGGATGAACGCTGACAGAATGCTTAACACATGCAAGT
>JBOFOQ010000048.1:0-3011 GCA_051659505.1 Fusobacteriaceae bacterium
AGTTGCTATATACAAATTTCATAAGTTGTTCTTGATATTCTTTTTCAACAGGACCTACATATTTACCTTGTTTTAAAAGCTTAATAAAATCATCATCAACTTTTGGTATAATCTCTTTCAGTGCAAGCTCTTGTCCAGTTTTTATATCAATGTTTGTAGTATAAAATAAACTGTATGGATATGCTGATGGCGTAACATTGTTATAGCTAGTGTACGCAATGCTTAGGATTTTGTTATCTTTCAATTTTATTTCATAAGTTCCATCTACTTCATATATTTGTTCTTTTTCTAATTCTTTTAAGGTTTCGTCATAAATAGAAATTGCTTTTGTTTTAATTAAATTATTGATAATTTCTTGTTTTTTTTCATCCTCTAGACCACTAATTTGAGGATATTTTATTTTCATATCTTTATTTATGTACTCTTTTTCTTCTATTTTATAGTCTATAAATTTTTCTTTTTGTATATCAGTACTTTCTGATTGAGTTTCTATTGTTTTTTCTCGTTCAATTTTATTAGAACTACAACCAACTAACGTAGTTAATAGCAGCATTGAAGTTATTGTGATTGTCGTTACTTTTTTATTCATATTAATTCCTCCTAAGCAATAGTCGGTAAACTTTACTATTTATTTTATCCATTTTTTTAAAGTATAAAAGTTAAATCACTTATAAAATATTAAATATTATTTATTTTTATCGTTAGTTACTTATTATACTTACATTTCTATAGTATGATTCCTTTTTTTATTTAATACTTAATCGTAACCATTTGTAATAAAATTAAACCCTAGCTCACTTGTGAGCTAGGGTCTAATTTTATTACAAAATCTTTAGAGTCAAAAGAGCTTGTCTTTTGACTCTCTTAATAAATACATAAATGTTTAGTTTTCTTTATCTCTTACTTTGGGGAAAGTAGATATAAATTTATTTAATATTTTTTATATAAAAGGGTCAGAAGTACAAGCCTCCTGACCCTTTTATTGACATCTTCAGATATCCATTAAAATATTTATTATTTTAATTTTAACTTATCAACACTTTATTTTTTTCCTTATCATTTCTATCTAATTGAATAGCAGGTACAATTTTTTCTGCACAAGTACCCACATTACAATAGTTACACGCTTGTATGCATTTGTTTTGTTCATTGTACATAGCTATTATTTCTCTTCTAATTCTTGATATAGATTTACTTTCATCAACCAAATCTATATATTCTAAAGAGTTTTTAGGTATTATCCCTAAGTCCATTCCATGAGCAGATCTTGGGCAATCGAAAATTTTCCCATTCAACAAACTAGTACATTGATGATTACATTGTTTATATTGGTCTTGTAGTTGTTCTTTGCTTCTACTTCTACACTCAATGCTGCTGTAGTCAAACCAATATTCCATATCCATAACTTCTACCTTAATATTTTGTTGTTCTCCTAGCTGTACTATTTCTTTTTTCTTTGTTGAGTATTCACCATAATCACTTATAGAGATACTTACTTTCTTATGTTTAAGAGCTTTAATTAAAGATTCCTTTTTAGGTAATATAGTTCCATTAGTTGGAATTTGTACTTCTTTAATTTTCTCACTACTTGCTACTAAATTTATTATTTCATCTAGGTTTGGATGTAAAAATGGTTCCCCCCCTAGTATTCTAAATTTCTCAATATTATCTACTGATTTAATTAACCTGTTTATTGAAGTTTTTATAGTATTTATATCTATAATGTATGGATTATCGTAGTATTGCATTAAATTTGCACAATCTTTACATCTTAATGTGCATTTAGTAGTAATAACTATTTCAATATACGGTATTGATATATAATTTTTTTCTTTTAATTTATCATAAAATTTATTATTGATTATAGACATACTATTTACAAACCTCCTTATAAATTTTCTATTTTAAGCGTAAAAAAAACCACGCAGATATCCCTATTAGAGTACCTTCATGGTATTATTTTAAAAGTTTTAAATTGTAAGTATTTTTTTTATATAATAATTATATCACAATATAGGTATAATTTGTAAATCTTTTTTTTATTTCATCAAATATTTTTACATTTAATGATTTATTAATAAAGGTACTATATAACTATTTCCATCAACTTCTATTTTCTCTGAGTCAACTTTATAAATTCTTTTTATATGCTCAGGAATAATTAAGTCTTTACTCAGCCCATATATTACTTTTCCATGCTCTACAAAAATACAATTTTGTGAAAACATCATGGCATGAGATGGGTCATGTAATACCATAATAATGGTTTTATTTTCTTTTTCATTTAAATTTTTTACTAAATTCATAACCTTAGATTGGTTTTGTAAATCTAAATATGATGTTGGCTCATCCATCACTATTATTGGTGTATCCTGATTAATAGCACGAGTAATATTTACCATTTGCCTTTCTCCACCACTAATTTGCTTGTAGGACTTCTGTGCTAAATGTTCTATCCCTACTTTTTTTAATACTTCTTCAGTTTTTTTTATGTCTAATTTTGATGGTGATGAAGTAAGATGTGGATTTCTACCCATTAAAACAATATCAAAAACCTTAAAATCAAACATTGGTTTTTGTAGTTGAGGAACTACTGCTATAAACTTTGCTAGTTCCTTTGTAGATAATTTTTTCAAATCTGTTCCTAGTATTTTTATATTTCCATCTAATAGTTTTTGAACACCTAATATAGTTGACACTAATGTAGTTTTACCACTACCATTAATACCTAATATAGCTGTTATTACATTCATTTCTATATTTAAATCTAAGTTTTCAAATATAATTTTATTTGAGTATCCTATTTTACAGTTTTTTAATTCTATCACTTTAGCTTCTCCCCATTACATTTTTTCTTAAAAGGTATATAAAAAATGGTGCACCTATTAAGGTTGTAAATATTCCTATTGGAACTTCATAAGTCATTAAACTCCTTGAAAACATATCTACAAAGGTTAAATAGGTAGAACCTAAAATTATACTAAACGGTATTACAATTCTATTATCTGCTC
>JBOFOQ010000049.1:0-43839 GCA_051659505.1 Fusobacteriaceae bacterium
AGAATATTGAGAAGATCTGTCCTTAGTACGAGAGGACCGGGATGGACAAACCTCTGATGTACCAGTTGTCACGCCAGTGGCATAGCTGGGTAGTCACGTTTGGAACAGATAACCGCTGAAAGCATCTAAGCGGGAAACTAGCTTCAAGATAAGTATTCTTTGAGACAACTTCGAGACTAGGAGATTGATAGGTTGGGGGTGTAAGAGCAGTGATGTTTTTAGCTGACCAATACTAATAAGTCGAATTTTTAACCTTAAAAAGATAAATTACAAAAGGCTTTAGAGATAGAGCAGATACTATACAGTTTCAAATGTCTATATGAAAGTATAGATATTTAAGCTTGGTAAAAATAGCTACGGAGGTACACCTGGTCACATTTCGAACCCAGAAGTTAAGCCCGTAAACGCTGAAGGTACTTGGTGGGAAGCTGCCTGGGAGAATAGGAATTTGCCAAGCCTTTAAATACGCTTCTTTAGCTCAGTTGGTAGAGCGCACGACTGTTAATCGTGTTGTCGCTGGTTCGAGTCCAGCAAGAAGCGCCATTAAATTTTTAACCTATAATAAATAGCTTGGTAAAAATAGCTACGGAGGTACACCTGGTCACATTTCGAACCCAGAAGTTAAGCCCGTAAACGCTGAAGGTACTTGGTGGGAAGCTGCCTGGGAGAATAGGAATTTGCCAAGCTTTTTTATTACAAAAAAATATTTAAAAAGAAAGACCATTAAATTTAGCTAGAACTTGAAAGTTATATTTTATTATTGACAAAGGAAAGAAATAATGATAAGATGTATTGTTGTAAAAAAACAGATATTCCGCTATAATTAAAACTAATTACACGAATATCACAGGAGGAAACAAATGAAAGAAAAGTTAATCGAGTTAGTAGAAAAATCTTATTTAAGAACGGATATTCCATTTTTCAAAGCTGGAGATTCAATCAATCTTTATTACAAAGTAATAGAAGGAAGTAAAGAAAGAACTCAGTTATTTGAAGGTGTAGTAATCAGAGTTAGTGGTGGTAGTGTTGCTAAAAGTTTTACAGTTAGAAAAGTAACAGGTGGAATTGGAGTAGAGAGAATTATACCAATGAACTCACCAATGATTGATAAAATTGAAGTTATAAAAGTAGGAAAAGTAAGAAGATCAAAACTTTATTACTTAAGAGAACTTTCAGGAAAAAAAGCAAGAATAAAAGAATTAAGAAAATAATTGTTAAAGCTAAGGGTTATTCCTTAGCTTTTTTTTATAAAAAAATCGAATTTTTTGTGAATTTGTGCTAAAATATAATGAATGAAAATAATGAATATAAAAGGAGACTTAAATGGAAAAATCAAAACTTATTATTAATGGAATATTTTATATATTTTTAACGTCATTTTTTATTTATATATTTATAAAAGAAAAAGAATTAGTAAAAAAAATAGCAATAAAAAAAGATATCTTTTCAGATTATATAATAAATAAACTAGGAATAAAAAAAGATAAAATCAAGTATGTGATAAAAAAAATAATTCATTACACAGAAACAATAGGAACAGCCCTTATTTTAGTTTTAGTTATACAGAAATTTTATCTAGGAAATTTTTTAGTTCCAACAGGATCTATGATACCAACTATAGTTCCTAAAGATAGACTTTTTGGAAATATGGTTATATATAAATTTTTTAAGCCAAAACGTGAAGATATAATAGTATTTAAAGAACCTATTCAAAATAAAGTATTATATACAAAAAGATTAATGGGACTTCCAGGAGAAAAAGTAGAAATAAAAAATGGTGGTTTATATATAAATGATACATTGATACAAGAAAGAGGTTATGCAGATTTAGGAGAAATAAAAGGAGTATCTTGGCAAATTCCTAAAAAAGGAGATAAAGTAGTAATAGTTCCCATTGAAAAATATGATGTTTTATTTAAAGAGAAAAATATAGATGTGGAAAAAGTACAAGAATATTTACTGGAAAATCCAGGAGCTGTTGGAGAGATTCTTCCACAAATAGAATTTCAACTAAATGGAGTAAAAACAGGAATGTTATTAGATTTAATTGATAAAAAAGAAGTTTTAAATAAATTGATTTCAGGAGAAAAGGTAGAAATAATTTTAGAAGAGGATTATTATATGGCACTTGGAGATAATACTGAAGGAAGTTATGATTCGAGAATGTGGGGGTTTGTAGCTGAAAATAGACTTAAAGGAAAAGCTTTTGTTAGATTTTGGCCACTAAATAGAATAGGATTATTAAAATAATGATTTACCAAGTAGAGAAGTATAATGATAAAATATTTGAAGAAATTTGTACTTTAGAAGTTAAAATTTTTGGTAATAACGCCTATAAAAAAGAGCAAGTGAAAAATATATTTGAAAATTCACAATATAAAATATTTATATTAAAAAAATCAAATAAAGTAATGATATCTTACCTTATTGTCTATAACACCTTTGATGCTTATGAAATAATAAAAATAGGAGTTCTGGAAGAGGAAAGGAATCAAGGTTACGGTAAATTACTTTTAGATAATATGAAAAATAAATGGGATGGAGACATATTACTAGAAGTTAGAGAAAGTAATTCAGTGGCAATTAAATTTTATGAAAAAAATAGCTTTGAAAAAATATCAATTAGAAAAAATTATTATAATGATAATAATGAAAGTGCTATTATAATGAAATTTTCTAAAATCATCTAAACTATAAAAAGAATAAGGAGTAAAAAAGTGGATAGAAATATATATAGTAACCCTCTAGCAGAAAGATATTCTTCTAAGGATATGTTAGAAAATTTTTCACCTCAAAAGAAATTTTCAACTTGGAGAAAGCTTTGGATAGCATTAGCAGAAGGGGAAAAAGATTTAGGAATCAATATAACAGAAGAACAGCTTAGAGAAATGAAAGCTGTTGTAGAAAAAATTGATTTTGAATTAGCTGAGGAGCAAGAAAAAAAAGTAAGACATGATGTAATGGCTCATGTTCATACTTTTGGAATTCAAGCACCTAAAGCTATGCCAATAATTCATTTAGGTGCTACAAGTGCCTATGTAGGAGATAATACAGATCTTATTCAAATAAGAGATGGTCTTATAATATTAAAAAAGAAAATAATTAATATTTTAGACGCAATGAGTAAATTTGCTCTTGAGCATAAAGGTTTACCAACGTTAGGATTTACTCATTTTCAAGCTGCACAGCTTACAACAGTAGGAAAAAGAACGACACTATGGATGCAAAGTTTAATGCTAGATTTAGAGGAATTAGATTTTAGGCTAGAAACGCTAAGATTTAGAGGAGCAAAAGGAACAACAGGAACACAGGCAAGTTTTAAAGATTTGTTTAATGGTGATTTTGACAAAATACAAAATTTAGATAAATTTGTAACAGAAAAAATGGAGTTTAGAAAAAAATTTACTGTTACAGGTCAAACTTATGATAGAAAAATAGATAGTCAGATATCAAATTTACTGTCTGGAATAGCTCAAACAGCCCATAAATTCACAAATGATTTAAGACTTTTACAACATCTAAAAGAACTGGAAGAACCCTTTGAGAAAAATCAAATAGGCTCTTCGGCAATGGCATATAAAAGAAATCCTATGAGAAGTGAACGAATATCTTCGCTAGCTAAATTTGTTATATCTCTACAGCAAAGTACAGCTATGGTAGCTTCAACACAGTGGTTTGAAAGAACTTTAGATGATTCAGCAAATAAAAGACTTGCTCTTCCTCAAGGTTTTTTAGCTGTAGATGCTATACTAATAGTATGGAAAAATATAATGGAAGGGTTAGTAGTGTATCCTAAGATGATTGAAAAACATGTTATGGGAGAACTTCCATTTATGGCAACTGAATATATAATAATGGAATGTGTAAAAAAGGGCGGAGACAGACAAGAACTTCATGAAAGAATTAGAATACATTCTATGGAAGCGGGGAAACAAGTAAAAATAGAAGGGAAAGAAAATGATTTGTTAGAACGGATATTAGAAGATGAATATTTCAATTTGGATAAAGAAAAATTGATGAATATAATTTCACCTAAAAATTTCATAGGTTTTGCAGAAGAGCAAACAGAAGCTTTTATAAAAAATGAAGTTTATCCTATTATTAAAGAAAATGAAAATTGTTTAGGTATGGTATCAGATTTAAAAGTTTAGTAAATTTAAATATGGATTAAAGGAAATATATGGAAAGAAAAAATCTGTTAAATGAAAAAAAGTCAGATATTTTGAAAAAAAGTTTCAAGGGAAAAGAGGAATTATTTTTAACAGCTTTTGTTTTACTTTCTGTCTATTTATCTTTAGGTGAAAGTATAATCCCTAAGCCTTTTCCTTGGATGAAACTAGGTCTTGCAAATATTGCCACTATAATAGCTTTAGAGAAGTTTGGAAGTAAAATGGCGTTAGAGGTTGTACTTTTAAGAATATTTATACAAGGGCTCATGCTTGGAACCTTATTTACACCTAGCTTTGTTATTAGCTTATCAGCTGGTATAGTATCAACTTTAAGTATGATTTATATGTATAGGTTTAGAAAATATTTAAGTCTAATTTCCATTAGTGTAGTGTCAGGATTTTCACACAATTTACTTCAACTTATTGTGGTATATTATTTAATGTTCAGGAATGTTGATTTAAGCTCAAGAGCTATTATGTTGTTTGTTTGGATATTTTTAGGACTTGGAGTACTCTCAGGTGCTCTAACAGGAGTAATAGTTGAAAAAAGTAAAATAAGAAGGGAGGTATAGTAGTTATGAGAAAATATTTTGGAACAGATGGAATAAGAGGGGAAGCGAATAGGGAACTAAGTGCAGATTTGGCTATTAAATTAGGATATGCTTTAGGACACTTAATTAGAGAGAATAATCCAGGAAAAAAAAATTTAAAAGTAATAATGGGGTGTGACACGAGAATTTCAGGTTATATGTTAAGATCGGCTTTGACGGCAGGTCTTAATTCCATGGGAGTAAGTATTCATTTTATAGGAGTTGTACCTACACCAGCTGTAGCTTACTTAACAATAAAAAAAGAAGCTCAGGCGGGAATTATGATTTCTGCATCTCATAATCCAGCAAAAGATAATGGAATAAAAATTTTTGCAAGTAACGGACACAAATTACCTGATGAAATAGAACTGAAACTAGAAAATTTAATTGATAATGTAAGCGAATTACTAAAAAATGTTCTTCCAGGAGATAAAGTTGGAAAATTTAAATATGCTGAAGATGAGTATTATATGTATAGAGACCATCTTCTTTCAACTGTAACTGGAGATTTTTCAGGAATGAAAATAATTTTAGATGCAGCAAATGGATCAGCTTATAGAATAGCTAAAGAAATATTTATGAGTCTTAAAGCAGAAGTTGTAGTAATAAATGACACACCTAATGGAAAAAATATAAACGTGAAATGTGGTTCTACTCACCCTGATATTTTAGCAAAGGTAGTAGTAGGATATGAGGCAGATTTAGGACTTGCCTATGATGGAGATGCAGATAGATTAATAGCTGTAGATAGAACAGGGAAAATAGTTGACGGAGATAAAATAATTGCTATATTAGCTTGTGAAATGAAAAATAAAGGGAAGCTAAATCAGAATAAAGTAGTTACAACTATTATGAGTAATATGGGACTTGAAAATTATTTAGCAGAAAAAAATATAGAATTAATTAGAGCTAATGTTGGAGATCGATATGTTTTAGAAAAAATGAAGGCTTATGGTTTAAACTTAGGTGGAGAGCAATCAGGGCATATTCTTTTATATGATTATTCAACAACAGGAGACGGTGTATTAACTTCTATTAAACTAGTTGAGGCTCTAAGAGACAGTGGGGAAACTTTAGATCAAAAATTAAAAGAAATATCAGATTGGCCTCAAGAAATGATAAATGTTGTAGTGGATAGAGATAAAAAATCATCTTGGTCAAAAAATAGTACTATTACATCTTTCATAGCAGAAAAAGAGTTAGAAATGCATGGAATGGGTCGTGTATTAGTTAGAACATCTGGAACAGAGCCAATTATAAGAGTAATGGTAGAGGGTAAAGATGGAGATATGGTAGAAAGAATAGTTAGAGAAATTGTCGAAGTAGTAAAAAAAGAGTTAATTTAAGGAGAAAATAAAAAATGTATAAAAATTTTTCTAAAATTTATGATGATTTCATGGAAAATTGTGAATATGAGGAATGGGTAAAGCAAATATATGAAATTCTTGAGAGATATAACAAACAAAAAGGCTCGCTACTTGATATAGGTTGTGGAACAGGAGAGATGTTAAAAATATTTGCTGAAAAATATCAGTGTTCAGGAATAGATATTTCTGAGGAAATGCTAAAAATAGCCCATAAAAAACTAAAAAGTAAGAATATATCTTTTTTTCAAGGTGACATGACAGATTTTAACACATGGAATAAATATGATATTGCAGTAAGTTTATTTGATACTGTAAACCATATAACTTCTTTGGAAGATTTAACTAGTCATTTAAATTCTGTTAGAAAACAACTTAAAGACGATGGTATTTATATTTTTGATGTAATTGACAGAAATTTTATGAATGAGATGTTTAAAGGTGGGGTACATGTTGATAAACGAGAGAACCTCACAGTTATTTGGGAACATGATGTGGAAGATGGAATTGACTATATAGATGCTACTTATTATGTGAAAAATAAAAGTAATACATTTGATAGATTTGAGGAATATTATGAGAAAAAAATTTTTACAGAGGAAGAAATAAGAAAATGTGTAGAGGAATCTAAATTAATTTTAGAAGAAATAGTTGAAAATAAAGAAATAGCAGGAACTAGATATTTTTATGTAATAAAAAATAGGGGATAAGTTTATGGAAGAAAAAAAAGAAAAATTTTTAAAAAAAGAAAAAAATAATAAAATATTTTTTTTTGATAAAGAGGTTATTCATTCTTTTTCTTTGTTAGGATATATCGGTTTTTTATTAATTGGGAATATAATGTTGTATGTGGGGATTTATAAAATAATTGAAAAGTTTTTAATCAAAAGTGCACTATTATTTGTTATTTTATTAATCCTTGGAATTTTTAGTGGATTTTATAGTGTGTATAGAGTTATAATGAAAAGGTAGAGGTAAAATTAAATGGAAGATATAAAAAAAATTTTTAAAATCTCTACAATTACTTCAGGAATAATATTATTGTATGGGGTATTAGTTAGAAGTAATTTAATATATATTGGAATGTTTGTAGGGTCTGTACTCTCCATTTTAAACTTGTATTTAATATGTTTAGATGCAAAAACAAGAATAAGAGCCAACTCCCCTATGAAAGCATCTGTAATTGGATATCTTAAAAGATATATTATGTGTGGATTATTTCTTGGTATTATGGTAAAATTATACGGTGTTCCAATGTTAATTAGTTCAGCAATAGGCCTTTTAAATATAAAGTTTTCTATATTTTTTATGGTTCTATCTGAATATATATTAAAAATCAAAAAAAAATACTTCAATTAAAAAAATAAGTTAAAACTTAGAAAAAATTGAGGAAAGGAGGTAAAATGAGAATAGGACCAATTGAGTTTGTTACGCCACCGTTAGTAGAAGGGCCTAGAATAATGTTTTCAATTCCTGTTCCAGAAACACTAAGCCATGCACCGTTTGTAATGGAAACAGCAACGGGATATGGGCTGCCTGTAACATCAACAGTAACAAGTACTTGGTTTATTATGTTAGTTATTTTTGCAATAATGTTTTTAGGAACAAAAGATTTAAAAGTTATACCTGGAAAACTTCAGACAACACTAGAAACGGTATATTTGTTTTTAGATGATTTAATTGAGCAAATGTTAGGGAAATGGAAAGTAAACTATATTAGTTATATTGCAACATTATTTATATTTATTCTTTTTTCAAATACACTATCATTTTTTCCTATACCAGGATTTCGTGTAGTTAACGGAGTACTTGAAATTGCTCCAGCATTTAGAACACCTACTGCAGATCTAAATACAACTGTGGGACTAGCACTTTTAACAACTTATATGTTTATGTCAACTAGTATAAAATATAACGGAGTTATAGGGCATTTTAAAGGGTTGTTTAAACCTATGCCAATAATGTTTCCAATAAATTTAGCTGGAGAACTGGCAAAACCAACAAATATATCAATCAGACTTTTTGGAAATATGTTTGCAGGATCAGTAATATTAGGACTAATGTATAAGGCAGTACCACAATTGTTACCAATACCACTACATCTATATTTTGATTTGTTTGGTGGAATAGTACAAAGTTTTGTATTTGTAATGTTAAGTTTGGTTTATATTCAGGGGGCAATTGGAGATACTGAATACGTAGAGGTTAAAAAATAACATAAACTGTTATTTTTATATAATAAATTATTTAAAAATTTTAATTAAAAATACTTAGGAGGTAACAAAATGGAACAAATGTTATTGGCAAAAACTATAATTTTAGCGGCTTCAGCTTTAGGAGCAGGTTGTGGAATGATAGCAGGAATAGGACCAGGAATAGGACAAGGTTATGCAGCAGGAAAGGCAGTAGAAGCAGTAGCTAGACAACCAGAAGCAAAAGGAAATATAATCTCAACAATGATATTAGGACAAGCAGTATCAGAATCAACTGGTATCTATTCTTTAGTTATAGCTTTAATTCTTTTATATGCAAATCCATTAATAGGTTTATTAGGATAAAAATATATAGAAGTAAAAATTAGATAAAGACTATTTAAGAAAGGAGGTAGAGGATTGGCATTAACAAATATGTCAGCTGTATCAATAGATATTAATATGGCTTGGCAAATAATAAACTTCATAATATTAGTAGTTATTTTTAATAAATATATGAAAGCGCCTCTTGCCAAAATACTAAGTTCAAGAAGAGAAGCTATAGTAAATGATTTGACACAAGCTGAAGAAGCTAAAAAAATAGCTGAAATTAATAAAAAAGAGATTGAAGAACTTTTGAAAAAAGCGAGAAAAGATGCAAGTGACCTTATATATAATGCTGAGAAAAAAGCTACAGAAAGACAAGAAATTATCTTAAAAGATGCAAAATCTCAAAGAGATAAAATTCTTAAAGCTGCTGAGCTTGAAACTCAAAAGTTAAAAGAAACACTGAAAAAAGAATTAGCAAATAGTTTAAGAGAAACTGCTGCAACTATGGCAGCGGAACTTTTAATGAAAAAAATGGATAAAGATATGAAAAATTCCCTATTAGATGAATTTATTGAAGAGGTAGGGGAAGTAAAATGGTAGATAAAATTGGAAGAAGATATGCTGAAGCTATTTATGAAATAGCTTTAGAAGAAAAAAAAGTTGTAGAAATTTATGAACTTCTTCAAGAAGCTGAAGACCTTTATAACAATAATATAGAATTTAAAGGTTTTTTACAGCATCCACTAGTTAAAAAAGATGATAAACTAGAGATAATAGAAAAAATATTTGCTATGAAAGAAGAGATAGAAAAAAATATACTTCTTTATTTAATAGATAGAGGAAGAATGTTGGATATAAAAGATATCCTATTAGAGTATAAAAAATTGTATTATGATGCAAATAATATTGTAGATGTAAAAGCTACATTTGCTACTGAAATATCTGAGGAACAAAAATCAACATTAATAAAAAAATTAGAAAAAACTACAAATAAAAAAATTGAACTGGAACTTGTAATAGACAAAACTCTTATAGGTGGCGGTATTATAAAAATAGGTGATAAAATTGTAGATGGTTCTATTAAAGCTCAGTTAAAAGATATGGCAAAAGTACAATAGACTACAGGAAGTAGGAGGTGTGGAGAGGTTTGAAAATTAGACCAGAAGAGATAAGCAGTATAATTAAAAGTGAAATAAAAAATTATAAAAAAAATCTAGATGTAAAAACTTCAGGTTCTGTTTTAGAGGTTGGAGATGGAATAGCTAGAATATATGGACTTAGCGATGCTAAGGCAGGAGAACTTTTAGAATTTCCTCACGGTGTTATGGGAATGGCTTTAAACTTAGAAGAAAATAATGTAGGTGCTGTTATACTTGGAGATTACTCTTTAATAAAAGAGGGAGACGAGGTAAAAGCTACAGGAAATGTAGTTTCAGTTCCAGCAGGAGAATCTTTACTAGGTAGAGTCGTTAATGCACTGGGAGATCCTATAGATGGAAAAGGTGACATAAAGGCTGAAAAAATGATGGTTCTTGAGAGAAAAGCATCAGGAATAATATCTAGAAAGCCAGTTACAGAACCTCTACAAACAGGAATAAAATCAATTGATGGAATGGTTCCTATTGGAAGAGGGCAAAGAGAGCTTATAATAGGGGATAGACAAACTGGAAAAACTGCAGTAGCTATTGATGCAATACTAAATCAGAAAGAAACTGGAGTTAAGTGTGTTTATGTTGCTATAGGACAAAAAAGATCAACTGTAGCTCAAATAACTAAAAGATTAGAAGAAGCAGGAGCTATGGAATATACAACTATAGTTGCAGCAACAGCATCAGAAGCAGCACCTCTTCAGTATATGGCACCATATACAGGAGTAGCCATGGCAGAATATTTCATGGATAAAGGTGAACATGTTCTAATCGTTTATGATGATTTATCTAAACATGCAGTAGCATATAGAGAGATGTCACTTTTACTTAAAAGACCACCTGGAAGAGAAGCTTATCCTGGAGATGTATTCTATCTTCACTCAAGACTACTTGAGAGAGCAGCAAAACTTTCAGATGAATTAGGTGGAGGTTCAATAACTGCACTTCCAATTATAGAAACTCAAGAGGGAGATGTTTCAGCGTATATCCCAACAAATGTAATTTCTATAACTGATGGACAAATATTCTTAGACTCACAACTTTTTAACTCAGGATTTAGACCAGCAATAAATGCAGGAATATCTGTATCAAGAGTTGGAGGAGCAGCACAAATAAAAGCTATGAAACAAGTAGCAGCTAAAGTTAAACTAGAGCTTGCTCAGTATACAGAACTTTTAACTTTTGCTCAGTTTGGTTCAGATTTAGATAAAGCAACAAAAGCCCAACTTGAAAGAGGGCATAGAATTATGGAAATTCTAAAGCAGTCTCAATATAACCCTTCTCCAGTAGAAGAGCAAGTTATATCTTTTTATATAGTTATAAATGGACATTTAGATTCAGTGCCACTTGAAAAAATTAGAGTTTTTGAATCTGAGTTTTTAACTGATATAAGAAATAATACTGATATACTAAAAAATATAAAAGAGAAAAAATCATTAGATAAAGATTCAGAAGAAAAAATAGTTGAAGCTGTTGTTAATTTTAAAAAGAATTTTAATTAAAAAGGGGTGAGATTTTGGCTGGATCTAAAGAAATAAAAAATAGAATCAAAAGTGTTCAGTCTACTCACCAGATAACCAAAGCCATGGAAATTGTTTCTACAACAAAATTCAAGAAATTTTCTGCTATTGTATCTTCATCAAAGGCTTATTCAGACTCAATTAAAGAGATATTAAAAAATATTTCAGCAGGGGTTAAAAGTGAAAAGCATGAACTTTTTGATGGAAGAGAAACAGTGAAGAAAGTTGCTGTGATAATTATGACCTCAGATAGAGGATTATGTGGAAGTTTTAATAATAACACTTTAAAACAACTTGAAATTTTGATGAAAGAAAATCCAGGAAAGGAAATATCTGTAATAGCAGTTGGAAAAAAATCTAGAGAATATTGCGCTAAGAGAAATTATGATATTAAATCAATTTATAGCCAATTAACTCCTGAAATTATGTTTGATAAAGCAAAAGAAATTAGTGAGAATATTGTTGAATTTTACTACAATGGTATTTTTGATGAAGTTCATATGATATATAATCAATATGTATCTGCAGTTAGATATGATTTAACCGTGGAACAAATAATTCCAATCGCTAGAGTAGAGTCAAAAGAAAATATAAGTTACATATTTGAGCCAGATGCAGAAACAGTTCTATCTACACTGCTTCCTAAGTATTTAAATATAGTTATATATCAAGCTCTATTAAATAATACTGCAAGTGAACACAGTGCTAGAAAAAATGCAATGCAAAGTGCTACAGAAAATGCTGAAGAAATGATAAAAAATCTTAATCTACTATATAATAGACAAAGACAGGCTATTATAACTCAAGAGATATCTGAGATAGTAGGAGGAGCAGCATCTCTAAAATAAGATTTTGAAATAGGAGGATATTAAGTGGAGAACAAAGGAACTCTAATACAAGTAATCGGTCCCGTTGTAGACGTGGCTTTTAGAAATGATACCGAACTTCCTGCTATATATAATGCTCTAAAGGTAATTGTTGAAGGAGAAAGAGAACTAGTTCTTGAAGTACAACAACATTTAGGAAATGATGTAGTAAGAGCCATAGCAATGGATGCTACTGAAGGTCTAAAAAGAGGATTGGAAGTAATAGATACAGGACTACCTATAACTGTCCCAGTGGGAACAGCTGTATTAGGTAGAATATTAAATGTTTTAGGAAACCCTGTGGATGAAGGTGGACCAGTAGAAGCTACTGATTTTTTACCTATTCATAGAGAAGCACCTAAATTTGAAGAGCAAGGAACAGATGTAGAAATATTTGAAACTGGTATAAAAGTAGTAGATTTATTAGCTCCTTATATTAAAGGTGGAAAAATTGGTCTGTTTGGAGGAGCTGGAGTAGGAAAAACAGTTCTAATAATGGAACTTATAAATAATATAGCTAAGGGACATGGTGGTCTTTCTGTTTTTGCTGGTGTTGGAGAGAGAACAAGAGAAGGAAGAGACCTTTATGACGAAATGAGAGAGTCTGGTGTTATATCTAAGACAGCTCTTGTATATGGTCAAATGAACGAGCCACCTGGAGCAAGACTTAGAGTTGGTTTAACTGCTCTTACAATTGCAGAGAACTTTAGAGATAAAGAAGGGCAAGATGTTCTTTTATTTATAGATAATATATTTAGATTTACTCAAGCTGGTTCTGAGGTTTCAGCTCTTTTAGGAAGAACTCCATCAGCAGTTGGATATCAACCTAATCTAGCTACAGAAATGGGTAAGTTACAAGAGAGAATTACTTCTACAAAAAACGGATCTATAACTTCTGTTCAAGCAGTTTATGTACCAGCAGATGACTTAACAGATCCGGCTCCAGCGACTACATTTTCGCATTTAGATGCAACAACAGTTCTTTCAAGAAGAATAGCTTCTCTTGGAATATATCCAGCAGTAGATCCTTTAGATTCTACTTCTAAAGCATTAGATCCTATGATAGTAGGGCAAGAACACTATAAAGTTGCAAGAGAAGTTCAGTCTGTTTTACAAAGATATAAAGAACTTCAAGATATTATAGCAATACTTGGAATGGATGAATTATCAGACGAAGATAAACAAATAGTTACAAGAGCTAGAAAAATTGAAAGATTCTTCTCACAACCATTCTCTGTTGCTTCACAATTTACAGGGATGGAAGGGAAATATGTTTCAGTAAAAGATACAATCAGAGGGTTCCAAGAGATACTTGAAGGAAAACATGATGCTCTTCCTGAACAAGCATTTCTATACGTAGGAACTATTGAGGAGGCAGTTACAAAGGCTAAAGACTTAATGAAAGGAGCTGAGTAAAATGTCAAAATTTAAATTAAAAGTAGTAACATCTCATGAAGTTCTATTAGATAAAGACGTTGATTTTATCATGTTAAGAACAACAGAAGGGGATATGGGTATACTTGCCAATCACTCTCCATTTGTATCAGAACTTTCCATTGGTGAAATGAAAGTAAGAGAAGACTCTGTAGAGGAATCTTATTTTTTATCAGGAGGATTTTTAGAAGTTTCAAGTGATAATGTTGTTACTATTTTAGCTGACGAAGCTATGTACACGAAAGATATTGATGTTGAGAGAGCTAGAAAAGAAGCTGGAAAAGCAGAAGAAAAGCTGAAAAAGATTAAAGAAGATAAAGATATTTTAATAACGCAAAGAGCACTTCAAGAAGCTTTAACAAAAGTTAGATTAGCAGAAAAAAGAATGTAAACTAGTAATAAATAAAATATTTAGTAAAAAAAAAAAGAGTGAAAAACTCTTTTTTTTTTATCCTAATATGAGGTATACTATATGTATAAAATAAATTATGAGGTGATACAATTGATACTAGGAATTACTGGAGGAATAGCAAGTGGAAAATCTACTGTGAGTAATTTTCTTAGGGAATTAGGCATGGAGATTTTAGATGCTGATATATTATCAAGGGAAGTAATAGAAGAAGAAGAGAATAAAAAATATCTTTTGGATATATTTGGAAGTGAAATTTTTATAAAAAATAACAATGAAAATATTATTGATAGAAAAAAAATTAGAGAAATAGTTTTTAACGATAAAAAAAAATTAGAAATGTTAAATAACTTAATACATCCAAAAGTTATTGAAAAATTTGAAAATAGAAAAAAAACAAATGATAAAAAACAAGAAAAAAAAATTAGAATATTTGATATACCACTTTTATTTGAAAAAAAATTAGAATATTTATGTGATTATATTTTAACTGTTTATACAGATAAAAATATTCAAATAGAAAGAATAATAGAAAGAGACAAAATTGATTATGAGCTTGCAATAAAAATAATTAATTCTCAAATGAATATAAGTGAAAAAATAAAAAAATCAGATTTTACTATTAACAATAATGGGTCTCTAGAGGAGTTAAAAGATAAAATAAATGATGTTTTAAAAGAAATAAAAAATAAAATGTAAAGAAATAAAAGGAGATAAAGAAAGTTGGAATAGCTAAAATATAGTTTTTCTCTTGTGTATAAATGGAAAATAAGGTAAAATTAATAAAACAATAAAAATTTTAATTGATAATAAAAATTACTAGGAGTGGTAAAATTTTGAAAAATATAAATAAATTAGATATAGTAGCACCAGCTGGAGACATAGAAAAGTTTTATGCAGCAATAGATGCAGGGGCAGATGAAGTATACATGGGACTTCAAGGCTTTGGAGCTAGAAAAAGTGCTAAAAATTTTACAATGACAGAATATAAAGCAGCAATAGACTATGCTCATGAAAGAGGAAGTAAAGTACTATTAACTCTAAATACTGTTATGATGGATTCTGAAATAGAAGCTCTTTACCATAATTTAAATGAACTGTATAAAGCAGGATTAGATGCTATAATAATTCAAGATATTGGAATGTTTAGCTATTTAAAAAATAATTTTCCTGGAATAGAGCTTCATGGTAGTACGCAAATGACAGTATCAAATCACATTGAGGCAGAGTATTTAAGGGAGCTAGGATTTAATAGAGTTGTCCTAGCTAGAGAGTTAACACTAGAAAATATAAGAGAAATAAGAAAGAATACAACTATAGAACTAGAGGTGTTTGTTTCTGGTTCTCTTTGCGTTAGCTATTCTGGAAGTTGCTATATGAGTAGTTTTATAGGGGGGAGAAGTGGTAATAGAGGTATGTGTGCTCAACCATGTAGAAAAACATATACAATAAATGGAAAAGAAGAAGGGTATGTGCTAAGTCCTAAAGATCAGCTTATGGGTAAAAAAGAGATAGATTTTTTAAAAGAAATAGGTGTGAACTCAATAAAAATAGAAGGAAGGATGAAAGAAGCCTCTTATGTTTTTGAACTTACTAGTTATTTTAAAGCTCTTATAGAGGGTATAGAGAGAGAGGAAAGAGTTTCGCGTGTATTTAATAGAGGGTACAGCAAAGGGTATGCTTATGATGAACAAGAGAATATAATAAATAAAGATTTTTCATTTAATATAGGAAAAAAAATAGGAACATTTAATGGTAAAGAGGTTGAACTCATTGAAAATGTTAGATTAGGAGATGGAGTTTCATACATATCTAAAAATTATGAAAAACTAGGCGGTTCTTACTTAAGTAAAATAGTGATTAAAACTTATGAAAAAAATAGAGAGAAGTCTAAAGCTAGTAGTGAAGAGAAAGATAGAGTAGGAAGTGTTGGAGAGACTTTAATAATAAAAGATATCCCTGTGGGGACTAGATATTTATATAAAACTTTTGATAAAGATATAGAAGATAAAATTTCAAATGAAAAAAAACAAACAGAAAAAAAAATTATAATATCAGGAATGTTTAAAGCCAGTTTAAATAAATATCCAGAGCTAGAATTTAATTACACTAATTTATATGGAAAAAAAGTAAGTTTCACAGTAACAGGAGAAAAATTAGCAGAACTTGCAGGAAAAAAACCGGTAACATCAGAGCAAATATCTGAGAAATTAAATGAGTTAGGTGAAACATTATTTGTTTTAGGAGAAATAAAAATAGAAATAGACGATAATATATTTATACCAATGTCTATAATCAAAAATATGAAAAGAGATTGTGCAGAAGAATTAGCAGATGTAATAGTTGAGAGCTATAAAAGAGAAAAAAAATTAGAAAACCAATGGTTTTTAAAAGAAAATATAGAAGAAAAATTTAAGGAAAAAGATATAATTACTTCAGCAATTATAGAAACAGAGGAGCAGGAACAAAAATTAAGAGAGTTAGGTATAAATAAAATATATTACAGTGGAATTCAAATAGTGAGAGAAGATAGAGTTAAAGATGTAAAATATAAAGGAAATCTAGCTAATAGTTTAATGGATATAGTTAAAAACACAAATGAAAAATTAACACTTCATTGGGGGTTAAATGTAACAAATTCATATACTTTAGACGAATTTTCAAAAAATAAAAAAATAGAGACAGTTATCTTATCTCCTGAACTTAGTTTTGAAAAAATAAAAAACTTGAAAGAAACATCAATAAAAAAGGCTTTACTTATTTACTCTAAACCCAAAGTTATGCATATAGAATCAGCTGTTGTAGAAAAAAACTCTACACTAATTAATGACAAAGGTGATGAGTTTAACGTTGAAATAAATATGTTTGGAAATAGTGAGGTTTATTTAACAAGAGCTTTAGATATAACTCAAAGCATGAAGGAAATAAGATGTTTAAACATAGATGAAGTAGTACTGGAATTTAAAAATGAAACTTTAGAAGAGATAGAAAAAATAGTGACTAACATAAAAGAGCGAAAAGATGAGGGACGAGAATCCTCAGGTTATAATTATTGGAAAGGGGTGTTTTAATGAATAATGAATTAGTTAAAAACTTTGGAACATGGTTTGGTTTGGGGGAAATGAAAAAAGCACCAGGAACATTTGGAACTTTAGGTGGTATTCCAATTTTTATTTTTTTGAATTATATAAGACAATTTTTTTCTAATAGTATGATGTATAATTCATTTTATTTTGTATTTTTAATGACATTCTTTGCCTTTGCAGTATATATATCAGATATCTGTGAAAGAGAAATATATAAGAAAAAAGACCCTCAAGAGGTTGTAATAGACGAAGTATTAGGATTTTTAACAACTCTTTTTCTTATAAATCCTTCAGGATTAAAAGAAAATATTATTGCTATTGTGTTAGGATTTATAATATTTAGAATATTAGATATAACAAAGATAGGACCTATTGATAAATCTCAATCTCTAGGAAACGGAGTTGGAGTAGTTCTAGATGATTTTTTAGCAGGTATGATAGGGAATTTTATTATGGTTTCAATATGGACAGTGATGTATTAAGTGAGTGAAATATGAGTAAAAAAAACATAGTGGAAAAAATAGTAAAAAACCTGTATAATGTCATAGGTAATAATATTTATGGAAAAGATGACACAAAACTTGAAATTTTACTTATAAACATTTTAAAAGAACAAGGACATATACTGTCAGTTGCAGAATCTTGTACTGGAGGTCTACTTTCAGCTAAAATAGTAGATGTTTCTGGTGCATCAGAAGTTTTCCATGAAGGGCTTGTAACATATAGTAATAGTTCTAAAAATAAAAGATTAAATATTTCTGAAGAACTTTTAAATCGTTATGGAGCAGTAAGTAGAGAGGTAGCTCTTGAAATGTTAAAAGGACTAACTACAAGTGTAGGAATTTCAGTTACAGGAATTGCAGGACCTCACGGTGGAACAGTTGAGAAACCTGTTGGAACTATCTACATAGGGATAAAAGTAAATGAAGATTACTCTATTGAAAAATATAACTTTAAAGGGGATAGAAAAAGAATAAGAGATAAAGTAGTACTTCAAGCATTATTTAATTGTGTTAAATTTTTAAAAAAATGAAGAAAGAAAAGTATAGGAGATAATTAAATGAAATTAGAGATTAAATTTTTAAATTCCGTAAGATTAACAAAATTGTTAATAGCCGCTAGTAGATGGTTATCAAAATATTCAGATGTACTTAACGACTTAAATGTTTACCCTGTTCCAGACGGTGATACTGGAACAAATATGTCTATGACTCTTCAATCAGTGGAAAACGAGTTAATAAAATTAAATCATGAGCCTAAAATGGCAGAGCTTGCTGAAATAGTATCTGAGGCAATTCTTTTAGGAGCTAGAGGGAATTCTGGAACTATACTCTCTCAAATTATTCAAGGTTTTTTGTCTGGAGTAAAAGATAAGGAAGAAGTAAGTGTAGAAGATGTTGCCAATGCCTTTAGACTGGCAAAAGAAAAAGCTTATGAAGCTGTAATAGATCCAGTTGAAGGAACTATGTTAACAGTAATAAGAAGAGTAGCGGAAGAAGCTATGAAGTATCAAGGTCCTAAAGACGATTTTGTGCTATTTTTGATTTTTGTAAAAAATGTTGCACATGAAGCAGTGGAAGATACACCTAACCTACTACCTAAGCTAAAAGAAGCGGGAGTTGTAGATGCTGGTGGAAAAGGGATATTTTACATATTAGAAGGGTTTGAAAAATCAATAACAGACCCAGAAATGTTAAAAGATTTAGAAAGAATAGTTAAGTCTCAAGCTAAAAGAAAAGAAAAACTCGATATGCCAGCAATGGGACACAAATTAGAAGAAATAAAATTTAAATATTGTACAGAATTTATAATAGAAGTAGGAAATATTGATTTAAAATTATATAAAAAGAAAATGATAAGTTACGGTGATTCAGTTGTATGTGCTCAAACATCAAAAAAAGTAAAAACACATATTCATACGAATAATCCTGGTGCAGTGCTAGAAATAGCAGTGGAGTATGGAAATGTCTCAAATATAAAAATTGAAAATATGGCGATTCAGCAAAATCATATATTTTATCAACATCATCCAACTGAAGAAGACTGTGCTCATGAAGCAACTGAAGTGAAAGAAAAATATATGTTTAAAGATAATATAGTGAAAGAACAAGCTTTCTATGCAGTTTCTGATAATGAGGAAATAGGAAATATGTTTTTAGATAATGGTGCTACAGCAGTTCTTTTTGGAGGTCAAACACAAAATCCAAGTGTTGCAGATATAGAAGAGGGATTAAAAAAAATAAATGCTAACAAAATTATTATTTTACCGAATAATAAAAATATAATTGGTGCGGCTAAATTAGCAGCTGAAAGATCAGAAAAAGACGTTTTAGTCTTAGAAACAACTTCTATGCTAGAAGGTAATTTTGTAATTAAAAATTCTTCTGAAACCACTGAAAATATATTGATTGATAAAGCAAGGAATTATTCTATTGAAATAACTCAAGCTATAAGAGATACAAAATCTGATGATTTAGAAATATCAGTAAATGACTATATAGCTTTAGTAAATGGAAGAATAACTAATAGAAACACAACATTAGTGGGATTAATAGAAGAATTATATTTGAAATATGTAACTGTAGAAACTTTAAATATTTTTGCAGTTATAGGAAAAGACGCTACTGTAGATGGAAATAATGCAGTGAAAAAAGTAGATAGTAGTATTAAATATAAAGAGATATTAGGTGAACAAGAAAACTATCACTATTATATTTATGTTGAAAATAAAAATCCTAATATGAGTGAAATAGCTATAGTAACTGATTCCACAGCAGATTTAACACCTGAGCTTTTAAAAGATTTAAAAGTAGATATAATACCTATGAAAATTAAATTAGAAGGTTCTGACTACTATAAAGATGGAGTAGATATAACTAAAGATGAATTTTGGGATAGATTACTAAAAGAAACAACTATACCAAAAACATCACAACCTTCTCCAGCAGAATTTAAAGAGGTATATGAAAAATTAATAGAAAAAGGGTATAAAAAAATAATCTCTATACACATATCAGGAAAACTAAGTGGAACTCAACAAGCAGCAAGAGTGGCTAGAGGAATGATAACAGGAAGGGAAAAAGATATAATAGTTGTAGACTCAAAATCAGTTACATTTGGCCTAGGTTATGTAGTAGCAGAAGCTGCTAAAATGGCAAAAGAAAATAAAACTTGTGAAGAAATATTAACTTGGTTAGAAAATATACAAGAACAAAATAAAGTTTTCTTTGTAGTAAATGATTTGAAATATTTAGTTAAAGGTGGAAGACTAGGAAAAGTCTCTGGAATTGTAGGAGGACTACTAAATTTAAAACCAATTCTTAAACTTGAAGATGGAGAAGTTACTGTGGCGGGAAAAGCCTTTGGAGAAAAAGGAGCATTAAATTTCATTACAAAGTTAGTGGAATTAGAAGCAGAGAAAGGACCTGTTATTGCTAATAATGGTTGGGGCGGAAAAGAAGTAGAATATGAAAATTCTCTTAAACTTAGAGAGTCACTAAAAACAATAAAAAAAGTTGAGATAAGAGATACATATAAAATAGGGGTTACAATCGGAACACATTCAGGTCCTGTATATGGAGTTGGAGTAGTACATAAAATATAAGAATTTTAGGAGGAAAATATGGCGATATTAGTTTGTGGTGGAGCAGGATATATAGGAAGTCATGTAACAAAATTACTATTAGAAAAAGGGAGAGAGGTTATTGTATTAGATAATCTTCAAGTAGGGCATGTAGATGCGATAGATCCAAGAGCGAAATTGCTATTAGGAGACTTAAGAGATAATAATTTTATGGAAAGTGTGTTTAAAAATAACTCAATAGAAGGAGTTATACATTTTGCTGCAGACTCACTAGTTGGTGAAAGTTGTCTAGAACCTCTTAAGTATTATGAAAATAATGTTTCAGGAGCTATCTCACTATTAAGACATATGAAAGAAAATAATATTTCAAAAATTGTATTTTCATCTACAGCAGCAACATATGGAGAGCCAGAAAATGTACCAATATTAGAAACAGATAGAACACTTCCAACAAATCCATATGGAGAGACAAAACTTGCTGTGGAAAAAATGTTGAAATGGTCAGATGAAGCTTATGGAATAAAATATACAGCACTTAGATATTTTAATGTAGCAGGGGCATATGAAACGGGAGAAATAGGCGAAGACCATGCAGTGGAAACACATTTAATCCCTATTATATTGCAAGTTGCTCTGGGAAAAAGAGAGAAAATATCAATATACGGTGATGATTATCCAACTGAAGACGGAACTTGTATTAGAGATTATATACATGTAATGGACCTTGCTGATGCTCATATAAAAGCGTTGGAAAGATTAGAAAATGGAGGAACAAGTACAGTTTATAACTTAGGAAATGGAGAAGGTTTTTCAGTTAAAGAAGTTATAGAAAGTGTGAGAAAAGTAACCAAACATCCTATTCCAGCTGAAATATCTCCTAGAAGAGCTGGGGACCCAGCAGTTCTTATAGCTAGTTCTGAAAAAGCTATGAAAGAGTTAAATTGGAAACCTAAATATAACACAATAGAAAAAATAATTGAGACAGCTTGGAAATGGCATAGTACTCATCCAGATGGATATGGAGATTAGATAAAAATATGAGAATTTTTAGATTGGATGAAATAAATTCAACAAATACCTATGCAAAAGAGATGGAAACTATTGAAAATCATGATTTGATAATAGCAAAACAACAAAGCTCTGGAAGAGGTAGGAGGGGAAATCTTTGGGAATCTGAATTAGGAGCTGGACTTTTTACTTTTATAATAGAAAATAGTGAAAATTTAGATCTTGAAAAAATCTTAAAATTACCATTAGTTATGGGATTTTCAGTTTTAAAAGCACTTAAAAATCATCCTGAACTTCTATTTAATGAGGGACTAGATTTTAAATTTAAATGGACTAACGATATATACTTAAACAATAAAAAAATAAGTGGAATTTTAATGGAAAGGTATAGCAATTTTTTTATTATAGGAATTGGAGTTAATATTAATAATAGAGAGTTTAGAGAAGTATCTAAAAAAGCAACGTCTATTTTTAATGAATTAGGAAAAGAATTAGATATAGAAAGTGTTATATTTTCCATTGTTATAGAGATAAAAAAACAATATAAGGCATACTTAAATGGTGGTTGGGAAAAAATTTTAGAAGAGATAAATAAATATAACTTTTTAAAAAATAAAAATATTGAAGTTTTTGGAGTTAATGAAGAGATAGAAGGACGAGCTGGGGACATAAGCGAAGATGGTACTTTGGAAATATCTACATTAAAAGGAATAAGAAAACTAAATATAGGTGAGGTACATATAAAAATTTGATAAGCTAAAAGTTTGGGAGGAGAAATTTGAAAGAAAAAAAAATTCCACAACATATAGCTATAATAATGGACGGTAATGGAAGATGGGCAAAACAAAGGTTTTTACCTAGAACATTAGGTCATAGTGAAGGAGCAAAGAATTTAAAAAGAGTATTGATTCATGCACAAAAATTAGGAGTTAAATATCTTACAGTTTATGCTTTTTCAACTGAAAATTGGAAAAGGGCTAAAGATGAAGTGGAAACTTTAATGAGTTTATTTAAAACTTATATAAAAAAAGAAGAAAAAACATTTCAAGAAAATAATGTTAAATTTCTAGTTTCAGGAAGAAAAGAAAATATTTCAGAAGATTTATTAAAAGCCATAGAAGAGTTATCAGAAAAAACAAAACTGAATACAGGAATAACACTAAATATCGCATTTAACTATGGAGGTCGTTCAGAAATAATAGATGCAGTAAATAAAATAATAGTATCAGGTAAAAAAAATATAGATGAAAAAACATTTGAAAAATATCTTTATAATAATATCCCAGACCCTGAACTTTTAATTAGAACTAGTGGAGAAATAAGAATTTCAAATTTTTTGCTATGGCAAATAGCTTATTCAGAGATATATGTCACGGATAAATTATGGCCAGATTTTAAAGAAAAAGATTTTGAAGATGCAATAATAAGTTTCAATAAAAGAGAACGTAGGTTTGGAGGTATTAATGTTTAATAGAGTATTAATTTCAATTTTTGGGATACCATTACTGGGGTATATTTACTATTATAGTGGAATACCACTTCTAATATTTGTAAATTTAATAGTGGGAGTTGGGCTATACGAATTTTTTACTATGGTAGAAAACTCTGGAAAGAAAGTATATAAATATATAGGTATATGCACAGGGCTTTTAATACCAAATATGACATATTTGAAAATTAATTCATATATAAGCATGGAAAAAGCAGATGTTTTAATAATTTTAATGATTGTTTTAATGGGATATAGAGTTTTAAAAAATCAAGTAGAAAATACAAGTACTGAAATAAGTATAACTTTAATAGGGATAATTTATGTAGCTTGTTTTTTATCTTATATGCTACTAATTGGAACTTTACCTCAAGGTGGAAAAATTCTTTTAATTTTACAAATTTTAGTTTGGGTATGCGATATCTTTGCATATTTTACAGGAATAAAATTTGGGAGAAAAATATTCAAAAGAGGTTTTAGTGAAATAAGTCCTAAAAAATCTATTGAAGGTGCAATAGGCGGAACTTTTTTCACTGTGATAACACTTATTTTAATAAATAGATACTTTAATCTATTTATTGGTGAATTTATTCTATTAAAGCTTATTTTTATGGGAGTTTTAATAAGCTTTTTTATCCAAATTGGAGACCTCTCAGAATCAATGTTTAAAAGAGAGTTTAAAATAAAAGATTCAGGACGAATATTAGGAAATCATGGTGGAATTTTAGATCGTTTTGATAGTTTAATTTTTGTTCTTCCAGTTGCTTATTATAGTTTGAAATATTTAATGTTATATTAATTGAAATTAGCAGCTTAACAGGGCTGCTTTTTTCACTATAAAATAAATGGGAGAAAGTTATGAAGAAAATATCTATTTTAGGTTCAACAGGTAGTATAGGAATAAATGCATTAGAAGTAATAAGAAACTCAAAGGAGTTTCAGGTAATAGCCTTAACAGGGCATCAAAACTATGAATTACTTATGAAACAAATAGAAGAATTTAAACCTAAATATGTTTCTGTAGGAACAAAAATAGGTGTAGATAAAATAAAAAATAAATTTCCTGACATAAAAGTATTTTTAGGGGAAGAGGGATTAAAGATTATTGGTGGATTAGATGAAAGTGATATTTTATTAACAGCAGTAAGTGGTGCTATAGGAATTGATGCTACTATAGAGGGAATAAAAAAAGAAAAACGTATAGCTCTAGCTAATAAAGAAACAATGGTTGCAGCAGGGGACTATATAAATATTTTGCTAAAAAAATACCCAAAAGCAGAGATAATACCAGTAGATAGTGAGCATTCTGCTATATTTCAATCTTTATTAGGTGGAAAAAAAAATGAAGTCTCAAAATTAATAATAACAGCTAGTGGTGGAACTTTTAGAGGGAAAACAAGGGAAGAACTGAAAAATGTAACAGTTAACGAGGCATTAAAACACCCTAACTGGTCCATGGGAAAAAAAATTACAATAGATTCTTCAACTTTAGTAAATAAAGGTTTAGAGATAATAGAGGCACATCAACTGTTTGGGGTAAGTTATGATGATATAGAAGTTCTAGTTCACCCTCAAAGTATAATTCACTCTATGGTTGAGTTTAAAGATAGTAGTGTAATAGCACAACTTGGAGTTCCAGATATGAAACTTCCTATTCAATATGCTTTTACTTATCCTTCAAGAAAAGAAAATCAAATAATGGAGAAATTAGATTTTTTAAAAGTTTCAACTTTAACTTTTGAAAAGCCAGATACAGAAACATTTAAAGGGATAGAATTAGCCTTTAAAGCAGGGAAAATCGGTGGAACTATGCCTTCAGTTCTAAATGCAGCAAATGAAGTGGCAGTAGAGCTATTTTTAAAAGGAAAAATAAAATTTTTAGAAATTTATGATATAATAATAGAAAGTATGGATAGACATATTCCTTTAGAAGTGACTTCTATTGAAATAATAAAAGAATCTGATAGAGAAACAAGAGAGTATATTCAAAATAAATATAATTAGACTAAATAATTAACTTGATGAGGTAAAAAAAATGGGAAAAATAATAGTAATAGAAGGAACTGACTCTAGTGGAAAAGAAACACAAAGTGAGATATTAGAAAAAAATTTAAAACTTCTAGGAATAAACGTAAAGAAAATTTCTTTTCCAAATTATAAAAGTCCTGCTTGCGAACCTGTAAAAATGTATTTAGCTGGAGAGTTTGGAACAGACCCTGGAAAGATAAATCCATATCCAATATCTATGATGTATGCTATAGATAGATATGCTTCTTTTAAACAGGACTGGGGGAAGTTTTATGATGAGGGTGGAGTAATAGTCACAGATCGTTATACAACTTCAAATATGGTGCATCAGGCTTCTAAAATAGAGGATAAAAATGAAAAGATTAAATATTTAAATTGGTTAGAAGATTTAGAGTATAATAAAATAGCGATACCTAAGCCCGATATGGTTATTTTTCTAAATATGCCAACAGAGTTTGCTGAAAAACTAATGTTAACAAGAAAAAATAAGATAACAGGGGAAAATAAAAAAGATATACATGAACAAGATTTACTTTATTTGAAAAAATCTCATAAAAATGCTTGTGAAATAGCAAAAAGACAAGGTTGGCAAGAAATATTATGCGTAAATGGAGAGAAAATAAAAACAATAGATGAAATAAGTGAAGAGATTTTATCTCTTATAAAAGAATTAGTTTAATTGACGAGAGGAGTAAAAATGGAAATTTTAATAGCTTTACTAGTTTTAGGAGTAATAGTTTTAATACATGAGCTAGGACATTTTTTATCTGCAAAATTCTTCAAAATGCCAGTAAAAGAATTTGCAATAGGAATGGGACCAACAGTATATTCATACGAAGGAAATTTAACAACTTATTCCTTTAGAGCTATTCCAATAGGTGGTTTTGTTAGTATTGATGGGATGGAAGTTGATAGTACTGTGGAAGATGGATTTAATACAAAACCTGCTTATCAGAGATTTATAGTATTATTTGCAGGTGTATTTATGAATTTTTTATTAGCGTTTTTAATAATATTTTCTTTACTTATGATAAATGGGAAACCAGTTCAAAAAAAAGAAGCGATTATAGGGAATATAAATAAAGAAAGTTTAGCAAATAACCTTTTAATGATTGATGACAAAATAATTAAAATTAATGATTCCGATATATTATATTGGAATGATATTTCTAAGGCTTTAGAAACTTATACAAAACAAGAAGATAATACTAGTGCTATGGAAGAAAAATATGTTAATATAGAATTATTAAGAAATGATGAGAAAAAGGAGATACAGGTCCCTTTAATGTATTCTAAAAGTGAAAAAAAATATTATTTGGGAATAATTCCAAGTTTTACAATGGAAAAATTCTCTTTTATAAGTGGAATAAAAGCTTCTAGTACTGCTTTTATAAATATATTTTCAGAAACTTTAGGTGGATTTAAAATGCTTATAACAGGAAAAGTTAACAGTGAAGAAATAAGTGGACCACTGGGAATAATAAAAGTTGTAGGTGAGGCAAGTAAAGGAGGAGTTTCTCTTCTTTTATGGTTAACAACAATGCTTTCAGTGAATATAGGTATTTTTAATCTTTTGCCATTTCCTGCACTTGATGGTGGTAGAATAATTTTTGTTATTTTAGAAATGTTTAAAATAAAAGTAAATAAAAAGATAGAAGAGAGAATTCATACTGCAGGAATGATAGTTTTATTTGCAGTTATAATATATATAACTGGAAATGATATATTTAATTTTACAAAATAATTAGTTAGAGAAGGTTGAAAAATAATGATATTTCAGAGAACAGAGCTTCTTTTAGGTAGAGAAAATTTAGAAAAATTAAAAAAATCCCATGTAATAATATTTGGAGCAGGGGGCGTTGGGGGATTTGCAATTGAAGGACTTGTTCGTGGAGGAATAGGAGAACTTTCAGTTGTTGATTTTGATACTATAGATATAACAAATTTAAATAGACAAATAATAGCTACAACTTCAACAGTAGGAATGAGTAAAGTTCAGGCAATTAAAGAAAGAGCTTTACTTATTAATAAAGATATAAAGGTTAATATTTTTAATGAGAAATTTTCAGATGAAAGTGTAAATATTTTCTTTAATGATGGGAATAGCTATACATATATTATTGATGCTATAGACCTTGTAACTCATAAAATAAGACTTATAGAAGAAGCTAAAAAAAGAAATATTCCTATTATCTCATCAATGGGAACAGGTAATAAAATAAATCCAATGATGCTAAAGGTTTCAGATATAAGTAAAACTTCTGTATGTCCCTTAGCTCGTATAATGAGAAAAGAGTTAAGAGCTAGAAGAATAAATAAAGTTAAAGTAGTGTATTCAGAAGAAATACCTAGAAAACCAGAAAATCTAGAAAAAAATAGAGAAAAAGGCTATAATGTAGGTAGCATATCTTTTGTTCCATCAGTGGCAGGGTTAATAATTGCAAGTGAGGTAATAAAAGACATTTGTGATTTAAAATAAAATATTAAAGGAGAGAGAAATATGATTTTTGACTCATTTTTAGCACCACTAAACACAATAAAATACCCTAAGGTATTAAAAGAGACAATTGAGCATTTAAAAACAATTAAATTTAATGAAATGGAAGTTGGAAAATATGAAATAAAAGGAAAAGATATTTTTTTCATGCTTTCTGAGTATGAATCTTATGACAAAAGTGAAAGAATAATAGAAGCACACAAAGAATATGTAGATATTCAATTTGTAGTAAAAGGAGAGGAAAAAATAGGTTATGGTGTATTTTCACCTAACAATATTTTAAAAACAGAATATAATGAAACTAAAGATTTACTTGTTTATGATAAATTAGAATCAGAGTCAGAGCTTGTTTTAATCCCTGGAGTTTTTGCAGTGTTTTTCACAGAAGAACCTCATAGACCATGTTGTAAAAATAATGAAAAGATGAAAGTAAAGAAAGTGGTTGTAAAAATTAGAAAGTCTCTGTTAGTGTAGTATAATTAGAACCCCTTTATATTTCAAAAATAATATATATAAAAAACTCAAAAGTAAAATCTACTTCTGAGTTTTTTTTATTATATAATTTATCATTTCTTGATTTCCACTCTTTTTTGCAATGGAAAGTGCAGTATCTCCATAGGATTTGTAATTTAAATCAATACCTTTATTTATAAGAATATCAATAATTTCAAATTGTCCGTTAGCTATAGCACTAAAATAAATTTCACCAAATATATTTTCACCATTTTTATTTTTTTTATCTAAATCATAATTAAAATTTAAAAGTATTTTAAGACTATCTTTATTTTTAGTATAGTAAAGAGGATAGTTTCCTTTAGTATCTAGAGTAACAGGATTTCCTCCATATTTAATAAGCAGAGAAAGTATTTCTACATTATTAGAATGAATAGCCCAAAATATAGGTGTATAACCATTGGAATCAATAACATCTAAGTCCACAGAGTTATCTAGTAAATATTTAACGTAAATTATAGATTCTTTTTTAACAAAAAATGAAAGAAGAGATTCCCCTTCTTCATTTTTTATATTTATATTAGCACCATTTTCAACAAGTGATTTTAAAGAGTTAAAACTTTTTACTTTAAAAATAAGTTTATCTCGATCGATATCTACAACTCTTTTAGAAAGAATAGATATTGATTTTGTTGAATTTCTATTAATAGCATAGTTTAAAAGAGAGATATCTTCTTTATTTTTATAATCAACAGAAAAACCCAAATTTAAAGCAAGGGAAAGAGCAGCAGTATCATCAACTAAAATAGCATTGTAAACAGATTGTTCAGAGATCACAATTTTTTCTGTATTACTACAACCTACAAAAAGTAGGAGAGATATTAAAATAACAAATACTAAACTCTTCTTCAATTATATTACCCCTTTTTTTCAGTTTTCTTTCTACCATTTTCACTTAAAATTCTTTTTCTAACTCTAATAAAGTTAGGAGTGATTTCTACTAATTCATCATCAGCAATGTACTCAAGAGCTTGCTCTAAAGTCATTTTTTTAGGAGTAGCAAGTTTAATAGCATCATCACTTCCTGAAGCTCTCATATTTGTAAGTTTTTTCATTTTACAAACATTAACAACAAGATCATTTTCTCTATTATGTTCACCTATTATCATACCTTCATAAACTTCAACACCAGACTCATGGAACATAATTCCTCTATCTTGTAAGTTTCCAAGAGCATAAGCTATTGTTTTACCAGCTTCAAGAGAGATAAGAACACCTTTTCCTCTAGCAGGAATATCACCTTTGTAGATTTCAAAATCATAGAAAGAGTGATTCAAGATACCAGAACCTTTAGTATCAGTTAAGAATTCACTTCTATAACCAATTAGTCCTCTTGCAGGTATTTTAAATTCTAAACGAGTATATCCATCAGTACCTGGAGTCATAGTTACTAACTCTCCTTTTCTCTTACCCATTTTTTCAATAACAATACCAGTAAAGTTATCATCAACGTCAACAACAGCTAATTCGATAGGCTCAAAAGTTTCACCATCTATTTTTTTAAATAGTACTCTAGGTCTTGAAACAGCAATTTCAAATCCTTCTCTTCTCATATTTTCTAGTAATATAGAAAGTTGAAGTTCTCCTCTTCCCTTAACAGTAAATGAATCAGCAGATTCTGTAGCTTCTACTCTCATACTCACATTACCTTGTAATTCTTTTTGTAATCTATCCCAAATATTTCTTGAAGTTATGAATTTTCCATCTTTACCTGCAAATGGAGAATCATTAACCATAAATGTCATAGCAAGAGTAGGCTCATCTATATCAATAAGAGGTAAAGCTATAGGATTATTAATATCAGCTACAGTTTCTCCAATATCAATAACTGGTAATCCTGCTATTGATATTATATCTCCAGCTACAGCCTCTAAAACTTCAACTTTTTTTAGACCTTCATATCCATATATCATAGAGATTTTACCTTTAACTTGTTTTCCATCTCTTTTTATAAGCATAATATCTTGATTTTTTTTGATTGTACCATTATATACTCTTCCAACACCTATTTTACCAACATAGTTATCGTATTCAATGTTTGCTATTAAAAATTGAAGTGGAGCATCAGGAGTTCCTTCAGGATCTGGAACATGATTGATAATAGTCTCAAGTAGAGGCATCATATTATCACTTTTATCAGTAAGTTCTATTTTAGCGTAACCATCTTTTCCAGATGCATATACAACTGGGAATTCTAATTGGTGCTCATTTGCATCAAGTTCTAAGAATAAATCATAAACCATGTATAGAACTTCTTCAGGTCTAGCCCCAGGTCTATCTATTTTATTCACTACAACTATAGGTCTATGTCCTTGCTCTAAAGCTTTCTTTAGAACATATTTAGTTTGTGGCATTGTTCCTTCAAATGAGTCTACGACAAGTATAACTGAGTCAACCATTTTCATGATTCTTTGTACTTCTCCACCAAAATCTGCATGGCCAGGAGTATCAACAATATTAATTTTATAATCTTTGTAATGAACAGAGGCATTTTTAGCAAAGATAGTGATTCCTCTTTCTCTTTCAATATCATTAGAATCCATTACTCTTTCATTTACACCGTCAAGTTCGTGGGCACTAAAAACCCCTGACTGTCTTAAAAGACCATCAACTAGTGTAGTTTTTCCATGGTCAACGTGGGCAATTATAGCTACGTTTTTAATTTTCATAAGCACTTCCTTTTAATTGTTTTTTATTTTTAATAAATGGGCTATATAGTAAATATTTATTAATAAAATTTATAAGCTTTTAATCTTTTTCTTTCAACATGACCTAAACCAATAAAACTATTTTCATAGTAAATAGAGTAGTGTCCTGTAGGGCAATCAAAAGAAAAGCTATTTCCGTTTGTATAGTATTTAAGATTATTTTCCCCTGTTAAGTCAAGCTTAGGAAATTTAAAAAAATCCTCAACAGAACTCATAAAAGAGAAATCTTCATTTAAAGCTAAATCACTAATTGCTTCTAAGGTATAGCATTTTTCAAGATAGGTATTTCCAACTTGAGTTCTAACAAGTCCAGTCATAGTAGCAAAAGTTTTAAGTTCTTCTCCTAAATCAAAAATAAGAGAACGAATATATGTTCCTTTTGAAACTAAACAATCTAAACAACCTTTTGTTCCGTCATATTCAAGAAGATTGAGTTCTTTAATTGTAACAGGTCTTGCTTTTCTATCAATTATTATCCCTTCACGAGCTAAATCATAGAGTTTTTTTCCATCTACTTTTATAGCTGAGTACATTGGTGGGATTTGTTCTATATCTCCTTTAAATTTCAAAAGAATTGAATTTAAAGTGTGTGTATCAGGCTTTTTAAAATCTGATGTTTCTAAAACTTTTCCCTCTAAATCATAAGTATCAGTTTTAAAACCAAGTTCAAAACTAGCGAGATATCTTTTTTCATAGCCTTCTATATCCTGAACTAGTTTAGTAGCACGTCCGACACAAATAACTAAAACACCAGTTGCAAGAGGATCTAATGTACCAGTGTGTCCAATTCTTTTTTCTTTAAGAATTTTCCTCAATTTTCGAATAACATCAAAAGAGGTTATTCCTTTGGGCTTATTAACACAGATAATTCCATCCAAATGTATCAACTCCAAAAAATGATTATTCATTATTATAACATATAAAATACTTTTTTTGAACACTTTTTTATTATATATATCTAGTATATAAATTTATTTCTTTTCTTTTTTTTCAAAACTATATCGATTACTAGCATTCCAAAGAATATAATCATGAATTCCAAGGCTATTAAGAGCTCTGATTTGTTCATTAACTTCTTTAACACCATATTTAATATGTCCTTTTACCCAAGGAGCAGAAAAATCTTGAAGCCAAGTTCTAATAAGAGCAGGAGTTTCAATATTATAATTTCTATTAAGAGAATCTCGAGTAGAGCCATAAACTGTTTTGTAAGGCTGAGCATCAGGAACACTAATTCCATAAACACCTTTTCCATAATGACTAGGATAAACCATTGGTGAAATATAATCTACAACATTTGAAATAGATTCCCAGTGCTGACCAAGGTCCATATCATTGGGAGACGAGCCAACTTGACCATATACATCTGCTCCAATATAGACTTCAAGAGGAGCTAATTCTTTATGAGCTAATTTTAAATACTTTTGAATAGCTTCAGGTTTAGATTCCCCTTCTGGATTTCTATAATTTAGGTGTTTATCTAATTTACCACCATTAGAAGCAGGAAATCTTACATAGTCAAATTGAATTTCATTGAAACCAACTTTAGCAGCTTCTTTAGAAACATCTATATTATAGTTCCAAAGTTCTCTGTCATGAGCTGAAACCCAAACTAATCCATCAGCATTAGTAAAAGGTTTGTTAGAACGTTTATCTAAAATAGTTCTATCTGGTTTAGATTTTGCATAGATAGGATCTTTAAAAGAAACAATTCGTGCAATAGTATAGATATTATTTTCCTTTAATTTTTTCATAAGAGATTCAATATCTCTAATTTTATTCTTTTTATCAAATTTTAAATTATATTTATCTGAAATATCTGGCATCTCCCATAAAAGATGACCATCGTCATCTTTTACATCTATAACGAAAGTATTAATTTCACTTTTTTTAGTAAGTTCGATAAGTCTGTCTAAAGATTTTGTACTAGATATAGAGTTTCCCGTAACAAAAATACCTTTAACGACAATTTGTGGGTTACTTTTATAATTCTTTTTAAGTTGTGGTGAAAAATCAAGAGAACCCCAACTGCTGGGAAGATTATTTTTTATATTGTCTGTTAAAGAAGAATTAAGGACCCATCCTTCAGAAGTTTTATTATTTTTTTTATATTGAATTTTAGAGTAGAGAGTAGGAGTCTTTTCTCCTACTGAAATTTCCTCTAAAATTTTAACTTTAGTATTTATGTTTAAAGAATCTATACTAGTACCTTTTTCAACCTTATCTAAAACTTTAAGATTATAAATTTTAGTAAAGTGATATTTGCTAATTTCTTCTTGTACTTGAATAGGAGTATCAGTGGTAGCTTCATTAATATCTTGTACAACAATATTCTCTATAAGTTGTTCAGGTTTTTTATTTTCACAGGCAGAAAATAACCCAAATAATAAAAAAGAAAATAAAAATATTTTTTTCATAAATGTCATCTCCTAATGAATAAGCAATAAAAAGCATTTAGCAGAACTAAATGCTTTTTATTGCTTATAAGTTTTTAAATTTCTTGTCGCCCTTCAAGAGCACGAGAGATAGTCGCAGAATCTGCATACTCGATATTCCCACCCATAGGTATCCCGCTAGCTATACGTGTAATTTTAATATCAAAGTGTTTAAGTAATTTAGTTAAGTAAAGGGAAGTTGTTTCTCCTTCTAAATCTGGATTAATAGCAATTATAACTTCTTTTATAGGGCTACTAGCTATTCTCTTTAAAAGAGATTCTAAATTAAGTTTATCAGGGGTAATCCCTTTTAGAGGAGCAATTTTCCCACCTAGAACATGATATTTTCCGTGGTATTTTCCAGTTCGTTCAAAAGATATAATATCACGAGAATCTTCAACAATACAGAGAATTTCATTATCCCTAGAGAGATTTCCACAAATATCACAAACTTCATGTTCACTTAAATCACCACAAATATCACATTTTTTGATATTTTTTTTAGCTTCCATAAGAGAAATTGCAAATCTTTTAACCTCTTCATTGGAAAGGTTTAAAATATGAAATGCAATACGAGTTGCACTTTTTTTTCCAATACCAGGCAAGCGATTGAACTCATCAATTATTTTCTCTAAAGACTCAGTAGCCATTAATCAACCTTAATAGATTTTAAAGATTTTGTATATTCTCTAATAGATTTTTTTACGTCTCTTCTTTCTTTTCCAAGTTCAGCATTTTTTATGATATAGTCATCAACTCTATCCTCATAATCCCCTTTCATTGTTACGATTATATCGATAATATCCTCATAGTTCATATCAGGTTTAATATATTCTTTTAAATTAGTTAATAAGTCAACTCTTTTTCTGTTATCCCTAATTTTTTTATCGTTATCTTCAATTTCTCTTTTAATTTTATTTTTTCTTCTTTCCTGTCTTACAAATTCCAATACTTTATCCATTTTTTCTCCTCCAAAAATTATAATTTTTATTTTTATTGATTATCGTGCAAGAATTTTAGCTATATCAAAGTCTTCATGAATAGTTGTGTATCTTTGTCCTTCCCATGCATAAGAGATAGGGTGAGTTATTATTTTATTACCTTCAATTCCTACCATTACTCCGCCTTCCCCAGCTTCAAGAACTTGAATAGCTTTAACTCCCATTTTAGTGGCTAAAATTCTGTCAAATCCAGATGGACATCCACCTCTTTGAGTATGACCAAGAACAACACTTCTAACTTCTGAATTAACTTTTCCTTTTAATTGTTCTTCTAATTGAGTAACATTTCCAACACCTTCAGCAACAAGTACTATGTCATGAAGTTTACCAGTTTTTCTTCTTTCCTTAATTTGTAAAGCAAGCATTTCAATAGGGTTATCCATTTCAGGGATTAAAAGTCCATCTCCTCCTCCAGCAAGGCAAGAATAAAGAGCAAGATCCCCAGCATGTCTACCCATAACTTCTACTAAAATTGTTCTTTCATGAGAAGTAGCAGTATCTCTAATTTTAGAAATAGCATCTAGAATAGTGTTCAGACAAGTATCAAAACCAAGAGTATAGTCAGTTCCAATAATGTCATTATCTATAGTTCCAGGAATACCTACAACCTGAATTCCGTGTTCTTTGGATAAAAGATCAGCACCTCTATATGAACCGTCGCCTCCTATTACTACAACTCCCTCAATACCTCTTCTTTTTAAATTTTCAGCAGCAATAGCTCTAAATTTAGGCTCTAAAAACTCTAAACATCTAGCAGTAAGAAGTTTTGTACCACCTCTATCAATTATTCCAGATACATAAAATGAATCCAGTAAAAATATTTCATCATTTAGCATACCTAAGTAACCTCTTTTTATACCGTAAACAGTTATGCCAAGGCTCATAGCATATTTTGCTGCAGCTCTAATAGCAGCGTTCATTCCTGGAGCATCTCCTCCACTAGTTAATATAGCAATTTTTTTCATTATTGTTAAACCTCCTTAAATTCACCTATTTGTCTGAACTTATTGTATCTATTTTCCAGTAAAGTTTCCATATCTAATTTTTCAAGTTGAGAAATTGCTTCTAAAATAACCAATTTTAGATTATCAGATGAGCATTTATAATTTCTATGGGCACCACCTAAAGGTTCTGGAATTATTCCATCAATAATTTTTAATTCTAAAAGATTTTGAGCAGAAATTTTTAAATTTTCAGCAGCTTCAACAACTCTACTAGAGTCCTTGTATAGAATAGCGGCACATCCTTCAGGTGAAATAATAGAATATACAGTGTGCTCTAGCATAAATATTTTATCTGCTACTCCAAGTCCTAAAGCACCTCCACTACCACCTTCTCCAATAACTACAGAAATCATAGGAGTTTTTATAGTTGTCATCTCCATAAGATTTCTAGCAATTGCTTCACCTTGACCATTTTGCTCTGCTTCTATTCCGGGAAAAGCTCCAGGAGTATCTATTAGCATAAGAACAGGAATTTTAAATTTCTCAGCCATTTTAAGTAGTCTTAAGGTTTTTCTATAACCTTCAGGATTTGCCATTCCAAAATTTCTATGGAGCTTTTCCTCTGTAGTTCTACCTTTTTGGTGACCTATAATCATAAAACTTTTGCCTTCTATTTTACATAAACCACCTACTATAGCAGGATCATCTCTGAAAAGGCGATCACCGTGAAGTTCAACAAAGTCTTCATCAAATTCATGAATATAATCTAAAGTATATGGTCTTTCTGGATGCCTAGCGACAAAAATTTTGTCCCAAGAAGTAAGCTGAGAGTATATTTCTTTTAGTTTTTCGTCACGGGTTGATATCATTCTTTGAATTTCTGAATCTAAATCTATTTTTTTTTCTTTTGAAAATATAGATAATTCTTTTATTTTTTTCTCAATTTCAAGAATAGAATCTTCAAATTTCATAAATTTCCTCCTTTAAGATGTACGACTTAAGAGTCTATAAAGAACCTCTTTCATTTCTTCTCTTTTAGTAATAACATCTATCATTCCATGTTCTTGAAGAAATTCACTTCTTTGGAATCCTTCAGGAAGTTGTTGTTTAATAGTCTCTTCTATAACTCTAGGTCCTGCAAAACCAATAAGAGCTTTTGGTTCTGTTAAAATAATATCACCTAACATGGCAAAAGAAGCGGTAACTCCTCCAGTAGTAGGATCAACAGGAATAGAAATATATGGTATTCCTTTTATTTTTAATCTTTCAATAGCTGCAGAAGTTTTAGCCATTTGCATAAGAGAAAAAATTCCCTCATGCATTCTAGCACCACCAGAAGTAGAAACCAAAATTAATGGAATTTCTAAAGATGATGCTCTTTCAATTGCACGAGTAAGTTTTTCTCCCACAACAGATCCCATACTGCCACCCATAAAGCTAAAGTCCATAGCAGCAAGACTAATTTTGATACCATTTAAATTACCAACTCCTGAGATGACTCCTTCATTAAGTCCAGTTTTATCCACCGCAGTCTGATATTTATCATTATAGTCAGGAAATAAAAGAGGATTACACGGAACTAGTTTAGAATCAAATTCTTCAAATGTTCCTTCATCAATTAGTAAATTTATTCTCTCATAAGCAGTCATATAAAAATAATGATCGCAGAGAGGACATTTTTTTAAATTTTGATCTAAATCATCTTTATAAAGAATTTCCTTACATGATGGACATTTAATCCATAAGTTAGAATTCTTATTTTCTATAAAAAGTTCTTGTTCATTTGAAATTTCCTCTTCTAATTTATCTTCTATGGCTTTATCTTTAACCGTTAATGTAACATATTTTTTTCTTTTTAATGAAAAAAAGCCCATAAAAACCTCCTTGATTTTTAAATATATAACCTAATTCTATAAGATTTTTTAATTTTTTTCAATAAAATATTTGTTTTTAAAATCTTTTTAGGGTAAAATCTCATGTAGTAATAAAGAATTATGAATATATTATTATACCTTAAATATGAAAAAATAAATAGAAAAAATAAATAGAAAAAATAAATAGAGATAAAATATTAATAAAATAAAAACAATATATATAAAAGGAGAGTTAAAATTGGATAAAGATATTCATGTGTTAAGAGGGGAGATTAATAATATAGACATAGAAATATTAAAATTAATAGAAAAAAGAATAGAGGTTGTTAAAAAAGTAGGAGAGTTAAAACATAAAAAAATATCTAGGATATATGTTCCTGAAAGAGAAGAAGAAATTTTTGAAAAACTTTCTAACTTATCAAAAAAATTAGAAAAAGAAAAAATACGAGGTATTTATACAGAAATAATTTCAGCATGCAGAGATTTTGAAAAAAAATTTACAGTATTATGCCAAGGTGATTTATCAATGCTAATATGTTATAAAATATTCGGTAGTATTGTAAATTTAATCAGGGTTGAAAAAAAAGAAAATATGTATTATAATAGAAAAGAATATGATTTTATTTTAATTGATAAAATTGAATTTAAGCATCGTGGAACTTTATTAGAAATAGATGAGTATGTGGTATCAGAAATAAAATGGAAGGTTGAGAATAATATTTCAGAGTATTTATTAATTGGGAAATTAGAAAAAGGAAAAACACACAAAGATTACATATTAAATAAAACAATATTTAACGGAGGTTTATTATGAACAGAACAAAAAAATTCTTTATTACTGGTTTTATACTTTTAAATTTTATAGGTTGTACTTCATTTCAAGGTGTAACATCAGCAACAACAAATTTCACTTCAAATTTAACAAACTCAATACCTAAAAATGTTTCAGAAGCAGCTCAAACTAAAATCGATAATGAAATGGATATATATTCTATAGGAGCCTCAAATATAGGAGATAGCGGATTAACTTTTGCTAATTCAAGAGCGGTAAAAGATGCTGAACAAAAATTAAGAGAAGAGATAAAAAAAGAAGCGAAAGTTTTATTCAAAACTTACACATTAGAGATGGATAGTCAAAGCAGAAAAATTTTCAATCCAGTTATACCAGATTTAGTTGATTATACAGTGGAATCACAGTTAAAAACAGCAAAGGTAAAAGGTGTTTGGGATGATAATGTAAAGTCATATGTTTTACTAGTAATATCTAGAGAAAGTGTAAAAGAAGAGTCGGCTAAAGTTTTTAAAGGATATGTTCAAGAATTAGGAAATAAAATAAAAGGAACTAAAATTCCTACTAGCTTAAATTCAATTGAAGAAGAGAAGACTTCACCAGAGACAGTGGAAGAAATTATAGAAATAAACTAAGTGTTAAGGTAGGCTGGTTAAAATAAAATGATATTAGAAAAAATAAGTTATAGGAATAATTTTGAATTGGAAGAAGTAAAGTTATTTTTAAAAAGTAATGATTTAAATTTTGATAAAACATGTGACTATACCATTGTATTGAGAGATGAAAAAGATAAAATAGTTGGAACGGCTTCTAAAACAAAGAATATATTAAAATGTTTTGCAATAGATTCCTCTGTGAGAGGGCAAGGGATATCGGGACAACTTATAACGGAGATAACAAATAAAATGTTTGAAGAGGAATTCACAAGTTCTTTTGTTTTTACAAAGCTAGAAAATGAAACTCTTTTTTTAGGTATGGGCTACAAAAAAATAGTGAATACAGATAGAGTATCCTTACTAGAAATAGGAACAGAAAATATAGTGAAAATATTAAATAAAATAAAAATTGACTATAAGTTAGAAGAAAAAAAAGAAAGAGCAATGTTAGTTATGAATTGTAATCCTTTTACATTTGGACATAAATTTTTAATAGAAAAGGCATCCTTAGAAAATGAAGAAGTTTTAGTGTTTGTAGTAGAAGAGGATAGTTCAATTTTCCCTTTTAAAACGAGATTTAATTTAGTGAAAAAAGGTTGTGCTAATATGGAAAACGTGAAAATTATACAAGGGACGCAATATCTTATATCTCAAGTTACTTTTCCTAACTATTTTTTAAAAAAAGATGATGACAGCTTAATTGAATACACTAAGTTAGATGTAACAATAGCAGGAGAAATAATTTGTCCTAAATTCAATATAAAAAAACGTTATATAGGTGAAGAACCTTTTTGCCCTATAACTTTGAAATATAATGAAACGATAAGAGAACTTTTTCCAAAATTTGGTGTAAAAGTTATAGAGGTGAAGAGAAAAGAATATAATAATAAAGCTATATCAGCAACAGAAGTAAGAAGAGCTTTGGCTTTAGATGAAATAGAAAAAATAAAAAAATTAGTTCCTGAAACAACTTTTGAATTTTTAATTAGCCCTCAAGGAAAAGAAATAAGAGAAAAAATAAAAAATGATTTTGGAGATGAAAAAGTTGAAAGATGAAAATTTAGAGGGATTTAAGATAGAGGATTTTTTATTAGATAGAGAACTAAGAGTGGAAAAACAATTGAATCTATTAAATAAATATAATATTCCACTTTTAGTTGTAAGAGCTAATTATCCAGGTAAAACAAAATCTGAATATCCTTCTAAAAAAATAGTGGAGATTATTACTTCTGAAGTTAAAAATATTTTAGATGAAAAAATAATGTTTTATGAAAAACATACAAGCTTAGAAGGGAGTATTAGTTCATTTGTTTGTGACTTTCCTTTATTAGAACTTAAAAGAATTGCAGTTGAAATAGAAGAAAAACATGATTTAGGAAGATTTGTGGATATTGATGTGTATGATATAGAGGGAAATTCTATTTCTAGAACTATCTTGAACTATAAAAAAAGAAAATGTTATATTTGTACAGAAGATGCAGTAATTTGTACAAGAGAGATGAAACACGAGGAAAAAGAATTAAAAAGTTATATTTACAAGAGTTATGAAAATTATTTATTAAATGAGATAAAAAGAACTGATGTAAGTGAAAAAATTGGAGATATGGCTTTAAAAGCTTGTATATATGAAGTTTCTTGCAATCCATCTTTTGGACTAGTTTCACCTATGACCAAGGGTGCACATAATGATATGGATTATTTTAATTTTTTAGATAGCTCTTTTGCTATAAAAAAATGGTTTTCCAAAATGGCTTATATTGGTTATTCATACTTAAGTTTAGACAAAATATTTAAGCAAATTAGAAAATTAGGAATAGAAGCAGAAAAAGATATGTTTAAGGTCACCAAAGGAGTTAATACTCATAAGGGAATGATATTTTTATTAGGAATAACCCTTGCAAGTACTGCTAAAACTCTATATGAAAAAAAAGAGTTTGAAAATATAGAAATTGTAATAAAAAATATGTGTAAAGACATTCTTAATGATTTTGATAATCTAACTTATAAGATTAAAAATAAAATTAAGTTAACTAACGGGGAAAAATTATATTTAGAACATGGTTTTTTAGGTGTTAGAGGTGTTGCAAAGTCAGGATTAAATATTGTATTTAAAAATTCCCTTCCAATTCTAGAAAAAGAATTTAAGAAAGAAAAAGAATTAAATAGAGCTATGACAAAAACATTACTATGTCTAATGTCATTAGTGGAAGATTCAACAATAGTTAGTAGAAAAGGAATTGATTATCTATTTAAAGTTCAAAAAGAAGCAAAAGAATTGCTAGATAGTGATTGTTCTTTGGTAAAATGTTTAAGGCTAGAAGAAAAATACTCTAAGGACGGCGTAAGTCCAGGAGGAAGTGCAGATTTGCTAGGCATAACTCTCTTTTTGTATTTTATAAAACAAAGTAAAATAAGTAGTAAAGAACAATAAATAAAATAAAATAAAATAAAAGATGCCCTTCCATCTTTCTAAAACTAGGATTTTTGATTATTTTTTGCTATTTAAAAAATTTCAAAGACAGAAGGGGTTTTTCTGTCTTTTTTTTATGTTCTAACAAATGGAGCTAATATAAGGAGGTGAAAGAAATGGAGAATAGATATAGTAGAATAAAAGTTGGGAAATTTCGTGAAATTGTTTTGCTTAAAGGATTCCCTTGCAAATATGGAAAGTGTTCTTTTTGTAATTATATAGAAGATAATTCATTAGATGAGGAGCTTTTAGAGAGTACTAATTTTAGAATTTTAGAAAATATTACAGGAGAATTTGGAGTTTTAGAAGTTATAAATTCAGGTTCAGTATTTGAATTACCTTTATCTACACTGGAAAAAATAAGAGAAGTGGTAAAAAATAAAAAAATAAAAACTTTAATATTTGAAATATATTATGGATATATAAATAGAATAAATGAAATAAAAGTTTTTTTTCCAGAAGTTGAAGTGTTATTTAAAATGGGGATAGAAACATTTGACAATGAATTTAGAAAAAAAGTGTATAATAAAAATTTTACACTAATAGAAAAAGATTGGAAAGAATTGCGTGAGAAACTTTATTCTGTTTGCCTTTTAGTTTGTACAAAGGGGCAAAGCAAAGAAATGATAGAAAGAGATATAAAATTAGGTTTGAAATATTTTAGTCATATAACTATTAATATATTTGTGGATAACGGAACAGTTGTAAAAAACGATCCAGAACTAGAAAGATGGATAATTGAAAAATATGAATATCTCTCTAAAGATTCAAAAGTAGATTTTTTAATCACTAATAAAGATTTTGGTGTATTTGAACAATAATAAAAAACAAAAGGGAGAGATGTTGAAAAATGAGAAATGAATTATTATGGTTTTTAATGCTTTTAGTAAATTTTTGTGCTATTATGTTTGCTTATAAGAAATTTGGGAAAATAGGTTTATACATTTGGATTCCAATTTCTACAATTTTAGCAAATATTCAAGTTGTTTTATTAGTAGATTTGTTTGGGATAGGGACAACTTTAGGAAACATACTTTATGCAGGTGGATTTTTAGTTACAGATATACTTTCTGAAAATTATGGAGAAAAAGAAGCTAAGCAGGCTGTTAAACTTGGTATTTTTTCTCTTATTATTATGGTTGTAATCATGAAAATAGCAGTTTTATTTATTCCAAGTAGTGTTGAAGAAGGATTAAAAAACTTTGAAAGTATAAGATTAATTTTTGATTTTATGCCAAGAATAGCTTTAGCAGGGCTTTTAGCCTATGCTTTTTCACAATTTCATGATGTGTGGGCATATCAATTTTGGAAAAAAAAGTTTCCTGAAAAAAAACATATCTGGATAAGAAATAACTTTAGTACTATGGTGAGTCAGCTCTTTGATAATATAATTTTTACTTTAATTGCATTTTGGGGTATTTATCCTATGAATGTACTTTTTCAAATTTTTATTAGTACATATATAATAAAAATAATAGTTGCAACTTGCGATACTCCTTTTGTATACTTAGCTAGAGGGTGGAAAGAAAAAAATAAGATAGAAGAAATTACTGACTAATATAATCAAGGAGAAAAATTGGAGTATATAATAGATGAAAAATATGATGGAGTAAGAGTAGATAGATTTTTAAAAAAAACACTTCCAAATACAGTATTAGCTGAAATATTTAAAGGATTAAAAAATGGCAATATAAGAGTAAATGGGAAAAAAACTAAGGAAAACTCAAGGCTCGCTCTGGGAGATATAGTGAGTATAACAAGAGTTGTAGGAGAGCCTTTAAATAGTGAAGAAGAAAAAAATAAAAATAGAGTAAAATTATCTTCAGAAGAAATAAAAGAAGTGGAAAATTCAATAATATTTGAAAATGAGAAAATTATAATAATAAATAAAAAAGCTAATTTTGTTATGCATAAAGGTTCGGGTCATGATTATGGACTGAGTGAAATGTTAAAAACATACTTGGATAATGATGATTTTGCTTTTGTAAATAGAATAGATAAAGCTACTTCAGGAATGGTGATAGGAGCAAAGACACTACCTGCTGCTAGGGAATTATCAGAAGAAATAAGAGAGAATAAAATAGATAAAAGATATTATATTATAGTTGAAGGGATAATTAATAAAAAAGAATTTACTCAAGTTACATATTTAAAAAAAATTGAAGATAAAGTAATAGAATTAAAAGAATTTGAGCAAGGAGCTAAAGAAAGTATAAGTCATTTTAAAGTTCTAAAAACTTTAAAAAGTATGACATTATTAGTAGGACAACTAGATAGTGGAAGAACACATCAATTAAGAGTTCAACTGTCATCTATTGGGCATCCAATTATGGGAGATTATAAATATGGTGCTAAAAAAAGAGTAAAAAGAATGATGCTTCATTCTTTTTATTTAGAAATTCCAAAATATAATTTAAAATTTGAACTTCCAATTCCAGATGAGTTTGAGATTAGTTAGTATTTAATTAAACGAATAAAATTTATAATGTTTTTGGTCTATTAAAGTAGTTAACGGACTACCTCAATAGACTTTTTTTGTTCTTCGTTCTTTTGAGAAATGCTAAGTTGTATAATGAATTGTCCCAAAAGGTTAGTCAAAAAAAGAAACTCATGATAAAATCAATATGCTGAGGAAAAACGCAAATTAAACGTCAGCGAAAGGAGATTAATCATGAGTATAGATAATGATATCATAAAAAAGAAAAAATTTAAACAATTTACTTATTCAGACAGAT
>JBOFOQ010000050.1:0-2623 GCA_051659505.1 Fusobacteriaceae bacterium
TGTACAAAGAAGACAAAAGAATATGGTGGGATAATGCTAAATATAGAATCAGAGAATATGCAAAGGATTTGAGCAAAATGATGAAGAGGGCAAGGAATTTTAAAGAAAATGAAATAAGGAAAGAATTAAAAGATATCTGGACTGAGGGAGGAGAAAATGGGCAAAACATTTTTATCTTAGAAGAAAAGCTTAAAGAAATAGAAGAAATTAAATTTAGAGGAGAGATGTTAAGAAGTAAGGCAAAATATGTAGTAGAAGGTGAAAAATGCACAAAGTTTTTCTTTAATTTGGAAAAAAGTAGACAGAGAGAAGGAATGATCAAAGAAATAAAAGGAGAAAATGGTAAGATAGTTAAAGAAACAGAACATATTTTAAAAGAAATAACAGAATTCTATAAGAAGTTATTCAGTAAGGAGAGAATTGAAGGGACAGAAAAATATTTTTTAATAGGGAAAATAAGGAAGAAATTGGATTTAGAAGACAAGAAACTAAGTGATGAGGAGATAAAGAAAGAAGAAATAGAGTGTGCCATAATGCAATTGAATAATGGAAAGAGTCCTGGAAGAGATGGTATACCAAATGAGTTTTATAAACATTTTAAGGAAGTATTGGCACCAATTTTAAAAGAAGTGTATGATGAGGTTTTTAAAAGGGAAGAAACAAGTAATTTTATGGGGATTGGCGTTATTAAATTAATATATAAGAAAAGAGGAGATAAGAATGATTTAAAAAATTACAGACCAATAACAATGCTAAACACAGACTTTAAAATGTTATCAAAGATTTTAGCAAATAGACTAAAGAAAATTTTACCTAACATAATTGAAACAAACCAGGCATATGCTATTAAAGGAAGAGATATTACAGATACAGTCAGTAGTATAAGAGATGTAGTAAGTTATATGTTGGAAGAAAGAAAAAGTGGATATATTATAAATGTAGATTTAGAAAAAGCATTTGACAGAGTAGAACATGAATTTCTGTTTGCAATTCTAGAAAAGTTTGAGTTTGGGAAGAATTTTATAAAATGGTTGAAGATTATATATAAAGGGGCAAAAAGTCAAATAAAATGTAATGGGTTTTTAACAGGTGTTTTTAGGGTATCAAGGTCAATACGACAAGGGTGTCCTTTGTCTGCACAGCTATATAGCATGGTAGCAGAATCACTGGGTTTAGCAATAATGGGAGAAAAGGAAATTAGAGGAGTCGAATTAGGAGAAAACGGAGATTTACAAAAAATATATCAATATGCGGATGACACAACTTTAATAGTGAAGGATGTCAAAAGTGTTAAAAAAGCAATGGAAATACTAGAAAGGTACTGTAAAGGATCGGGGGCAAAAATTAATATACTGAAAACAGTGTACATGCAAATAGGAGAGGGGGAGAATATTCAAAATGTATTTCCTTTTAAAGAAGAAGAAAATGTAAAGGTGTTAGGAGTGAGAATTGGGAAAAACGAAAGAGTGATGAGGGATCTGATGTGGGATGAAGTGATAGGGAAAATGGAGAGAGTTTTAAACTTTTGGAAACAGAGAGGACTAACATTAAAAGGAAAGGTGTTAGTGCTGAATTCCTTAATGCTAGCAAAAATGTGGTATGTGTTAGGAGTTACACCGATGCCGGTGTGCATTGGTAAAAGGATAAAAGCAGCCGTTTTGAAATTTATATGGGATTCTAAACCATCAAAGATTGCATATGAAACAATAATAGGGGATGTGAAAGAAGGGGGATTGGGATTACAAGATCCAGAATTAAAGAAAAAGAGCTTTAGAGTTAAAACAGTGAGAAGGTTTTTAAATGGGGAACATCAGGCTCAATGGAAAGAGATTATGAAGATATTTTTAAACAGATGTGGAAATTTGAATATTGGACTGGATATTCTATGGATGAAACTAAAGCAAAACTTGATGACTAGAATCCCAGAGTTTTATGTAGAAGTCTTGGAAGCATGGGGTGAATTCAAAATAAATGTTTGTATAAAACCAGAGAGGAGAGAAGACATTTTAAATCAACCATTGTTTTTAAATGATAATGTCTTATATAAAGGGAAAGAATTGCACTTTAAACAATGGATTAATGCTGGTTTTAAGAGAGTGAAAGATATCTTATATGAGGTAAAAGAAGGTTTTTTGCCATTTCATGCCATTTTAGAAGAGGTGAAAGCGGTTGAAGAGGATATAAATGTGAGAAGTTTAGAAAACCAATATGAACAGGTGAAAGAAGCAATCCCTGAACAATGGATACAAAAAATTGAGGAAGATAAAGGAAATGAAGGGGAGAAAATGAAGGTGTTTATAAAAGGGAAAGGAGAAGAGGTTTATTTCGATCAATGCTTGGTGAAAGAATTTTATGTGTATTTTAGGAATTTAGTTTTTAAAGAGCCTGTAGGGTTAACATTTTGGGGAAAAGTCTTCAATGATTTTGATAAGAGAATGCTATGGAAAAATTTGGGGAAATGGTATATGGATGCAAAAATGGAAAACTTGGACTTTTGTATTAGACATAATATAATTTTCTCAGAATTAAAACTGCATAAGATAGGTATAACTGAAAATGCCTTGTGTAAAATTTGTTTAACAAAGGAGGAGGGGATTTTACATATGTTCCTGTTATGTACAGA
>JBOFOQ010000051.1:0-15189 GCA_051659505.1 Fusobacteriaceae bacterium
AGTAAAGTATAACTAATTTATGAATCCATATTACAGTAAAATTATCCAATAATAACTAGAATTAAAAATTACGTTAAAAACTAGCATATTGAATGAATTAATTTTTTTGAAAATTTGGGACAATTAAACTTGCAATTTATAATAATTATCAAAGAGGAGTATTTAATTATAAAATAGCAAATAATATGGTAAAATTCCATGTTTAGACATTGTTAAATAGTAAAATTATTTATGAATAATAGAGTAAAAAAATTATGTTAAAAATCAGCATATTAAATGAATTAATTTTTTGAAAATTAGGGACAATTAAACTTGCAATTTAAGGGCTAGCGCTACCTCTAATGCCTTGGTTGATTCAAATGTATTATTGTGCTATAATGGGGACTCCTATAAAAATATTTTGTTTTGGTAACTAATATTTTATTAGAATCTCCTTTTTTTTTAACATACTTTGTCAGCTATCTAGCATATCACAGCAAAAAGGCAAGGTTTTCCTTGCACTAATAGAAAAAAATGGTATACTTGATTGTGGAATAAATTAAAATGAGTAGAACTTTAGCAAATTAAAAATTATTTAATTTTATGATTAAACTATATATATTTAATAAATTTTTATCGGGAGAAAACTAGATGAAAGCAGAAATGATACCAGTAGTAGAATTTTTAGGTGCATCAAAAAGGATATTTAATATACCGGTTTACCAAAGAAGCTATAATTGGAAACAAGAACAGTGCAAAAAGCTATTTGATGATATTTTAAATATGGAGTATAGGGAAAAAGATGGACACTTCATTGGAACAATAGTCTATGTTGATATCCAAGTGGGACCTACTATTAAAGAATTTTCTATCATTGATGGTCAACAAAGAATAACTACAATTCTTCTATTAATTAAGGCTCTTCATGATGAATCTTCTGATGAGGACTTAAGAATTGAGTTGAATGAGACCTATTTAATCAATAAAGGTAATAGAATAGAAGAAAAAAATAGAGTAAAGTTAAAAACTGTTTCCAACGATTCAAAAATTTTTTCTGAATTAATTTCATCAGAAAAATTTGATATTGAAGAGAGTAAAGGTTCAAAAATTTGTGAAAATTACAAATATTTTAGAGAAAGAATAAAAGAAAGTGGATTATCAGATGAAAAAATACTTGAATTGATAACAAAATTAACTATGGTTTACATAATGCTTGATAATAATAAAGAAGATCCACAATTAATATTTGAAAGTCTAAATTCAACAGGGTTGAATTTAACAGCAGCAGACCTAATAAGAAATTATATCTTAATGGGTCATAGTCGAGAAAAACAAGAATACCTTTTTTCTAATTATTGGGAAAAATTAGAAAAAAAAGTAATATTTTCTGAAATAACAGATTTTATAAGAGATTATTTAACACTAAAAACAATGGGAATCCCCAATAAAAATAATATATATGAGAATTTTAAAGACTTTTGTATTTCCGAATCTAAAAAAGGTAGAGAAATTGATATGGTACTAGAAGATATAAACTTATATGCTAAATACTATCAGTGGATAAAAAAATATAACTCTCCTTATATAGAGATAAATAAATCATTAGAAGATTTAGAGCAATTAAAGACTTCTGTTTTGATTCCTTTTCTTTTTTATCTTCTTTCAAAATTTGACAATAACATGTTAGATGAAGAGGAAGTTCTTAAAGTATTAGAAATTATAAAATGCTATATAATAAGAAGAGTTATTTGTAGTATTCAGACAAATGCACTAAATAAAATATTTGCAAACTTATCAAAAGAAATTGAAGAAAATTTAAAAAAAGAGTATTCTTTTAGTGATAGTATATTACGAATTCTTTTAAACAAGGAGGCTAGTGGAACTTTTCCAAAAGATGTTCTATTTAAAGAACATTTTATAAAAAAAGATATGTATAATTTAAAATTGAAAAAATATATTTTAGAGAAAATAGAAAATAGAAATGAAAAGGAAAAAATTGAAATTGATAATTTGACAATAGAGCATATTATGCCACAAAAATTAACACAAGTATGGAAGCTAGAATTAGGAAAAAAATATGAAGAAGTACATGAAAAAACATTGCATACAATAGGTAATTTAGTGCTTACAGGATATAATTCTGAATTATCTAATAAATCCTTTGAAGAAAAAAAAGAAATGTATTTGACATCTAATTTAAAATTAACAAGGGAGTTAGCAAATTATAAACAGTGGGACGAAAGTTCAATTAGTGAAAGAGCAGAAAAAATTTTAAAAATAGCTCTTGAGATATGGAATATTCCAATACTTGAATACGATTTTGCAATACAACAAAATTTAGAAACTAGAAATGAGTTTGATATAGAAGAAGAGATAGATGTGACTGGTAAAAAGCCTGTTCAAATTAATATAATTGGACAGACCTTCTCGATAAAAACATGGAAAGAATTCTTCATAAATATTTGCAATAGCATGTGCGATTTAGATGAAGAAAAATTTTATTCTTTTACAACTCACTCTGATTTTAAAGGGAAGGAAAAAAGAATAATATCTAATAAATTAATAGAATTAAGAGAGGCTGAAGAAATAAGAAAGAATATCTATATTGAAACTAATTTAAATGCTAATAAAATTTTAAATTATTCAAGATTAATAATAGAAAAATATAATAATGAAGATATACAAGTAAGTTACAAGATAAAAAATTAAGTCTGTCCAAAAGATTATGAAAACCTTCAAATTAGTGTAAAATAAAACAAACTAATTTGGAGATTTTTTTATGGCAAGAAAAATTATTAATGAAGAAGAAAAAAAAGAAAGGAAGTGATACACGATTTTCTAAAATAAGGGTAGATAAAGATGACGGTTGATTTAAATAGTTTATTTAAAGATATGGTAAAAGATGTTATAAAACAATGTTATAAAACAGAAATAGAAGAAAAATTAAGTTACTTAAAATATGATTCTAGAAATGGGTATTCAAAAAATTATCGTAATGGATACACCGAAAAAACATTAAAAGCAGGTAATGATAGCATTGAGGTAAGGGTTACGTGAGATAGAAATTCATAATATACCCCACAATTAATAAAAAAGTATCTAAAATAGAATAAATCCAATAAATCAAAAAGAGGAGTAACTACTTAGCTATGAATACTACAAAAAAGAGATAAATAATAGGAGAGTTATATACATTACTGTATAGAGATCTCCTTTCTAATTCAACTATTAGCAATATTGTGTCGCATAATTCAAATATATATTTTAGAGCTTTATATTGATTGAAACTATTCTTCTTCATTGTAGCAATATAGTTTATAATTCTACAAAAAATCTTAGTTTCCAATTAACTTCTAAATACATCTTGAATTTTATTCTTAACCTTCACATTTCATAACTACTCAAATGGAAAGCCCTTCTGTACTCAAAAAAAAAAAATCATGCAAAAATAGAGGGAATTTCTGAAAAAATATTTTCCTTTTTTATGCATAATTATTTTTTTATCACTAATCCATTTTTAATTTAGGTTTAAAAGATAAATGTAACTCCAAACCTAATCCATCAGCAATTCTTTTAATAAAATCTAAACTAGGGTTTAAAGTCCCTTTTTCTAGTCTACTTATACGAGATTGGTCAGTTCCAACTCTTTTAGCTAATTCGATTTGACTTATTCCCTTTTCCATTCGTGATTTTATTACTGCTGATATAAGTTCATATTCAGGTGTTATTTTATCATATTCAGCTTTCAATTCAGGTTTTTTTAATTGTTCTTCTAAATAGTTTTCAAAGTTCATTTTGAAACCTCCTTACATAACTTTTACTGTATTCAATAGCTTTTTCTAATTCTTTCATAGGAGTTTTTTGAGTTTTTTTGATAAATCCATTTGTTAATATAATATTCTCTTTTGTAAAAAAGAAATAAAATATTCTTGAAATGTTATTTCCTGTTTTTACTCTTAATTCATATATACCTTTATCTAGATACTTAACATGTGGTTCTCTTAAATTGCTACCAAATTCTCTTAAAAGTTCGATTTCTTTTAACGCTTTTGCTCTTAGTTTAAAATCTAATTCTTCTAAAAATTCTATTACAGGGATTTTTCCATTTTCTTTCTCATAAAAATTTATTTCAAACATGTAGGGTCGCCTCCTTTTTATTATATGCCATATAAGACATATAAGTCAAGCCTATTTTTTATTTTTTAAATAAACTTTTCTATTATTTTTATCAAACCAAAATTTTTTATCTCCTTTAAAAACTTCATTAATAACAATCTGACTTTTAGAAAGAATATTGTTCTTTTCTTCTATTTTATACATATTCTTCTGAATACGAAATAGCCATAAAGTAAAAAATATTAACAATATAGAAAAAATTAAACATATAATTGTAGCTCCTCTTGTTAGTTTAACATAAGAATTGAAACGTTGATTATAAGAATCCATACTAGATTTTAAATACTTTAAATCACTTAAATCTTTAAAAGTATCATTAAGATTTTGTAGAGATATGACTTTATTCAAAATAGAAGTTACATTACCTTTCAAGGTCTGTATCTCTTTGTTTTGCTCTATATTTCCATTTTCTAATAGGAGAAGTAACTTGTTTAGTTGTATTTTCACTTGTAATAACTCCTGATTTTCTGATAAGTTCAGATTCTTGTTTTGTGATTGCTCTAACTCTTCTAAATTCATTCTCAAGCCCCTCCTTTGTGAATATATCACGATTAAAATATGTATTAATCTTCTCTAATCTAAATTTTTTCTTTTTTCCAATTAGTTTATTATCAGGAATAGTAAATGTTATATGCTTTCTGGTTGAGCTCCAGTCAATAGAATATTTATCTTTTTCTAAATTAGATATAAACTCTTCTTTACTAGCTGATTTAGAAGCAATATCTTTTATCTTAAAGGCAAGATTAACTATATCAGAATTTTTTTTATTTGATTTAACATCTTCTAATAATTTAAATGTACTAATATCATAAGTAGAAATATTTTTAGACTTATTAGTCCTGTCAATTACACTTAAATTATTATCAAGACAAATTTTATCACTAAGAGATTTTAAGTTTTCTAAATCCTTTTTACTTTGATGAAATTTTAGTCCAGATTCCATATTAACACTATTTATAACAACATGATTATGAATATGTTCCCTATCTGTATGTGTTGCTATAAAAACTTCAAATCCTTTAAAGCTCTTAAACAACTCTAAAGCGATCTCATGAGCTTTTTGTGGGGTAACCTCATTATGTTTAAAAGCTTGAATGATATGCTTGTACTGACGCCCTCCATTCTTATTATAAAAATCTTTTGTTGCTCGAAATTCATCAGCAATAGTGCTATAATTATTTGAACAATTAATACCAGAAATTAGTTCAGTTTTTTCCCCTACATAGTTAATTAATCTTTTAAGAGAAGAATGATTTTTTCCTATTGATTTAACTGATTTAATAAGTGCCACATTTCATCAATCTCCTTTTTAATATCTTTATTAGCCGATTGTAAAACTAAAATAACTTAGTAAAACAAAGACTTTTTCTTAATTTTTTTCTTTGAATTTCCTCCACTTTCTGATAAAATTTAGTTATCATCAAAACAAAATCATTAGTGGAGGTAACCCATGTATTTACAAACATCATTTAATGACGCTTATAACAATCTTATGAACAATTTAGAAAACAATAAATCTGATTTCATTCTTGCTCTTGAAAAGCACATAAATTTCTTTGATATTATTCCTGATTCTTTTTTCACTGATTTTTATAAACAATTTGGAAGAAAACATAAATATCAACTTGAAAGTCTTTTACGCGCTTTCCTCTTACAAAAGTTACTTAATTTTTCTGACAGGCAACTTTTAGATATGCTTAATATTTCTAATGAATTAAAGAACTTTTGTCGTTTTTCTAAAATTCCAGATGCCTCTGTTCTTAGTAGATTTAAACAAAAATTTTCGCTTAATGTTAAATCTATGTTTGATAATCTAGTAAATATAACTGAGCCTATCTGCCATGAAATTAATTCTAAAAAAGCTAGTTACCTTATTTATGATACTACTGGAATCGAGCCAGCTATAAGTGAAAATAATCCTAAATTCTTAAATTCTAAGCTTAAATCTGCTAAGCAAATAGCTAAAAATATTCCTAATTTAGAGCCGTATAGATATGTTTATTCTCTTCTTCCTGATTATGCTAGCGCTAATAAAGAAATTAAGAATCAATATATTAACGGTCATTTTTGTTATGCTATTAAAGCAGGTATTATTAGAGATATCTCTATTTTCGATAATGACTTTAAAAATAAACACCCTGAAACAAAAACTCCTAAATCTGATGACCCTACACAGGATAAAGAAATAGGTGATTCTATTTCTTTAAAACCTGTACTTTCTGACTTTTTTACAACTCATCCTGAATTTAATTTTTCAACTTTTTTAGGGGATGCTGCATTTGACTCATACGATAATTATTCTATGTTAAAAAATGACTTTAACTTTTCTCGTGCTTGTATTCCTTTGAATAAACGTGGCTCTAAAAAATCTCATGAGAACTTTGATGAATTTGGTTGTCCTATTTGTCCAAAAGACAAAACTCCGTTCATATGCTTAGGAAAATCAGGTGGAAAAAACCGTTCAGTTCGAATTAAATATGTATGTCATAAATCAATACCAGTTAAGTCAACAAGAAAAAACAGTTGTGAAAACTCATGTACCCCCTCTGGTTATGGAAAATGTGCATATGTTTATCCTGATAAAGATTTTAGAATGTACCCAGGAATTCAAAGAAACACAGACCATTTTAATAACTTATACAAGAACCGTGTTGTAGTAGAGCGAACTATTAATTTATTAAAGGAAAATTTTTCTTTATCAAAACCTAAATCATTTACTACAAATACTATAAAATTTGATTTAATTTTCGCTGGAATAACTCAATTGATAACAGTTGTTTTAGCAAAAGCGCTTCACAAAATAGAACTCTATAAATCTACTAAAACTTTAATAAAAAAATTAGCTTAAAATCCCTTTAAATAAAATATAAAACTTTGACTCTATTGCATTAAATAGGGCTTTTTGTCTTTCTTAAATTTTTTAAATTTATATAATTTTAAAAAAAATTTAGAAATTAAGCCTTCATGTTCTTACATTTAAAAATTTAAATTTTTTCATCTTAAAAAACATGACTTTTACAATTGGCTAAATATCTTTATCAGTGATAAGTTTCAAATTAACTTTTTTTGCAATTTGATTAAGATTATTAGATATATTTTTATATAAAAAGAAAATATCTTTAAGCAACTGATTATAGTTTTTAATGTCGTTTATAAATTCTTTTCTAATCAATTCTCTAATAACTTCATTTTGAGATTTATTAAGCTCTATACATTGTGCAAGTAGTTTGAGATAATCTTTTTCTACAAGGCGAATAGTTAATTTTTTTAAGTTACTAATGAGAGCACCTCCGAATGCTTTTTGAATATAAAGTTTTAAAAAATAAAATTTTAAAATTTAATTTTTTAAAACTTTAATGAGGGTCAAGGGATACTTCCCTTGCAAGATACATTAATGCCGTGACGGCAGAAATGAGTAGCTTGCCCCCCATTAAAAATCAAATATGATACAGCTATACTTGAATAAATTAAATGGGGAAATTTTTGTTTATAAAGTTGCTAAATGCAAGTTTATAAATGCTTTCATTTACGAATTTAATTTTTTCGATTTAACTTATATTTGCTTAGCAAGAGCACTTACAAAGTTTTTAAACTCAATTGTTGTACAAGAACGCAATCTATTTTTATTATTTTTTAAAATATCAATTGGAATTTTAATTACTTGTTTTTTTACATATTCATAAAGTGTGGGATCACTTTTAATTCCACCAAAAAACTCTAACCACTCTTGTTTTTCTTTCTCTAAAATAGTTGGAGCTTCTGATGAATTAATATTTTTTTCTTTTGAAATTATATTTAAAAAATTCCATTCATCATTCAATCCTTTATATAAAACTGCATCAAAACTTGTTGCTCTTCCGTTCGAGATAACTAGTTCCGATTTTTTATAAACTTCTCTTAGTTTTTGTATAGAGAGTTCTTTAATATTTTTTCTAATATTTTTTTTAGTAATATTATTTATTTTTTTAAATTCTTCTAAATCTAAAAATTCAAAAATACTACTACTAGTCTTTTCATTTTTATTAGTAAGTTGAATTAAACAATCTATATTATTTTCATCTCTAGTAGTAGTCTTGTTCTTTTTAATTTTGTTTTTTTTAGTTAGTTCTTTATAGGGTGCAAGAGGTGCACCACCCTGGTGAATATCCTGCACTACCCCTAGTGCACCACATTCACCACTATTTAAAGATTTTAAAATAGAATTTTTATTTTCCATTGTATATTTTTTTATATTATTAATAGTGTATAGATTTGTGTTATTTATTTTTTCGTTACTACCATTTAGTCTACAAATTTTATTAACATATCCCTTTTTTTCTAAGGAAGCCATAGCTTTAATAATTGTTCTTCTAGAACAATGACAAATTTCAGCTAATTTACTATATGAAGGAAAAGCATATTGCTTATTATTGCAAAATCTAGATAACACCATATAGAGACAAAGTTCATAAGTATCTGAAAAAAGTTCTGAATCATCAATAATAGCATTTTCAACTTTAAAGTAAAATTCAACTCGTTCATCTTCTATTTTTAATACTTTTTTCTGTTCTTCAGTTAATTTAAATCTATCCATTTTATTCCTCCTAATTTATCAAATTTTAATAAATTGAAGAATACTATATTCGTACTAATAACGTACTAAATTTAAGAAATCATATTTTTTATATGAAATACATGATATATAATCCTTTTATTTTAAAGAGATTATAACAGATGAGAAGAATAAAATTCTAGAATGGGAATAGTTGCAATAAAGAGTGCTAAGCCTTGTTTTATTGAGGTTATAGTGCTCTTTTTTTATACATATATATATTTCTTAAAATTTAGCGTCCTCTAACAAGTTGTTTACATATTCTTCAACTTTTATTTTATCCTTTTCACTTAACATTTTAATATTTGATGGAAATGTTGGATATTTTTGTTCTTTATTTGTTTTAATTTGTTCGAGTAGAATTCCAAATAAAAATATTATAAATAAGGTATAAAATGAGGTGAGAATAGTTTTTATTAAGCCAATTGTGAGATTATTTTCAAATTTATTTTGATATTTTAATTTATTTTCTAATATCTCTACATAATTAAGATTAAAATCAAAAAAAATTTTAAATGAAATTATTAAAGTCCAAAATACAAAGAGAAACAAGGGAAGAGGTACTTGAGATAAAGTTTTAGATAAATTTCCTCCTAGAAAAAATAATGAAAATAGTGTACTAAAAAAACCTATATAGATTTTATTTACAAGACTAAAACGTAGATCGAAGAGTTTGTTCTGCATTTCATTATCACTTAAAAATACTATGTTTTCGTTGTTTATATCTGTAAATTTAATTTTTTTATACCTCGTAAAGCAAATCATGGGTATACATATTATGTGAGTAGCTAATATATAGATTAACGGAAGTGAACTAGAACGGTATTTATAATATAAAAATCCAAAATAACAAAATATTAGCAATACAGTTATAGCAAATATTTTTATCTTATACTTTTTTAAATTTTTCCATATTGATTTAGAAACTTCGCTTGCTTTTATTAATATTTTTTCTACCATCTTCTTAAATTTATTTTTCATTTTTTCTCCCTGATTAATATAAAATTTTAATAATCGAATGTGTATTTGTCATTGGTGATACTTGATTTAGGTATTTTTTTATAAATGTATATACTGAAACTCCTAATATTTGGGATACATCTGTTACGGTTAAAAACCTTGTCATATTTTCTATAATAAATACCTCTTATGTTTTTGTGATTGTCTTTTTTTTTTACAATTATATAATACGAGTGTATCATCTTTATTTTATTTTGTAAAGAGATAATTTGTTTATAATTGCAAAAATTAAAAAAAAATGGTATTATTATAACAAATAAACTATTAAGAGAGGTATATTATGACGATAGATAAATTAGTGTATGAAAGGGCATTTGATATTCCCTATGAGAAAAGAAAGCATATTGGCGAATATATAACGAAATTGCGAGAAGAACAAGGAATTAAAATTAGCCACTTAGCTGCATTAAGTCAGCTAAATATTGCAGATCTTCACAAAATAGAATATGGCACTAAAAATAAGATTAATCCTTTTCAACTTAAAGCTATTGGAAAAGCACTAAAGGTTGATTATAAAGAATTTTATAAAATTGTTGGTTTTTTAGATGAAGATGATTTTATAAAAAACAAAAATAAACTTATTAAAGAACTTAATAGAGACGATAAAAATTATGATATAATGAAAAAATTTATATTAGAATCTAAAAATAATCTTGATTGTACTTATGTAGAAGGGATTTTCTTACTTCTTTCTACACTATCTGAAGATAATATTAGTAACTTGATTAAATATGGAAATTTTTTGAAAACTACTGATGATGATAATATAAAGGGGGAGTAACATGATCAAATCTTATTTTTTTTCACTTTTAACAGTAGTGACTTTTATTTGTCAAATGATAGAGCCTATTTTCAATAATTTTATTGTAATTAAACTGTTTGATTTAATAACCGATAGAATAGAATGGTGTTATTATTTTATTAGGAGAGTTTTTTTAATTATTTTTGCCATGTTTTATTTAATTTATCTATATGTTTCTTTTATTGTGAAATATAATGATGGATATTTTTGTAATGAAGTACTAGGAATTTCTGAGTTTCTTTATGATGACATCGTTTGCTTATATTCTAATAATTACAAAAAAAGTGCGAAAGTTCATCTGTTTTTTTATCTACTAATAAATAAAAAAATGAGTGCCTTTAAAGCTAATTTAGAATTGCTTGAAGAAATTAAACAAGAACGTATATCTAAAATAAGAAAAGGATATGGACTAGCTCATTAGTTTTTTGGTTCTGTTGCAACAAAAACATATGATATTAATAAAAAATGTAATTAAAGAAAAAAGAGAAAAGGGGCCAGAAGATGAATTTATATGATGAAATTGGGAAAAAAGCATTTGAACTAGGAATCGTAAAACCTTCAATATCAAGCGAGATTACCCAAAATTTAAAATACAATTTTTTTGAATGGCAAGAAGAGGCTATCAGAAATTTTTTAACGTATGAAGAAATATGTGAAAAAAAAGAGAAAAATGGAGCAAAACACTTAATGTTCAACATGGCAACTGGGACAGGAAAAACACTTCTCATGGCTTCACTTCTTCTTTATTATTACAAGAAGGGGTATAGAAATTTTATTTTTTTTGTTAATCAAAATAATATTGTAAGTAAAACAGAGAATAATTTTTTAGATAAATATCATAATAAATACTTATTTAACAATAAGATAATTATAGGTGACAAGGAAGTAAAAATAAAAAAAGTTGATAATTTCACAAGTTTATCAACAAATGATATAGAAATAAAATTTACAACTATCCAAAAATTATATAATGACATTAACACAGAAAGGGAAAACAACACAACGTTAAATGATTTAAATTCTCGAAATATAGTAATGTTAGCTGATGAGGCACATCATTTGAATGCAGCAACTAAAGCAGGAAATAGACAAATATATGTTCCTGAAGTGTTGTCAGAGAATGCTAAAGAAGACGATATTGAGATTTTTGGATGGGAAGGAACGATACTAAATAAAATACTAAATAAAAATAAAGGTTTAGATAAAAATAAAAATGTTTTATTAGAATTTACAGCAACAATCCCAACGGATAAGTTTGTTAAAGAGAAATACGAAGATAAAATAATATATAAGTTCGATTTAAAAGACTTCCTTCAAAAAGGATATACAAAAGAGATAAATTTGATTTCATCCACATTCAAGAAAAAAGAACGTATTTTACATGTTTTACTAATGAATTGGTATAGACACTTTGTAGCAATACGAAATGGAATTCCAAACTTTAAACCAGTTATTCTATTTAGAAGTAAGACAATAGAGGAATCAAAGCAGGATTTTGAATATTTTATAGACATAATAGAAAATATAACATTAAAAGATTTAGAATTTTTAGACGATTTAGAAAGAATAACAGATTCTAACTCTATACATGAACAAGGAAAAACAAGGACTAAACAGGTATTAACTGCTTTAAATGGTGATTATGAAGAGGTAATTAAATTTATCAAGAGTAATTTTAATGAGAGGAACTTGATAATAACAAACTCAAAAACAAATAAAACAAAAAAAGAAAAAACAAATGAAGATATAGAACGTTTATTAAATAATTTAGAGGATGTAGACAACCACATAAGAGCAATTTTTACAGTTGATAGATTAACAGAGGGATGGGATGTTTTAAATTTATTTGATATTGTCCGTCTATACGAAGGTCAGAATGCAGGAGGAACAACCAAAAAAACACCAGAAGCAACTGTTAAGGAAAAACAGCTAATAGGAAGAGGTGTTCGTTATTTCCCATTTGGATATAGAGATAAAGAAAGAAATAAAAGAAAATTTGAAGATGATTTAGATAATGAAATGAGAGTTCTAGAAGAGTTGTTTTTTTATACATATGATGAAGAATCTAGATATATTTCACATTTAAAAGAAGAGCTAAGAGCAGATGGACTTCTACCTGGAGAACAGAAAATAAGAAAAGAATTCAAATTGAAAGATTGTTTCAAGGGAAACCATTTTTATGAAAATATAAAAATAGTAGGTAATAAACTTAAGAAAAACACTAAGACAAGAAAAATGAAATTAGAGGATCTAAAAACTAATTTTTATCATGAGCATGTAATTCAAGGTAATGCTCTTTTAGAAGAGAGAAAGTTTTTAGAGGAAGATAAAAAAGCTAGAGTTCAAATAGAAATAGCAGAAAAAGATAATGAAATTGAAATTAAAATTAGTGAGTTTGAAAAACATATTTTCAATAAAGCACTAAATATAAAAATAAATTCAGAATCAGATATTTTTAATTTTAAAAAATTGAAAAAGAGACTAAAGATAAAATCTTTTGATGATTTACAAAAAAATGAATATTTAGGGGAATTTAAGATAAATATGATATCACCATATTTTTCTTTTGAAAAATTAAATAATAAAATAAAATTAGATATTCTAAGTAAGTTTTTAACTAAAATCTTTGCAGAATTAGAAAAAGGATTTAGTGAAGAAATAGGTGGAGATTTTAGTGAATATTATGAATTTGAAGAACTTTTTGGAATGCCTAAAATGAAGGTAATAGAGGAAAGAAACATAAAAATATCAGAAGAAATGAATAGAAAATTATCAACAGAAAAATGGTACATTTTAAATCATTTTGTTGGAACTTCAGAAGAAGTTGAAGCAATGAAATTTATATCAAGTACAATTAACGAACTAAAAGATAAATACAGTGAGATTTTTGTATTAAGAAATGAAGAGATATATAAGATTTATGATTTTGAAACTGGAAAAGGTTTTCAACCAGACTTTATAATGTTTTTACAAAAACGAGATGTAGGTCAATATTACCAAATATTTATAGAACCAAAAGGAGAACATCTTTTAGAGAAAGATTCGTGGAAAGAAAAATTTATGGAACAAATAACAGAAAAGTATGGAGATAAAGGAATAATAAGAAGAGAAAATGAGCAGTATTTTCTAATAGGGTTACCATTCTATAATAAAAAAACAGAAAATATATTTAAAAATGAATATAGAGATAAAATTTTATAAATAAAAATTATAAAGGAGCATTAAAGTAATGAATAAAGAAAAATTTAAATCTATATTAACTAACATTCTAAAAAATGATGGACGACTATGGACAGAAGAAAATGAATTAGATCAGATACAATTAGTAAATTTATTAGACAAATATGATGAAAATATTTTAAAAATATTTTTAAGTAATGAAAACATAAAAGAAAGTTTTTTTGTAAAAATAGGAGAAAGCTATGTCTTTAAGCATAGTGAATTTAAATTTTACATAGAAGAACATTCACCATTAGCAAACAGTTACTCAGAATATATTAATAGAATAGGACTTGCTAGTGGAAAGAGGTATTTAAAAGATAGTGATGATATTGTTTTAAATTTTCCATTTAAAGATTGTATTTTAGAGGGAGGTCAAAGTAGTGACGAAGGAATAGAGTCATACTTTGAATTTTATGAAAAAGTAGATGGCGAGAAAACCCCTGAATTAATTGGAAAAAATGAGCATGTAGTAGTATCCGAGAGAAAGGGAGCAATAAAAACAGTAACAGGTTATGAGCTAAAACAGAGTAAAAGAAAAGAAGTTTTTTATAATGAAGTGCTAGCTAAGGATGAAATAGATAGATTACTAGATAAGAAAGCATTAACAAATTGGAAGAGATATACCAAAGAGGGAATAAAGGAAGTCGAAGAAATTAAGAAGGATGCTGAAGGAACAATAAGAGAAAATTTAATAATTAAAGGCAATAATTTATTGGCTCTTCATAGTTTAAAAGAGAATTTTACTGGAAAAGTTAAACTGATATATATCGATCCACCTTATAATACAGGGAGTGACTCTTTCGCATATAATGATAAATTTAATCATTCAACATGGTTAACTTTTATGAAGAACAGATTAGAGGTTGCAAAGGAATTACTAAGAGATGATGGAATAATTTTTGTACAGTGTGATGACAACGAACAAGCTTATTTGAAAGTCTTGATGGATGAACTTTACGGAAGAGAATCTTTTATAAATAATGTAGCACTAAAAGTTAGTCCACTTAACGGTGTAAGAATTTCTCATGCAACAAAAACAATAATAAAAGAGAAAGAGTGGATAATTTGTTACTCAAAATCTTCAAAGATAGAATTAAATCCGCAATATATAGCAAATACAGAATGGGATGATCACTATAATTCTTTTATAGAAAATATGGAAAATCCAATAGATGAATGGAACGTTGTATCACTCAAACAAAAGTTAAAAGAATTATCTTTAAAGCCAGACTTAGAAAATAAAAAATTTGTAAGTTGGCTATGATAGTGTCAAGTATTTGTAGGTAAATTTTTTAGAAAATTTTTAACTCCCCATTCTATAGTCTTTACCTCCTCTTAACTTTCGTCTATTTTTATATACTTTGCTTTTGACAAATTTTTATAGCTCTATAATGCTGTA
>JBOFOQ010000052.1:0-3980 GCA_051659505.1 Fusobacteriaceae bacterium
TAAGGAGGAATTTAAAATGGCTGTAGTTGTAACAAATAATCCAACTGGATTAAGAATCAAATTTAACTTGGGTACTGATCCAGAAACAAACAAAGCAATAATAAGAAGTAGAACTTACTCTAATGTAAAATCTGACGCCGATGACCAAGACATATTTGATGTAGCAAATGTAATAGGATCTCTTCAAAAGAATCCTGTAGTTGAAGTAGCTAGAATAGATAATAGTACTTTATCAGCGTAATTAAAAAAATTAATGGAGGTGAATGAAGATGGAAATTCAAAAAAAATTAGTAATGACATTTAAAACTGTTGCTGATAAAACAGTTTCTCTATCAGTAGACAACCCTAAAGATAATTTGACAGAGGCTGAAATAAAAACAGCTATGACAGTAATGCTATCTAAAGATATATTTGCTCCAAATGGTGAACCATTAGCAGCTTTAGTTGAGGCTAAAGTAATTCAAACTGAAACAACTGGTTATGATTTAGTATTATAGAATAAGCCATGGATACTGAACTTGCCAATCTTGTTACAAATGTAGGTTTCCCAATTGCTCTATCTATGTATCTCTTAGTTAGAATTGAGGGTAAACTCACTGGTTTAACAGATAGTATTAATGAGTTGTCTAAAAACATCACGAGCTTAAGATGATAAAGCTCAAAAAATGAACTCTAAAATGTACTGCACCCCAATTGTTGGACTGAAAACCTAGCAATTGGGGTGTTTTTATATAGCTAAATATTATTTTAGTTTTAAAATAAATAGAAAATCTAAATTGAAGTATCCATGTTAAATGTAGAATTAAATATGAATCTAGAGTTGCATAAATCAAAAATACAGGAATGAAAACTCATACCTGTATAAAGTCCAATAATTAGGTATCCTAATAAAAAAATCTTTACAAAAAAAGTTTCATATCTTCTTATTTTTATAATAATTTTCTTTATCAAATGTTTTCCAATTAATCTTGTTATAAAAATTTCTATCAAAGGTAAATTCTATTAAATTAAAAAGTTTATTGTCTACATCTTTAATGTATACAGCAATATAAATTTTATCAACTTTATTATTTTTGTACAATTTTTCTACTTTATTTAAAATATCTTTAGATATTTCTTCCATTATTTTGATTCCTAATTTATCAAGCAACTTTTTATTTTCTTCACTTGTATCTGGTGATTTTTGTATCATCTCTTCTAATGTTTTGTTATTGAATACGTACTCAATAATAATAATTTCTTTTTTATTTTTTTCTATATTACTTATATTTTTAACTCCTTTTTTTGTATTATTATCATATTTACCAAATGTTTTAATTATTAACTCTTCTGCTGTTAAGTTACTTTGATATATATGATAAGCAGAGAAAAATAATACTAATATCAGAATTGAGGCTATTAATATTGTTCTTTTCATTGAATTCCTCCTGGGATAATAACTACCTCGCGTTATAATATAAAAGTACACATTAATTAAAGCTATCTTACTATGTATATTCTACACATAATTTTAATTTCCTACTAAATACTACTTTGTAATTCTATTAAAAAAGAACCTACTCTACTTGACAGGGTCATTAACTAGAGTAGGTTCTTTTTAGCTTTAAATAGCTTTTTCTATATATTTACACCTATGATTTGGAGCACTATTGAAGATACAAACTCACTTTGCCTAGACTCTAATTTACGTGCATCATTTGGATTAGATATAAAAGCTGTTTCTATTAGTATAGCTGGCATATTACTTTGCCTTAATACAGCGAAATTAGCATCTTTAGCACCTCTATTTACTAAACTCAAACATTTTGCTATGCTATTGGAAATATTTCTTGATAAAGTCTTTGTCGCTATATTTGCATTAGCATAAGTAAAACATTCTGTACCATTTGCACTTGATATCTCAGAAGAATTACAGTGTAAAGATATAAATAAATCAGCTTCAAAAGTATTAGCTTGACTTGCTCTACTTTCTAAACTTACATATTTATCTGTTTTTCTTGAATAATTTACACTTATACCTTTTGATTCTAATGCTCTACCTAAATTTAATGCCATAGACAATGTTATATCCTTTTCTTTTAACCCACTACCGATAGCTCCTGAATCACTTCCGCCATGTCCTGGATCTATAAAGATTTTTGTGATATTTCCAATTTTTTCTGTTCCGCTTGAAGAATCTGTTCCGAACAGTGCTCCCCAAGTAATTGGTCCAACTGATCCATCTGCGCTCAATCCATTTGCCTTTTGAAAATCTATTACTGCTTGTTTACACCTAGGTCCAAATGACTCATCTATACTGCATTTATAGTACCCTATTGCCTTTAGCCTGTCTTGTACTAATTTCACATCTTTTCCTATCATTACAGGGCTTGTATAGTATAGCGCTCTTTTAAAATCCATATCCACATTTCTCCTTAAATTATATTTTTTAATTGTAACATTCAAGTGTATTTTTCAGTTTATTTAAAGCTTTTTTATGAGTCTTATTTATATATTGTCTAGATGTATTTAACTCCTTGGCTATATCTGATTCTGTTAAGTTATTAATATAATACCTATCTAAAATATTTCTTTCACAACTACTTAAGCCTTTAATTAAATCAAAAAATTCAACATTAGTTTCTAAATATTCACTTATATTAAAATTAGAAAACTCTTCATTTAGTAACTCAAAACTATATGTAGAATAATTCTTTTTATTAATCCTTATATATTTATTTCTTAATGACTTGAATATATATGAAAATATATATTTATCATCTTCTAAAAATCTTTCTCTCATCTCTAATTTTTCTAATAAAGTTATTAAAAATAAAATAAGTTCACTATCTATATCCTCGCAATAGCTATTTCTCTTAAACTTATTTAGTGCTGGTCTAAATATATTAACTATTTCTATAAAAGCATCTTTATCTCCGTTTTGGTAAGTTATTACCAAGTTAACTAATTTATTCATATTGCCCCCTATATTTGTAATAAGTTTTATATTTAGACTAGAATAAATAACTAACTTTATTGTTAAAAAAATACATAAGAGAGAAAGATGTTTCCTGTACTAAAATCTTAACAAAGTGTTATCACTTTTTTAATATATTTATTTTTATTTTTTAGGTTTACAAAATTATTTTTTGAGTTTCTTTATTTTAACTTTGATGATATCACCATTTATATTTAAGCTTTTATTTTATCATTTTTAGTTTTTATTTTATTTAGTTTAGATTTAATTTCTTTAATATCTTCTGATAGACCGCTTAGTATTTCTAGTTTATCCGTCATACTTCCAATAATTTCTTGGTATTTTTCTTCCCTTTTTTCTTGCTTTATATCTCTTTTTTCTTGCGCTTTTAATATATAAAATATTAAAACTACAGAAAGAGTTGCCCACGCACCTTGAGATCCTATAATTTCTATTATTTTACTCTCCATTTTACCTCCATTTTATAAAAATAAACTAAGTGATATCACCTTTCAAAAATATTAGCATGTACAATATAAATATTCAACTTTAATATTTTTAAAAGGTTAGTTTACATTTTCATTTATCAAGAGTAATAAAAAATTAAATTAGAATAGAATGTGTTTATTGTTTTATGAATTGCTCTTAAAAGAATTTACTTATTTTTATACATATCACTTTTTGTATTAGAGAATAATCATATTTACAAAATTATTATACTTACTCTCTAATAGTCTTACTATAAGCTTTGAATTTTTAATTTTAGAGTTTCAAAGTCTTTTTTTAAAAAAATTTCTCCGTTACATACAATACTTGGTTCTTCAAATTCTTTAAATTCTTCAATTAAAACCTCATTGAATATATCCAACATTTCTTGAGTATACCCCATAGCCGTCAACCTAAGAAGTCCTATTTTTCAGTTATGATATAATTTTTAATCATAATAGAAAGTAGGACTTAAATTTATGCATAAAAGAATTAAACATTTAATTAAGAATATGAAAGATGTATTTGACATTGATGA
>JBOFOQ010000053.1:0-11712 GCA_051659505.1 Fusobacteriaceae bacterium
AAATAAAAATAAAAATAAAAATAAAAATAAAAATAAAAATAAAAATAAAAATATTAAAAATAAGACTATGAATAAAATTAGTCTTATTTTTTTATTTATATAACAAATATTTTTTAATAAATTAATTGCTGTAAGAAATAAGTAGTTCTAAGATAATTGTAAATTATTTCCAGTTATAAATAGCTATATTTTCAATTAATTTAACAATAACTTCCACAGCCTTATTCATAGATTCAATGGGAATATATTCAAATTTACCATGAAAATTATGACCTCCTGTAAAAATATTAGGGCAAGGTAAGTTCATATAAGAAAGCCTTGCTCCATCAGTTCCACCTCTAATTGGACTAATAATAGGAGTAACCCCTACATCTAACATGGATTTTTGAGCAATATCAACTATATTCATAACAGGCTCTATTTTTTCTCTCATATTATAATAACTATCTTTAATTTCAATTTCAATTTTAGCATCTCTATATTTTTCATTTAAATATTTTGCAATAGAAAGAGATAAATCTTTTTTTATCTGAAATTTTTCATTAGAGTGGTCTCTAATAATGTAACTAGATGAACAATTTTCCACATCACCACTTATACTTGTTAAAAGAAAAAACCCTTCATAACCACTTGTAAATTCAGGACGTTCATTAAGGGGAAGCATGGCATTGAACTCCATAGCTATTAACATAGCATTTATCATTTTGTTTTTAGCTGCACCAGGATGAATATCTCGTCCTATAAATTTAATTTTCATATTAGCAGCATTAAAATTTTCGTATTCTAATTCCCCAATCTCTCCCCCATCAATTGTATAGGCGAATTTAGCACCAAATTTTTCAACATTGAATAAATTAGCCCCTCTCCCAATTTCTTCATCAGGAGTGAATCCTATTCTAATTTTTCCATGTTTTATCTCAGGCTTTGATTTTAATATTTTTATAGCTTCAATTATTTCTATAATTCCAGCTTTATTATCTCCCCCTAAAAGAGTAGTACCGTCAGTTACAATTATACTTTGACCTATATAGTTTTTAATTTCTGGAAAATGTTTAGTTTCAAGAACAATATTTTTTTCTTTGTTTAATACAATATCTTTTCCATCATAATTGCTTATAATGTTAGGCTTAACATTAGTTCCACTATAAGATGGAGCCGTGTCTATATGTGCAATAAATCCAACAGTGGGAATCTCTTTATCTGTATTTGAAGGTAAAGTTGCCATAATATATCCGTGTTCATCTATCGATATTTCTTCCAGTCCAAGAGAATTTAAGTCAGCAATTATAGTATTAGCTAAATTAAATTGAATATCTGTGCTAGGAGTTTTCAACGAGTTCGCATCAGAAGTTGTGTCAATTTTTACATATTCTAAAAATCTTTCAATCATATCTTTTTTCATTTTATCACATCCTTTAATACTGTAATTTATTAATCTTATTTTTATTATACTACTTACTCATTTTAAAATCTAATATTTTTTTATTTTTATGATACAATATAAAAAGATAAAAAAAATAAAAAAATGAGGAATAAAATGAAAAATAATTTAGAAAAAGACAACATATGGAGGTTGATATTTAGGTATGGTATTCCCTCTATAGTAACCATGTGGATATTTTCTCTTTATTCAATAGTGGACGGTTTTTTTATTAGCAAATACGTAGGAAGTAGAGGTTTAGCAGCAGTAAATATAGTTATGCCTTTTATTAATTTATCCTTTGCTATAGGGATAATGATTGCAGTAGGAGGAGCAACTATTGTAGGAATAAAATTTGGAGAAAAGAAAAATATAGAAGCTTCAAGAATATTTAGTCTATCAGTTCAGTTATTAGTTGTTTTAGGAAGTTTTCTTTCTGTAATAGGAGTATTTTTTTCAGAAGTTTTGGTTAAATTTTTAGGAGCAAATTCGGTAATTTTAAATGACTCAAAAACATATCTTTTTTATATATCATTTTTTATTGTTGCCTATCTACTAGGATATGGATTAGAAATTTTTATAAGAGTAGATGGAAGTCCTAGTTATTCTCTAATTTGTATAATTTTAGGTGGTATTGTCAATATAATTTTAGATTATTTTTTTATAGGAGTTTTTAATTGGGGAATTAGAGGAGCAGCATTAGCAACAGGAATAGGACAAATGAGTACTTTATTCCCTCTTATTTATTATTTGAAATATAAAAAGAGAAAACTATTATTTTTAATAACAAAATTTAAATTAAAGGATTCTCTTCAACTGATGTATAATGGGTCTTCAGAGTTTTTAGCTGAAATAACAACTGGTATAGTGATAATGGCTTTTAACATTAAGATAATAAACACTATAGGGGAAATGGGTGTTTCAGCTTTTGGTATAATTGGCTATCTTTCTACTCTTATAACTATGACTATGATAGGTTTTTCACAAGGAATACAGCCTATTATTAGCTACAATCACGGTGCTAAGAAAAATAAAAGGATTATTAGTGTTTTAAAAATTTCAATATCTGTGATTCTACTATTAGGTTGCTTTTTCTATATTTCAATTAATTATTATTCAATTAAAATAGTTTCTATTTTCTCGAAAAACAATAGAGAATTAATGAAATTAACTGAAAATGCTATTAAATATTATAGTTTTACTTATCTTTTAATGGGAATAAATATATTCATTGGAGCATATTTTACAGCCATTGAAAAAGCTTTTATATCAAGTTTTTTAAGTGTTTTACGAGGCTTTATTTTTATAAATTTATTTCTATATTTTTTACCTAAATGGTTTGGAATAAACGGTCTTTGGTTTTCAGCTTCGCTAAATGAAATAGCTGCTGCTGTTGTTTCAGTATTTGTTTTTTCTTATTTTATAATAAGAGAGAATAGGAAAATTGAAATTAGTAAAGAGTAAAAGGAGTTAAAGAGAAATAAAAGATTGACAAGGTTTAAAAATTGATGTAGTATATTTTACAGTAAGAGAGAAAAGCCTGGGTGGCGAAATGGTAAACGCAGTAGACTCAAAATCTATCGGTGGTAACACCTTGGGGGTTCAAGTCCCCCCCTAGGCACCAAAATATCTATAGCTAATTAGTAAATTGTTTAGAGTGTAAAAATTTGATTATAAAATAGAAGAAATTAATAAAACTCCAAAGAGAAAAAAGCTTAAGCTAATCTAATTTGGAGTTTTTTTTATTAATAACATTCAGATATTTAAGTTGATACTCTATTTTTTTTCAGATAAATATTTATAAATTCCTCTTATCCAATTATCAAAATACATATGTTCAAAAAACATAACATCATACATCTTAGGAGCTATTTTTAGAAAATTTTCTTTAAAAACTTCTAAGTTTAAGTCTTCCATATTAGTTTCTTTTTTTATTTTTATAAACATTTTTCTTATGTCGTTAGGAGTATAACCTGTATTTTTTTTACCTAAATGAATAACTTCACCATTTTTTTTTAATTTATTTTTTTGACAAAGTAAGAAAGCAGAATTTTTAACAGCAAAAACCCTATCATGTAATGCCATATTTATTACTACATCTTTTATACTTCTGTGACTCTCATCGTTTAAGTTGTACTCCTTAAGCAAGTCTAAAGCACCTAATCTAATTTTGTGTGATAATTCATTTTTTAATTCTTTTAAAATATTATCCATTAATTTTACTCCTATAAATTTTCTATTTTCTATTATTATACAACTTAATTTATATTAATACAACTGTATAATAAATCAACTATACTAAGTAATATAAATTTATTATGCTAAGTATTAAAAACTCACATTGTATTCTAAAAGGAGTTTTGTTTTTTATATTTTAGTCTAGGTAATTTAAATAAAGAAGTTATAACTTTTCCTTGTAATATAGAGAATAAAAGTATATAATTTTGTAAAATATATTTATAAAAAAAAGAAAGTGAAAGACTCTTGTTAAAAAGATAATATAATGATATTTTCAAAAATTATGCTATAATATATAGTAAACTAAATATTCTTGGAGGAAACAATGTCACAAAAAATAAATCTTTTAAATTTAACTAAAAAAGAGCTAGAAACTTTTATAATAGAACAGGGAATGAAAAAATTCTACGGGAAACAAATATATAATTGGATTCATAAAAAATATATAAGAGATATTAATGATATGAGTAATATTTCTATTAAAGATAGAGAGATGCTCTCAGAATTATCTTACATACCATTTTTAAACCTACTAAAGTACCAAGTTTCAAAAGTTGATAGAACAGAAAAGTTTTTATTTCAATTAGAAGACGGAAAAAGTATAGAAACAGTTTTAATAAGAACAAAAGACAGAAATACATTATGTATTTCCTCGCAAGTTGGCTGTGCTGTAGGGTGCGATTTTTGTGCAACTGGTATAAATGGTTTTGCTAGAAATTTAGAGCTAAGTGAAATATTAAATCAAGTTTATACTGTGGAAAGAAGATTAACTAAACAAAATGAAAACTTAACAAATATTGTATATATGGGAATGGGAGAGCCTCTTCTTAACTTTGAAAATGTTATAAAATCATTGGAAATGTTTTCTGATGAAGAAGGAATAAATATTTCAAAAAGAAAAATAACTGTTTCAACTGCTGGGATAATTCCAGGAATAGAAAAACTTTTAGAAAGAAAAATCCATGTGGAATTAGCAATATCGCTTCATAGTGCAATAGATCAAAAAAGAGATTTGATTATGCCAATAAATAAGACATATCCTTTAATAGATTTGCATACAACTCTTGTAGCATATCAAAAACAAACTAATAGAAGAATAACTTTTGAATATTTATTATTAAACAATGTAAATATGTCTGAAGGAGACGCCAATGCTCTAGCTAATTTCGTTCATGATTTTGATCATATGGTTAATTTAATTCCATATAACCCAGTTGAAGGAAAGCCCTATGAGACTCCAGCAGAAAAGAAAGTAGAAAAATTCCTTTCAATATTAGAAGGAAAAAGAAAGGTTAATGTATCTATAAGAACAACAAAAGGAACAGATATAGACGGTGCTTGTGGACAGCTTAAAAGAAAAGTTGAAAAAAATACTAAATAGAGAAGAGGTTGGAGTATGAAAAAAATAATTAATGTTTTTCTTGGATTAATATTTATTCTATGTGTAGTAATAGGAGGAATAGCTTTTAGTTTTGTTTATAAAAATTATAAAGAGTTACCTAATATAGAAGAGTTAGTATCAACTTATAGTTCTCCTATTCCAACTGAAATCTATGATAGAAATGGTATTCTAATTGATAGGATTTACAGTGAACAAAGAGAACCAATTGAAATATCAGAGCTTACTGATAAAACAAAGCAAGCTTTTATATCGATAGAGGATAAACATTTTTATAGTCATAATGGAATAAATATAAAGAGAATATTAGGAGCTTTAATAGGGAATGTAGTAAAAGGAAGAGCTGCACAAGGTGCTAGTACAATTACACAACAGTTGTCTAAAAATGCTTTCTTATCAAATGAAAAGAAACTTTCTAGAAAAATGAAAGAAGTTATAATTGCATTTGAACTTGAACGTATGTATACAAAATCTGAAATATTAGAAAAATACCTAAATGAAATATATTTTGGTAGTGGATACTACGGAATAAAATCAGCTACTAAAAATTTCTTTAGAAAAGACGTAGGAAGCCTAAAATTAGCAGAAGCTGCTATGCTAGCTGGTATTCCAAATAGACCAGAACGATATAATCCAAGAAAAAAAATGGAAGAATCGCTTAAAAGAACACATTTAATTCTTAGAGAAATGCAAAAAGATGGCTCTATAACACAGGAAGAATATGATAAAGCTATTAACAATAAGTTTGTAATATATAAAGAAGAAATGGACCTAGAAAAAATTGATTTTTCTACAACTACTTTGATATATGAAGAGCAAAAACAATCAGAGAGCACTATTCCTGACTTTACTGATTTAGTTGTTAACTTTTTAAAAACTGAAAAAGACAAGAATGGAGAACTAATGTTTTCTGAAGTTCAAATCTACAATCAAGGGCTAAAAGTCTATACAACAGTTGATAAAGAGATTCAAATAACAGCAAAAGAAGTCTTTGAAGCTAATAAATTATTAAAGTCAAGAAAAGACCTTCAAGCTGGAATGGCAACTATCGATTCAGAAACAGGAGAAGTTATAGCTATCATAGCTGGAACAAATCACAGTAAAGGTAATTTTAATAGAGGAACAATGGCAAGAAGACAAATAGGCTCTACAGGAAAACCATTTTTATATTTTACTGCTTTAGAAAAAGGTTTAGAAATGAATACTGTAATCGAAGATTCCCAAATAAAAATTGGTACTTGGGAGCCTAAAAACTATAGTGGTCAGTATTATGGGAATGTAACTTTGCTAGAAGCGCTGGATAGATCATTAAATTTGGTGTCTGTAAAATTACTTCAAATGATAGGTATTCCTGCTTTTAAAAAAACTATGTTAGAATTTGAGACTAATTTTAATATTCCTGACAATTTAACTTCATCTTTAGGTTCTTATGAGGGGACTCCTTTAGAACTTGCTCAAGCCTATGCTCTTTTTGCTAATGGTGGATATTCTGTAAAACCTAGTATTATATCAAAAATAGAAGATAATCATGGAAATATAATTTATAGGAATGAAGTAAAAAAAATAAAAAAATATGATACATTAGAAATTAGTTTAATTAATTATATGTTGCAAAGTTCTGTAAAAAATGGAACATCAAGAAGAGCAACAGTGAGAGATAAAAGAGGAAATCCAATAGCACAAGGTGGGAAAACAGGAACGACCAATGAAAATAGAACTGTTTGGTACGCAGGAATAACTCCTACTTATGTTACAACAATATATTTAGGTTATGATGACAACTCTCCTATTAAAGGAAATATTACAGGAGGAAGTGGTCCTACACCAATATGGGGAGAGTTTTATAGTAAATTAGTTGCAAAAGATTTGTATAAATCAAAAAAATTTGATTTTGTGGAAAATAATATAAAAAATGGTCTTTTAGTAAAGCAAGAACTAGATTCAAAAACTGGATTAATATCCTCTAAAGGTAGAGAATTTTTAGTAAGAAGTGGTAATATATCACTAGAAGAAGAAGAGAAATATAAAAATGGAATTTTTGGTGTTTTGAATCAAGGTTTAGAGCCTACAATTGAAATAAAAGAAGAAATTAAGAAAGATTCACTTTACAACAGAATTTTAGGAATTTAGAAAATACTGGACATTTGGAAATGTGATAAAAAAAGGATATTCAATTTTTGAATATTCTCTTTTTTTATATATTTTAAAATTAAAAGGGAGGAGAATTATAATGAAAACTGATATTTTTATTGCACAAGAAAGTAAACTTTTACCAATTACTAAAATAGCTGAAAATTTGAGTATTTCTGAAGAGGACTATGAAACTTATGGGAAGTACAAGGCAAAATTAGAATTGTCTCTTTTGAAAAAATTAGAAAAAAAGAAAGATGGAAAATTAATATTAATAACAGCAATAACTCCAACACCTGCAGGAGAAGGGAAATCCACAGTGACTGTAGGTCTTACACAAGCTTTAAACAGAATGGGAAAACTGTCAATAGCGGCACTTAGAGAACCATCATTAGGACCTGTTTTTGGAATGAAAGGTGGGGCAACAGGTGGTGGTTACTCACAAGTTTTACCAATGGAAGATATAAATCTTCATTTTACTGGAGATTTTCATGCAATTGGTGTTGCACATAATCTTGTATCAGCGTGCTTAGATAATCATATAAAACAAGGAAATAAACTAAATATTGATATAACTAAAATAACTTGGAAACGAGTTTTAGACATGAACGATAGATCTTTAAGAAAAATAATTATAGGATTAGGTGGAAGTGAAAATGGAATACCTAGAGAAGATTCGTTTCAGATAACTGTTGCTTCTGAAATAATGGCGACACTGTGTTTATCAAACTCTCTTATGGATTTGAAAGAAAAAATAGGAAATATAGTTTTTGGTTATAACACATTAGGGGAAGCACTAAAAATTAGTTCTTTAAATATTCAAGGAGCAGTAACAGCCTTATTAAAAGAAGCTATAAAACCTAATTTAGTTCAAACAATTGAAAATACACCAGTTATTATACATGGAGGACCTTTTGCCAATATAGCACATGGGTGTAACTCAATATTAGCTACCAAAATGGCACTAAAACTATCTGATTATGCAATAACTGAAGCAGGTTTTGCTGCTGATTTAGGAGCTGAAAAATTTTTAGATATAAAGTGTAGAAAAGGAAATTTAACTCCCAACTGTGTAGTGATAGTTGCAACTGTAAGAGCTTTAAAACATCATGGTGGGGCTAAAGTTCTTAAGGAAGAAGATTTGAATGCTTTGTCAAAAGGAATGGAAAATTTAGATAAACATATAGAAAATATGGGTAAATTTGGTTTACCAGTAGTCGTTGCAATAAATAAATTTTTAACTGATACTGAAAATGAAATAGAAATGATAAAGGCACATTGTAAAAAACAAAATGTAGCTATAGCTCTTTGCGAAGTCTGGGAAAAAGGTGGTGAAGGTGGTGAAGAATTAGCTAAACTTATTTTGAAAACTTTAGAAAAAAAAGAAGATAAGTATAAACCACTTTATGAATTAGAACTGCCTATTAAAGATAAAATTATTAAAATTGCTAAGGACATATATGGGGCAAAAGATGTTTCTTTTACAATGAAAGCAAGTAAAATGATAGAAAAATTAGAAGGAATTGGTTATAAAGAACTACCTATATGTATGTCAAAAACACAAAAATCTTTATCTGATTCTCCAAGTTTATTAGGAAGACCTAGAGATTTCACAGTTAAAATAGACGAAATAAAACTAGCAGCAGGAGCAGGATTTATAATCGCTATGGCTGGTGGAATAATAGATATTCCTGGTTTACCTAAAATACCAGCAGCTGAAACCATTGATATAGATGAGAATGGAGTTATTTCAGGATTGTTTTAAAAAAAATTAAAAAAAATAATTCTATAATAAAATAAGAGTATTTAGAATCTAAAGAAACTAAATACTCTTATTTTTATATTAGTATTTTTTTAAAATTTTTGAAGCATTTAAAACAGCAAGTAATGCAACACCAACATCAGCAAAAATTGCAAGCCATAAATTGGCAATTCCTAAAACTCCTAAAACCATAACTATACCTTTAACACCTAAAGCAAGGACTATATTTTGAATAAGAATTTTTTTATTAATTTTAGAAAGAGAAATTAATTCACATATTTTACTAGGCTCATCATTCATAATAACCACGTCTGCAGCTTCAATAGCGATATCACTACCAATTTTACCCATAGCAACTCCTATATCTGCTAAAGTAAGAGCAGGGGCATCATTAATCCCATCACCAACAAAAATAACCCCCTTTTTAGACATATTTTTAATCTCTTCTATTTTAGAAACTTTGTCTTGAGGTAAAAGTTCAGAATAAATGTTGTTTTCATCTAGTCCAATTTGCGCCCCTATAGTAGCAGCTATATTTTTATTGTCACCAGTTAGCATATAAGTACTAATTCCTAAAGATTTAAGTAAACTTATAGTTTTTAAAGAATCTTTTTTTATTTCATCAGAAAGCAAAATTGCACCGATAAAAGAGTTGTTTTTAGCAACATAAATTATAGTTTGATATGTTTCAATATTAGGAATTGAGATATTAAAGGCTTCCATTAATTTCTTATTTCCAACTTGAATAACATTTTCCTTATAAGTTGTAGTTACACCTTTTCCAGGAATTTCTGTATAATCTTTAATATCTTTTTCACTTATTATAATAGAGATATCTTTAGAAATAACCTTTCCAATAGGATGATTAGAATAAAATTCTCCTGCCTTAGCAAGTTCTAAAACATTTTCATTAGAGTTCTCAGCTGTTATTATTCTATCTATTTTAAATTTTCCCTTAGTAAGTGTTCCCGTTTTATCAAAAATAACAGTGTCTATTTTTTCTATTTTTTCTAAAAAATTTCCACCCTTAATTAAAATGCCTTGTTTAGATGCATAGCCAATAGAGCTAAAAAAGGTAAGTGGAATAGATAAAACTAAAGCACAAGGACAAGAAATAACTAAAAAAATTAAAGCTCTACCGAACCATAAAGAAAAATCTCCTAAAAAAATAGGTGGAACTATGGCAACAAGAATAGAAAGTCCTACAACAATAGGTGTGTAAAAACGAGCAAATTTTGTTATAAATTTTTCAGCAAGAGGTTTCTTAGTTGCTGCATTTTGAACCATTGCAATAATTTTATTAATTGTAGATTCTGAATATAGTTTTTCAACTTTAATTTCAATAATACTTCCACAATTTAGACTTCCACTTAGAACTGGAGAGCCTATTTCAACTTCATAAGGGAGAGATTCTCCAGTTAAAAAAGAAATATCTAAGCTAGTAGTACCAGAGATAATTTCCCCATCTAGAGGTATTTTTTCACCATTTTTAACAATAATAATATCACGAATTTTAATATCCTCAGGTTTAACTTTTACTATTTCACCATTTTCTTGTTTTAAATTAGCAAAGACAGATTTAAGTGAAAGTAATTTTTCAATTGATTTTTTTGAGTTGTTAACAGCTCTTTCCTGAAAATATTCTCCTATTTTATAAAAAATCATAACAGCTACAGCTTCAGAATAATCGCCAATGGCAAAGGCACCAAAAGTGGCAATAGTCATAAGAAAATTCTCGTCTAGAAAATTTCCTCTTTTAATGTTTTTAAAAGATTTAAAGACAATATCATATCCAACAAAAATATATGCAACTACTAAAATAATTTTGTTTAATAAAGTATAATCAATTAAAAATGAGATAAGAAACATAAAAGTTCCAAGTGCAAGTAGAATAAGAGCGATTTTACTAGTATTACCCTCATGGCTATGCCCGTGTTCATCACAGTCATTATGCTCATCAATTTTTTGATTTTCATCTTTATATGTAACAAAAGAACCAGGTTCTATACTATCAAATGCTTTATTTATCAATTTTATTAATATAGCGTCTTCTAACTCACTATTTAACTCTATATTTAGTGTAGATGTATAGAAATTTATCTCTACTGTTTTTATAGTATTCATTGCTTTTAATTTAGCTTCTATTTTATTCAAACAATTGGCACAGTGAAGATTTTCAATTTTAAAAGTTTTATTCATTATTATATACTTCTCCTTTTTTATTAAAATATTTCTCGTAAACTCATTATTAATCTTTTTATTTCTAAAGAGGAAATACTGTAAAAAATATGTTGTCCTCTTTTTTCAGCAATAAGAATTTTGTGTGCTTTTAAAATTTTTAAATGCTGTGAAAGTGCAGGTTGAGAAATAGAAGTTAAATTTTCTTGCATATGACAACTACACATTTCCTCGTGCTCTAATTGATATAAAATATTTAATCTAATAGGATTTGCTAATACTTTTAAAATTTCAGACACATGAACTATTTTATTAGTGACCAAGAGATACCTCCTTTTTTCAATATAGTATATAAGTAAATTAATATATAAGAATATACTTATATATTAATAAGTTTAACATTAACTTGTTTTCAAGTCAAGAATTATTTTATAGAAAATTATAATAGCTAAATTGCAAGTTTAATTGTCCCAAATTTTCAAAAAAATTAATTCATTCAATATGCTAGTTTTTAACGTAATTTTTAATTCTAGTTATTATTGGATAATTTTACTGTAATATGGATTCATAAATTAGTTATACTTT
>JBOFOQ010000054.1:0-47778 GCA_051659505.1 Fusobacteriaceae bacterium
AAAAAAATATCAAAAAGGAATTTATGAATATATTCAACATTTAAAAGAAACAAATAACTTTAACTATGTAAAACTAGTTTTTATAGTAATAGATAAACGGGTATTAGAAGATGAGTTTGAAAACTTAGGAATAAAGTACAAGTTAATTAGAGCAAAAGATGAAAGTAAGACAGAAAAAGAGTTTTTATTAAAAAGAGAGAAAATAATGAGCCAGATAAAAGAAACAAGTATAGATAAGAGCGAGAAGATTAGGGCGATTAATAGAGACGGTATAAATAAAAGTTATGAATATCATGGATATAATGCACTAGTAGGAACAACAGTGATTTCGGAACTAGCGTTAAAAAGCGATAGCATAGATAACCCAGAAGAAATAGGGAAAACATATGATAAAATTGAAGATGTAAAACTAAAAAAATCATCAAGACATTATTACTAGGAGGAAGCAAGGTTGAAAGTAACAGATAGAGAATTGCTAGGATTTTGTAATTTAATTAAATTAAAATTAGAGTTTTCAGAGTATAAAGAATGGGATACTGATAATAAAAAAATGAAATATAGAACCATCCGCGAACTAATAAACTTGGAATTAGAAGGACAAAAAAACAGAGAAAAAGACCCTGAACTAGAAATTTTGTTTTTACAGAAAAAAGAATTAGAAAAAGAAAAAACAAGAATAATAGCAGAAATCACTCGAACAACATCAGACACTGAAGGATATCATGAAGCTTGTAGAAAACTAGAAGAGTGGAAAAAACATATAGAAAAAAATCTTATGAAAAAGTAAATTTAACTCAAATAAATAAATTAAATTTAGGAGTATTCTATAAAATAGATGAAAAAAGAAAAGAGATAACTTTTTGCTATGATAGTGATACTGAACTAAAAATTGCAAGTGATTTAATAATGGAATATTACGATAAAAAAGAAAATAATGAAGAGAATAAATTCTTAGATAACTGGGAAATTGTTTTTGGTGGCGACACGTATTCCATAGCAAAAATGCTTACAGAGAAATATATAGCAGTTAATAAAGTTGCAATAGAAAAAGAGCTAGAAAAAGCTACAAATATGAAAGTAATGGGGGATACATCAGAAGAAAGAGAGGAAAATATAAAGCAAAAAAAATTATTGATGTCTTTTCTTAGTAAAAAAATAAAAAATTTTGAAGTTCAATTAGACTCATTTCCAACAAGAGAAGAAATAGAAAAAGGAAAAAATATAAAGCAATTTATCTCAACAGGGGTTTATATATTTGATGTAGTAGTAGGGGCACGTACAAAATTAGGAATAGATGATACTGTTACGAAATATTATAAAAAAAAATTAGGAAAAAAAGGTGCACAAGTGTTAGAATACTCTGCAATGGCTAAGAATATAAGTGGCGGTGATATAGGTGTTGACGTATCCTCAACAGGACTTTTAACAAGAACTTTATCATACTTACAATCTTTGATGCCAGAAGAAGAAATAGAACTTCCTGAAACAGGAATAACTATTAATATATCCTCCGATAGTGCTAGAGTAGTTCTCTTAAGAAATAAAAATACAGGAGAATTTGCTTTAGCTATAGAGGATGGCAAAGTGCTTATGAAAATATATGATTATTTAGACAGTGGCTCAATCCCTCCAGATGTATTTACATTAGTAGAACTGGTAAAATGTTTTGAAAAAGAAAATAAAGAAAATTTTAATATATCTTTTACAGGGCTAAATAATGGAGCAAAAATGGCAACTATACTAGATATAGTTTATTCTGAAAATAAAAAAAATACTTCTGTAAGAGGATTTGTTAAAAGTGAATTAAGTTGCATACCTCCTCTCTTTCTAGTTAAGGAACAAACAATAAAACATTTTTATGATAATGAGTTATTGTATGATTCAAGTAAGCAACAATCAGAAATAATTAAAAAAATTGGAAAAGTTTTAATCTCATCATTAATAATAGTGATGGTAGCTGGTCCTGTAGGCGTAGTAAAAATAGTAGTATTAGGGCTAGTTTTTGATGTTATTTTTGGAGAGACATATGAATATACAAAAGGGACAGGACAGAAAAAACAATTAGAAAAATTTATAAAAATATTAGAGGATAGTAACTTAATTTTAAATGGAATAGTTAAATCTGAGATTTTTGAACAAAAATATGATTTTGTAATAGAAAAAGATTTTTATGGAAAACAAAAAAAAGAAATAATAAAAAATCTAAACCTTGAAACTTATATACAATTGGAAATATATAAAAAAATATATTCTGGAATTTTTAAAGTTAGTCAATCTAGTGAAAATCCAGATGTACAAATAATACAGTTTACAACACTAGCAGAACCTGATATAGACTTAGAAATAAAAGTATATAATGGAGAAGTGATAGAAAAGAAAAAAAGTAGAAAGGACAATTTATTAACGATAAAAAAAGATGAAAATGGTAATATCATAGAAGAATATCTTGAAGATATAGAAATTGAATTTAAAGAATATGATATTTTAGGTATATTTTTTTTAGAAACACTTAAAAATTTTTATAAATATCAACAAAATATTGAAACTATAAATTTAAATGCTACGTATATTAAAGATGGAAAAAAAATTACATATAATAAATTAACTTACAATGATAGTGTTGAAAAATGTGAAAATAAAAATACTAAAGGAGGCGAAATCAACTTTAATGAATACTTATTTTTTCCATATATTCAAGAGAATGGAGAACTGGGTGAAAATTTAAGAAAAGAATTTATAGGTTCTTTTTTAAGAACTGTTTTCAGTGTTGGAGAAAAAGATAAAAAAAAGAATAATTTAAACTATGATTTAAGCAAAGAGTTATTAAAAGCAAATAATTTTCTATTTTTATCAACTAATAAAAAAAGTGATGTTATGAATAAGTGTCTCAGAGGAAGAATGGAAGAAAGAAAAGATTTACCTCATTATGATGCTGTGTTAGAAATGCTTAATAAAAGTAATGATAAAATTTTAGAAGACTTTTATGAGGTAATTCCATATAATGAAAATAAAGGATATCTTTATATAGGGCACTTAGCAAAAGATAAAAAAAGTTTTAATCCAAATATAATAGGTTATACCTATAATGTTAATGATAAGGTATCATCAATGGCAGTATTTGTTACTCTTTATTATGACAGTGCAAGTATGGGTCTCGAAGATATAAAAACAACACAAGTATCAAATGGGGCTCAGTTAGAATGTAGTGCTGGAAGTGCTCCATTAAAACTGCAAGTGACATCTCAGAGTTTTTACTCTATAAATAAAGAACTTGCAGCAACTGAAGAAGATTCTCAGGGACGAATAAATATTGTACCACAAAATACTTCTTGCCTACTAAGAGCCAATAATCCATGTATAGGACTTATCTCAACAAATAAATGGACTGGTTGTAGTAAAAAAACAGTTAATGATAAACTTTTACTAATAAGTTCTAGTACATGTAAGTGTCAGTGCGGAGGCACAATAAGTATTTCAAGCTCCAATTGTAATTTTATATATAGTAACGAATAAAATACAACTGATACTAAGAAAGAATTATTGACAAAATATACATATTAGTAATATAATCGTTGTATACAGTATACATAAAAATGATAAATTAGCATAATTTTAAATTATAGAATAAAATTATAAATAAATGTATTAACAATTGAGTAAAAGGAGGAGGATATTTTTGAATAAGTTAAAAATAACAGAAACAATCCTAAGAGATGGACATCAATCTCTTATAGCAACAAGATTAACAACAAATGAAATTTTACCTATATTAGAGAAAATGGATCAAGTTGGTTATCATGCTTTAGAAGTTTGGGGAGGAGCTACATTTGATGCTTGTATAAGATTTTTAGACGAAGACCCTTGGGAACGATTAAGGGAGATAAGAAAAAGAGTTAAAAATACAAAACTTCAAATGCTGTTAAGAGGTCAGAATTTATTAGGATATAGACATTATGGTGATGATATAGTTGAGAAATTTGTAGAAAAATCAATAACAAATGGAATAGATATAATAAGAATATTTGATGCACTTAATGATTTAAGAAATATTAAAGTAGCAGCACAAGCAACTAAAAAATATGGTGGACACTGTCAAATAGCAATTTCATATACAATAAGTCCAGTTCATACTACTGAATATTATAAAAAATTAGCAAAAGATATAGATGGGATGGGGGCAGACTCCATTGTAATAAAAGATATGGCAGGAATTTTACTTCCAGAATATGGTTACGAGTTAATAAGAGCAATTAAAACTGTTACAAATCTTCCTTTAGAACTCCATACTCATGCAACTAGTGGAATATCAGAGATGCTTTATCAAAAAGCAATAGAAGCAGGAATAGATATTATAGATACAGCAATCTCAACTTTTGCAGGGGGAACATCTCAACCAGCAACTGAATCCATAGTTAGAGCATTAAAAGGAAATGAGAGAGACCCACAACTTAATTTAAGTTTATTAAAAGAAATTGCAGAATATTTTAAACCAATAAGAAAAAAATATATAGACAACGGAACTTTAAATCCACAAGCATTATTTACAGAACCTAGTATTTTAGAATATCAACTTCCTGGTGGAATGCTATCTAATTTAGTTTCTCAACTTACAGCTCAAAAAGCAGCGAATAGATACGAAGAAGTATTACGAGAAATTCCAAAAGTAAGAGAAGATTTAGGTTTCCCCCCTCTTGTAACTCCTTTAAGCCAAATGGTAGGAACGCAGGCTGTATTTAATGTGTTATCTGGGGAAAGATATAAAATGGTACCAAAAGAAATAAAAGATTTTGTAAAAGGACTATATGGAAAATCACCAGCACCTATGAACCCAGAAATAGTTCATAAAATAATAGGAGATGAAGTTCCTTATACAGGAAGACCAGCTGATTTACTAGGAGCAGAATTAGAGACTTTAAAACTAGAGATAGGAAAACTTGCTAAAACTGATGAAGATGTTCTAATTTATGCAATGTTTCCTCAAATAGGAAAAGGGTATTTAGAAAATAGAGAAAAACCTAAAAATATTAATAAAGAGATAAAAGTACAAAATATAAATATAGTATTCTAATAAAAAAATGAGAAAAATTCTCATAAAAGGAAGGGAAATATGAATAGTTTATTTGGAGCAGAAATATCTGTATACGAGTCCATAATAGTAACGGCTATATGTATGGGAATAGTTTTTAGTGTTTTAATGGTAATTTCAGGAATTTTAACACTGTTTAAATTTATTCCAGCAGAGGTTGTAGTAAAGAAAAAAATTGTAGAAAACACGAAGATAGAAAATGTATTAGTGGAGAAAAGAAAAAAAGTTGATGTAAACGAAATAAAAGAAGAAAAAATGGTTATAGCTATGTTAGTGGCATCTATGGAAGCCGCAGCAGAAAATGAAAATGCATACATTAGAGTAAAATCAATAAAAGAACTTTAAAAATATTATAAAAATATTATAAAAATATTATAAAAATATTATAAAAATATTATAAAAATATTATAAAAAAATTATAAAAAAATAATAAAAAGGGAGATAATAAAAATGATAAAAGTATATAAAATTAAAGTTGCAGACAAAGTTTATGAAGTGGAAGTAGAGTCAATAACTGAAAAAGAGGGGACAATAGTTTCAAAAGAAAAAAAAGAAGAAGTACCTCCTAAAGTGGTATCACAAAATGGCGGAGTAAAAGTAGAATCTCCAATGCAAGGAGTAATAATTGAAGTATTAGTAAAAGTTGGAGATACAGTAAAAGCAGGGGATACACTTGCAACACTTGAAGCTATGAAAATGGAAAATCCAATAGTTGCACCTCAAGGGGGAACAGTAGCATCTATAATGATAGCTAAAGGTGATACTGTAGACGGCGGAGATTTACTAATAACTTTATCATAAATAAAAAAATAAATAAAAGGAGTATCAAATGGAGTTATTGAAAAACTTATATTCTACAACTGGTCTTGCTCTTATGACAATAGAACAAGCAACTATGATAGTAGTAGCATTATTTTTAATATATTTAGCAGTAAAAAAACAATACGAACCTTACTTATTACTTCCCATATCTTTTGGAATGTTCTTAGTTAACTTTCCTTCACCAATAAATGAAGGGCTTATGGACCCAGGTGGACTTTTATATATATTGTATCAAGGTGTAAAAATGGGCGTTTACCCTCCATTAATTTTCTTAGCAATAGGAGCAAGTACAGATTTTGGTCCACTTATTGCAAATCCAAAAAGTTTACTTTTAGGGGCTGCGGCTCAATTTGGAATTTTTGGAGCTTTTATTGGAGCAACTTTACTTGGAATGACAGGAGCAGAAGCAGCATCTGTTGGAATAATCGGCGGGGCAGACGGTCCAACAGCTATTTATTTAACATCTAAACTAGCTCCGCATATGTTAGGGCCAATAGCAGTAGCAGCGTACTCTTACATGGCTTTAGTACCAGTTATTCAACCGCCAATTGTAAAATTTTTTACTACAAAAGAAGAGAGACAAATAAAAATGACTCAACTTAGAACTGTTTCTAAAAGAGAGAAAATTGTGTTTCCTATTATAGTATCAGGAGTGGTAATTTTGATGATTCCTTCTTCAGCACCTCTTATAGGGATGTTAATGTTTGGAAATTTAGCTAAAGAGTGTGGACTTGTTCCTAATTTAGTTGAACATATGAAAGGTTCATTAATGTATATAATAACTATCTTTATAGGGATAACAGTGGGAGCAACTACAAGTGCAGAAGCTTTTTTAAATATAGCAACAATAAAAATAATTATACTTGGGCTTCTAGCTTTTTGTTTTGGAACTACAGCAGGAGTACTTGCAGGAAAAGTTATGTGTAAATTAAGTGGTGGAAAAATTAACCCAATGATAGGTGCAGCAGGAGTAAGTGCGGTTCCTATGGCAGCGAGAGTTGTTCAAAAGATGGGACAAGAGGAAAACCCAAGCAATTTTTTACTTATGCATGCAATGGGACCTAATGTTGCAGGAGTTATAGGATCTGCAGTTGCAGCAGGAGTTCTTTTAGCAATATTTAAATAATATTAAGTATAATAGATACTATTTAATAAAATAAAAAAGGAGTTTATAATATGGAGTTAAAAGTAAAGGCTATTGCTGGTACTTTAGAATCTAGTGATATTCAAATTATTGTAGAACCAACTACAGAGGTAGGAATATCTATAAATTTGGAAAGTGTAGTTATGGGTCAGTATGAAGAGGAAATCAGAAAAGTAATTCTAGAAACAGCTAGTGAAATGAATGTTATAGCAGCAAAAATATATGCTAATGACAAGGGAGCTATTTCAGCTGTTATTAAAAGTAGAGTTCAAACAGCACTTCATAGAGCGTCACAACAGGAAAAATTTAGTTGGACAAAAGGAGGATTAAAATAATGAAATTAAGACGTTCAATGCTTTTTGTCCCTGGAAATAATCCTTCAATTATAAAAGATGTTCATATTTATAAACCTGATGCAATAATGTTTGATCTAGAAGATGCCATTGCTGTTACTGAAAAAGATTCAGCAAGATTTTTAGTATACAATATGATAAATAAATTTAGAGATTATTATAAAAAGTTTAATATAGAAACTGTAGTAAGAATAAATGCTTTGGATACTCCTTATGGAGTTGAAGATTTGGAGTTTATTGTTAGAGCTCAACCTGATGTAATAAGACTTCCAAAAACAGAAACAGCTCAAGATATTTTAGATGTAGAAGCACATATAGCAAGAATTGAAGCAGAAGTTGGAATTCCTGTTGGAACAACAAAAATGATGGCAGCAATAGAAAGTCCACTAGGAGCATTTAATGCTCGAGAAATATCTGTAGCAACAAAAAGATTAATAGGGATAGCTATTGGTGGAGAAGATTATGTAACTAATATGAAAACAAATAGATCACCTGAGGGAATAGAGCTACTAGCTGCTAGAAGTATGATAGTTATGGCAGCAAGAGTGGCTGGAATAGCAGCACTAGATACTGTGTATTCGGATATTAATAACGAAGAAGGTTTTCTAAGAGAGGCGAATTTAATAAAACAAATGGGATTTGACGGTAAATCTTTAATTCATCCAAAACAAGTTGAACTTGTTCATGGTGTCTATACTCCAAAAGATATAGATATAAAAAAAGCAAATAAAATAATAACCGCTACATCTGAAGCTGAAGCAGCAGGGTTAGGAGTATTTACTGTAGATGGAAAAATGGTTGATAGACCTATAATTGAAAGAGCGAAGCATGTATTAGCACTAGCTAAAGCAGCAGGAGTAAATATAGGAGGAGACAACTAATATGGAAAAGAAAAGAGTAACTAATGAATTTTTAAAAACTATAAAAGGGTACGAAGAGAGAAAGGTTTATGTTTCTCCCTTTGAATTTCAACCTAAAGGAACAGTTTTAGAAGCTTCAGAACTTAAAGACAAAGTTAAAAGAACTAAAATTATAGATAGTTTAGAAGAAGCTATAAAACTTTCTGGACTTAAAGATGGAATGACTATATCATTTCATCATCATTTTAGAAATGGTGATAAAATTTTACCTATGGTAATGAAAAAATTATTTGAAATGGGATTTAAAAATTTAAGAGTAGCATCAAGTTCTTTGACAGCAGCTCATATTTGTTTGGTTGATTACATAAATAGTGGTGTAGTAAATAGAATAGAAACTAGTGGTGTTAGAGGAAAACTTGCTGTTGCTATTTCTGATGGTATTTTAGGGGATTATCCAGCTGTTATTCGTTCGCATGGTGGGAGAGCTAGAGCTATAGTTTCAGGAGAAGTTAAAATAGATGTAGCGTTTTTAGGTGCACCTTCTTCAGATTGTATGGGAAATTCAAATGGAGTTGTAGGAAAATCTATTTGTGGTTCTTTAGGTTATGCTAAAGTAGATGCAGCTCACGCAGAAAAAGTTATTATTATAACTGATACTTTAGTTGATTATCCAAACCACCCAATAAGTATTCCACAAACAGATGTAGATTATGTAGTAGTTGTAGATGAAATTGGTGATTCTTCAGGTATTATGTCAGGGGCAACTAGATTTACATCTAACCCTAAAGAATTATTAATGGCTAAAAAAGTGTTGGAAACAATGCTGGCTTCTGGATTATTTCAAGATGGTTTTTCTATGCAAACAGGTTCTGGTGGAGCCTCTTTAGCAGTTACAAGATTTATAAGAGAGGAATTAATAAAAAGAGATATGAAGTGTAGTTATGCTCTTGGTGGGATAACAAAAGCTTTTGTTGATTTACTAGAAGAGGGATTAATTGGAAAACTTTTTGACACTCAAAGTTTTGATTTAGGTGCAGCAGAGTCAATAGGAAGAAATGAAAAACATGAGGAAGTTAGTGCTGATTTTTATGCGAATCCTTTTAACGCTTCACCAGCAGTTAATAAATTAGATTTTGTTGTTTTAAGTGCTTTAGAAGTTGATAAAAACTTTAATGTTAATGTAATATCAGGTTCCGATGGAATAATAAGAGAAGCGTCAGGAGGACATTCAGATACAGCAGCAGCAGCTAAAATATCTATAATAGTTGTACCGTTAGTAAGGGGAAGAATGGCGACTCTTATGGATAGAGTAACAACAATAGTTACACCTGGAAGCACTGTTGATGTAGTTGTAACGGATTATGGAGTAGTAGTAAACCCAAGAAGAGTAGATTTAATAGAGAAATTTAAAGAATATGGAATAGAGTTAAAAACTATGGATGAATTAAGAGAAATTGCTGAATTTATAGTTGGTAAACCAAAGGCTATAGAGTTTACAGATAAAGTTGTAGCTATAGTAGAGTATAGAGACGGTACTATTATTGATGTAGTAAGACAAATAAAAAAATAAATAAAAGAAGATTTTGGAGGAAAAAAATGGCTAAAAATTTTAAAGAACTTTTTAATAACAAAGAATTTAAATGGGGGGGGTTAAATCCTACTTTGTTCGCTATTATGTTAGCGATAGTTGGAATTATAGTGTACATGCCTTTTCAAGGTAAGGAAGCAGGAACATTTTTAAGACCTAATTTTTTAATAATGTTATCAGTACTGGCTGTTTATGGTTTACTATTTGGAGAAATAGGAGATAGAATTCCTGTTTGGAATGAATATGTAGGTGGTGGAACAGTATTAGTTTTCTTTGCATCAGCAGCAATGGGAACTTATGGACTCGTACCTGCAAAAACATTAAAAGCAATAGAGTTTTTTTATAGTGGTTCTTCAGTAAATTTTTTAGAACTTTTTATACCAGCTTTAATAGTGGGTTCAGTTTTAACTGTAAATAGAAAATCTCTTATTAAATCAATAGCAGGGTACATACCTTTAATACTTATTGGTGTAGCTGGAGCAATGGCAGGTGGGATTTTAGTAGGATTATTATTTGGAAAAGAGCCTTTAGATGTAGTTATAAACTATGTGTTACCTATAATGGGTGGTGGAACAGGAGCGGGAGCTATACCAATGTCAGAAATGTGGGCTCAAAAAACTGGTAAAGATCCAAAACAATGGTTTGCATTTGCAATTTCAATTCTAACTATCGCAAATGTTATAGCTATTTTCTTTGGAGCATTTTTAAAGAAATTAGGAAATAAATATCCGAGTTTAACAGGAAATGGTGAGTTAGTAATAGCTAATTCAAGAGATATTGAAGAAGAAAAAGAATTAAAAGTAGAGTCTGGTCCAAGAGAGTTTGCAGCTGCATTATTTTTTACTGGAGTTTTAGCATCTGTGGCTCACATGCTAGGTATGTTGTGGACAGCTATGAATATGCCTTTTGAAATTCATAGACTTGCATTTTTAGTTCTTCTTGCAATTTTATTAAATATAATTAATATTGTACCATCAGAGATAAAAGAAGGGGCAAAAAAAATGCAATCATTCTTTTCTAAACATACGATTTGGATATTAATGGCAGCTGTAGGTTTTGGAACTGACGTTAAAGAGATAATAGATTCGTTTACTTTTGGAAATGTAGCAATTGCTTTAGCAATTGTTGGTGGTGCAGTTGGTGCAATTATGTTAGTTGCTAAAGCAATGAAATTTTATGCAATAGAAGCTGCTATAACTGCAGGTCTTTGCATGGCAAACAGAGGTGGTTCAGGAGATATAGCTGTTTTAGGAGCAGCAGACAGAATGTCTCTTATCTCTTACGCTCAAATATCTTCAAGAATAGGTGGAGCTATGATGCTTATCATAGGTTCAGTAATATTTGGATTCTTTGCATAAATAAAATAAAAACGTAGAAATTATAAAACAACTTTATATTTCTACGTTTTTTTATAGAATTTATTAACTAATAAGTAAAATTTAATATATTGAAAATATCTTCATTATGGGTTATAATAAAACGAAATGAACAAAAATTATAGTTTAAATAAAAAATTAGGAGGAGATTTATGTTTGGTTATTTACAAAAAATAGGAAAAGCGCTAATGGTACCAGTAGCAGTACTTCCAGCAGCAGCAGTTTTAATGGGAATTGGATATTGGATAGACCCTAGTGGTTGGGGTGGAGACAGTGCTTTAGCAGCTTTTTTAATAAAGGCAGGAGCTTCTATAATTGACAATATGGGAATGTTGTTTGCTGTTGGTGTAGCTTACGGGATGTCTAAAGACAAAGACGGTTCAGCCGCTCTTGCAGGTTTAGTTGCATGGTTAGTTGTGACAACTCTTTTAGCACCAGGTTCTGTAGCTATGCTAAAAGGAATTCCGGTAAAGGACGTATCCCCAGCTTTTGGAAAAATTCAAAATCAATTTGTTGGTATATTATGTGGAGTAGTTTCTGCAGAATTATACAATAGATTTAGTAAAACTGAGCTACCTTCTGCATTAGCATTTTTTTCAGGAAGAAGACTAGTTCCAATTTTAACTTCAGTGGTAATGATGGGTATTTCTTTTATTTTAATGATAGTTTGGCCTTTAATATTTTCAGGGTTAGTATCATTTGGAATAAAAATATCTAGCTTAGGAGCAATAGGAGCTGGAATTTATGGATTCTTAAATAGATTATTAATTCCAATAGGATTACATCATGCACTTAACTCGGTATTTTGGTTTGACGTAGCAGGAATAAATGATATTGGAAACTTCTGGGCAGAAACAGGTACTAGAGGAGTGACTGGAATGTATCAAGCTGGATTCTTCCCAATAATGATGTTTGGTCTATTAGGTGCAGCTTTAGCCTTTGTAAGAACAGCGCGACCAGAAAATAAAACAAAAATAAAATCTATAATGATCGCAGCAGGTTTTGCAACATTCTTTACAGGTGTAACTGAACCTATAGAATTTGCTTTTATGTTTGTAGCACCTGGACTATATTTAGTTCATGCAATATTAACTGGAATATCTTTATTTATCGCTGCTTCTATGCCATGGCTAGCAGGTTTTGGATTTTCAGCTGGACTAGTAGATTTAGTTTTGTCTTCAAAACTTCCATTAGCAGTAAAACCTTTTATGCTAGTTGTTCAAGGATTGGTTTTCTTTGCAATATACTATTTTGTATTCACTTATGCAATAAAGAAGTTTAATCTGTTAACTCCAGGAAGAGAAGAAAATGTAGAAGATGACTCTAAAGTAGATTTAAAAGGAGATAATAAACACTCTGTAATAGCTAATGTTTTAATTGAAGCATTAGGTGGGAAAGAGAATATTATTTCTCTTGATTACTGTGCAACTAGACTTAGACTAGAAGTTAAGGATAGTAGTTTAGTTAATGAAAAAGAAGTGAAATCTGTAAGTTCAGGTATGTTAAAGCCAAGCAAAACAGCAGTTCAAGTTATAATAGGGCCTACTGTTGAGTTTGTTGCAAATGAATTAAAAAATCTTATTTAGTTAAACTGGAGAATAAAAAAGGTTTCTATAAAATTTTATAGAAGCCTTTTTTTATTTTAATAAATTAGCAATAAAAAAATAATTATTTAATAAAACAAAACACTGTAATCTATTCTAAAATAAAGCTTTTAATCTAAAAATTAAACGTTATATTTATAAAAAACACATACAGTGTTGAAAAACTCTATATATTGTGCTATAATATTTTTGTTATTAAAAGTTTGCTTTATTATAAAGAAAATTAATAGTACTTTAGGAGGAAATATGAAGTTGATGGTTTTAAATATGGCACAAACACTTGCTTTTGCAATTATATTATTAGTAATAGGAAGAAAAATAAAGGATAAGGTGAACTTTTTTCAGAAATACTTTATTCCAGCTCCCGTTATAGGTGGAGTAATCTTTTCTATATTAACTTTAATTGGTCATAATATGCAACTATTTGAATTTAAATTTGATAATACATTAAAAGATTTATTAATGATAGCTTTTTTTACAACAATAGGATTTTCAGCAAGTATAAAAACGCTAAAACAAGGTGGAGTGCAAGTTTTTACATTCCTTGCAACAGCCACAGTATTAGTTATAATACAAAATTATTTAGGTGTGATTATGGCTAAATTTTTTGGATTAAATCCATTAATAGGATTAGCTGCAGGATCAGTTCCTTTATCAGGTGGGCATGGAACAGCAGGAGCTTTTGGTCCAGTTTTAGAAGCTGCAGGAGCTACAGGAGCTTTTTCAGTTGCAATAGCATCAGCTACTTTTGGATTAGTGGCAGGTTGTGCTATTGGTGGTCCAGTTGCTAAGAAATTATTAGCTAAACATAATTTAAAATGTGAAGTCAAAAATGGTGAAAATGGTGAAATTCTTGAAGGGACTGTTGATCCAATTAGTGAAAATTCAATGTTTGAAGCAATCATATTAGTGTCTGTTTCTATGGGACTTGGAAGTTTAGTAGGAGTTGCACTAAAAGGAACAAAAATTGTTCTTCCCGTTTATATTGGCTCTATGCTAATAGCCGCAGTTATTAGAAATATAATGGATTCTCAGAAAAGAGAAATTCCTAAAGCAGAGCTAGATATAATAGGAAGTATATCGCTTTCAATATTTTTATCTATGGCATTAATGACATTAGCACTGTGGGATTTATCAGCTTTAGCAGGTCCTCTATTGATAATGTTGTTAGTTCAAACAGCGATAACAGGATTATATGCTTACTTTATAACTTTTAATATAATGGGAAGAGATTATGATGCAGTGGCAATATCAGCAGGTCATTGCGGATTTGGATTGGGAGCTACACCTAATGCAATGGCAAATATGGAAGCATTTACCGCTAAGAATGGACCTTCAATAAAAGCATTCTTTGTGTTGCCAATTGTTGGTGCAATGTTTATTGATTTTACAAATGCAGCTGTAATTACTTTTTTTATGAATATACTAAAATAGAGGTATAGCTAGTAGAAATTTCTATTAAAAAGGCAGGTAAAGAAATGGACAGTACAGGGAAAATAGGAATATTTGATTCAGGTGTAGGTGGGATTACTGTTTTTAAGAGAATAATAGAAAATCTTCCTAATGAAGAAATAATTTATTATGGCGATACATTATTTTCTCCTTATGGTGAAAAAAGTAAAGAAGAAATAGAAGAAAGATGTATAAAGATATCTAGTTTTTTAATTGAAAAAAATTGTAAAATTATAGTGATAGCATGTAATACGGCAACAGTTGCTGCTATACAAAAATTAAAACAAACAATAAAAATTCCTGTTATAGGAATAATTAATCCAGGGGCTTATGCTGCCTCTAAAACTACCAGAAATAAAAAAATTGGGGTTATAGCTACGCCTTTTACCATTAAAAGCTTAGTCTATACTACAGAGATCAGAGAACTAGATTGTAAAATTGAAGTTTTTGGAGCTAGTTGCAAATTATTTTGCCCTATGATTGAAAAAGGATGGAATAGTTTTGAAAATAGATTGGAACTTATCGAAGAATATTTAGCACCTTTACCCAAAGATATAGATACATTAGTTTTAGGATGTACTCATTACCCTATTATATTGGAAGATATAAAAAAATATTTTAAAGGGGAGATTGTTGATCCTGCTTTTGAAGTTGTAAATGAAGTAAAAAGAAAATTAAAAGAAAAGGACTTGATTAATAATCGCGAAAGTAGAAAGATAGAATCAAGTGTGGAGTTTTATGTAAGTGGTGATAGGGAGCAATTTAAAAAAATAATTGAGTCAATTTTAGGATATGAAGTAAATAAAATTTATCGTGAAGTAGTTTAGCTAAAATTTTATTGATTACACAGTTTATTTAAGTTTATATAAAAAAAATATAAAAAAATGGATAAATTTAATTTTAATTAAATTTATCCATTTTTTTTTAATAATTCATTCTAAAATTTAGCGGATTTTATTTTATAAAAAAACTTTGCATTATTAAAAAAAGATGGTATTATTTTCCTATATAAGTTGTCTGACAAGTTTAAAATTTGGAGGTACTATGAAAGTATTAATAGCAATTGATTCATTTAAAGGGAGTTTAACATCATTAGAAGCTGCAGAGTCATTTGAGTGTGGGGTAAAAAAAATATACCCTAATGCTGAAGTTGTAAAGGTTTCTTTAGCTGACGGAGGAGAAGGGACTGTTGAAGCTCTTGTTGCCGATAGTTACGGTAAAATAATTGAGATAGAAGTAAATGATCCACTTATGAGAAGAATAAAATCTTTTTATGGGATATTAGGAGAGAAAAAAATTGCAATAATAGAAATGGCTGCAGCAAGTGGGCTTCCATTACTTACAATTGAAGAAAGAAACCCAATGGAAACAAGTACTTTTGGAACAGGGGAACTAATTAAAGATGCTATACAAAAAGGTTGTAGAGAATTTATTATTGGAATTGGAGGAAGTGCTACAAATGATTCTGGTATAGGAATGCTAGCAGCTTTAGGCTATAGATTTTTAGATGAAAATAATGAAGAATTAAAACCAGTTGGAAAAAATTTAATAAAAATAATTAAAATAGATGAGAGTAAAAAAATGAAAGAGTTAGAAGAATGTAGTTTTCTCATTGCTTGTGATGTAGATAATCCGTTATATGGTCCGAAAGGGGCAGCAGAGGTATACTCACGTCAAAAAGGTGCTACAGAAGAAATGGTAAAAGATTTAGACTTAGGATTAAAACATTTTTCAGATATTCTGAAAAATATTTTATCCAAAGATGTGGGACTAGTATCAGGTTCTGGAGCTGCAGGAGGTCTAGGTGCAGGATTTTTAGGATTTTTAAATGCACAGTTAAAATCAGGAATAGATATAATAGTTGAAACAATTAAACTAAAAGAGAAAATGAAGAATATGGATTTAGTTATAACTGGAGAAGGAAGAATAGACTTCCAAACAATTATGGGAAAAACTCCAGTAGGTGTTTCTAAAGTAGCTAAATCTTTAGGAATTCCTGTAATAGCAGTAGCAGGTTCAGTAGGAGATGATTCAGAAGAAGTGCATAAATATGGTATAAATGCAGTTTTTTCAATAATGAATTCTCCTATATCTCTAAAAGAGGCAATGATAAAGGAAAATGCAAAAAAAATGATGGAAAAAAATGCAATGGAAATAATGAGAGTTATAAAAGCTTTTAAAGGAGATTGGAAATGATGGAAATTACAGCTTTAGGTGCACTAGTAGGTTTAGGAATAGCTATATTTTTAATTATTAAAAAAGTTCAACCTGTTTATAGTTTATTAATAGGAGCTACTTTAGGAGGGCTTGTTGGAGGTGCTAATTTAACTAGTACAGTTGGATTTATGATAGGTGGAGTAAAAGATATTATGCCTTCAGTTGTAAGAATTATAACAGCTGGAATTCTAGCTGGAGTATTAATAAAAAGTGGTGCAGCTAATAAAATAGCTGAAACTATTATAGATAAATTAGGGAGTAAAAGAGCTATATTAGCTTTAGCTCTATCTACAATGTTACTTACTAGTGTTGGAGTTTTTATAGACGTTGCAGTTATAACAGTTTCTTCTATAGCTCTTGTAATAGGAAAAAAAGCTAATATATCTAGAGGTGCTGTATTACTAGCTATGGTAGGTGGAGGAAAAGCAGGAAATATAATCTCTCCTAACCCCAATACTATAGCAGCAGCGGGGATATTTAAAGTGGAACTTTCATCTCTTATGCTAGCCAACTTAGTTCCTGCAATATTTGGACTAATAGCAACAGTAATACTAGCAACATATATTTCTAAAAAAGGAAAAATGATAAACTTTGCAGAAGAAGAGAACAATATAAAGGGACCAAGTTTTTTCTCAGCTATTTTAGGACCAATAGTTACGATTTTTTTACTATCTTTAAGACCCTTAGTAGGGATAAGTGTAGACCCGTTAATAGCTCTTCCTTTAGGTGGAGTTATAGGAGTAATAGCCATGGGGAAAATCAAAGAACTAAATAGTTATATGAACTATGGGCTTAGTAAAATGACTGGAGTAGCAGTTCTTTTAATTGGAACAGGAGCTGTAGCAGGAATAATAAAAGCCTCTTCACTTAAAGATGTAACTGTAAGCTTATTAGAGAAATCAGGACTTCCAGCATATCTACTTGCACCAATTTCTGGAATTGTCATGTCAGCTGCAACAGCATCAACAACAGCAGGGACAAGTGTAGCAAGTGAAACTTTTGCTCCAACACTTCTAGCATTAGGAATAAAAGCCCTTTACGGTGCAGCAATGGTTCATGCAGGAGCGACAGTTTTAGATCATCTCCCTCACGGTTCGTTCTTCCACTCAACAGCAGGAGCAACAGAAATGAAAGTTGGTGATAGACTAAAACTAATACCTTATGAAACTGCAATTGGAGCTGTTTTAGCTCTTGTTTCAACAATAATATACGGTGTTATATTATAAAATGACTAAAAAAGAGATTGTAATTAAATATATAGAAAAAAAAATAAAAGATAATAAATGGAAGACAGGAGAAAAACTCCCTTCAGAACCTAAACTAGCGCTAGAGATAGGAGTTAGTAGAATGTCTGTAAGAGAAGGAATTGAAAAACTTTCTAATCAAGGGATACTGCAAAAGAAAAGAGGAAGTGGAACATATATTCAGGAAATAGTTCCAAAAGTAACGTTTAATAATATTTTCCCCAATATAGAGTTAGCAATGAAAGGATATATTGAAATGTTAGAGGTCAGGATAGCTTTAGAGCCTCTGGGACTTAAATTTTCCATGGAGAATAATTTTTTAGAGTTAACAAAAGAACTGGAAAAAAATATAGAAAAAATGAAAGGAAATACGAGTAAATTTATTGATTATGATATGGAATTCCATATTATAATCTCAAAATATTCTAATAATAGTCTTTTATATAATTTAATGCAAACTATGGCTGTAATACTTAAAATACATAAGAAAAAAGAAGAATATTTTTATATAGATAACTCTATTAGAATTTTAGAACATGAGGAAATTTATAATAATATACTAAAAAATGATATAGAAAGGGCAACAAATTCATTAAAAGAACATTTAGAAAAAGCTTTATTTAAAATAAATAATAAATAATAAATAATAAAAAAGGCAGAGAAAATACTATTATTATCTGCCTTTTTTATATTTTAAACTATTTTTTTTCCATGAAATTCAGAACTTTTTATTACATTTGAAACTTCTTTTATGTTGGCAGCTGTTACTTTTCCAGCTACAACAATAATAAGTTTATTATTAGCTACGTCAATCATTTTGTTAAGAAGTTGCGCCCCTTTTAGAGCAGTATCTTCTTTCCCAGAACTTAGTATTCTATGGATACCTAAATTAATTAACTTAGGTATTTCAAGTTCAGGAGAATCAATTTCATCAATAGCTTTATGGAAAGTTACCTCCATAGGTTTTGAAAGTTCCACTAGGGTTTTAAGAGCGGAGTAATCAATTTTTTTATTTTTATCTAAAACTCCTAAAACAATCCCTTTGACTCCTAATTTTTTACATTGGATAATATCCTCTTTCATAATATCAAGTTCAGATTCACAGTAGCAGAAATCTCCACTACGAGGTCTTATCATAATAAAAACAGGTACTGATAAAGTATTCACACTTTGTTTAATTGTTCCATACGAAGGTGTAGTTCCTCCAACAGCTAAATTTTCACAAAGTTCAATTCGAGTGGCACCTTTTTCCACTGCTTTTACTGCTTCTAAAAAAGATTCAACACAAGATTCTTTAATCATTTTGTTTCTCCTTTTAATTTTTATTTTTTAAAATATTTAACTAAATCTTTGTCTATAAGATTTTTTAGTCTATTTAGACCACTATTTAAGTGCATAGTCATAATTTTTTCAATAGAATCAAAATCTTTGTTTTTAATAACTTCAAATATCATTTTATGATCTCTCCAGGTTTATATACTAAGTTTAAAATAGATTGTTTTAAATCTAGATAGATAAGTTCTGTATTGGTTAATTTATTAATAGTACCTGCCTTTTACAAATAAAAAGTTATATATATTGTATACAATATATATATTCATATACTAATTTATACTCATTTTTATTATGAAAGTCAAGTTATTCTAGTAGAGGATTTTAAAGTATAAATTGTGAGTTTATAGAAGTTATAATAAAAAAAGTTGTAATAAAAAAGAAAAAAAGTTATACTGTACAAAGTATATCATTAAATTTAAAAAATATTTACGGGGGAAAAATGAAAAAAACAGTAAAAATATTTGGAATATTAGGAATAATTTTATCTTTTCAAGCCTGCTCGTCAGCTGACAAAGAAACAACAACGGTTAATAATGGAACAGAAATAAATAAAGAAACAATATCAGTAAGTGATAAAAACTCAGTAAGAGTATATGTCAAGGGATCAGAAAGTAGATTTGTCAATGAAGGGACTATAAATGTTAGCAATGGTGGAATAGGGGTGTTGACAAATGATGGAGGTTTAGCAGAAAATAAAGGAACTATTAATGTAACTGATAATAATTCGATAGGTATGCTAGCTTATGGAGAATCCACAATAACGAATCAAAAATCAGGAATTATCAATGTAACAGATGGAATCGGTATGGCTGTAGGGAAAGATGCTACTCTAAATAATTACGGAACAATAAATGTTAGTGGCTCAGGAATAGGAATATACGGAAATGGAACAATAAATAATAGTGGGGATATAAATGTTGAGGACTGGAGAGGAGAGGATATGGATTACAGCCTCCTAGAAGAAGGAACCATTAATGTAGATATAAATGGAAATGTTACAATAAATCACGGATATATATCAACGGGAGGAGCATTAAGCGTTGATGGAGCTCTAAAGCTTAATGGTGCTTCTGTAGACATAACAGCAGGAAAGCCAGCTTTTGAAGCAACTAGCATAACAGGGGAGATAAAAATACTACCAAATTTTGCACTTACAGAAAATGGATACGAGTACAATGTGGATAATCTCTTAAGTGCAACAAGTAGTGAAGAAGAAAGTAAAGTAACAGCAGATATTTCTCCGCTGTGGATAAGTAATATTGATGTAAATGGAGATTTAACAATAAAAAAGAAAGATTATGTAACTGTAACAGCAGGGAATCAGTTTGATAACTTAGACAAAGGTCTAGACTATATACTAAGAAAAGGTTCTTTGTCAGATAAAGAGGTATTGAAAAATATGAACTATTATTTATCGACATTATCAGCAGATGAATATAAAAAAGAATCAGAAAGAGTTCTAGGAGCAACAAGAGGAGACGTTTATTCAACAATACAAGCAAGAATGAATACAATAAATGACGTATTCAATAGCTCGTTTAGTGATTTAGAAAAACTCTCTAACGAGGCAAAAGATAGTGGGAAATATGGAGCTATTTATTCAAGTGGAAAATTTGAAGATTCAACAGATGGGATAGATGATTATGATTATAAAGTAACAGGATTAATGTATCTTAACGAAAATGAAAAAATAGAAGATAAAACTAAAATAGGTTATAGTATAGGATTTGCAGTAAGTGAATTTAAATTTAAAGACAGTGGAAGTTCAAAAGAAGACGTATATAGCTTAAGAGGTGGGATTCATAGAAATAAAAAATTAGAGAATGAGCTAAATTGGTTAACACAATTGACAGGAAGTGTTAATTATCATAAAACAGATAGAAAACTAGCCTTAGGGTATGATACACTAAAAAATAAAGGTGAGTATCAAACATACTCATTGGAAATAAGTAATAAATTAACAAAAGACTTATATAAAGGTGAGAATAAAGAAGCAAAACTGTATTCAGCGCTGTCAGTTAAATATGGAATATTAGATTCATTTAAAGAAGAAGGGGACTTGGTATTAGAATTAGATGAAAATGATTATTATAGTGTGAAACCAGAAATAGGAGTAAGTGGAGAGTATAGAAAACATATAAAAAACAATAGAAGTATTGGGTTGTTTGGAAATATAGGGTTAGCTTATGAATTAGGAGAAGTATACGAAGGTAATAAAGCCAGATTAAAAGATGGTGGGCAAGGATATTACTCATTAATTACTCCAGAAAAAGAAAAAGGTAGTTTAGTATTAAAAGCGGGAACAAAATATGGAAAGCTAAGTAGTTATAATATAATACTAGAAACAGAAGGTAACTTTGCTGAAAATAAAGATAAAGTAGAAATGAAATATTCATTAAAATTAAACTACACATTCTAATTGAAGAAGAAGTGCTACAACAAAAAAATAAAAAAACTGTTAAGAATTAATTTTCTTTAGCAGTTTTTTTTATAAAAATATATTGTAAAAGAAAAAAAGTTGAAATTATTGTTCAAATAGATTAGAATAGAAGCATGTAATTGTTGGCCAAATTAAATGTATTTATTTTAAACTTATTAATGGGGGAAAAATGAAAAAAACAGCAAAAATATTTGGAATATTAGGAATGATTTTAACTTTCCAAGCTTGTTCGACACTTAGAGTAACAGAGGAAAAAACAAAAGACTTTGAGTTGGTTGTAGTTCATTTAAATGACGTACACGGAAGAGTAGAAGAAGGAAAATACGACGGAGTTGGTTATGCAAAAGTAGCCACAATAATAGAAAATCTAAAAAAAGACTCAGCTAATAAAAATATAATATTTGTAGATGCTGGAGATACGCTTCATGGCACAACATTTGCTACATTAGAAAGAGGAGCGTCAATTGTTAAACTTCTAGATAAAATGAACTTAGAAGCAATGGCACTAGGAAACCATGATTTTAATTATGGTCAAAATAGAACTTTAGAATTGAATAAAATGGGTAAATTTGAGATGTTATCAGCGAATACAATGAATGAAGATGGAAGTAACTTTATAACACCTTATATAATAAGAGAAATAGAGGGAGTTAAAATTGGTATATTTGGATTAACAACACCTGAAACACACTATAAAACTAGTCCTAAAAATGTAGAAGGGCTGACTTTTGAAAGTCCTATCCCTATAGCTAAAAAAGTAGTTAAAGAACTAAAAAGCCAAGGTGCTCAGTTTATAATCGCTCTGACTCACTTAGGAATTGACGAATCAACAAAACCTGAATTTAGAAGTACTGCTCTTGCTGAAGAAGTCCCTGAAATAAACCTTATTGTAGATGGTCATAGCCATACTTCATTAAAAGAAAAAATGGTAGTTAACGGGGTTACAATAATTCAAACAGGGGAATATAGTAAAAATTTAGGAATAGCAAAAATTGATTTTGATGAATTAGCAAAAGGAACTGAAGCTATTAGCTATAATTTAATATCTAAAAAAGAAATACTTGATAATGGAATAGAGCCAAATAAAGAAATTTCAGATTTTATTGCTGAGATAAAAAAAGAGCAAAATAAAATAACTGAAATAAAAATAGGTAAAACAGATGTGAAGTTAGTTGGAGAAAGAGAGTTTGTAAGAGCTGGAGAAACAAATTTAGCTAATTTAATAACAGATGCAATGGTATGGAAAAGTGACGCAGATATGTCAATTACAAATGGTGGTGGAATTAGAGCTTCTATTAATCAAGGTGACATAACTGTTGGAGATGTAATAACTGTTTTACCTTTTGGTAATTATGTTGTAACTAAAGAATTAACAGGGAAAGATATTAAAGATGCTTTAGAGCATGGTTTTAGAGACCTTCCCAATGTAGCAGGTTCATTATCTCAAATTGGAGGAATAACTTTAAATTTAGATATAGCACAACCTATTGGACAAAGAGTTTCAAATATTAAATTTAATAATGGTAAAAAATTCAGCTTAACCTCTAAATATGTAGTAGCTACAAATGATTTCATGGCAATAGGTGGAGATGATTATCTAATGTTTAAAGGGAGAAAAGAAATTGCAAATTACCCTGGATTAGATGAAATTTTAATCGATTACATAAAAGTTAAAGGAGTAACTGCTAAAAAAGTAGATGGAAGAGTAAAAATAAAAAAATAGTATTAATTTAGGAGGAAGGTTTGAATAATTGTGATAAGTTTAGAAAAATTTGTGTCCTAATATTTATTCTTATAGGAGTAATTTTTTTAGGAAAGGAAAAATTTAGAGAAGAAGAGTTTTATAGTGGAGTAGGAGAAGGGTTCTACGAAGATGTTAATGTAGAGTTAACTGCAACTAGAAATAGAAAAGGTGAAATAAGAATAGGTAAATTATACATAACAACTCATGATACCCCAGCTTTTGGAGAGGTAGCAGCAAAAAAATTAAAAGAAGAGATTTTATCTATTCAAAATATAGATAAAGTTGATGTTGTTGCAGGAGCTACATATACTTCAGAAGGGATTATTGAAGCTGTGAAAGATGCTTTGTCTAAAATTGATAAATAAAGTTGTGAATATAGAAAAAGCCTCTTAAAAGGATAATATCCTAAAGAGGCTTTTTCTTATCTTTTTGGAGAAAATCATGCTAAGTTCTATAGCGAATGTCAAAAATACTAATTTAAATTTGATAGATACTGCCCAATTAGTGACTCAAAAGAAAGGATACAATTAGCAAAAAAATCATTTTCTTCAACATTTCTATCGTCCATAGGATTTTTATTTTTCACATGAAAACAAATTTTAGATAACAACTCCACTGTGCTACCGTCTAATCCAACAAAAGATAGAATTTTGGCATTGCTTTTTTTAGATTTTTCACATAGAGATACAACCGCAGAAGTTTCTCCAGATTTTGAAATTACAATAAATAAAGGAGAGTTAACTTGAGGGTTTTCAACACATTCCATATATTCAGTAAACATAGCATAAAAACCAAGAGTAGTTAATTTATCCACAAAATAATTAGCTATTATTCTAGAAAATCCAACACCATTCACATAAATAGGTTTATCTCTATATTGAGCAAGTAATTCAAGAAATAGTTTAGTTTTTACTGAGTCATTTTCATCAAATGTGTTTAAAGAATTTTCGTTTTTATTAATAAGAGATTCATTTTCTATTTGATGTTTTAATTTATAAATCATATCAATAAATCCCTTATACCCTAGTTTTTTAGATAGATTCATAACCACAGAAGAAGAGGAAAAACATTTTTTAGCAATTCCTCTAACTCCTAATTTCAAAGATTCTTCAATATTATTTACAATAAACTTTAATGCTAATTCTTCAGCTTCAGTAAGTTTATATTTTTCTCCATATTTATAAATATCAATATTCAATTATTTCATCTCCTTTTTTTAAACGGTATTAATTTTTAGTATATATGTTTTTATCAAGAAGGTCAATGAAAAAAAACATAACTTGTAATCTCTTTAGTTACAAGTTTCTTTCAGGACAAAAGGTATTGTATTAAGAGTGAAAAGGTGTATAATGAACATATGTATAGATGAAAAAATAAAGGGGGTGGCTTAAAATGTTGAAGCATTTTCAAAGATTAGGTGGTGCTTTGTTTGCACCAGTTCTATTATTTGCTTTTTCTGGAATAGTAGTAGCATTTACTATAATTTTAAAAAATCCAGATTTTGTAGGAGAATTGGCAAATCCAGATGGAACTTTTTATAAAGTTATTTTCATTATTGAAGAAGGGGGATGGACTGTATTTAGACAACTTCCACTTTTATTTGCAATAGGACTTCCAATAGGACTCGCAAATAAAGCTCAAGCTAGAGCAGCTATGACATCTTTAGTAGCATATTTAACTTTTAATTATTTTATAAATGGAATTTTGACTTTCTGGGGAGCAGATTTTGCAGTTGATTTTGCACAGAATATTGGTGGTGTTAGTGGATTGACTGCAATAGCAGGAATAAAAACTTTAGATACAAGTATTGTAGGAGCCATAGTAGCATCAGGACTTTCAATAATGATACACAACAAATATTTTGAAAAAAAACTTCCAGATTTTTTAGGGATTTTTCAAGGTTCAACTTTAGTATCAGCACTGTCATTTTTGTTAATGCTACCCTTAGCACTAGTGACATGTATTTTCTGGCCAAAAGTTCAGCTAGGAATTAATTCTCTTCAGGGATTTCTTGCAGCTTCTGGAGCACTGGGAGTTTGGATATATACTTTCTTAGAAAGAATACTCATACCAACAGGATTACATCACTTTGTATATGGACCTTTTATATTTGGTCCCACAGTAGTAGACGGGGGAATAGCAAAAGTTTGGGCAGAAAATATTGTAAATTTCTCAAATTCAACACTACCATTAAAAGAACTATTTCCAGCTGGAGGATTTTCATTACATGGAAATTCAAAAGTATTTGGTTCAATAGGAATAGCGTTAGCATTTTATAAAACAGCAGATTCTAAAAAGAAAAAAATTGTTTCTGGTCTTATAATACCAGCGACACTAACAGCAGTTTTAGTAGGAATAACAGAGCCTTTAGAGTTTACTTTTCTCTTTGTTGCTCCATTCTTATTTGTAATACACTCTATACTAGCAGCTACAATGGCAATGGTCATGTATATGTTTGGAGTTGTAGGAAATATGGGAGGAGGACTTATTGAAATGATGACACTTAACTGGTTACCTCTTATGAAAAATCATTCTAAAACAGTAATGATACAAATTTTAATAGGTCTTGGATTTATACCAATTTATTACTTTATATTTAAAACACTAATTGAAAGATATAAATTAAAGACTCCAGGTAGAGAGGGCGATGAAGAAGAAGTAAAATTATACACTAAAAAAGATTATAAAGGAAAAAGGAAAAATGGAGCAGTAGGAAGTGCGTACCTGGACCAAGCATATCAATTTTTAGAGGCTCTAGGAGGTGTTGAAAATGTAGCTACAGTGAATAACTGTGCAACAAGATTGAGAATAGTTGTAAATGATTCAGTATTAGTGGCTAAGGATTCACATTTTAAAAGTGCTGGGGCTCATGGAGTAGTCAGAAATGGAGATGCAGTTCAAATAATAGTTGGGTTGTCAGTGCCTCAAGTAAGAGAATGCTTTGAAGAACTTATATCAGATAACAAAAATTAAAATAAAAAAATAGCGAAAGCTTAGGAGGGAAAAAAATGAAGAAATTCTCAGTATTAATAGCAGGTGGAGGAAGTACTTTTACACCAGGAATAGTTTTAATGTTACTAGATAACCTAGATAAGTTTCCAATTAGAGAGATTAAATTTTATGATAACGATGAAGAAAGACAACAGATTGTAGGGAAAGCATGTGAAATTTTACTTAGAGAGAAGTCGCCTGAAATTAAATTTTCTTTTACAACAAAACCAGAAGAAGCGTTCTCAAATATAGATTTTGTAATGGCTCATATTCGTGTAGGAAAGTACCCAATGAGAGAACAAGATGAAAAAATACCTTTAAAACATGGAGTAGTGGGACAAGAGACTTGCGGGCCAGGAGGAGTTGCTTATGGAATGAGATCCATAGGAGGAGTAATAGAACTTATTGATTATATGGAGAAATATTCTCCAGAGGCGTGGATGCTAAATTATTCAAATCCAGCAGCTATTGTGGCAGAAGCAACAAGAAAATTAAGACCTAATTCTAAAGTTTTAAATATCTGTGATATGCCTGTGGGAATTGAAGGTAAAATGGCTGAAATTTTAGGATTAAACTCAAGAAAAGATATGGAAATTAGATACTATGGACTTAATCACTTTGGATGGTGGTCATCTATAAAAGATAAACAAGGGAATGATTTAATGCCAAAACTTAGAGAACATGTAGCAAAACATGGATATGTAATTCCTAAAGGAGATGATCAGCATACAGAGGAAAGTTGGAATGATACTTTTGCAAAGGCAAAAGACATTATTGCACTGGATCCAGCACATCTTCCAAATACATATTTAAAATATTATTTATTTCCAGATTATGTTGTAGAACATTCAGATAAAAAATATACTAGAGCAAATGAAGTTATGGATGGAAGAGAAAAGTTTGTATTTGGAGAGTGTCATAACATAATAGAAAAAGGGACTGCAGTAGGCTCAGGACTTCATATAGATGAGCATGCTTCTTATATTGTAGACTTAGCAAGAGCTATTGCTTATAACACAAAAGAAAGAATGTTATTAATAGTAGAAAATAATGGTGCTATATCTAATTTTGATTCTACAGCAATGGTAGAAATACCTTGTATTGTAGGAAGTGGTGGACCAGAACCACTATGTATTGGAAAAATACCACAATTCCATAAAGGACTTATGGAACAACAGGTATCTGTTGAAAAGCTTACAGTAGAGGCTTGGGCAGAAGGGTCATATTTAAAACTTTGGCAAGCGATAACTATGTCAAAAACAGTTCCAAGTGCATCAGTGGCAAAAGCTATTTTAAATGATTTAATAGAAGCTAATAAAGGTTATTGGCCAGTATTGAAATAAAACCACATAATTATTTAATAAAAAAATGGGTAAGTTTAAATTTAACTTACCCATTTTTTTATTAAATTTTATATTAATTTTTTTGTGTTTACACAAAACTTGAAAGAGTCCCTAAAAAATTTCACAGCTTCACTACTTCATATCTTTAACATCTTCAACAGTAATTGATTTTACATTATCAGTTCTTTGGTCACTGGATTTTGGAATAGTAATTTTTCCTTCTGCAACTAACTGAACCACTTTATTTCTAAGTTCAGAATCCCACTGATATCCAGTAAGTTTCCAATTATTTGAAGTTTCAGGAGTTATAATTCCCCCTTTAACTGTTTGAATATACTCTTTTATAAGTTCTCTAATTCGTCCATTATCTCCCATAGTTTCAGCTAAATCAACTACAAGTTCGATTTCACCAGGTTTAAAAAGACCATTATTATCTGCTAAAAAAGTTGTTTTTCCTCTATAGTCATTAACTGCAACAACAAAAGAATCGTTGTCTTTAATAAGTGTACCATCTAATTTTTTTAAATTTTCAATTCGTTGTCCTGAAGGTTTGGAAATATTTATATCATAAGTAATTCCAGAAAACATATCATAGTTGTATCCTCTAATATTTTCATTAAAGGATATAGTTAAGTCTCCAGGTCTAAACTGATTATAGAAAGATGCAGACCATTCCATATATTTTTTTAATTGAGCTCCAGTTAGTCTATAGGCTCTTAAAGTATTGTCATATTTGTAAATTAATGAAACATCAGATTTCTTTATAAGCCCCTCATACATATTAGCGTCACTTCTAAATGCGGCTGCAGAAGAGATATCAGCTTTTGTATAATATGCTTGAACTTCGTTTATAAAATCAATCATAGAGGTAGGTTCTATCTGAGTTGTTGGAATTCCTTCTATTTCATCTTTTTTAACAAAATTTCCACCAGTTAACTTTCCAATAACAGTCATAGAATCTGCAATGGCTTCTTCATGAAAAGGAGTAAGTTTTTTTACTAGTTCTTTATCGGGTTCAACATCTTTAAGAGAAATATTTTTAGCTACAACATCCTTATCTCTATCTAAAACTACCCATTTTTTATTAACTAAAGTCAAGGTAACATCAATTTTAGCTATATATTCACTCCATTTTCCTGGTTCAATAAGAACTGCTCCAGTTTTAGCACGCTCATTTTTTAGAGCATGTTCATGCCCAGCGAAAACAACCAAAACATCAGGGTTTACTTCTGCTATTTCCCTTGCAGAGTCTCCATTACCATATTCGGGATCTAACGGCATGTGAGCAGCAACAACTATAATGTCAGCTTTCTTTTTTATTTCTGGAATTAGTTGTTTTACTTCCTCAACAGGATTAGTAGTTGTATATCCTTTTAAATTTTCAGAATCCCACTTCATAATATGGGGAGTAACAACACCTATAATTGCAATTTTAACTCCTTGTTTTTCATAAATTTTATAAGGTGTGAAAACTCTTTTTCCATCTTTATATAAATTAGCTGCAATAAAATCACCTTTAAAACTTTTGATAATACGGTCTAAAGTTTCCATACCAAAATTAAATTCATGATTACCTGGAATCATAGCGTCATACTTAATTTCGTTCATAGCTAAGATAATGGGAGAAATTTCTTTTCTTAAAAAAAGTTCATGAGAATTATCCTGAATGGTATCTCCTGTATCAATAAGTAGAGTATTAGGATTTTCTTTTCTAAGTTGCTTAACTATTGTGGCAATCTGAGCAGTGGAACCTTTGTTGTCTTCAGATGCAGTAGAGTACTCGTAAGGCATGAATTTACCGTGCATATCACTAGTTTGAAGCAGTTGAAGTTTAAGTGTTTTTGCTCCTAAAAGAATAGTGCTAAGACTGAATAAAAAGATAAAAACTAAAACTTTGTTAAAAAATTTTTTCATTAAAAATACCCCCTATAAAGTTTGGTAGTTTAAATTTATTGCGTTAACAAGTTATATCATGTTTATTAAGAGAATTTCAACTATTTTTTGTAAATTATTTTAATTTTTTCTTTTTCGTGATATCATTAAACATAAAGTGCTATAAGTTAGTTTTTACTATTTTTATAAAACAGTTCAAATAAAAATATTAGGAGGTCTAAAATGTATAAAGCTGGAATTTTATGTTTAAGCGATAAAGGGGCAAAAGGTGAAAGAGAAGACCTTAGTACAAAAATAATAGAAGAAATTTTAGAAAAGAATAGATTTTTAGTTAGTGATAAAAGATTAATTTCCGATGATATTCAAGGAATAATAGAAAATTTAAATAATATGTGTGAGAAGAATTTAAATTTAATTATAACAACAGGTGGAACAGGATTCTCTCCTAGAGATAACACACCAGAAGCGACAAAACAGGTAATAGAAAGAGAAACACCAGGAATATCAGAAGCAATAAGAGCATATTCTATGACTATAACAAAGCGTGGAATGCTTTCAAGGGGAGTTTCTGGAATTAAAGAAAAAACTCTTATTATAAATTTACCAGGAAGTCCTAAAGCTGTAAGGGAATCTCTAGAATATATAATTGGAGAAATAACTCATGGACTTGATTTAATAGATAAAGGTTCTCAGGAGTGTGGGAGATAATGAAAGATAAATATGGAAGAGAAATGGATTACCTGCGAATATCTTTAACTGAAAACTGTAATTTAAGATGTGTTTATTGTATGCCTAACTGGGATCCAAAAGAATGCTTCTCAGAGAAACAAGATGAATTAACAGAAGAAGAAGTTACAGAGGTTGTGAAACTGTTTTCTAAATTAGGAATAAAAAAAATAAGGTTAACAGGGGGGGAGCCTCTTTTAAGAAAAGATTTAAAAGGAATAATAAAAAATATTTCAGAAATAGAAGGGATAAAAGAGATCTGTATTACTACAAATGGACTTTTACTTTTTGAGAAAATAGATGAACTTTATAAAAATGGTTTAAACAGAATAAATATAAGTTTAGACACTCTAAATTCAGAAGAATATAAAAAAATTACACGAGGTGGAGAGTTAGAAAAGGTTTTGCAAGGGATAAAACGGGCAAGAGAGTTAAAAATTCACGTAAAAATAAATGCTGTAATAACAAATTTACAAAATAAAGATTCTGTTGAGGAACTAGTTAAATTTACTGAAAATGATGAAATAGATGTAAGATTTATAGAACTTATGCCAATAGGTGAAGGAAAGAATTTAAAAGGATTAAAAGGGGAAGAAATCATAAGTATTTTAAAGGATAGATATATTATAGAGGATTTGTATTCCTTTGAGGGAACAAGTAAGTACTATAAAATAAAAGGGGCAAAGGGGAGAATTGGTTTAATTAACCCAATGAGTCAGTGTTTTTGTGAAAGTTGTAACCGTGTTAGAGTAACTTCAAGTTTAGAATTAAAAACTTGTCTTAGCTCCAATGAAAAAATTAATTTAAGGGATATACTTAGTTTAGATTTAAAAGAAAAGGAAAAATTAAGTATTATTCGTGATATTTTATATAATAAAAATAAAGAAAATATTTTTAATACAGATAAAGAAGAGAAAAAAAATATGAATACTATAGGGGGGTAAAATATATTGATAAAATTAGAAAAATTAGTAGACCCCTTATCAAAAATTTTAGAATTAGATATAGAAGTTGTGGATAAAAAAAATATAAGACTAGTATCAACTGGAATTTATAAAGAAAAAAAATATGAAGAAAGCCAAGAACAAATGTATAAAAGAGTAATTGAGGATAAGAGTATAAAAATAATAGAAAACCCCAGAAATAATATAGAATGTAGAAGATGTTTATATTCGGGAGAATGCTCAAAAACTATTCTTGTAGCACTTCCTATTTTAGTAAAAAATGATGTAGTTGGAGTGATTAGTTTTTTTTCCTTTAATAGAGAAACAAGAGAAAAAATACTTTCTAAAATAGAAGAATATATAAATCTTTTTAGAGAGTTAAGTGGCAGAATAGGGGAGTTTTTTTTTAGAAGTGGATATTTTGAAATTTATAGTGAGCTTTTTCAAAATATGTCTAAAGGTGTGGTAATAACAGATGATAAAGGGATAATTTTAGAATACAATAAAGAAGCACATAGAGCTTTTATAACACTTAAAGAACTTATAGGAAAAAAAATAATAATAAGTCCGATAAATAGAGATGGCTATCTTCTACAAATAGGAAACGTAAAATTAGATGTAACAGGTAAGCTAGTTCATCTAAATAATAGAAAGAACTATCTTATATTTAAAATAATCCAAGAAAGAAAAGAGGATTCTTTACCTGATGGATTACTCCTTGGAAAATCTAAAGTAATAGTGGGACTAAAAAAGAAGTTCCAAAATGTAATAAAAAATGATAGCCCTATTTTAATAAGAGGTGAGATAGGGACAGATAAAGAGATGTTTTCAAGGTGGATTCATAATTTTTCAAGTAGATGTAATGGAATCTATTTAAGTATTAATTGCAGAGAAGAAAATGAGGAAAAGTTAGAAAAAAAGATTTTTGGAATAGATATAGATGAAAACTTACAAATAGGGTTATTAGAAGGGGCAAATGGGGGGACATTATTCATTGAAGAGATAGAATATCTTCCACTGCATTTACAAAAAAAATTACTATATTATTTAAAAACGTCAAAAGTTTCTCCTATTAATAGCGAAAGAGAGATCGATTCAGATGTAAGAATTATCACTTCTTCCAAGGAAGAATTGTTAGATAAAGTTGAAAAAGGAGAGTTTTTAGAAAATTTATACTATAAAATAAATACAACAGATATAGAAATTCCTAGTTTGAGATACAGAAAAGATGATTTAGAAGATATAATAGAGTATATTTTAGAACGAAAGGGGAAGCTAAAAAATAAAAATATTTTAAAAATAGAAGTGCGAGCGAAAAAAGTTTTGCTCGATTATGAATGGAGAGGAAATTGGAAAGAAATAGAAGGAGTTCTTGACGTGTTAGTTGACTTTGTAGAGGATGATGGAGTACTAAAATATGAAAATATTCCTGAAAAAATAAAATATAATACTTCTAATTATTTAGAGAGAAAAAATAAGAAAATAAAAAAACTTTCTGAACTAGAACGGGAAGAAATAATTTCAGCTATTTATCAATATGGAGAAGATACAGAAGCGAAGAAAATAATAGCAAAAAAACTAGGGATAGGAATAGCAACTTTGTATAGAAAAATAGAAAATTATCAAATTGATAAAAAAAAATAAAAAGAAATTAAAAAGCTTCAATTATCGAAGCTTTTTTTTATACTTAAAAAAAAATAATAAAAAAAATAATAAAAAAAGAGAAAAAAATGATAAAAAAAACAATAAAAAAAGTATTTTTTCCGCAAAAAGAACACTGAGAACGAAAAAAGTGTTTTTTTTAAAATTTTTTATGTTGAAAAATATGTTATAAAGTTATATAGCATAAAATATAAATATAAAATAGTGAGGAGGATTAAGTAAGTGGATAAGAAAATTAAGTGGGAAAAAAATCAAGTTCCTAAATCAGAAATAAGAAATTGTGCCGATATTTTAACATTAGAAGAGGTGGCAAAAGCTAAAAAATTTCACGAAAGTTTTCCTGAATACTCTGAAACACCTTTAACAAAATTAGATGGGTTAGCTAAAAAAATGGGGATAAAAGAGTTTTATCTTAAAGACGAATCTTATAGATTTGGATTAAATGCTTTTAAAGTATTAGGTGGTTCATACTCAATGGGAAGATATCTAGCTCAAAAACTAGGAAAGGATATTTCAACTTTAGGTTACAAAGAATTAACAAGTAAAGAAGTGAAAAATGTAATAGGAGAGATGACGTTCTATACTGCAACTGATGGAAATCATGGAAGAGGTGTTGCTTGGACAGCAAACAGACTTGGGCAAAAATCAGTAGTATATATGCCAAAAGGTTCTTCTGAATTTAGACTACAAGCTATAAAAAATGAAGGAGCAAAAGCTTCAATAACAGATATGAACTATGATGATGCAGTAAGACTTGCAGCAAAACATGCTGAAGAAAATAATGGGTTAATAGTTCAAGATACAGCGTGGGAAGGGTATGTTGAAATTCCTACATGGATAATGCAAGGGTATGGGACGATGGCTTTAGAAGCAATTGAACAGTTAAAAAAATATGGTGTGGATAAGCCGACTCATGTATTTGTTCAAGCAGGAGTAGGGTCTTTAGCAGGAGGGGTTCAAGGAGTTGTAACTAATGCTTTTGGAGAAGGAGTAAAGACTATAGTAGTTGAATCAAATCTTGCAGATTGCCTATATAAGTCAGCAGTGGCAAAAGATGGAAAGCCACATAACGTTGGTGGAGATATGCAAACAATAATGGCGGGTCTTGCTTGTGGGGAACCGAATATAATCTCTTGGGAGATACTAAAAACTTATTCTGATACATTTGTATCAGCTCCTGATTGGGTAGCAGCAAATGGAATGAGAATTTTAGGGAATCCATTAAAAAATGATAAACAAGTAATTTCGGGGGAGTCTGGAGCAGTAACAACAGGACTTGTATATGAAATCATGACAAATTTAGAGTATAAAGATTTAAAAGAATCTTTAGGCCTAAATGAAAATTCAAAAGTACTGGTATTCTCAACTGAAGGAGATACAGACCCAGATAAATATAGAGAAATAGTTTGGGAAGGCGGATATACTAGAGATTAATTTAGCGTTAAATTAAAAAAATAAAATTAGAGAGAGGTGTTGTTTAAGATGGATGCAAGAGTAATGTTAACTAAGGTAAGAGAGGAAAAATTAATAAAATTACTGCAAGAGATGATTCAATCTCCTTCAAATTCAGGAGAGGAAGCTGGTGTTGTAGAAGTTATAAAAAAATATCTTAAAGAGTTAGGATACGATTCTATAGATATTGATAAATATGGAAATATAGTTGGTTGTATAAAAGGAAAAAGACCAGGGAAGAAAATTTTATTTGATGGTCATATTGATACAGTTCCAGTTCCAGATTCAACAAAACATAAATGGACTCAAAACCCTTATGGTGGAGAAATTGTTGAAGGAAAACTTTATGGAAGAGGAACGTCAGATATGAAAGGACAAACTGCAGCATTTATATCTGCTTGTGCATATTTTGCTGAAGATTGTGGAAAGGATTTTGCTGGAGAGATTTATATAGCTGGAGTTGTTCACGAAGAAATATTTGAAGGTATTGCAGCAAGAGAAATTTCTAAAAATGTAAAACCTGATTATGTAGTTATAGGGGAATCATCTGAATTAAATTTAAAAATAGGGCAAAGAGGAAGAGGAGAAGTAGTAGTTGAAACATTTGGAAAACCAGCTCACTCAGCAAACCCACATAAAGGAATTAATTCAGTATATAAAATGGCAGGAATAATTCAAGAAATAAGAAAAATTGTTCCACCTGAAACAGAATTAGGGAAAGGAATTTTAGAATTAACAGATATAAAATCATCTCCTTATCCAGGAGCTTCAGTTGTTCCAGATCATTGTAGAGTAACTTATGATAGAAGATTATTAGTTGGTGAAACAAAAGAATCTGTATTGAAACCAATTCAAGACGTTTTAGATAAAATGATGAAAGAAGACCCAGAGTTAAAAGCAAAAGTTTCTTATGCAATAGGAAAAGAAAAATGCTATACAGGTGAATGGATGGAAGGGGAGAGATTTTTCCCAGGTTGGCTTTATAGCAAAGAGGACGAATTTGTTAAAGCAGCTTATAAAGGATTAAAAGATGCGGGAATAGATACAGAAATAACTCAATATTCTTTCTGTACTAATGGTTCTCACTATGCAGGGGAAGCAGGGATTAAAACAATAGGTTTTGGACCCTCAAGAGAAAATTTAGCACATACAATTGATGAACATATAGAATTGGAGCAGTTAAGAAAAGGAGCTGCAGGATACTATGGAATTTTAAAATCTGTTTTTTCAAAATAATAAATTAGTTAAAAACTCTAATGAAATCATAAGGAGAACATGAAAAATGAAAATTTTAATAAAAAATGGTCTTATTGTTGATGGTAATAATACAACTCCCTTTATTGGAGATTTACTCATAGATGGAGAAAAAATCTCATCTATAGGAAAAAAAATAGAGACAAAGGATATAGATAGAATTATAGATGCTAAGGGGCTAGTAGTAGCCCCAGGATTTATAGATACACATACACATTCTGATTTAAAAATATTAGAGACACCCTATAATGAAACAAAAGCAAGGCAGGGAATAACAACAGAGTTACTGGGGCAAGACGGTGTTGGAATGGCTCCCTTACCTAAAAAATTTATACCTTCTTGGAAAAAAAATTTAGCAGGTTTAGATGGAGTTTCAGAAAGTATTAATTGGGAGTATGAAACAACAGAAGGATATTTAAATCAAATGAAACATGGTGGGGTAGGACTTAATTATACTTGTTTAGTTCCTCATGGAAATGTAAGAATGGAAGCTATGGGACTTGAGGGGAGAGTTGCAACAAAAGAAGAAATAAAAAAAATGTGTGACATTACTAGAAGAGAGATGGAAGCAGGAGCTTTTGGAATTTCAACAGGTTTAATATATATCCCTTGTGCATTTTCAGATACAGAAGAGTTAATTGAACTGTGCAAAGTTGTAGCAGAATTTGACGGTGTTTTTGTAACACATCAGAGATCAGAAGCAGATACAATTATAGAGTCTATGAAAGAAATTATAGAGATTGGAATAAAATCAAAGTGCAAAGTTCACTTTTCTCATTTTAAAGTTTGTGGAAAACAAAACTGGAAATACATTCCAGAAGTTATAAGACTTTTAGAGCAAGCTCAAAAAGATGGTGTTAAAGTTTCTTGTGACCAATATCCTTATGCTGCAGGTTCTACAATGTTAGGAGCATGCATTCCTCCTTGGGCCCATGACGGGGGAACTGAGAAATTAATCGAAAGACTAAAAAATCCAAAAGATAGAGCTAAAATAAGAGAAGATATTATAAATGGAATTTACGGTTGGGATAATTTTATAGAGTTTGCAGGAGATGATCAAATTTTTGTAACTTCAGTTCAAACAGAAAAAAATCAAGATGCAGTTGGAAAAAATTTAGTTGAGTTAGGAAAAATGCGAGGGGTAGATTCAATAGAAGCCCTAATGAATATTTTACTTGAAGAAGAAAATGCAGTGGGAATGGTTGATTTTTATGGATTAGAGGAGCATATTATTGGATTCCTAAAAAGACCAGAAATAAATGTTTGTACAGATGCTCTTTTAGCTCCAGGAAAGCCTCATCCAAGAGCCTATGGTTCTTTTCCTAGAGTAATAGGAAGATACGTAAGAGAAAACCCTATTTTAAAATTAGAAGAAGCAATTTTTAAAATGACTAAAAAAGCAGCGACAGCTATTAATATAAAAAATAGAGGAGAATTAAAAGAAGGATATTTTGCAGATATTACAATATTTGATTTAAATACAATAATAGATACAGGAGATTATATAAATCCTATTCAGTTTCCAAAGGGAATTGAATATGTATTAGTAAATGGAACTGCAATAATTGACAATGGAATATTTAAAGAGGTAGCTCCAGGTCACGTTATAAAAAGAATATAAAATAACCAGAACTTAGGAGGGGTTAAATGTATATAGTAGGAAACGGGAGAGTAATCACACAAAATGTTGAAAATCCCTATATAGAAAATGGTGCTATTGTTATTAGAGAGGACAAAATAGTTGCAGTTGGAGACTTTGAAAAACTAAAAAATGAATATTCAGATGCTCAATTTATAGATGCTAAAAAAGGTGTAATAATGCCTGGATTAATAAATACTCATACACATATTTACTCTAGTTTCGCTAGAGGAATGGCAGTAACTGGTTCAACTAGAAATTTTAATGAAATATTAGAAAATTTATGGTGGAAAGTAGATAAAGCTTTAGGGATAGAAGATATAAAGTATTCGGCGTATGCAACATACTTAGAAAGCATAAAAAATGGGGTAACAACAGTAATAGACCATCATGCTTCGCCTTATGCTGTTACAGGAAGTTTAAAAAAAATAGCAGAAGTTGCTGATGAACTAGGAATTAGAACATCACTATGCTATGAAGTGTCTGATAGAGACGGAGATGCAATAGCAGAAGAAGGGATTAATGAGAATATTAATTTCATCAAATGGGCAGAAGCAAAAAAATCAGACATGTTAAAAGGGATGTTTGGACTTCATGCTTCTTTTACACTATCTAACGAAACATTAGATAAGTGTCAAAAAGCTATGGAGGGGCTTAATGTAGGTTATCATATTCATACAGCTGAAGGGTATACGGATTTAATTGATTCCTTAAATAAATATGGAAAGAGAGTGATTGAGAGATTAGACGATTATGGAATTTTTAGAGAGAATACAATAGCTGTTCATTGCATACATGTAAATGAACACGAATTAGATATAATAAAAGATTCAAAATGCAATGTAGTTCATAACCCAGAATCAAATATGGGAAATGCTGTTGGATGCTCTCCAGCAATCCATATGATAAAAAAAGGAATAAAGGTTGGTTTAGGAACTGATGGATATACAGGGGATATGCTAGAATCTCTAAAAGTTGCTAGTACACTTCATAAACATCATCTTTGCGACCCAACAGTTGCTTGGGGAGAAGCACCATTAATGCTTTTTAAAAATAATAGTGAAATAGTAAAAAAGCAGTTTGGATGCGAAACAGGGATTTTAAAAGAAGGTGCAAAGGCAGATGTAGCAATATTTGATTATAATCCTCATACTGAACTAAATGGAACAAACTATAATGGACACATACTTTTTGGTATTTCAGGAAGAGCAGCTATAACAACAATATGTAATGGAAAAATAATTATGAAAGATAGAAAAATTCTTACTGTAGATGAGGAGTCTGTTTTAGAAAAATCAAGAGAAATTTCTAAGGAAATGTGGGAAAGATTTGAGGGATAAGTAAAAAAAAGTATAGAAGGAGGGAACAATGTCATCAAAAGAAAAAGAAAGTGGGAGAGGAGAGTTAATATTTGGAGGTATTCAGCATATTGCAGCACTATGTGCAGGAGCAATGGCGGTTCCAATGATACTGGCAAAAGCTTTAAATTTATCACCACAAGATACGCAATTTTTGATAAGTGCAACGTTAATGGTATCAGGAATAGGTTCAATTATTCAATCAATGGGAATAGGGAAATTTTTTGGAGCTAAACTTCCTATGATGGAAGGAGTTTCTTTTCAAGGTGTACCACCACTTGTAGCAATTGCAACAGCATATGCAGGAGCAGGAAAATCTTATGAGGGCATAACAGTTATCTTTGGAGCAACAATAGCTGCAGGAATATTTGTTATGATTGCAGCTCCTATAATAGGAAAAATTTTAAGGTTTTTTCCTCCATTAGTTTCAGGGATAGTAGTAACATCAATGGGATTATCGCTAGTACCAACAGCATTACGTTGGGTAGGTGGAGGAAATACAAGTGCTCCAGATTTTGCATCTTTAGATAAAATTCTATTAGCGGCATTCACATTAGCTGTAATAATTCTTATTCAGAAAATGTCAAAAGGTTTCTTGGGTAATATTGCAATTTTAATCGGATTATTTTTAGGAACAGCAGTTGGAGGAATATTTGGAATGACAGATTTTACAAGTGTAGCATCTGCTAAAATTTTTAGTTTAAATACACCTTTTTATTTTGGAATGCCTAAATTTGAACCAACAGCAATAATAACATTGATATTAGTTCAATTAGTTATAATGATTGATGCTATTGGAAATCATACGACACTTTCCAATATATGCGGAGTAGATTCAAAAGAGAGAATGGTTCCTGTACTAAGGGGACATGGATTATGTTCTACAATATCAGGAATATTCAATTCGTACCCCCAAGCTATATTTGGTCAAAATGTAGGTGTAGTAGCTTTAACAAAAGGTTTTGATAAGATGATAGGGGTTACAGGAGGTTTAATTCTTGTAGTATTCACATTGTTCCCTAAATTAACAGCAATATTAACAGCAATTCCATTACCAGTATTAGGAGGAGCAGGAGTTATAATGTTTGGAATGGTTTTAGCTAACGGAATTAAATTATTAGGAACAGTTAATTATGTTAATAATAAAAATTTAATGGTAGTTGCCATCTCTTTGGGGATTGCACTAATTCCAATTACAGTACCTCAAATGTTTAATAATGTTTCTAGAGAGATGAAAGTTTTATTTAATAGTGCAAATATTTTAGGGGCCTTATCGGGGATAATACTTAATATATTATTTAATGAGATAGGAAAAAAGAAAGAAGAAAATAAATAAATAAATAAATAAATAAATAAATAAATAAATAAATAAATAAATAAATAAATAAATAAATAAATAAATAAATAAATAAATAAATAAATTTTTAACTTAAAACATGAAGGAGGAGTAACAATGGCAAATTTAAAAGTTAATTTCGCAGGATTAAAGTATGAAAATCCAGTAATAGTAGGAGCAGGGCCAACATCAAAGGATGCAGAGACATGTAGAGAAGCTGTAAGAAACGGTGCAGCAGGAGTAGTTGCAAAAACGGTGTCTTCAGAAGCTGCAAATGTGCCTAAACCGTGTATGGAGGATTTTAGTGGAAAACATTTTTTAAACACAGAGTTGTGGTCAGAGCATTCTGTTGAACATTGGGTTGAAAATGAATATGCAAAGTGTAAACTAGCAAATGAACCTTTAATTATAGGAATGGGCTATGTAGCAGCAGATATAGAAAAAGTAGTTCCATTAGTGGATAAATTTGCAGATGGTTATGAAATTTCAGCTCACTATGTTGGAAGAGATTTAACTCCTATGTTAGAAACTTTAGCAGCAGCAAAAAAACACACTAAAAAACCTGTATTCATGAAAATATCTCCAGGAATTCCAGATATTTCAGAAACAGCAAGAATTTTAGAAGAAAATGGTGCAGATGGACTAGTTGCTATGAATTCTTATGGACCATGTTTATCAATAGATATAGAATCAGGAATGCCTCATATGGGATCAGCTGCAGGGTATGGTTGGATGTCAGGTCCAGCGATTAAACCAATTATGTTAAGACACGTATTTGAACTAGCTAAAGGTGTTAAAAATATTCCAGTATTTGCAGTTGGGGGAATATCAACAGGGAAAGATGTAGTAGAAGCAATTATGGCAGGAGCTACAGCAGTTCAAGTCTGTACACAAGCTATAATTGAAGGGCCTAAAGCGTACGGTAGAATAGTAAAAGAACTTAACGAGTGGTTAGATACTCATGGATACTCTTCTCTAGATGAAATAAGAGGGTTAACCATTAAAAAAACTAAAGGAAGAACTTTAAATAATTATACTACTAATTTACCAGAGTTAAAAGAAGGCTGTATAGGTTGTGGAATTTGCGAGAGATTATGTCCATACCACGCAATAAAATTAGAAAATAAATTACCTGTATTCAATAAAGAAACTTGTTTTGGTTGTGGACTTTGCACTTCAAAATGTCCTAAAAATTCTATAACAATTAAAAGATACTAATTAAAATTAAAAAATGGACGGTGATAAGATGTTTAATTTTAAAGTTAATAATAAAAGTATTTCAACAGAAAAAAAAATGAATCTATTATCATTTTTAAGAGATGAATTATCAATAACTTCGGTGAAGAATGGTTGTTCTGAAGGTGCTTGTGGAACATGCATGATTTTACTAGATAAAAAAGCATTTAAAGCATGTTTATTAACAACAGAAAAAATTGATGGAAAATCTATTATTACTGTAGATGGAATAGAGGAAAATGAAAAGAAAATTTATGAATGGGCGTTTGCTGAAGCAGGTGCAGTTCAGTGTGGATTTTGCATACCAGGAATGGTTATTAGTGCAAAAGGTTTACTAGATATTAATAACAATCCAACAATAGCTGAAATTAAAACAGCGTTAAGAGGAAATATTTGTAGATGTACAGGGTACGTAAAAATATTTGAAGCTGTTTTAAAAGTAGCTAAAGCTCTAAGAGAAGGATTTGCTCCGGGGAAAGAGTATACAGGAAAAATAGGAGAATCTCTTCCAAGAGTAGATGCATCTTCAAAAACATTAGGAAAAGCAAAGTATGCTGAGGATTTAAAAGTTGAGGGAATGACTTTTGGAGGAGCTGTAAGAACTAAGTATCCGAGAGCACTTGTAAAAAAAATAGATATCTCAAAAGCAAAAGAAATTTCAGGAGTAATTGATATTTTTATTGCAAAAGATATACCTGGACTTAGAAATATAGGACATTTAGCATTTATCTCAGATTGGGATGCTTTAATAGCTGAAGGAGAAATAACAAGATATATAGGAGATTCAGTTGCACTGGTTGTTGCTGAGACAAAAGAAGCTTTAGAAGCAGGAAAAAAAGCTGTAGAAGTTGAGTATGAAGAGTTAACAGTGTTAAACTCTCCAAAAGAAGCTATGGCATTAGGAGCTCCAAGAATACATGAAAAAGGAAATATTTTATTTCAGCAAAAATTATCTAGAGGAAATGCAGATGAAGCAATTGCAAAATCAAAACATGTGGTAACACACGTGTTTACAACTCCTTTTACAGAACATGCTTATCTAGAACCTGAAAGTGCTATTGCAGTTCCAACAAAAGAGGGAGTACACTTATACACTGCGTCTCAATCCATATATGATGAGCAAAGAGAAGTTTCAAGATTACTAGGATTAGAGCCTAATAAAGTAGAAGTTACATCAGCTTATGTTGGAGGAGGTTTTGGAGGAAAGGAAGATATGTCTGTACAGCACCATGCAGGGCTTATAGCATTTTTAACAAAGAGACCAGTTCAAGTTACTTTAACGAGACAAGAAAGTATTAATGTATCTACAAAGCGTCACGCTATGGAAATCGAGATGACAACATCTTGTGATGAAAACGGAATTTTAACAGGGATGAAGTGTAATATACTGTCAGATACAGGAGCGTATTCTTCTTTAGGAGGACCTGTACTTCAAAGAGCGTGTACTCATGCTTCAGGACCATATAACTATCATAATATTGAAGTTTTAGGAACTGCAGTATATACCAATAACCCACCAGGAGGAGCATTCAGAGGGTTTGGAGTTACCCAATCAGCATTTGCAACAGAGGCAAACTTAAATGAATTAGCTAAGCTAGTTGGAATCTCTCCGTGGGAAATAAGATATAGAAATGCAATAAGACCAGGTATGGTTTTACCTAATGGTCAAATAGCAGATGAAGGAACTGCTCTTATTGAAACACTAGATGCAGTAAAAGAGGCTTTTGAAAATAATAAAAATGCAGGCATTGCCTGTGCAATGAAAAATGCAGGAATAGGGGTAGGGCTTCCAGATATAGGGCGAGCTATAATTTCTATTGAGAAAGGAAAACTACATATAAGATCATCAGCTTCTTGTATAGGACAAGGTTTTGCTACAATTGCTATCCAAATGGTAACCGAAACTCTAAATATAGACTATAAAAATATAGTTGTAGAAGAACCAAATACAGTTAGAACACCTAATTCAGGGACAACAACTGCATCTAGACAAACTGTATTTAGTGGTGAAGCGGTTAAAGTTGCAGCAATGAATTTATTAAGTGCTTTAAATGGAAAAACTCTTATTGAACTTGAAGGTCAGGAGTTTGTAGGAGAATACTCTGGAATTACAGACAAAATGGATTCTGAGAAAGAAAATCCAGTGTCACATGTTGCTTATGGATTTGCAACACAAGTAGTGATTCTTAATGATGAAGGTAAACTTGAAAAAGTAATAGCTGCTCATGATTTAGGAAAAGCTATAAACCCTATTGCTGTTGAAGGACAAATAGAGGGAGGAGTAGTTATGGGATTAGGGTATGCGTTAACAGAAAACTTTATACTAACAAATGGAATCCCTAAACAAAAATTTGGAACATTAGGATTGTTCAGAGCAACTGAAGTTCCTAAAATAGAATCAATAATTATAGAAAAGAATACAGAAGAATTAGCATATGGAGCAAAAGGTGTAGGAGAGATAACAACAATTCCAACTGCTCCTGCAGTTCAAGGGGCGTACTATAGCTACGATGGAATTTTTAGAACAAAATTACCATTGGAAAAAACTTTTTATAGAAAATAAGATATAAAAAAAGGAGGAGTTAAATTTGAATTGTCAAATTTAACTCCATTATATTATATAAAGAAGAAAAGGAAAGTGAATATTATGAGTAAGTTAATTTTTAAAAACGGAAAAGTATTAATAGGTGAAAAAATAGAAAGAATTGATATAAGAGTTTCAGGTGAAAAAATTGTAGAATTAGGAAATGAGTTAATAAAAGAAGCGGGGGAAAGTGAAATAGATTTAAAAGGTTGTTATGTAGCTCCAGGAGGAATAGATGTACATACACATTTTAATATAGATGTTGGGATTTTATCTGCTGATGATTTTAGTTCAGGAACAAAAGCGGCTCTTTGTGGAGGAACAACAACGATAATAGACCATCCAGGGTTTGGTCCTAAAGACTGTTCATTGGAATATATGATAGATAAATACATGGAGTATGGTAAAAATTCAAAAGTTGATTATTCATTTCACGGAGTATTTCAAGAAATAAATGAAAATACTTTTAATCAACTAAAAAAATTGAAGTCTAGAGGAATAAGTAGCATAAAAATATATTTAACTTACACCTATAAACAAAAAGAAGAGGATATTATTAAAATTTTTAAAATGGCAAAAGAGTTAGATATGGTAGTAGCAGTTCATGCTGAAAATGATAACATGATAAATTATTTAAGAGAAGATTATATAAAAAAAGAAAAAAAAGATTTGATATATCATGCTTATTCAAGACCAGGAGATGTAGAAGCAGATGCAGTGGGACGGCTAATTAAACTAGCATATATGACAGAGTTCAAAGGTCTGTATCTAGTGCATATATCTTCTAAAGAAGCAATAGACATAATTCAGTTAGAGAAAAAAAATAAAAGAGAGTTTTATGTAGAAACATGCCCACAATATCTTTATTTAGATAATAGAAAATATTTACAAGATGACGGGGTAAAATATATATTATCTCCACCCTTAAGAGAAAAAAAAGATATTGAGGCTTTGTGGAAAAATATAAAATTAGGAAATATAGATACATTAGGAACTGATCATTGTTCTTTTCTCCTAACTGATAAAAATAAAGGGAAAGATGATTTCACAAAATGTCCTAATGGAATACCAGGAGTTGAAGAAAGAAATGTTATATTTTTTTCTGAGATGCTAAAAGGTGGTATCACAGTAAAGGAATATTTAGATTTGGTTTGTGAAAATCCAGCTAAAATATTTGGTATTTGGGATAGAAAAGGAAGTATTGAAGTTGGAAAAGATGCAGATTTAGTAATTTTTACGGAAAAAGAATATATTTTAGATGAAAAAAATCTAAAAACAAAAGCTGAATATTCATGTTTTAATGGAATGGAGCTCAAAAGTGAGGTTAGTATGGTATTATTAAGAGGAGAGATTGGATTTAGCAACGGAAGTATTAATAAAAATATTAAAGGAAAATTTCTTGTCCGATAAAAGATAATAGTCTATACTATAAAAATAAAGTAGGTGAAAATTTTATGGATTCAAAAACAATTTTAGAAGTAGGAAAAAAAATTGAAAAAGGTGAAGGTGTGGCATTAGTTACTCTAATTAGGATAGACGGCTCATCTCCTGGGAAAAAAGGTAGTATAATGGGAGTCTTTCAAGATGGGACAATATCTGGAACAGTTGGAGGAGGAAATTTAGAATACACCTTAATAAAAGAAGGATTAAAAGCAATAGAAGAAGGAATTTCTAAGGAATTAGAGTTTAAATTAGTTGAAGAGGCAGCTTTGCACATGAAGTGTGGAGGAGATGTAAAAGTATTTATAAAAATTTTTAATAAAAAAGATAAAGTAATTATTGTAGGTGGTGGTCATGTTGGTGGCGAACTGTATAAAGTTCTTGAGTTATTAGGTATGGACATTGTAATTGTTGATGATAGAGAAGATTTTTGTAATAGAGAGATGTACCCAAATACAAGAGAGTTATTAGTTGGCGATATAAGGGAAAAACTTTTATCCTATCCCTTAGACAACAAATCCTATATAGTTATTGTAACAAGAGGACACAAATATGATAAAGATGCTCTAAAATCTGTAATAGGAAGAGGAGCTAAATATATAGGGATGATTGGAAGTAAAAAAAAGGTAAAAGAAACATTAGACGAACTATTAAATGAAGGAGTTTCAAAAGAGTTGTTAAATGAAATTTACTCTCCTATAGGTTTAGATATTTCAAATGGTTCTCCTAAGGAAATTGCAGTAAGTGTAGTTAGTGAAATTTTAAAAGTTAAAAATAATTTAACAGGAATTTCTATGAGAGATAAATTAAGGAGAGATTAATATGAAGCTTGTAAAGACAGTTGAAGCAGTAGGACATATTTTGTCCCATGATATTACTAAAATAATTCCTGGAGAATTTAAAGGAAGAGCATTTAAAAAAGGTCATGTAGTAAGAGAAGAAGATATAGAAGAGCTTTTGAAAATTGGAAAAGAGAATCTGTATATTTATGAAGTAGATGAAAATAAACTTCATGAAAATGATGCAGCAGTTATTTTAGGAAACTTAGGTGCAGGAAAAAATGTTGTTTTAGGTGAAGAAATAAAAGAGGGTAAAATAGATTTTTACTCTAAAGTGAATGGAGTATTAAAAGTAGATGAAGAAATATTATTAAATTTAAATATGTTAGGAGAAATTTGTTTTGCAACTTTACCTAATAATTATCTAGTTGAAAAAGGAAAAAAAATAGGTGGTACAAGAGTAATACCGTTAATTATAGATAAGAAAAAAATGGAAATAGCTAAATCTTTAGTAAAAACAAAGATTTTAAATGTTATTCCAATAAAAAAATATAAAGTTGGAGTAGTTATTACAGGAAGTGAAATTTATAAAGGACGTATTGAAGATAAATTTGCCCCTGTGATAAAAGAAAAAATAGAAGCTTTTCAAAGTGAAATAATAGAGATAGTTTATTCTGATGATGATAAAGAAATGATAAAGGATAAAGCAAGATACCTTTTAAATAAGGGAGCTGAAATTATAATCTGCACTGGTGGAATGAGTGTAGACCCTGATGATGTAACGCCAACCGCTATTATGGAATTAGGTGGAGAGTTGGTTACTTACGGTTCTCCTGTACTACCTGGAGCTATGTTTTTACTTTCATATCTAGGAGAAATTCCAGTAATGGGATTACCTGGGTGTGTTATGTATGCTAAAAAAACTATTTTTGATTTAGTATTACCTAGAATATTAACAGGGGAAAAATTAACACTTAGGGACATAGCTATTTTAGGAAGTGGTGGACTATGTCAAAGTTGTGAAATTTGCCAATATCCTAATTGTAGTTTTGGAAAATAACATAAAGAGGAGTTAAAGATGTTAAAAGAAGATTTTACACATTTTAATCAGTTTGGAAGAGCAAAAATGGTTGATGTATCAGATAAAAAAATAACAGAAAGAGAAGCGATAGCAGAGGGGTATATTTACTTAAGTTCTGAAACTATTAAGACAATAGAAAATGGTGGAATAAAAAAAGGTGATGTTCTTTCTGTTGCACAAATAGGTGGAATAATGGGGCTTAAAAAAACAAGTGAGATAATCCCTATGTGTCATAATATTTTCATATCAGGCAGTGATATTGCTTTTCAAATTGAAGAAAATAAAATAAAAATAACTGTAACAGTTAAAACATCAGGACAAACAGGGATAGAGATGGAAGCACTAACAGGAGTGTCAATTGCTGCTCTAACTATTTACGATATGTGTAAGGCGATAGATAAAAAGATGATAATAGGTGATATAAAATTAGTTTCTAAAAAAGGTGGGAAAACAGATTATAAGATAGAGGAAAGTTTAGTATTAAAGAATAATAAAAATATATGAAAAAATTTGCAGTACTTTATGCTATCTTAGACCTAATAGGAGAAACTAAATGAAAAATGGAAAAAAAATATTACTAATAGCAGTATTATTAACAATACTAATGTTATTATTAGTAATAGTATATATAAAAGATCCTAGATATTTTAATCCCAAATTATGGGCAACAAGAAGTAATGCAAAAGACTTAATAGAAAAAGAAATGAAAAGAGAATATGGCGAAGAATTTAAAGTGCTATTTATAGGGAAAAGAGGTACAGAAAGTAAAAAATGGTATGAGGGGAAAGTAGTGCT
>JBOFOQ010000055.1:0-74598 GCA_051659505.1 Fusobacteriaceae bacterium
GTTTAAAGTTTTGAAACCATCTTTTTGAATTTCAGAGAAATGTGCGAATACATCTTTCCCGTCCTCAGCAGTTATGAATCCAAACCCTTTGTCTTGATTAAACCATTTTACTATTCCAGTCATATCTATACCTCCATTATTTTTTTTCAGTGAATTATAAATTTCTAATTAACTAAATAATAATGAAGAAAAATTCCATCTATTATTACTACATTAACAACTTTATTTATAAACAACCTAAAAATATAATACCATAATAATAAGAATAAAGCAACTTTTATTTTAAATATTTTTGAAAGTGCTAAATTGCAAGTTTAATTGTCCAAATTCTTCCATAACTTCCCCGTTATAAAACTCATCTTCATCAATATTCTCCTCTACTAACATAAGAATATCCTCTTCACAATTGGATAATTTATATTCTTCTGGTAGTTCTTCCTCTTCTAAAAATTTAAATTTTTCATCTTTTAAAATAGGTAAAAATATATGAAATAAAGTTCTATCAAATTCACTTCTATAAGTATTTGAACCAAACCCCATTTTAAGTTTTGAATTTTTATTTACTTCTCTTGAAAATTTAGTATGATTTGAGCAATCATGTACAACTATTCCCCAATTTTCATCTTGAGACATTTTCATAAGTTTAAAAGTTATCTCTCTAGACCAAAGTGGAGATATATATCCTCGTCTTGCCATATATAGTTTTTCTTCAGAATAATTATTTACATTATCTTCTCCTAAATGAAGCTCTGCACAATTTATAAAATCTAGATTTGTTTCAAGTATCTTATCTTTTTTTTCTAAAAATGATTCTAAAAATTCTGGTGTCATAGGAGTTTCTATCCCTACATATTTAATATATTTTTTAGCCATTTTCATACTTGCTATTACATTATCAGCACAGTTAGTTGCCCCCATATTAAATCTTATTTCGTCTAATCCTGCATCTGAAAGTGCTTGTAAATTTTCCTCTGTACAAAGAGTTCCATTTGTATATAAATGTTGATAAATTCCAGCATCATGGAATTTTTTTATAATAGAATAATATTTTTCAATTTCTAAAAAAGGCTCTAAATATACAAAAGCTATCCCAGATGGTTTATCTTGAATAGTAAGAAGTAAATCTACATCTTCTTCATAATATCTTGACTCTCCTATCTCCCACATATCTTCTGGTATAACTTCCTGATTCTCTAAATTATCATGGTAATAGCAAAATTTACATGTTAAATTACATTTGTTAGTTTTTCTTACTCCTCCTAATCCCGTACCAAACAAGCATGAAATACACCCTTTAGGAAATTTCTCTTTATCCCCAACAAAGTATGTTCTGCCTTTTAAATTTTGCATATTTGGAATATCGTCCATAATTATTTTATGAGTGTTTTTTACTGATAATTCTATCTGTCTAAAAACTGACCCTATAACTTTTTCATATTTTTCTTCTATTTCATCTTTTTTTCCTGGAATTTTTGAAATAAATTCAAACCATTCTAAAGCTTCCCTCTTTGATATTTTCATTATATATACTCCTTGATTTCTTGTTTTTTACTTCTTTCTATTATAACACAAATTCATAATGTACTGTAATAAAATATTTGTTATACTCTTAACTTGGTGGTATAATTTACTATCTCAAATTAATTTTAGGAGTTGTTAGCTATGAAAAAAAATTATGACCTTATTATGCAAGGTATATTAAAAAATATTGATATTTCTAAAGGTAAACCTAGTCTATTTTTGCACTCTTGCTGTGCTCCTTGTAGTTCTTCAGTTATTGAGTTTTTAATGGATTTTTTTCAGATTACAATATTTTTTTACAATCCCAATATAACTGATTTTGAAGAATATGAAAAGAGAAAAATAGAACATATAGATTATATTAAAACTAAAAATCTTCCCATTGATTTTATAGATGGAGATTATAATGTTCAAAAAGATTTTTTTGAACTAGTTAAAGGTTTAGAAAAATCCCCAGAAGGCGGAGATAGATGCACTATATGCTACACAAAAAGAATGGAAGAAACATGTAAAATGGCACTTAAACTTAATTTTCAATATTTTGGAACGGTTTTAAGTATTAGCCCTATGAAAAATTCTGAAAAAATAAATACAATTGGAAATATATTAGAAGAAAAATATAAGGTAAACTTCTTGTTTGCTGACTTCAAAAAAAAAGGACGTTATCTAAGAGGAATTGAACTTTCTAAAGAGAACAATCTATACAGACAAGATTATTGTGGCTGTGTTTTTTCCTTAAGATAGAACATTTATATGAATAATAGAGTTGAAAATTTAGGATAATTAAACTTAAAATTCAACATAAATACTAAATCTAAAATTTTATTTTTTGTGTGTGATATTATGTGATATAATAATAACCAAGTAGTCAGATTGTTAGTTAATTAGGGAGGAATGATGAAAAAAATATTATATTTTATTTTACTAAGTGTGTTCTTTATGTCTTTTAGTAAAGTAAAAATACCTGAATCACAAATAGTAGAAAGAAATGGACTTGTTTATAAAATTAACGAGGAAAAAGTCTTTACAGGAACTGTTATTAGTCATTATAGCAATGTTCAGGAAGTAAATCTTGACTCTCGGGAAAAAAATTTTTCAGGAACTGTTATTAATAATAATAGTTATGGTCCGATAAAATCTGAAACAAATTATAAAGCCGGGAAAAAAAATGGCTTAGAAATAGTTTATTATGAAAATGGTAAATTACGTTATAGTAAAAATTATAAAGCCGGAAATAAAAATGGCTTACAAAGAAATTATCATAATAATGGACGGTTAAGATATGAAGTAAATTTCATAGACGGGAAAAAAGAGGGTGTAGAAAAAGGTTATTTTGAGAGTAGTAGTCGGTTAGAATATGAAACAAATTTTAGAGACGGAAAAAAAGAGGGTGTACAAAAAATTTATTATAGTTATCCCTCTGGTCAGTTAAAAGAGGAAATAAATTATATAGCCGATAAAATGAATGGCATATACAAAAATTATTATGGAAATGGTCAGTTAAAATATGAAGGAAATTTCACAGCCGGAAAAAAAAATGGCATATACAAAAATTATTATGAAAATGGTCAGTTAGAATATGAAGGAAATTTAACAGCCGGAAAAAATAATGGCATATACAAAAATTATTATGAAAATGGTCAGTTAGAATATGAAGTAAATTTCACAGCCGGGAAAAAAGAGGGTGTAGAAAAAATTTATTATGATGATGGTGCGTTACTACTTGAAGTAAATTTCATAGACGGAAAAAAAGTGGGCATACAATGGGGTTATTATAAAAATGGTATGTTAAGATATGAAGAAAATTACAAAGCCGGAAAAAAAGTGGGCGTAAGGAAAGAGTATTTAGCAAATGGTAAACTTAAGCCTTTTAGATACACAAAGAAATTTTTTAAAGCGCTTGGTGATCTCGCAGAGGACCTTGGTGATCTCGCAGAGGACCTTAGTGATGTGAAAATTCCCACTCAGTAAAAAAAGCACGTAAAAGACTTTAAAATTGAGAAAATACAAAGGAAAAAATTAATAAAAAGCCTTTGTTTTACTAAATTATTTTAGTTTTACAATCTCCTAAATTAGTTAATTAGGGAGGAATGATGAAAAAAATATTATATTTTATTTTACTAAGTGTGTTCTTTATGTCTTTTAGTAAAGTAAAAATACCTGAATCACAAATAGTAGAAAGAAATGGACTTGTTTATAAAATTAACTAGGAAAAAGTCTTTACAGGAACTGTTATTAATAATAATAGTTATGGTCCGATAAAATCTGAAACAAATTTTAAAGCCTGAAAAAAAGTGGGCGTAAGGAAAGAGTATTTAGCAAATGGTAAACTTAAGTCTTTTAGATACACAAAGAAATTTTTTAAGACTCTAGGTAAAATTGCAAAAGATATACAAGAAGACGTAGATTATAAACTAGAGATGGAACGTACCTATAATTAGGAGTGTTTCTAGCTATTTTCTTAGCAGATTTAAGCTTAGAATTTTGTAACTACTCAGGAGTAAAGTCCTTTTGTTGCAAAATAAAAAAATCATGCAAAAAAAAGAAGAGATTTCTGAAAAAAGAAATTCTCTTCTTTTTTTACCTACAAATATTATACATTATCGAAGTTTATTTACTTATTGATTTTTTTTAGTTTTTCCTATATAATATGGAGTAAATGAAATTTTTATTAGGAGGAGACATTGGAACAAAAATTTAAAAGAAATTTTTCAATTATTGCTCATATAGATCACGGTAAATCAACTATTGCAGATAGATTACTTGAGCTTACTGGAACAGTAACTCACAGAGATATGAAAGAACAACTTCTTGATTCTATGGAGTTAGAGAGAGAAAAAGGAATTACAATTAAAGCTCAAGCTGTTACTCTTTTTCACACAGCAAAAGATGGAAATAGATATGAATTAAATCTTATTGATACTCCTGGGCACGTAGATTTTATCTATGAAGTTTCAAGATCTCTTTCAGCTTGTGAGGGAGCTCTTCTTATTGTTGATGCTGCTCAAGGTGTTGAAGCTCAAACTTTAGCTAATGTGTATTTAGCTATTGAAAATAATCTTGAGATTGTTCCTGTTATAAATAAAATAGACCTTCCTGCAGCTGATGTTGAAAAAGTTAGAAATGAGATAGAGGATATTATTGGTATTCCTGCAGATGATGCTATTCTTACTTCTGCTAAATCTGGTCTTGGTATGGAAGATTTACTAGAAGCCATTGTTGAAAGAATACCAGCTCCTGCTTACGACGAAGCTGGTCCTTTAAAAGCTCTTATTTTTGACTCTTTATTTAATGACTATAGAGGAGTTATTACTTATGTTAAAGTCCTTGATGGTTCTATTAAAAAAGGAGATAAAATTAAAATTTGGTCAACTGGAAAAGATTTTGATGTTTTAGAATGTGGAATATTTTCACCTGTAATGAAACCACAAGATATCTTATCTTCAGGATCAGTTGGATACATAATTACTGGAATAAAAACTATTCAAGATACACAAGTTGGAGATACTGTAACTAGTGCTTCTAATCCTTGTGAGTACCCTATGTTAGGTTTTAGACCTGCTCAATCTATGGTTTTTGCAGGTATTTATCCTATTTCAACAGATGACTATGTTGATTTAAGAGAAGCTTTAGAAAGATTACAACTTAACGATGCTTCACTTTCTTTTTTACCTGAAACATCATTAGCTCTAGGATTTGGGTTTAGATGTGGATTTTTAGGTTTACTACACATGGAAATTATTGTTGAGAGACTTAGACGTGAATATGATTTAGACCTTATCTCTACAATGCCTTCAGTTGAATATAGAATTTCTTTTGAAAATGGTGACTCTATTGTAATTGATAATCCTTGTGAATTTCCAGAAGGTGGAAAAGGAAAAGTTACAGTTAAAGAACCATTTATAAAAGGTAATATTATTACTCCAAAGGATTATGTTGGTAATGTTATGGAACTTTGTCAAGAAAAAAGAGGTATCTACTTAGATATGAAGTTTATAGATGACACTAGAGCAATGGTTACTTATGAACTTCCCCTTGCTGAAATAGTTATTGATTTTTACGACAAACTTAAATCTAGAACAAGAGGATATGCTTCTTTTGAATATGAGTTAATAGATTACAAAGACTCAGATTTAGTTAAAGTTGAAATTTTAGTTACAGGAAAACCAGTTGATGCTTTCTCATTTATTGCTCATACTGACCATGCTTATAGTAGAGGTCGTGCAATTTGTGAAAAACTTAAAGATATTATCCCAAGACAACAATTTGAAATTCCTATTCAAGCTGCTATGGGTGCTAAAATTATAGCTAGAGAAACTATTAAAGCTTATAGAAAAAATGTAATTGCTAAATGTTATGGGGGAGATATTTCTAGAAAGAAAAAACTTTTAGATAAGCAAAAAGAAGGAAAGAAGAGAATGAAACAGATTGGTAATGTTGAAATCCCTCAAGAAGCTTTTGTTTCTGTATTAAAACTTAATGACTAAATTTTAATTAAATATCTAAATAAATTATGTACAAATATATAAATATATAAATATATAAATATATAAATACATTTAATAAAAAATTGAGGAAAAACTAATCTTTCTTCAGTACACGAGGAGAAAATATGAAAAAACAAATTTTAATATTATTTGCAATGATGATTCTTTTAGTAACTGGTTGTAGTTCTCTAGGATTTAAAGGAAGTACTTCTGTTGTTGGAAACACTTATACTTTAGTTTCACCTTATATGGATTCTGATATTAAGATTTCCTTTGAAAAAGAAAGAGTTTTTGGCTCTTCAGGAGTAAATAATTTTTTTGGTAATTACACGTTAAAAAAAGATATAATTAAACTTGGACCACTTGGTTCAACTCTTATGGCAGGTCCTATGGACCAACTGGAAAAAGAAAAATATGTTCTTTATGTTTTAAACAATTCTAATAAATTAACATTTGAAAACAACAAGATTATTATTACTTCAAATGACAATAAAAGTCTAACTTTTAAATTTGATAAAAAGTTTGATATCACTGATAAAAAATAAAAACCATAAAAAATAGCCCCTTTAAATTAGGGCTATTTTTATTTTGTTAAAAGTTATAACCTACTTTAACTCCAAATATTAAATCTCTATAATCAACAGCATATACACCTATTACTTCTAAAGAGATTAATAAATCCTCTGCTATATAGTATCCCAATTCTGAAGTCAAGGTTAACTGGTCATCATTAGTTTGATAATTATCAATTTGAAGAAGAGTTCCATTATAATCTAAAACTTCTCTAGTATCTATACTATTTAATATTTTTGTCCATCTTATATCACTTTTAAATATAAATTTTGTGAAATCAGCATAATAAGATAAACCTGTATTAAAATTTAATGTATCATAATTATTTTTATCGTATTTCATATTTTTTTCATTTTTATACCCTTTTTGAAAGTACTGTCCATAACCAAATCCTAAATAAGGATATAAATAACTTCTTGGAAATATATTAAAAAATCTACCACCTTCTACTCCTAAGTTTATATTGTTCCTGTCATAATTTTCAGTTCCATTTTTTGCTGTACTTATTCCCCAACCTAGTGTTGCCATACTAAAATAATCATTTCTAAGATAACCAATAAAACTATTAGCCCCTAATGTTCTAACTTTTTCATCATTTACAAAATCATTATAATTTATTTTTGAATTTATATATCCAAAAGTTCCACCTGTTATAAAAGAACCCTCTTTTGTTGTATTAAATTCACTAGTTGTCCCTATTATAAATCCTTTATTTTTATTTCTATAAGAGGAGTACCCTCCATTTCCATCAGCTTTTCCTTCACCTAAAAAAACTTCTATATTTTGAGTACTTTTACTAATTCCAGCTCGATCTAAATAGCTTGAGACAATCCCTTGACGTATATATTGTTTTCCTTTTTCTGCTATAAAATTAGAATTTAGCTCAGTTATATTATTTCCTTGATAATTTGCTCCCCACGAAATTATCCCTATAGTTATAAAAAAAACTATAAATATTTTTTTTCTTAGCATTTTCCCTCCAAATTTTTATTATTATTTATTATAGTAATATTATAACATAAAAAAATAGGATATTAAATAGTTTAAAACTAAATTAACATCCTATTTTCTTATTTTTTTATTTAGCTTCCATTCCATTATCAAAAGACAAACCATATATTTTATGGTGTCCTGCTGGATTTAGTTTGAACCCTTTAACATTATTTTGAATTCCAACATTTTGAGTAGTATAAGCTAAGGTATAAATAGGTAACTCTTCTTGTATTATCTCTTGAGCTTTTTTGTATAACTCTACTCTCTCTTCAGGACTTGTAGACGCTCTTGCTGTATCTAGTAATCTGTCTATTTCAGGATTATCATAGAAAGATCTATTTCCTGCTCCACCTTTAGTTGATGAATGGAACAAAGCATATAATCCATAATCTGCATCTCCTGTTACAGAAACCCAACCGAGTATAAACATATCATGGTCTCCTCTAGAAGTACCATCTAGATAAGCTCCCCACTCTAATGTCTCTATTATTACATTTATCCCTACTTGCTTCAACTGGTCTTGAACAATTGTAGCTATATCTCTTCTTATAGCGTTGTCATTTGTCCAAAGTTTAAAAGTAAATCCATTTTCATATCCAGCTTCTTTTAATAATTCTTTTGATTTTTCAAAATTATAATTATAAGCTTTTGAGTCTTTTGAGTATCCAAAAACTAATGGTCCTATTGGTGAGTTTGCTAGAGTTCCTGCTCCTTGGTAAACTGTATCAACTATAGCTTGCTCATCAATTGCATAAGCTATGGCTTGTCTTACTCTTATATCGTTAAATGGCTTCTTATTCATATTAAATCCTAAATAAGCAGTTGAAAGAGAAGGCTCTTCTATTAAAGTCAAGTTCTTATCTTCTATAACTCTATTTTTATCTATTGGCTCTATATCATAAGCTATGTCTACCTCTTTTGTTTCTAAACCTATTGTTCTATTAGTTCCTTCAGGAATATTTCTAAATACAACAGTTTCAATAGAAGATGCTCCTTTGTAATAGCTTGGGTTAACTTTTAAAGTTATACTATCTCCAGCACTCCAGCTATCCATCATGTACGCCCCTGTTCCAACTGGATGTTGACCATATTGTGCTCCTGCTTCAGTAACAGCTTTCTCATTTAATATAGAAGCTGCAGTATGTGCTAAGTGATTTAGCAGCGGTGCAAAAGGTGCTTTTGTTGTAATTTTAACTGAATACTCATCAACAATCTCTATACTTTCTATCGCTCCAGCTATATGTGAAACAGAAGGAGATTTCATCATTTTATCCAATGTAAACTTTACGTCAGATGCTTTTAATTCTTCCCCATTATGAAATTTAACTCCTTTTCTCAAATGAAAAAGCATAGTTCTAGGGTCTATTTGCTCCCATTTCTCTGCTAATCCTGGTTGTGGCAACATTTTATCATCTTGCTCTACCAATCTATCATAAATTTGTGCTGAAACTCTTGAAGATGGTTGGTCATTACTAGCATGAGGATCTAGACTTTTTGCGTCTGCTCCTTGTGCTATTACTAACCTATTTTTTAGCTCAACTTTATTTCCTTTTTCTCCACTTCCACAAGCTGACAATAAAAGAATTGTAGCTCCTAATGCAAATACTTTTAATTTTCTGTTCATTAAAGTCCCCCTTTTTTTCTGTATATATTATATATAATACATTTCAGCAAATTTGTCAAACAATATCTATAATACTAAACATATAAAAAATATATTTAATTTATATATTCTCTAATCCTTGTTTCAAATCTGCTATTATATCCTCAACATTTTCAATTCCAACAGAGAGTCTTATTAACCCTTCTGCAATTCCTGCTTCCGCTCTTTCTTCTTTTGTATAAGGTGAGTGTGTCATAGAAGCTGGATGTTGAATTAAAGTTTCACAGTCTCCTAAACTTACTGCTAAGCCACACAACTTAAGAGAGTTTAGTAACTTCTTACCAGAATCAAAGCCTCCCTTTACTTCAAATGCAATAATTCCTCCTGGATGTTTCATTTGTTTTTTAGCAATCTCATAACCTGGATGATTTTTTAGTCCTGGATAATAAACTTTCTCCACTGCTGAATGAGAATTTAAAAACTCTGCTATTTGCTCTGCATTTTTACAGTGTCTTTCCATTCTTATCTCTAAAGTTTTTAGTCCACGAATAATTAGAAAAGCTTCAAAAGGACCTAAAACTGCCCCTGTAAAATCTTTTAATCCTTCTAGTCTTATTTTAAGCATATCACTATTTTTACCAACTACAAAACCTGCTATAACATCTCCATGACCATTTAAGTATTTAGTTGCAGAATGAACCACTATATCAGCTCCATAGGTTATTGGATTAGTCAAATAAGGTGTAGCAAATGTATTGTCTACCACTATCTTTGTTTCACTTGAATTATTTTTTGTTATTTTAACAATTTCTTCTAAATCCACTATTTTTAAATTAGGATTAGCTGGTGTTTCTAAATATACTATCTTAGTATTAGATTTAATTTTCTTTTTTACTTCTTCTAAATCGCTTGTATCAATAAAATCCACTTCAATCCCAAATTTACTCAAACCATGATTTAGTAAAGAATAAGTACAACCATATAGAGTTTTATCTGCTAAAACATGATCTCCAGAAGCTAAAAAAGTCCAAAATACAGAAGCAATAGCTCCTATCCCTGAACTAAAAGCTACTGCTGCCTCTGCTCTTTCTAAAAGTGCTATTCTAGCTTCTAAGACATCTAAAGTAGGATTTCCTAATCTTGAGTAAACATGACCTTTTTCCTCTAGTGCAAATCTTTTCCCACCTTGTTCTGCACTATCAAATATAAATGTTGAAGTCTGATATATAGGTGTCGCTAGTGTTCCAAAAGGATTTTTTTCCCCTCCACCATGAATAGTGCAAGTTCCAAAATTCTTCATATTCCCTTCCATTCTTTTCCTCCTTTTTCGAAATAAAAAGTTTGTTATAACGTCTTTTTGATTTGTTTTAATACGTCCATATAATATTCTACTTCTTATTTGCTATTTTGTCAAATATTTTACTCTTTATTAAATACTCTATCTCTAGTTAAATAATTCTTGATTTTTTTAGTAGTAAATGTTATCATTTTTATTAGAGAGTAAATAATGCTCTTAAAACTACAAAAATTATTTTAAAATATTAAGTGAGGATGATAAAAATGGATTTTAACAATTGGGAAGAACACATATACGATACGACTTTCGATACAACTTATGATGCTATAATAAACGAATTTAAAAATGGTAAAATTACTTTAGAACAGCTGGAAATGAACATAGAAGAGCACTATGTTATAATGGGAAACGCCTCTTCTGAAGGTGCTGCTAGATTTCAATATTGCTCAGCTTTAGTCGATGCTCATCAATTTGCACTTGCAGTAATAAAAAAGAATAATTTATAAACAAATTTTTAAAAATTTAAAGTAGAAATAAAAAAAGGAGACAGATTATTTATAATCTAGCCTCCTTTTTTTATCTACATAACTCTTATTAATACTTGTATTATAAGTACAGTAATCACTCCTGCTACAACAATAGATAGAGCACTCATAGCGCCTTCTACCTCTCCCATTTCCAGAGCTTTTGATGTTCCCACTGCATGGCTAGATACTCCAAGCCCTACTCCCTTTGCAATAGGATGTATTTCTCCCATTATTTTATATATATAAGGTGCTAAAATATTTCCAGTTATTCCAGTAACACAGATAGCAAATACAGTTATCGATGGAATTCCTCCTAACATTGTACTTGCTTCTATTCCAAAAGGTGTTGTTATAGATTTAGGTAAAAATGAAAGTACCAATTGCTTATCAAGACCTAATAACTTCCCTAAAAAATAAACGGAACTTATTGCGGTTACAGACCCTACTATTCCACCAACTAAAATTGGAACATAGTATTTTTTTAATAACTCTACTTGTCTAAATAAAGGTACGACTAAAACAACTGTTGCTGGTGCTAAAAAAAACTCAATAACACTACTTCCATCATTATAGTAACTTAATGGAATCTTAAAGAAAGTTAGTATTCCAATGATAATTAAAGTGGAAATTAAAAGTGGATTGCACACTGGATTTTTAGTTTTTTTAAATATATATTTTGCTAATTCAAATGTAGTCAAGGATAAAACTATTCCAAACATCTTATTGTTTATGAGAAAATCCATCATTTTTTCACTTCCTTTCTCTCTTTAAAAATAATCATCCAATGAACTACTTGAGAAGTTACTATCATTGTTAAAGCTGTTGTTATCACTAATAAAAAAATTATTTTTAGGAAATCAACTTTTAATAAATCTATATACTTTATTAATTTTACTGTTGCTGGTATAAATAAAAGTGTCATATTAGCCAGTAAAAAATCAGCTGTCTTCTCTATTGTTCTTAATTTTAATATTTTTTTTTGTAAAAAGATAAATAAAATTAACATACTAAGGATTATACTAGGAAATGGAATTTTAAATATGTAAGTTATAACTGTTCCTAAATAACTAATAGCTAATATTATAAGTAATTCAATAAACATTTTTCACTTTCCTTTTTTTTAATTACAAATCCTTTTTTTTCATCTGTGGGAAGAAAATTACATCTCTTATAGAAGCAGAACCAGTTAATAACATAACAAGTCTATCTATTCCTATTCCTAGACCTCCAGTTGGGGGTAGTGCATACTCTAGAGCTTCTATAAAATCATCATCTATAACTGGCATTGCTTCGTCGTTTCCTCTCATTACTTCTTCCACTTGATCTTCTAGTCTCTTTCTTTGATCTGCCGGGTCATTTAGCTCTGTAAAAGCATTGGCATATTCTCTAGAATCAATAAATAATTCAAATCTATCTGTAAATCTTGAGTCCTCTGCATTTTTCTTTGCAAGTGGTGAAATTTCAACTGGATGTCCATATACAAAAGTAGGCTGTACTATTCTTTCTTCACATTTTTGTTCAAAAAATTCATTTATAATATAACCTATTGAGTTCATATGTGGTGCTATTTTTACTCTGTTTTCCCCTGCAATTCTTTTTGCTTCTTCAAAATCTTTTATATCCCAAAAGTTTACACCTGTAGCCTCTTGAATTATATCTACCATATGTATTCTTTTAAAATTTTCTAAAAGTAGTGTTTTACCATTGTATTCCACTGTTGTTGTTCCTAGTACCTCTTTAGATAAATGAGATATAATTCCTTCAGTTATATCCATCATATCATTAAAATCAGCATAAGCTTGATATAATTCCATCATGGTAAATTCTGGATTGTGTCTAGTTGACATACCTTCATTTCTAAAACTTCTATTAATTTCATAAACTCTATCAAATCCACCTATTATCAGTCTCTTTAGATAAAGTTCAGGAGCTATTCTCAAGAAAAGATCCATATCTAAAGTGTTGTGATGAGTTATAAATGGTTTTGCTGAAGCTCCTCCTAAAATTGGATGCATCATAGGTGTTTCTACTTCCATAAAATTTTTATTATTTAAATAAGCTCTTAAGCTATTCATTATTTTATTTCTTTTTATGAAGGTTTCCTTAACCTCTTTATTCATTATTAAGTCTACATATCTTTTTCTATATCTAGTTTCTACATCTGTTAATCCATGATATTTTTCTGGTAAAGGTCTTATATTCTTAGATAAAGGAGTAAATTCGTTTACTCTTACAGTAAGTTCACCTTTTTGAGTTACAAATAATTTCCCTTTTATTCCAACAATGTCCCCAGATGCCATAAGCTTTACTATTTCAAAATTATTATCACCGATTTCATCTTTTCTTATATAAGCTTGAATTCTTCCAGTCTGGTCTTCTAAGTGTATAAAAACTGCTTTTCCTTGCTCTCTAAATCCCATTATTCTTCCAGCTGTTTTAAACTCTTTATCCTCTTCAGGAGTTGATGAAAGTAACTCTTTTATCATATTTACCTTATCATATTTTTTTCCAAAAGGATCAATTCCCATAGCCTTTATCTCTTCTACCTTTTTCCATTTGTCCATTATTATATGGTCATTTTGTACTCTATCAAAGTATCTTTCCATTTCTTTCCTCCTAGATTATTTTTATTTTAATTGTTCTTATCTATAATAACATTTTTTTTTAATATTAAAATAAATAATATACTTATTTCTAATTACTCTTAAGTCTTATTAAATAAATATTACTCTTTCTTGCCCAAGATGTCCCTGGAAATCTTTCTATAGTTGCTCTAAAACTCTTTGTTGCTTTTTCTATTTCTCCTAGCTTTTCATATGCTAATCCTATATTGTAGAAGACCTCAGCTTTTTTTACCCCCTCAGGTCCTAAGTTTAAATACAACTCATAATTTTCAATAGCTTTTTCATAATTTCCAACTCTAAAATAAGAATCAGATATATAATAATATTTATCTGGATTTAAATTTTCTTTTGAAACATTGTTTAAATACAAGATAGCTTCATTATATCTACTTGTTTCATATGCATTTTTCCCTAAATCAAAAAAATGTGACTCTTCAGTTTTTATTTTTCCACTAGCTAAATTTAATTTATTCTCTACCTCTGATATTTCCATTAAATTTTCTTCGGTTAAGTCTTCTGCTATTTTTAATTCTTCTATAGCTTTTATAGCTTCCTCATAATTTTTTGTTTCAAACAACACTTTAGTGTTTAAAATTCTGATTTCCTTACTTAGACCACTATCTGAAAATGCTAATTTATGAAGATCTAAAATTTTTAGAGCTTGCTCATATTTTTCATTACTGTATTTATCATTTATAATTCTATAACTTTCATTCTCTGAAAATTTAAATTTCATCTTATTAAAAATATTGATAATTTGGGTAGTTCCGTCTAAATAATTTACTTCTAGCTTATAATTACCTTGGTAAATCGAACGAAAATAATAGGATTCGTCTTTAGCATAAAACTCTATTTTAGAATCCTTTTCTTTATTTTGATTTAGATAGATAACATTAGAAATATTATTTGAATTTATTTTTAAAGTCTCTCCTACATATACTTCATAATTACTTTTTAGCTTATTCAATACAACTTCACGTTGAATATTTTTCTTCCAATTTTCTCTTATCTCTTTTAGAACGATTTCTACTCCATGATTCCCTAAATATATCTCTTCTTGTAGTAGCTCTATTTTTTCCTCTTGTGTTTTCCTTTGTAATTCTTCTTTCTCTGTTTCATTTCCATGAACATTTAATCCTTTTAAATTTACACATCCTACAAACATTACAAATAGTGCCCCTATTAAAATTCTATTAATTTTCATTTTCTCCCCTTTAAAAAATAAAATTATTCTTCTATAAGACTTATTATTAAAGTATTAATAATTTCCTTTTCTTCATATATTTCATAAGAAAAACAAACAGTTTTAAGAGAAAAATCAATTTTACCGTTCCTTATCTCAAACTCTTTTTTTAACCCGTTTGTCTCTAATTTAAATATTCCTTGACCATTATTATTAAAAGTTAATCTTGCTAAAGATTCTCCATTTCTTGTCATTTCAAAATAATCACTATTTTTTTTATCCTTTGCTAGTCTTATTTTGCAAACTCCAATTTCACTAGAGTAATTATACTCTATATACTCATTACTTTCTTTTTTATTCGCTCTTACATTTTCTATAAATACATCTCCATAATAATCAACACTTTTTATTTTTAAATCAATATTCATCTTTGTCGTAGTCCTCATCATAGTCCCCATAATAGCTACAATCTATTTTTTTATCTTCCCTATCATAATATTCATCATCTTCATAATCACTTATATCATCATCATCTTCTATTGAGTACTCATCTTTCCAATATTCTATGACTTCTTGTGCTTCTCTTTTATCTACAACTAATTCTATATCATCTTCTTCTTCATCATATTTAAACACATAAATTTTTTGATTAAAATCTTCTGTTATAGAATATTCTTCTTCATCTATTTTTATGTTTTTTAAAACATGTAACTGATACTCTTCATCACCAATCTCATAATAAAAAGTTTCACCTTGTATACACATTATTTCCCTCCTACCTCAATCTTTATAAAATATTATTTATGATATTTATTATTCCCTATAATTCCAAACCATCTATAAATTTGCTCAATTAAAATAAGTCTCATTAGTTGATGAGGAAAAGTCATTTTTGAAAAACTTAATCTTGTTTCAACATGAGTTCTGATTTCCTTATCAACTCCATAAGAGCCTCCAATTATAAAATTAATAGTGCTGTTTCCGTTAACTCCTATTTTTTCTATTTCTTTAGCCATCTCTTTCGAACTATAATTTTTCCCTTCTATATCTAAAAGTATACTATAACCTTTATTTTTTTCAAGTGTTTTTATTATTTCTTGTGTTTCTTTTTTTATAGATGAAACTCTATTCTCATCATTTCCATCTTCTTTTAATTCTATTATCTTCACTTTTGCAAAAAGTGTCATTCTTTTTAAAAATTCATTAATACCGTCATTTATGTATTTCTCTTTTATTTTACCAACACAGATTATATTTACATTCAAATTAAAACTCCAATTTATTATTTATTTTATTTTATTTTATTTTATTTTCTTTTAAACTTCTTTTCAATTTCATTTAAATCTAATTTTAAAATAATAGGTCGACCATGAGGACACGTATATTCCCCTATTTTGTGCAAATCTCCAATGAGTATATCCATTTCTTCCATCGTTAATTTTTGACCAGCTTTAATAGCTCCCTTACAAGACATTGATATTATTATGCTCTCTCTCGGGTCTCTTTGCTTATATTCTTTTAATTCTTTTATTACTTCTCTAAACAGTGATTCTATAGTTTCTTGAAATTTAAAAATAGGTATTGTTCTAATTAAAATCTCATTTTTTCCAAACTCTTCAATTTCAAACCCTAATTCTTTTAAAATTTCTTTTTTTTCAAAAATAATATCTTTATCTCTTACATCTACATTTATTCTTTGAGGAATTAATAATGCTTGTCTTGAAATATCTTTAGATAGAATATCTTTTTTCAATTCTTCATAGAGTACTCTTTCATGAACAATATGTTGGTCGTATATTTCTAAAACACCATTATTTTCTACTAAAATATAAGAGTTATAGAACTGGCCTATTATTTTATAATTTTTATTAATATAATTTTCTTTTCTTATTATTTTATTGTTTTTTTCAGATTCATTATTAATCTCATTTATGTTCTCAGTATATTTATTTTTCATTTCATTAACTTCGCTAGGCGGTTTTACTATCTCAGCGCTATTTATATTGTTTTTATTATTAGTACTCTCTACGTTATTTGTCTTATCACCTATAGAATTTGAACCTGTTTTTATGATTTCTCCTGTTTCCATATCTATTTCAAAATCATCTTTTTTCACTTCTTTTTCTGGTTCTTTTCCTATTCCCAATGTTTTAGAATTTATGTACTCTGAAATATTAAAATTTTTATTTTCTGTAAACATTGGTTTTTTTAAAATTTTATTTTCTGTTTTAACTTCAACGTCTCTACTAGTTAAATCATCTGTTCCATTTATTTCTTTTGATACAGCTGTTCTTATCATTTCATAAACATGAGTATCATTTGAAAACTTAACTATTTTTTTTGAAGGATGTACATTTACATCTACATCTTTTGGATCTAAATTTAAAAATACAATTGCAAAAGGATACTTTCCTTTTACTAACTTTGTATAATAAGAGTCAATTAGTGCTGTTTCAATTATTTTTGACTTTACCATTCTTCCATTTACAAATACAAATATTGAATCCCTTGTGGATCTCGATATTGAGCTATTCCCTATATATCCATAATCAAATTTTATTAAATTTTTTAATATATTTTTTCCAAATAGTTCTACAATAGTATTTTCAATTCCGTTTCCTGTAGTATTTACAGTTTCTCTCCCTTCTATAATAAGATTTATTCCAACATTATAGTTAACCAAAGCTTCTTGCAATACTACTTCTTTTATATTTAAATATTCAGTTGTAGGTTTTCTTAAAAACTTCATTCTTGCAGGAGTATTAAAAAAAAGCTCATTAATTTCTATTTCTGTCCCTGTGTTTTTATCATTTTCTTTTAATGAAGTTATTTTCCCAGCTAAAACACTTATAGAAGTTCCCATTTTATCTTCATTTGTTTTAGACATTATTTTAACTTTAGAAACTGCACAAATAGAAGATAATGCTTCCCCTCTAAATCCATAGGACGTAAGATTAAAAAGGTCCTCTTTTTCTCTTATTTTACTAGTGGCATGTCTCTCAATGGAAACTAATAAATCTTCTTTTATCATACCTTTCCCATTATCACTGATATTTACATAACGCCCACCATTTTTCACTTCTATTTTTATATTTTTACTCTTAGCATCTAAGGAATTTTCTAATAGTTCTTTTATTAGAGAAGATGGATTTTCTACAACTTCACCTGCTGAGATAATATTTGAAACTGATTCATCTAATATTTTAATAATACCTATAGTTTTCCCTCCCTATTTCCATGATAACTTACTAATAATGTAATATCAAATTTTACACTATATTACATCTTTATTCAAGTACTGTTTTTTAACTTTATTTTATGATATAATTTATATAGTATAAGTTTTTTATCTAATAAATATTCTATAACATAATTTCAATTTTAGCAAATTAAATTTAATAGAGGTCAGTATGAAAAAAATATCAATCTTCATCTTTTTTATAATAATATCATCTTTTTCTTTCTCTTACTACATTGGAGATTATTTGCTTTTTAATGAAGCAAAAATTCTTTTTGAAAAAGGAGACTACGAAAAAGCTAATCTAAAATTCAAGATTCTTGAAAAAAGTTATTCTTCATCTAATATTGTTAAAAGTAATTATTATACTTTTTTTTATGCTCTTAATCTAGAAAAATTAGAAGATTATCAGGGTGCTATTAGATATATGGAAAAAGCAGTCTATTCTCCTCGTTCTTTAAAAGGGAAAAATTATTTTTCTTTAAAAAGAAATTATTTTTTAGCTATTTTTCATTTAAAAAATAATAATTTAGAAGAAGCCAAACCATATTTAATCAATCTTCTTCTTGAAGACTTATTCTCTTTAGAAGATATTTATGGTGGAGCTATTTTTAAAAATTTAATAAACGAAGATATTAGATTTCAGATTCTTTACGATATGGAAAATAAAAATGATTTTTCTAAACTTTTTTATTTTAGTGACTTAGAACTAATCAAAATAGGAAATTTTTTTTTAAATTCAAAAAATTACGACTCAGCAAATCAATTGTTTTTATATCTATATGAAAAAAATCAAAAAAATCATGAAATTTCCAGTCTTTATTTAAAATCTTTATATCTTTCTAATAATAGTACTCTTCTAGATGTTACTGATAAAATGCTTGGAAATTTAAATATTGCAGAAATATATTATTATCGTGGAAAAATATTTGCTGAAAAAAAAGATTATAACAAAAGTATTTATAATTTTAAACAAGTTCTTTTCCTCTTCCCAAATTACAGAGATAATTTTTATGTATTAGATGCTAGAGAATCTTTATTAAATATCTACTTTGCACTAGATAGTTATGAAAATATTATAAATATCTCTAAAAATATAAAATCTCCAACTAAAAATGAACAAATGATTATTATAGATACTTATTTTAAATTAAAAAAATATAATAACGGAATAACAGAATCTGTAAATTTCATAAAAAAATATCCTTTTAGTTATCAAAGCAATCGTCTTTTTTTACTGCTTAACTCTCTAAATTTAGACAAAGATAGTGATCATGAACTTTTTGAGAAAATAAATTTATTCTCTACTATTCCTTCTATTAAATTAACTGGAGAAATGGTTACCACTATTCTTAACAATGCAAAATACTATAAATTAAATTTAGAGGAAATAAATAAAAATCCTGAATTAAAAAAGCTTTATAATATTTCAAAACTTAAAGATTCAAATCTTTTACAACTGGAGATAGAGAATACTCGACTTCTTGCTAAGAATACTATTATAAAAAAATTTTTATTAACTAAAATGCTAGAGAGAGGAGAGTTCTATAATTTAGCTTATTTAAATTCTACAAAAAATAATTCTAATTTTTATAAATATAAAAACTTTATTCCTTTTTTATATCCTCAATATTATAAAAATTTAGTTAGTAAAAATTCTATTACTTATGATGTTCCTGAAAATATGATTTTTACAATTATTAATTACTCTAGCCAATTTAATAATAATAAAATTTCAGAAACAAATAGATATGGACTTATGCAAATTCAAGCTAAATCAAATAACTTGAAAAACAGAGAACTTATGCTTACTCCTGAGTATAATATTCAGGTAGGGACTGCTGAACTTCAGAGATTGTTAAAAGAAAATAACAATAATAAAATTGCAGCACTTATAGAATATCTCTATGGGAAAAAAGTTAAAGACAGTATTTATTTTGAAAATGATGATTTCTATTTAGATAGAATTTCTGACGGAAAATTAAAAGAAGAATTATCCACTCTTCTTTTAACTTATTTATTTTATAAAGCTTTAGATTAGAAAGGAATAAAATGAGAAATAGTAAATGGATTTATCCAAATAAAAATAATGAAATTGTAAATATAGAAAATCACACTTCTATTAATAAAGAGATTTTAAATATTTTAAAAAATAGAGAAATAACAGAAGAAAAAGATATCTTTAATTTTTTAAATCCATCACTGGACAACATAGGAGACCCCTTTACTTTTACAGATATGGAAAAATCAGTATCTCGAATTTTAACAGCTATTAAAAATAATGAAGTTATATGGATTTATGGTGATTATGATGTAGACGGTATTACCTCTACATCTCTATGTTATTTAGCACTAAGTGCCTTAGGTGCTAAAGTTCGTTACTACATTCCTCTAAGAGATGAAGGTTACGGTTTAAGTGTAGACGCCCTTTCTTTCATAAGGAAAGAAGAAGGTACTTTTGTTATCACTGTAGATTGCGGCGTTACTTCTATTAAAGAAGCTCTTCATGCAAAAGATATTGGTATAGATTTAATCATTACTGATCACCACGATATTATAAATAATTTACTTCCAGAAGCCTTTGGTATTATCAATCCTAAACGTCCTGATAATATATATTCTTTTAAATATTTAGCAGGAGTTGGAACTGTTTTTATGCTTCTTCTAGCTACATATACGAGACTTAATAGAAAAGAAGAAATGTTTTTATATCTAGATATAGTTGCTATAGGCACCGTAGCTGATATAGTCCCTCTTAAAGGGGATAATAGAATTTTTGTGAAACACGGCTTAGAGCTTCTAAAAAAATCAAAATCCAAGGGTTTAAGAGCTCTTCTTAAAACATTATTTTTCGAAGATTACAATACTCATATTTTTGCTCCCTATGATATTGGTTTTATTATTGCACCAGTTTTTAATGCTGCTGGTAGACTTGAAGATGCAAAAACTTCTGTTGAACTTTTTATTTGTCAAGATCATATGATTTATAATGATTTAATTCCTAAACTTATAGAGAACAATCAAAATCGTAAAATTATTCAAGAAAAGATCCAAGAAAAATGTTTTGAAGAAATCGAAGATAAAAACTTAGAGAATAAGAGTTTAATTTTAATTGCAAATAAAGAGTTTCATCATGGTGTTATTGGAATTGTTGCATCTAAAATTCTTGATAGATTCTATAAACCTACAATAGTTCTTGAAATTGATAAAGAGAATAAAATTGCCAAAGCATCTTGTCGAAGTACCGAAGCCTTTAACATGATAGAAGCTCTTACTAAATTCTCTCATTATCTTATTAAATTTGGTGGACATCACGGAGCTGCTGGGTTTTCAATAGCCGTTGAAAATTTAGAAAAATTCTATTCTGATATGGATTCTTATTGCAAAAATATTTTAAATGAAGAAGATATTTTAAAACCTATTAAAATTGAAAAACAGATACCTATCTACAAAATTGCATTTGATTTAATAGATACTTTGAAACTTTTAGAACCTTATGGTTTTGGAAACCCTGCGCCCTTATTCTCTCTTGTTAATGTTCAGTGTAGAGATATCAGAGTTATTGGGAAAGAGAAAAAACATCTCTTAATGACTGTTCTAGATAAGGGAATAGAAATAAAAAATTGTATTTGGTGGAACGCTGCTGATTTTTTATCTGACATTATAAAATCACCATTTATTAATATTGCATTTAAACTAAAACTTGAAACTTACAAGGGGAAATTTCAATATAAATTATATATTGAAGATATTAAACCCTATGAAAATAACACTCAATACTTAGAAGATACTTTCTCTATTAAAGATGTTTCTTTTCCTATAAAAACTGTAATTTATACTAAAAAAAAGTTAGGGGTTTCTCAAGGTAAAATTAAATTTTCTAATGAATTAGCTATAGTTTATAATAACCGAGAAAATATTGCTTTTTTAGACTCTCAAACAAGTTGTCTTTTAAAAAATTATAGTTCAGAAACTAATTCTAACTTTATAGTAAAATTTGATAATATTATTGAAAATGATGAGAACTATAATATTTTCATCTCTATTTTTAAAGATTATTCTTTTGAATCTTTTGCAATTAAAGATTCTCAACTGTTTCAAGATATAAAAAAATTTTTAATAGGAGAAAATTTTTATTCTGATTTTCAAAAAATTATCCTAGGAAAAATTTTTAAAGAAAAAACTAATTATATGTCTAAATATAGTAACGATATTCAATTCAGTCTTTTTGAAAATCAGGAACTTGATATTTTAATTCTTACACTATCAATATTTTTTTATTATAAAAAAATGAAACTTCTTATTGTTACAGAATATTTTCTTTCAGAAAAAGTTCAATATTTTGCTTCCTTCTCAAAAAACTATATAGACAATTATGACTTTTATATTTTTATTGATTTTAAAGATTTTAAAGATTCTAACTTTCAATCTAATAATAGGTATATTAGTATTAATAAATCTTGATATTAAAAAATTTTAAATATAATAAAAAGATGAGAATAAGTGACTTCCACTTATTCTCATCTTTTTATTATATAAATCTTCTTAATAAAACTTTATCTCCAAGCATTTCTCTGTCTACCTCAATTATTACATAAACTTGATTGTTATTCCCTAAATCTTTTTTTATTATCTCTGCTACTTCTCTAGCATATTTATCTAGAGCTGAAGCTGATATATTTCCTGTCCCTTCATATAACTCTATCTCCACTCTAGCTCTACCAACTCCCATATCTACATCTAAATCTTTTATTCCTATTTCTTTAGCCCCGTCTCTTATTACACTATGATTTTTTATAATTGACATTTCTAAATTATTTTCTTGGTATTCATTTCTATCTGCAAAAGCCGATACTGATAATACAAGTGTTAATGTTAATAATATTTTTTTCATTTTTTTCTCCTTTGAATTTTTTTAGCTACTATTTTCATAACCTCAAATTATTGTATCATTACTCTCAAATAAAGTCAACTTTTTTTTACACTATTTTAACATTGTTTTAACACTAACTTTACACTTGGTTTACATCAGTTGCTGGAGTTGACATAAAAAAATGAAGCTAAGTTATTTTAACTTCGCCTCATTTTTTTTTTAATATAGTTTTCTTAATAAAACTTTGTCTCCCATCATTTCTCTATCCATTTCAATCTTTACAAAAACTTGATTGTTGTTTCCTAATTCTTTTTTTACAATAGCTGCTACTTCGCTACCATACTTATCTAGCGCTGCTGCTGATATATTTCCTGTTCCAGGATATAACTCTACTTCAACTTTTGTTCTGCTAATTTCCATATCTACACCTAAATCTTTTATTCCGATTTCCTTTGTACCGTCTTTTATTACTCCGTGAGTTTGAACGATTGATGCTTCCAGATTATTTTCTTGATATTCATTTCTGTCTGCAAAAGCTGCTACTGACAATACAAGTGTTAAAGTTAATAATATTTTTTTCATTTTTTCTCCTTTGGATTCATAATTAAGATAAAAATATTGTATCATATTATTTTTATAATGTCTACTCATATTTTACATTAACTTTACATTTCTTTTACTTTGTATTTACATTAAAATTATATTTTATTTATATTGATGATTTTATACTATTTAAAAACAAAATTAATTTCACCTATTGCTTCTCATTTTTATTCTTAAGTCTCATGTTATAGATTAACTTTACAACACCTATAGCTGGAACTCCAAAAACCATTCCTAGAGGTCCCATTATTGCTCCACCTATCAACACTCCTGATATTACCCAAAAACTTGTTAAACCAACTGTTTTCCCAATAATTTTTGGACTTAAATACATTCCCTCAACTTGATTTGCTAAAAAATTTGCAAAAATTAAAAACCAAATTTTTGTAGGATCTGCTATTAGGACTAAAAGACCTCCTATTAACATGGCTATTATAGCTCCAACATAGGGTACCATATTCCCAACTCCTATCATAACAGCTATTAGTCCTGCATAGGGAACTTTAGTTATTAGCAACATTACAAAAACAAGTAGTCCAACTACAGCTGATACTAGTGTTTTGCCCCAAAGATAGTTTAAAAATATTTTTCTAACTTGATCTAAAAAATTAATAGTTTCCTCAGCTTTATTTTCATCTGAAAATATATAGACAGTGTTATAAATTAATTTCTCAAAATATTCTCTATCTAAAATAAAAAATATTGCTATAATAAGACCGATTAGTATTTGTCCAAAAACAATTATAACACTTAAAATATTTAGACTTAACGATTTAAATAGACCAGTTAACATTACTGCATTCCCTTGAACATATTTATCAAATAGTTCTTTTATTTTTCCTGGTTCTAATGCTATAATTCCCTTAATTTTTAAAAAATCTATTACTTGTACTGCCCATTCCTGAAGTTTATTTTCTATTTCTGATGTTCTACCAGAAATATCTTTCACACTATCAACTACACCAGGAATAATAGCTCCAAACAAAGCAAATATACTTATAATAACAACTATTATTGCTATTATTATTGCTGTTATTCTTTTCATTTTTAATTTATTTTCCAATAAAACTGATAAAGGATGAAGAATTATAGCTAAAAAAACTGCATATATAAAAGGTGTTATATAACCTGTTATAGTTGTTAATATTTTTTTTAATTCCTCACCATTTTGTAAAAAACTCTGTACTAAAACGACTAAAACAAATACAATAAATATTTTAAAAAATATCCCTTTTTTACTTTTATCTTGCCACATAATCTAGTTCCTCCTCTCCTTCTCCTATTACCTTAATAAGTGTTTTGTCTGGTATTCCTATTAATAGGTCACCTGGATTTTGAATCCAGCCTTGTTTCATTATAAGTTTTCTTGGAGAATTAGAGCTTATAACTCTAACCTTATTATCAAAAAATTCAAGTTCAATACCACCAATATCAGTATCTATAAATATATACTTTTGCTCTTTTTGCAATTTTTGAACAAATTTTAACTTACTATTTACATATACTTCTATTTTAGTGCCTTTAAAATTTTCTTTTTTTAATATATTTAAACCAAAATATGTAAAAAAACATATAAAAAAAACATATATTATTAAATCCCCTATTCTAAAATACCTCTTTTTTTTCATCTATACTGATACTCCTATTTTCTCTCCCATAAACACTTTTGTTTCTATACTATTTTGACTATTTTTCAAAATATCTTCATCTATCACAATTTTATTTTTTTCAAATAGTAAAATAGTCGTAGAGCCTCCAAAAAAGAAACACCCTTTTTCCTCTCCTTTTTTTATTTCAGTATTCTCTTTATATGACTGTTTTATTCCACCAACCATAGTAGCTGCTATTTCTGCTATAACTATATCACCAAATTTTTTAGTTTTTAATATAGAATATTCTCTTTTATTTTCACAATATATTCTAAAATTTTTTCTTATAGCATAAGTTGAAACAGAATAATAGTAACCGTGAATCTTTTTACCTTCACTTATTGTTCCATCTGCTGGAAAATGAAACCTGTGATAATCTATTGGTGCTAAACGGACTATTACTAGTGCTCCATTTTTATATTTTTCTGCTAAAATCTTATCTTTAAAAAATTCTTCTAAGGTAAACTCTTCTCCTTTTATGAAAAAATTTGAAACTTCAGCTATATTTTGGTAAGCAAATATTTTTCCATCAGCAGGAGATACTAAATGATTTTCATTTACATCTATTGGTCTCGCACCTTCTTTTAATTCTCTAATAAAGAATTCATTAAATGTCTTAAATTCTGATTTTTGTTTTTTAGATTCTTCCATGTTAATTCCAGCGCTTTCTATAAGTCCCTGAATTTTATTCACAGAACTTTCTTTGTCCATTTGTTTTCCATAAAAAGCGGTTAAAAATTTTCTCTTTATAACTGATTCTAAAGATAATTCTCCTAATGGGTTATAGTAAAGAAATTTTAAAAAATTTTCCCCTGGTACTTTCTCTATTTTTCTTTCTCCTGTTCTTCTATCTATAAATTCTATTGGTTTAAAGTTCATTTTATCAATACCATCCTTTGTTTATTTGATAATTTTTTTGAAAATAATATTTAAATATCTAAAATTTCTTTTTTTAATTTTTTTATAAGACTATATTTTAATTCTATCATATCTAAAGATAAATTAACCTTGTATTTGTGTGGATTTTCTAATCTTTTTCTTTCTGGAGATATTTTTTCTAAATTAGATAAATAATAGTTTTTAGAACGATTAATATCTAAAAGTTTCCAGTAATCTTCTGTTATTTCTCCATTTTTCACAAATTCTACTGTTAATTTTTTATAAGTATATCCACCTTTAAAAACTGTACTATTAGTAAATTCAAATTTTTCATCTCTTAAAAATATATCTTCACCTAACTCTAATTTTTTTGTATCTTTATCTCCACGTGCTAAGGTTATTAGATCTGCATAAGCTTCACCATTCTCATCATATATTCGATAAACCTCTTTAAAACCTGGATTAGATATTTTTATAACATCTTCTGAAAGTTTAATTACAGGTTCATTATCCACTTCCACTATTTTATAAACTCCTCCAAAGCATGGATTTGATTTACTCACTGCAATAGCATCTCCTACACCATAAATGTCAACAGCAGCTCCTTGTTCTTTTAGAGCCTTTATTACATCTTCATTTAGTGAATTTGTTAATATTATTTTAGCTTTGAGAAAACCTGCTGTATCTAATTCCTGTCTTACTTTTTTAGATAGGTATGCTAAATCACCAGAATCTATTCTTACTCCATAATTTCCATTGTAGCTATCATTTATTCCTGCATCTTTAAATGCTGCTATAGCATTTATTATTCCTATTTTTAATGTGCTATAAGTATCTATTAAAAGAAAAAGTGCATTTGATTCTCTTTTTCTTCTACATTTAATAAAAGCATCAAAAGCTAATTTTTCTGCTAATTTTCCCACACCAAAAGTTTGAATATAGGAATGAGACATTGTTCCTACACTGGGTAAACTATATTTATATTCTGTTGCTAAATTTGAGTGAGTTGCACATCCTCCAATTATAGCTGCTTTATTCCCTGCAACTGCACTATCAAAGCCATGAGCTCTTCTACTACCAAATGCTAATACATCTGTTGGATAAGCTGCTCTTGTTATTCTAGAAGCTTTAGTAGCTATTGCCATTTGCATATTCATAATATTTAGTATCGGTGTTTCCAATATTTTTGCTTGAATAAGTGGGGCTTTAACTGTTATTATCGGTTCATTAGGATAAGCAATTTCTCCATCTCTCATAGCAAAAATACTTCCTGTAAACTTCATATTAACAAGATACTCCACTAATTTTTTTTCTTTTATTACTTTTTCAAAATATTTTCTTTTTATTTCATGAGATGTTCCATTTAGCACTTCAATTAAATAAATAACTTCCTGTACTCCTGAAACCACTGCAAAACCACCATCTTCTGTACTACGAAAAAACATATCAAAAACTGCTTCTTTTTCTTGAAATCCTTCGGCTAGTAAAACGTCACTTTCTGTATATTGATATCTATCTGAATTAATAACTTTTGCAAATTCATCTAATATAACTTCTTCTTGCATTTTTTCTCCTTCTTTTCATTTTTTCTTAACATATTATAACATTAAATTTAATAATGGTTGAAACTTTTTATATAATACTATAAAATAAATTATTAACAAAAATTATTTTATAGGGAGTTGATTTATTATGCGTGTTATAATACAAAGAGTGCTACATGCTTCTGTTTCAATTGAAAATGAAATTGTGGGTAAAATCAATAACGGTTTTTTAGTTTTACTTGGAATAAAAGATACCGATACTGATAAGGAGGTAAAATGGTTAGCTGAAAAAATATGTGGTCTTAGAATTTTTGAAGATGAGAATGGAAAAATGAATAAAGAACTTAAAGATATTAACGGTGAAATTCTTCTTGTCTCACAATTTACTCTTTACGGGGATTGCAAAAAAGGAAAAAGACCTAGTTTTATTAAATCAGCAAAACCTGATATTGCCATTCCTCTCTACGAAAATTTTAAAAATGAAATTATAAAGCACTCTATTCCTCTTCAGTGCGGGGTATTTGGAGCTGATATGAAAGTAGAACTTCTAAATGATGGACCAGTTACTTTAATCATCGATACTGAGGATTTATAAAAAAATAAAAATTTTAGGAGAAAAATGGAAACTTATATTATAACTGATTGGGAAAAAGATGCATTTATTTTAGAGCACCCTATTTTAGGTTGTCCTAATTCTATCGGTATTTCATATGATGATGATTACTTCACAGTAAAATGTAAACTCATAATGGGAACTTGTACTTATAAAAACGCTGTAAAAGAAGAATATAAAGAGTGTAAATTATTAAAAAAATAATAAAATAGGAGAATAATTTTCATATTCTCCTATTTTTTATTTTATTTTATACATCTGCTCTATACAAATCTGGTATAATTTTATCAATAGGCGATACTGATATTGCAAAAATAATATTTTCTGGTAATGTCATTCTGTATTTTTTTAGTTCTTTTATCATACTATCTATCATTTCATGATGAAGTGTCATATAAAATATACAGTCTGAACCTGGCCAAGCATGAGTGTTTCTATGTCTTTTTGCCCCTTCCCAACTACTTTCAACATCTTTTACTATTGCATATCCATAAAATTTAATACTATCTAAAAAATCAACTAAACTATTTTTCTGCTTCTCATTTATAAATATTGCTAGTTGTTTGAATCCTGCGTCAAGATAGTCTTTATCATAATTACCACTCTCATCAAATTTCTTTATCATAGTTTCAAGCTCCATAAAAACCCCCTATTTAGTCTTTCTTCGAACTAAATTTAGTTGCAAAAGACAATATTTTATTATTAAAATCTTCAACTAAAATGTATAAAACTGGTATAACAACAAGAGTTAAAAGTGTAGAAAAAGATAATCCAAACATAACCGTTACTGCCATTCCTGAATAAATTTCTGCTCCTTCTCCTATTCCTAATGCCATTGGTACCATTCCTAGTACTGTTGTCATAGTAGTCATAAGAATAGGACGAAGTCTTGTTGCACATGCCTCTTTTACTGCCTCTTCTCTTGCACTACCTCTTTCTCTTAATATTTCTACATAATCAATTAGAACTATTGCGTTATTTACAACTGTTCCTGCCAGCATTATAATTCCTATCATTACCATCATATTAAAAGGTTTATTTGTGACAATAAGTCCTATATAAACACCTATCATTGCAAGAGGAATTGACCCTATTATAATGAATGGTAAAGTGAAATTCTCAAATTGAGAAGCTAGAATTGCATATATCAGGAAGATTGAAATTAAGAGAGCCATTGCCATCTGAACTGAAACATTTTCCATAAGTTCTGACTGACTTCCCCATTGATATCCAACTGTTTTTGATTTTTTCACTCCATTAAATGCCTCAACTAAAGTATTCTGAATATTTTTAAGACCTACTCCACCATCATTTACATCTATTGAAATATAGTATATTTTATCAGTTTTTTCTATTTCAGATTTACCTTCTGCCATTACTAATTTAGCAACATCTGAAACTTTTACAAATTTCCCGTCAGAAGTTTTAATATTTATTTGCTCTAGTGTAGCTATTTTTCTTCTATCTTCATCAGACATTCTTATTAGTACATCTATTTCTTCTGTTCCAGTTTTAACTGTTACAGTTTTTCCTTTCCCTCTATTTCCACCAAGTAAAGAGTATGAAATAGTATCTCCTAGCTCAGCTGGGCTAATACCATAACTATTTAACTTATCTCTATCCATCACAACTCTAACTTCTTTATTTCCAGCTTCAGCTGTTGTGGATATATCAACAAGTCCTTCTTTTCCTATTATTGCATCTTTAATTTTTAGTGCAACTTCAGCTATCTCATCTAAATTATCTCCTGTAACAACAAATTGAACATCTTTTCCTGGAGTATCTGTCTGAAATTCATTTGCAATTGTTGATTTTATATCTAATACTTTTTCCATTTTAGGTCTCATTTGTTTTTGAAGATCAAAAATAGAAATTTTTCTACTAGCCTTTGGACCGATATCTATATTAACAATAACTTTTTGCTTATCTATAAGTGTTGTATAACTTTTAGTATGCTCATTTGCCTTGGCTATTTCTTCTAATTTAATTGAAATTTCCTCTGCAGCTTCTATCGATACTCCTTTAGGAAGTTCTGCTACTATAGAATATTTTCCTGTATCTTGATTTGGAAAAAATTCTGTTTTTACAATTTTAGCTCCTAATATTGTAACTATAAAAAATGTAGCTATAGCTATAAATACTGTTTTAGTCTTATTATCAAAAGCTAAATCAAATAATTTTTTATATTTTTCTTTAAACTTCTTAAATATTTTACCCTCAGTGGCTACATTTATTTTGGGATTTAAAAATCTACTTGCAACCATCGGCATAAGTGTTAGCGATACTATAATAGCTGCTAAGTTCGAATATATTATTGCGTAAGCTAAATCTCTAAATATCTCTCTTGCAAATCCAGGTATAAATAGTATTGGAATAAAAACTACCATTGTTGTTGAAGCTGAAGCCATTATAGCTATACTTACTTCAGTTGCACCATCATCTGACGCATCTCTAACAGTTTTTTTAAGTTCCGATATATGTCTATAAATGTTATCAATAACTACAACTGAGTTATCAGTAAGCATTCCTACTCCAATGGAAAGTCCCATAAGAGATATCAAGTTTAGTGTTATTCCTTGAAAGTAAAGGAATACAAATGTAAACATTATTGAAATTGGAAGAGCAAAAGTTATAAGAAGAGTAGCTCTTACATTTTTCAAGAAAACTAATAACACTATTGTTGCTAGTATAAGTCCTGAAAAACCATTGTTCTTTACTCCATTTATTGAACTTTCTATATTTTCTGTAGCATCAAAAATTACGTTAAATTCAACTCCAGAAGGAGCGTAAATTTTTAATTCCTCCATATTTTTTCTAACAACTTCATTAATATCTAAAGTATTTCCAGAAGTAGTTTTATTTACTCCTATACTAACTGCATATCTACCATTCATTTTAGCTATTGACGATACATCTTCTGTAGTTAGTACTACTTCAGCTACATCTCCTAATCTTAAGGTTTTTCCATTTGATTTAATTATCATATTTTTAAAGTCATCTATTTGAGAAAATTCTCCCATAAATCTTGCTACAATATCTTTTCCACCAGTACTAATCGTTCCTAAAGGCAAGTTAACACTTGCTTGCTGAACTAAACTATAAAGTTCTGTTGGAGTTAAATCATAGCCACTTAATTTATTTGTATCAAATTGAATTTGAATTTGCTTAGCTGCAACTCCTATTACATCTAATCCTCCAACTCCTTGTATTCTCTCAAACCTAGGCTTTACACTTTCTTCAACAAAGGTTGACAATTCAGTTAGACTAGGACCAGATAAAATTATTTGCATTGTAGAAACGCCTCTTCCAGCTTGAAGCTTTTTTATAGTAGGCTCTGTTATTGTACTAGGGAGATCTCCCTTTATGGCATCAATCTCTGTTTGAATTTCTCCTTTTTTCGCATCTATGTCTGCACTAAAATCTAGCTCTGCTATTATAGATGATCTTCCAAAGGAAGAGCTTGATCTAATTTTAGTTATTCCTTCTATATTAGGCAAAACATCTTCAATTTTTTTTGTTATTTGACTTTCAATATCTTCTGGTACTGCCCCTTCCCATTTTGTTTCAATCATTATATTAGGAATATTCATATTGGGTAGTAACTCTGTTTTTAATGAAAACAATGCTACAAAACCTAAAAATATCATAGATATCATAAACATTGTCGTTGCTACTGGTCTTTTTATTGCTAATCCAGCTAATGTCATCTTAAATTCTCACCCTCTTTTTATTTTTCTAGTTTTTCTTTAATTTTTTCTCCATCATTTAATCCAAATATTCCTTCTACAATTACTTTATCTCCTTCTTTAATTTCCACTGATGATATTTCAATCATTGGTGAATTTATAGTTCCAGAGACCACTTCTACTCTTTTTGCCACTCCATTTTCTTCCAAGTACACATAGCTAAGTAGTGCTCTAACAAAAACTGATTTTTCAGGTACTACTAATGTATTTCTTTTTCCTGCTGGAACTGTGGCTTTTATATACATTCCATCTTTTATTGATGAATCAATATTTGGAATTCCTAATTTTACTTTATATTTTTTTGTTTCTGTGTCTGCCACTGGATTTATTTCTTTTATATAACCTTTAAATATTTTTCCACCTAAATCTGAAACTTCAACAGTTGTCTCTCCACCTAAAGTTATACTTGAAAACCACTTTCCTGGAAAGTCAACAGATACTTCAATTTCAGTTTCATCTATTACAGTAAATAATAAATCACCTTTTTTCACATCATTTCCTATTTTCACAAATATATTTCCTACTACACCATCAGTTAGTGCTACTCTTTTCAGTTTATCAAAATTATCTTTAGCATCTGCAAAACGCGCTTTTTTCGCTAAATAATCACCTTGAGAATCAGTATTTCTATTTTTATAATCTAAATACTCACTTTCAGATATTAGCTGTTTTTCATATAAAATTTGGTACTTTTCAAAATTATTTTTAGTTGTAGAAAATGTTGACTTTGCTGATTCTAAACTTGCTTTAGCAGAAAAATACTCTGCTTCTGTAGCTGAATCTTTTAAACTTATTACTAAATCACCTTTTTTTACTAAATCACCATTTTTTTTATATAATTTTACAACTGTTCCTGTTGTATCTATTATATGATCTATTTTATTTTTAGGTATAGCTATTGCATTTCCATCATATTGATCAATTATTTCTTTTATTTTTATTTCTGTTGTTACAACTTCTTTAGCAGGTACTTCTTTTTCCTCTTCTACTTTTACCCCACAACCTGATAAAATTAAAGTACTCATTAATATTGCATAAAAAAAACTTTTCATTATTCTCTCCTTTTTTTATATTAGTAAAGATCTATATTTTTCATAATAATAGTAGTAATCATTTACAACACCATTATACTCTACTATTGAATCTCTCCATTGATTTTCTGAAGCTAAAAAATCAATAGTAGAAATCAAACCAGTATCGTATCTTTCTTTGTCCATTTTATAATTTTCTTCTGAAGCTAACATTGCTTTATATTTTGAGTCTTTCACTTTTTCAAATTTCAAAATATCCAAATATGCACTAGTTACCTTTAAATCTATTTCATCTTTAACTTTACTTTCTTTTATTAGTTCTTTTTCTTCTTCAAGATCTTTTGCTCTATATCTATCATAGTCTTTTCCAAATTGGAATACGTTCCAATTAATTGAAATTCCTCCTCTCCATTCACCGTCATCTACTGAATCTCTATATTTTTTTTGTTCTACAAAGGTTCCATATTTTCCAAAAGCATCTATTCTAGGTAACAAATCTGCTCTTACTATTACTTTTTGAACTCCAGCTAAATCAACTTTATTTTTTGCTATTAAAGCGTCTACGCTTTTCTCTTTAGCTTGATTTTTATCTTTATCAAAATCAATATTGCTAGTTAAATTATCAGAAATATCAAAACTTACAACTTCAATACTTTCCAAAGAGTTAAGCCCAACTTGTAACTTCAAATTTTCTTTTTCCACTTTTATACTATTAGTACTTCCAATTATTTTTGATTCTATATCTAGTAAAGCGTATTCTGTTTTTAGTAAATCTGTTTTAGTTATTAATCTCATATCCAATTGAATTTTTTGTTTTAAATATCTAGCTTCTATCTCTTTTTTCGAAGCATAGAACGCCTCTAAATCTCTCTTATCTTTTACTATTGTTGAGTATGTTTTAATTACATTTAAACGAGTATCTCTTATTTCAGCAACATATTGTAGTCTGTATGTTGATTCATAAATTTTAGCTCCTTTTATTGCTCCAATTATTGACCCACCTTGAAATATAGGTTGTGTTACTCCTATTGATTGAGTGTACCCAGATTTAGAGTTAAAATCTTCTCCTCTTTTTATCATATTTCTTTTATTCTCACCCTTCTGGTACTGACCACTATAAACAACAGAAGGAAGAGCTGTTTTAAAAGCTGAACTCAAATCTAACTTAGAAATCTCTATATCTTTTTCCGCTGCTTTAACATTTTTAGCATTTTTCATAGCCAAACTAGTAGCTTCATCTAATGTTACGGTTCTTGCAAATAAAGTAGATGTAACTAATGTTAAAATTAATAAAATTCTTTTCCACATATCTATCTTTCTCCTTTTAAAATATTCAAAATTATTTTATGAATAAATCTAATTTCTTTTTCAATATTTTTACTATTTATTCTTTTATATGCTAAGTCTATATCTTTAGTATACATTCCCTCTTCACCTTCTAAATTACTATAATATACATTTTTTTTTAAATAAAAAAACAATATTTCTTCAATTAAAGTTGCATATTCTATATTTTTTGTGTGTTCTTCTATTCCAAATTCATTTTCAATAATGCCTAGCCATGTTTCAACATTTTCATCTCTTATTGTTATGAGTTTTTTTCTTGTTTTTAAGCATAACTTGTCAAAATTATACGCTAAATTTAATACTATTAATGTTGTTTTTATTTTATTTTCATCTATATTAAATCTTAATTTTAAATTATGTAAAATCATCTCTTCTAAAATATGTTTTTTACCTAAAATTTCTTTCTTTCTATTTCTAGAATTTTTCAATATTTCATCAAGTATACTATTTAGCAGTTCTTCTTTTGAGGAAAAATATGTATAAAAACTTCCTTTAGATATTTTAATATTACTAGTTATATTCTCTACGGTTGTCTTTTGATATCCGTTTTTCAAAATAAGAGTTTTAGCTGAGACAATAATATTTTCTTTTTTCTCTACTTTTCTTTTTTCTCTTGTCATTTAAATACTCCTTCGCTCCTCGCCTATAATCATTGACTTTAAAGTCACCTGTACTATAATAACTTATTTTTTGTTTTATGTCAATATAATTCTTGCATTTTACCGATATTTAATTTAAAATGTATTCACTTTAACTATATCTTAAAAATATTTCTTAAATATTTTTATTTAGGAGTGATAAATTTATGAATAAAAAAAAAATATTTCTTATTGTTTTTCCAATTTTATTAGGATTTTTTATATATCTTTTATTTAGAAGTAAATCTCTATTTTATTTTAGTTTTTTCAAGTTTATGAATATTGATGGATATATAACAAACTTTAGAGAGCTTGCCCTAAGTTTTAGAAAAGCTATCCCTAATTGGGTTATTTATGCCCTCCCTGATGGTCTTTGGATCTTTTCCTTAGGTATAGCTCTTTTATATTCTTCTTTTTATTTTCTACAAAATTTTATTATTTATACTTTTACATTTTTATTTATGATTGGGTTCGAATTTTTACAACTTCATTTTGGTGGTCATGGTAAAACAATTGGAACTTTTGATACTAGCGATATTTATGCATTTTTTATAGGATATATTTTAGCGCTTATTTTTTCTATTTTCTCAGAAAAAAAAAATCGTACAAGTAATCTTGATATAATTTTCATCATACTTATTTATGCTATTTTAGCAACTCTCCCTACTTTATTTAAATAATTTCTATATAGTTTCTTTTTACTCTTTTAGATACAAATAATAAAAATTCATAGGGTGATATTCCAACATGTTTTAATTGTTCTAGTGGGTTATCACCTAATATATCCACTTCTTCCCCTATTGATATATTTTTGTATAGACTTTTTGGTATTTTAATCATTGTTGCATCCATACAAACCCTTCCTACAATAGCACATTTCACACCTCTGATAAATACATACCCTCTATTTGAAAATCTTCTATCATACCCATCTGCATACCCTATTGGTATAGTTCCTATAACTGTTCCTTTTTTTACTAGTTTAGTTTTTTCATAAGAGATATAACTATCTTCTTCCACTACTTTTAGATGATTTATTATTGTTTTAAACTTTACTATTGGACTTATTTTAGTATCCAAATCTGTATAACCATAAAGTACTATTCCAGCTCTAACTAAATTTCCACTACAATAACTATTAAACCTCATAATTCCAGCGCTATTTTGAATATGAATATATTTTATTCCCTCTATCTCTTCATATTTTTTAAATTTATTAATTTGGCTCATTGTATAATTGTCTTCACAAGGTATATCTGAAGATGAAAAATGTGAGAATATACCTATTATTTCAAATTTATTATTTTTGTTATTTTTATTTTCTTTTATCCAAGAATAAATTTTATCATTTAAAAATCCTATTCTCCCCATTCCAGTATCAATTTTTATATGAATTTTTGGATTCTTAAAATTATTTTTTTTTAAATACTCCAACTCTTCAAATGAAGATATTGTTAGTTGAATATCATTGTCAAAAGCTAATTTATAATCTAAAAAATTTATTACTCCTAATATTAAAATTTCTTTTTTCAGCCCATTTTTTCTCAGTTCTAGAGCTTCTTCTAAACAAGCTACACCAAAAATATTAACACCTAAATCAGACAAAGTTTCTGATATTTTACAAGCTCCTAATCCATAGGCATCAGCTTTAACAATAGCCATAACCTCTTTTCCCGCTGCTTTTTCTTTCGTTATATTATAATTATCTTTAAGTTTATTTAAATTTATTTCTAGCCAACCTCGTTTCATTACTATCCTCCTAAATTATATAAACCCTATACTATAAAATTATACATGAACTTTGGAAAAAATCAATATATAGATTTTTATATTTTTAAATTTTTTTTATTTTTTTGAATAAATGTTGTATAATTACATTATACTTACTATATAAAAAATATTAGGAGGTTTAAAATGAATTTAAATAATATTTATTCAGTTGATAAAGAAATTTTTGATGCTATCAATAATGAAAAACTAAGGCAAAACAATGGTTTAGAACTTATTGCCTCAGAAAATTTTGTTTCTAGTGCTGTTTTAGAAGCCGCAGGTTCTGTTATGACAAACAAATATGCTGAAGGTTATCCAGACAAAAGATACTACGGCGGATGTGAATTTGTTGATATAGCTGAAAATTTAGCTATATCAAGAGCTAAAGAGCTTTTTAGATGCAACTTTGCAAATGTGCAACCTCATTGTGGCTCTGCTGCTAATATGGGAGTATACAAAGCTTTGCTTTCCATAGGAGATGTTGTTTTAGGAATGAAATTAGATCACGGTGGACACTTAACTCATGGAAAAAATGTTAACTTTTCAGGAAAAGAATATAAATTTTATGGATATAGTGTAAAAAAAGACTGTGAAACTATTGACTATGACAATGTAAGAGAATTAGCCTTAGAACTAAGACCTAAACTTATTGTAGCAGGTGCAAGTGCCTATAGTAGAATTATTGATTTTAAAAAATTTAGTGAAATTGCTAAGGAAGTTGGAGCTTTACTTATGGTAGATATGGCTCATATAGCAGGACTTGTAGCCACTGGTTTGCACCCTAGTCCTTTTCCTTACGCTGACGTTGTTACCACAACAACTCATAAAACATTAAGAGGACCAAGAGGTGGTATGATTTTAACTAACTCAGAAGAAATCGCTACTAAAATTAATAAAAATATTTTCCCTGGAATTCAAGGTGGTCCTTTAATGCATATTATTGCAGCAAAAGCAGTTTCTTTCAAGGAAGCTTTAAAACCTGAATTTACAACTTATCAAAAACAAGTTATTAAAAACGCTCAATGCTTGGCGTTAGAACTTGAAAAAGGTGGTCTTAGAATAGTTAGTGGTGGAACTGATAATCATATGTTTTTAGTTGATCTTAGTCCTAAAAATTTAACAGGAAAAGATGTGGAAGTAGCCTTAGGAAAAGCTCATATCACTGTTAATAAAAACGGTATTCCTTACGATTCGCTTTCTCCCATGGTAACTAGTGGTATTAGACTTGGTACACCTGCTCTTACTACTCGTGGAATGAAGGAAAATGATATGAGAGAAGTAGGTAAATTTATTTTAGCTGTTATTGATAATATTGAGAACTTAGAAAAATTGTCGGAAATTAGAAAACAAGTTAATCTTTTTTGCTCTAAATTCCCACTTTATTTATAATTTCATTTCTTTTTTAATATATTAACGAGGAGTGTTCATGAATAACTATAAATTTTTTAACAACTGTACTTGCGAATTTTTTCCCTGTCATGATTTTAAGAATAAAGAAGAATTTAACTGTTTATTTTGTTATTGTCCTATTTACATGTTAGGTGAAAATTGTGGTGGTAATTTTAAATATACACCTCATGGTATAAAAGATTGTTCTGATTGTAAATTACCACATATTAAAGATGTTGGGTATGCTCATATTCAAAAGAAAATGATGGAAGTAATTGAGATTGTCCAAAATAAGCATTTAGATAAAATACAATTAGATTCTAAACCAAATAATATTTCTGAAAAAAGACAAAAACTTAAAGATGATTTTGAAAAACAAAAAAAGCAATTTGAAACTATATTAGAAGAAAAATAATCTAAACTACTACAATAGTTCTAAAAAAAGCGATTTAAGTCTCATGGAAACACTAGACAAAAATCGCTTTTTTTATTAACTTAATTTTTTTATCAAAATATAAACTCTCCAGTGAATACAGTAACTGCTGTTCCTGACATCAAAGTTTTAAAATCTTTATCAGAACTAATTAAAAGCTCTCCACCCTCTGTAATAACTTTTACTTTGTTTTTTAAATATCCTAAATAGTTCCCTAGGATTACACTAGAGCAGCACCCCGTTCCACATGCTAGAGTTCTTCCTACTCCTCTTTCCCACGTTCTCACTTCTATATTCTTCTCATCTAATATTTTTACAAAATTTACATTGGTTTTTTTCTCAAAAATTTCAAGATTTTCTATTTTTTTTCCAATAGAATTTAAATCTATATTTTCATAATCTTTTAGATAGATAACAGTATGAGGAACTCCCATGTGAATACTAGAAATTTCAATCTTAATTCCATCTATCTCTAATTCTTTTAAAATAAATTTTTCTTCTTTACTTATAACAGGGATATCTTTACTTTTAAAACTAGGATAACCCATATCCACATCTATTATTTGTTCTTTTTTATTTCCCACTACATTTATTACTATGTGCTTAACTCCATCATCAGTTTCCACATTAATTATGTTAGAAGTAACAATTTTATTATCGTACACAAATTTTGCAAAACATCTAATTCCATTACCACACATGCTAGCTCTTGACCCATCAGAATTATAAAAATTCATTTTTATATCTGCAACTAAACTTTTTCCATAGGTCATAAGACCATCTCCGCCAATACCAAATTTTCTATGGCACATTCTAATAGCTAGTTTTGAAACATCTGTAAAATAATCATTAGAATCATGAAGTAAAATAAAATCATTTCCTGCCCCATGCATTTTGGTAAATTTCATTAGGTCCTCCATTACTATTTTAAATACTCTGCTATTTTATCTCTGGATTTCTTTACAATTTCTTCCACTGTTAGATTTTGTGGGTATATAGTTTCTAATATTTCCACATTCATTTTTCCACTAGAAGGTTTAGTTGTACCAAAAGGCATTAACTCATAAGCACCTTTTATTCCAAATACCGTTACTGGGATATTAAGTTCTTTCGCTATTATTGCAAAACTTTTTTTAAACTCTTGCAACTCTCCGTCTCTTGTTCTTGCCCCTTCTGGGAATATCACAATATTATGTCCTGATTTTAGAGCTTTAGCTATAACTTTTAATGTTTCTTTTATATTTTTATTCATATCTACTAAAATTATATTAGAATTGCTTGCCACATAACTTTTGAACTTAGATTTAAAATGATCAGATATCCCTAAATAATATGTTTTCTTTTTAATTTTAGAAGGTAATATCTGAGAAAAAGCAAAACCATCTAACATACTCTGGTGATTTCCTAGAAATATAACCGCTTCGTCAGGTATTTTTTCTTCCCCTTTTTTACTTAATTTTACATATAATGAAAAAAATGGTTTTATAAATAATAAATTTAAAACTCTTCCTATACAATTGGAACTAGGCATAGGATGATTAGTAGGTGATTCTAGTATTTTTTTCCAATCAATATCCCCTTCTTTAAACTCTCCACCTTTTTCTCTTATAAAATTAGCTATCTCTTTAACTAGTTTAATTCTTGACAAATCTTCCTCTGTCATTTCAACACTAAACGTAGCTTCAATATAACTTAGTAATTCTACATTATCAAGTGAATCCATACCAATATCTATTTCCATGTGTGAATCTGGATTTATATCTGCTTCTGTATGAACTTTTTTCAAATATTCTTTTAGCTTTATATATTCTTCTGTTTCTACATAATCACTTTTTACAATTTTTTCGTCTTTAACTTTCTCTTCTGGTTTTATTACTCCAATAAGTTCAGCTAATTTAAATCTTTGCAGTTTTCCTAGTTTTGTTTTAGGAAGTTCAGAACTTACTATTTTAGTTTCTAGTATTTTTCTATATTTAGGAGCAGTTACATTATATTTATCAATTATTTGCCACTTTAACTCTTCTTTTATATTAACTACCCCTCTCTCTTTAGCTAAATCAAAATCGGGATAAATAAGACCTAATAAATGATTGTTATGCTCTACAACAGCAACTTCTTTAATTAAATCACTACCTCTCATTAATTCTATTTCTATATCTACTGGATTTATATTTTTTCCATTAGAAAGTACTATCATCTCTTTTTTTCTTCCTACTATTGTTATGTGTTGACCATCATAGGTTGCTAAATCTCCCGTATAAAACCAACCATCCTTATCTATAGCATCACTTGTAGCTTTAGGATTATTGTAGTACCCTTGCATAACATTTTCCCCACGAACTAAAAGCTCACCATCATCTGCTATTTTTACTTCCACTCTAGGAATAGGTGTTCCTACTGTCCCTGCTTTTATATTCCCAATTCTATTAAAGGAAATGATTGGAGAAGTTTCAGTTAGACCATATCCTTCCATCATTGTAAATCCTAAAGTTGTAAAATCTTTTGTTATTTGACCATCTAACTTTGCTCCACCAGAAACTAATATATTTATATTGCCTCCAAAAGCCTCTTGAACTTTTTTGAATACTATTTTATTTAAATTTTTATTATTTATTTTTTCACAAATTTTAAATAGTCTGCTAGTTAATTTAGAACTATTTATTTTCCCCATTATACCTTTATGAAACATCTCCCAAACTCTTGGTACACCTATAACAAAAGTAATCTTATACTTTGCTAATGTAGATTTTATAGCATCTGAAGATAGTTCTTTTAGAATAACTAATGTTCCACCAAAGTACAACGGAAGCATAATTGTTCCTGCAAGAGGTAAAATATGGTGAAAAGGCAACATTCCTAAAACTCTATCTTTATCATTTACTAATTCTATTTCGCTTAGTGCTAATAGGTTTGCCATAAGATTTTTGAAACTTATCATTACCCCTTTTGGAAGTCCTGTTGTTCCTGATGTATATAAAATAGCTATTGTTTTTTCCTGTTCTAGACCTTCGATTACAGAATCTGTACTTACAAAATTTTCTGGGATAGCTTTTTCATCTACATTTATTATTATCACTTCTGACTTTGCTAGCTCTTTCGCAGCTAAAGCTACATCATAAGTGGTATTAGATGCAAATATATAAGTAGGATTACAGTCTTTTAATACATAAGCTATTTGCTCTGCATCTGACGTTGCATCTAAAGTTACTGAAATTCCTTTTTTATCCCAAACTCCAAATACACCGAAGATAAACTCAGGTCTATTTTCAGTAAAAAGAACAACTCTATCACCGTTACTAATATTAATAAGTGACCCGTAATATTTAGATGCATTTATTAATTCTTTGTATGAGTATTCAATATTGTTATAAATAACTGCTGTTTTCTCTCTGTTATATAAAAAATTCATGTGTTCCTCCAAAAAAAAAGTTTTTTAGACTATTATGCGGTATAATCTACATAGTAATCATTTTATTATTTTATTTTTCTTAGTACATAATACATTATTATTTGATTTTTTGCTATATTTTAAATTAATTTTTTACAATAAAATTAAAAAATTAACATTAAGGAGGTTATTATGATTGAATTTTTTAAAAATTTTAGCCCTATTATGCAAGCTCTTTTAGCTACTCTTTTCACTTGGGGAGTTACTGCTCTAGGGGCTAGTATGGTTTTTTTCTTTAAAACTATAAACAAAAGAGTACTTAATGGAATGTTGGGTTTTGCTTCTGGTGTCATGATTGCTGCTAGTTTTTGGTCTCTTTTGAGTCCTGCAATAGAACTTGCAGAGGCTATGGGAATTATATCTTGGATCCCAGCTGTAATAGGATTTTTAGGTGGTGGTTTTTTTCTCTGGACAGTTGACAAGCTACTTCCTCATCTTCATTCAGGAATGGAGCAAACAGAGGGAGTTAAAACGAGTTGGCAAAGAAGTGTACTTTTAGTTTTAGCTGTTACTTTACACAATATTCCTGAGGGATTAGCTGTAGGTGTAGCTTTTGGAGCTGTTGCTTCTGGTATTCCATCAGCATCATTAGGAGGAGCAGTCTCGTTAGCTATTGGAATAGGACTTCAAAATTTCCCTGAAGGAGCTGCAGTATCTGTTCCCCTTCGTCGTGAAGGGCTTTCTAGACTGAAATCTTTCTATTACGGTCAGGCATCTGGTATTGTAGAACCTATTGCAGGAGTTCTAGGAGCTTTCTTTGTTCTTAGAATGCGGTCTCTTCTCCCTTACGCTTTATCTTTTGCTGCTGGTGCCATGATTTATGTTGTAGTTGAAGAGCTTATCCCTACTGCTTCTGATGACCACGATGATTCTGGTACTATTGGTGCCATGCTTGGTTTTGCAACTATGATGGTTTTAGATGTTGCACTTGGATAATTATAAGGAGGTGTTCTATGAAAAATTATTTCCAAAATTTTTTAGAAGTTAATAAAAAGAATAAATTCACAGTAATATTTTTTTTAGTTTTATTCTCAACATTTTTTATTTATAAATTTTATTCTATTTTATTTACAAATCCAGGTGTTTTTTTGAAAATACCTATTTTCATTATTTCTATTATGTTCCATGAGATTGCTCATGGAATAGCTGCTAATTATTCAGGTGACAGTACTGCTAAAATAGAAGGACGCCTTTCTCTAAACCCCTTAAAACATATTGATCCAATAGGAATATTATTACCTTTAATGCTAATTTTTACTGGTTCTAATTTTGTTATAGGTTGGGCTAAGCCTGTTCCTGTTAATTACTCTAACATTAATAATGGACGCTTAGGTGAGTTCTTAATTTCTGTTGCAGGAATAGTTACAAATCTATTATTAGCTTTTTTAGGTGCTTTATTAATTAGAGTTCTTCCTCAGCACTTTACATCAAATATTTTTCCTTATTTAGCGTATTTTATTTCTATTAATTTGCTATTGGCAGTTTTTAATCTTATTCCAATTCCTCCACTAGACGGTTCTAAAATTATAGCTAGTCTTTCTAATAAAGATTTGCGTTACTGGATTTTTTCTTTGGATAAATATGGTTTTTTCTTTATTCTTCTTTTAGCTTGGACTGGTTTATTAAGTAAATTTATATATCCATTATACAGTTTTCTTATAGATTTATTAGATAAGTTTATCCTTTTATAATAAAAAGTCTACTTAAAAAAAATTTTAGGTAGACTTTTTTATTTGATTTTTTTAATTATCCACTTATTTTACATCTTTGGTAATAGTAATTTTATTAATTTAACAAAATCTCCATGAACCATAGCAGCAGTTTCTATTACTTCTGAGTGATCTAATTTTTGATCTAAGACACCTGAAGCCATATTAGTTATACAACCTATTCCTAAAATTTCCATTCCTGCATGATTAGCCACTATTGCTTCTGGAACAGTGGACATTCCCACAGCATCTGCCCCTATTATTCTTGCGAATTTTACTTCAGCTGGAGTTTCATAAGTTGGCCCTGTAAATCCTGCATAAACCCCTTCTCTTACAGGAGTTTTAAGTTCTTTACCTAATTCTGCTACTAATTCTCTATATTTTTTAGTATATGTGTAAGTCATATCTGGAAATCTTACTCCAAATTCCTCATAATTTTTCCCTATAAGTGGAGAAGTCCCCATTAAATTAATATGGTCTTTTATAACCATAAGAGTTCCTGGAACATAAGTTTCATTAACTCCACCACAAGCATTTGTTACTAAAAGTTTTTTTATCCCTAAAAGAGCCATAACTCTCACTGGAAAAGTTATATACAACATAGAATGACCTTCATAAAAATGAACTCTCCCTTGAAGGGCAAAAACTACCTTCCCTTGTAATTTTCCTATAACTAAATTACCCGCATGACCTGGTACGTTAGATATTGGAAAATTTGGGATATCTGAATAAGGAATAATAACTGCTTCTTCTATGTCATTTGCTATAGAGCCTAGACCTGACCCTAGTATCATTCCTATTTCAGGGATATAATCTGTTTTAGATTTTATATACTTCACTGCCTCATTTAATTTTCCTATGTAATTCTCCATTTTCACATCTCCTTTTTTTTATATAAAAAAACCTAATAAGAACCTTTTTTCTTATTAGGTTTTAATATGTTACTTTTTAATTCTTTCTACATACTCATTATTTCTAGTGTCTATTTTAATCCATTCTCCTTGCTCAACAAATATAGGAACATGAATTTCAAAACCAGTATTAATTTGTGCTGGTTTTAGTACTTTTCCTGAAGTATCTCCTCTTAATCCTGGTTCTGTATAAGTAACTTCTCTTTCAATAAAAATAGGAAGTTCAACTGCAACTGGAGTAGCTTCATAATAAATAATATCTAATTCCATTTCTTCTTGTAAATAATTAAGAGCATCTCCTAAATCTTCCTCTTTAAGCTCTATTTGATTCCACTCTGGATCAGTAAAAACATAAAAATCACCGTCGTTATAAGAGTATGTTGCTTTTACTTTTTCTAGTCTAATATCGTCCATTTTATCATCGGCTTTATAGATAGAATCTGTTATATTACCATTTATTAAATTCTTCATTTTAAATTTAACTACTGCAGAACTTCTTCCTGATTTATTGTACTCAGCTTTTAATACTACAAATGGATCGTTTCCTACCTTAATTGTACTTCCTGATTTTAGCTCTTGAGCTATTTTCATAGTTTGTTGCCCCCTTATTTTTTTTATATCTTTCATTTATTTTATTTATATTTTAAAATATATTTAAAATACTTATTGATAATTACTTTAATTTATTTTCTATAAATTGGAACAGTTTTTCTTTTAAATCACAATTTTTTTGAATATAATCAGAAAAAAGAATACTCATTTCTTTTAAAATTTCATAATTATCAAAAAAATATTCATAATTTTCTTTTGATTGTTCAAAATTATTTTTATCTCTTCTATTATACTCTAAAAACAGATTTTTTAAAATATCTATTTCTATTAGATAATTTTTATTATGATAATTTTTAAAATAATCTATATATCTATTAAAAAAACCTTTTATTTTTTCTAAGTGAATCTCTTCTTCTTGAAAATATGCATGCCATATAAAGGGTTTTTTCGATAAAACTGCTCTAACAAAAGAGTCTTCCCCTCTAACTAGATTAAAATCTGTTAAAGTTACTAAAGTATCATATTTTTCTTGTGAGATAAATGATGAAAACTCAATATATATTTTACCATATTTTAAAAAATTTCCAAGCTTTTCTACATTTTTTTTTTCTAAAATCTCTTTTATACTCTTTTGACTTAGCTCACCCATAACTAATAAAATGGTTTCTTTTTTCTGTTTATTAAGTGTTTCTAAGAGATTTTCAAAGTTTTTTTCATAAGAGAATATTGTCCCTAATATTTTATTTTCTAAAAATTCAGGTGTTAAATAAGGAAAAATACTCTCTAGTTTACTTTTTTCAAAGTGTGAAAATAAAACTCCACCAGTTTTTTCTGAAAATCCTGGAATAAAAAAATATTTTTTTAATTTTTTAGCACCTAGTAAAGATTCTAACCCATGAAACTCTAAAGCCCAATCTTCAGAGGATAAATATTCTAAATTTATTAATAAAGAAGATTTTTCTTTTGCTTTTTCTAAATAAAGTTCATTTATTTCACAGCCAAAAGCTTCAATTATCACTTCATAGGGCTCTAAATTATTTTTTAATAGATAATCATAGGTTATATATTCAATACCATTTAATATTTGACATTGAATACTTTGAGCTTCTGAGTCTAACTTTACTAATTCCTCTGTTCTATCTAAAAAAACTCTTATTTTAATCTCAATTCCATTTTCTAAATATTTTTTATATAGTGATTTGGATAGTCTATAAACAACCCCTATATCCCCATAATTATCTATTATTTGGCAAAATATATCTATTTTTCTTTTCATTTTAGTAATCAACTCTTATTTTATTTCCTGTTCTTCTCTCATATTCTTTTTGAGCCCATCTTACCCAGTCAGGTCTTGCTATCATTCCACGTCCTACAGCAACAAAATCTAAAAGTTTATTTTCTATTAACCAACTTGCATCTTTCTCTTCTTTGATTTTTCTAACTCCTATAACAGGAATTTTTACCTGTTTTTTTATTTCAACTCCCATATATATTACCCAGTCTAGAGGAAAAGCTATTGGCATTTCTATTTTTACTTCTTGTTTTATATCTAAAAGAGGTACGCCACTTGAAACATGAAGTAAATCCACCCCTAAGGATTCTAGTTCTTTAGCAATTTCTATTCCGTCTTTTAGTGTAGGTTCATTACCTCCCATTCTGTAGCACAGTATAAAATTTTCATTAAATATTTCACTAGTTTTTTCTATTAAAATCTTTGAAAAGGCTACCCTATTATCTTTTTTAATTCCATATTTATCTGTTCTTGTGTTCCAAAGTCTCGAATTTAACTGGGAAATTAAATAGGTATGAGCACCATGTATTTCTATTCCGTCAAATCCTGCTTCTTTGCTACGATAAAAAGCTTTTACAAACATTTCTAATATTTCGTCTAGCTTTTCCTCTGAAACTGTGGCTATCTCTTCCTTAAATCCCCTATGATGAATTTGAATTATTACTGGAGTATTATATTTTCTACACTGGTCTACTATTTTTTTTAGACCAGGGATAAAACTATCATTCCAAATTCCTATTTGGTTATTTCTTAGTTTTCCGTCTTCTGCCACACAAGTTGCTTCTACAATTATCATTCCTGCACCACCTGCAGCAACATCTCTATACCATTCTACTAAGTCTTCTGTCACTAAACCATCTCTTCCAACTTTTGAAAACCTTACTAATGGAGGAAGTATTATTCTATTTTTTATCTCTATATTTTTTATTTTATAACTATCAAAAATTGTCATTTTGCTCCTCCTTTTTTTATCTATTTTTTTAGTATTATACCATTTATACCATAAAAAAAATAGTTTCTATTATTTTTATAAAAAATAAGTTATCCACTAAAATATCTTTTCATTTTTTTAAACTATATGTTATAATATAAACTGTATGTAAACATGTTTAATAATTAAATTTTATATATAATTTTTGTGTTTTTAGGAGGTATTACAATGATTGCAACTGCTAGTTTGGGTATGAGATTTGCTGGAAGAAAGCTATTTGATGATGTTAGTATTAGATTCACACCTGGTAACTGTTACGGGCTTATTGGTGCTAACGGTGCTGGTAAATCAACTTTTGTTAAGATTCTTTCAGGAGATTTAGAGCCTACAGAAGGTGAAGTTATTATAACAAAAAATAAAAGAATGTCAGTTTTAAAACAAGATCACTTTGCTAATGAAGAGGATAAAGTTTTAGATGTTGTTCTTATGGGAAATAAAGTACTTTGGGATATTATGGTTCAAAAAAATGCTATTTATGCCAAGGAAGATTTTACAGATGAAGACGGTATGAAAGCTGCTGAACTTGAAGGAGAATTTGCTGAGCTTGACGGTTGGGACGCTGAACCTGAAGCAGAAACTCTACTTATGGGACTTGGAATTGATGCAAGCTTACACCATAAATATATGAAAGAACTTCCTGAACCTCAAAAAGTTAAAGTTCTATTAGCTTCAGCTCTGTTTGGAAAACCTGATATTCTTTTATTAGATGAGCCTACAAACGGTCTTGACCTTTTAGCTGTAACTTGGCTAGAAAGTTTCTTAATAAATAATATAGACACAATGACTGCTATTGTAGTTTCCCATGACAGACACTTTTTAAATAAAGTTTGTACTAACATGGCAGATATAGATTACGGAAAAATTCAAGTTACTGTTGGAAATTATGATTTCTGGTATGAATCAAATCAACTTATGCTTACTTTAATGAATAATAAAAATAAGAAACTTGAGCAAAAAAGAGAAGAATTAAAAGACTTTATTGCTAGATTTAGTGCTAATGCTTCTAAATCTTCTCAAGCTACATCAAGAAAAAAACAATTAGAAAAACTTCAAATTGAAGATATGCAAATTTCCAATAGAAAATATCCTTTTGTTGAGTTTAAATCTGAAAGAGAACCTGGAAATAATCTTCTTAAAGTTGAAAATCTAACAAAAACTTTAGATGGTGTTAAAGTATTAGATAACTTATCTTTTACTATTGAATCTTATGATAAAGTTGTTTTCCTAGCTAAAAATGATATGGTTAAAACTACTCTATTTCAAATTTTAATGGGTGAACTTGAACCTGATTCAGGAACTTATACTTGGGGAGTTACCACTAGCCAAACATACTTACCTAAGGATAACTCTGCTTACTTTAACGATAATGATTTAAATTTAGTTGATTGGTTAAGACCATATTCTCCTGATGATCACGATTCATTTGTAAGAGGTTTCCTTGGAAGAATGCTTTTCTCTGGTGAAGAAGTTCTTAAGGAAGTTAAAGTTTTATCAGGGGGAGAAAAGCAGAGATGTATGCTATCAAAAATGATGCTTTCTAACTCTAATGTTTTACTCTTTGATAATCCTACTGACCATTTGGATCTAGAGGCAATAACATCTCTAAATAAAGGTCTTGTAGCTTTTAAAGGAACTATTTTATTTAATGCACATGACCATGAGTTTGTTCAAACAATAGCAAATAGAGTTATAGAAATAACTCAAAATGGTGTTATAGACAAACGTATGGCTTTTGATGAATATTTACAAGATGAATCTGTTAAAGCTAGACTTGCTGATTTATACTAGTAAAAAAAGAGATAAGTTCTATTTTGAACTTATCTCTTTTTTCTTTATAGTTTTTTATTTTTTAAGTACCCATACTGGTCCACCAAGAGGTAATAATTCCACTCCTAGATGTTTGTTTAAAATAGTTCCAGCAAAACCATAAAACCCAACTATTGAAATTAATAGTTCTGAATAAGCTGCTAACATATGCATTTGGTGTTTCATTATTCCAAAACTTGAAAAAGTTAGACCTATAAATAAAAAGTCTATTAAGACAAAAATCAGAAATAATACTTTATTCGTTTTAACTGCTCCAACAGTCATAACTAAAGAAAATACTAGATAACCTAGATAAGCAAAACCATAAGCTTTAGGATCTGATGCTGCTTTCATTGCCTCACCAAAAACTCCAAGCTCTATCATCCAGCTAAAAGCTATAGCTAACCAAAATACTCCGTATCCACCAAAAGCTGTAGCTCCAAATGTATTGTTGTGTTTTACATCAATTGCACAAGCTATAAGCTGTGCTATACTTCCAAGTATTATTGCCCAAGGTACTAATAGAGATACTCCTGATAAAAACCCTAACTTATAAGCTGATGCTATTAAAGTTATCATAGATAGTCCAAATAAACCTAACCCTGACAAGTCTGCTACAACTATTCTTACATATCTGTTTCCGTCTTTCATTTAATCCTCCGTTTTATATCATAATTTTTTATAGATATTATTATGCTTTTACACAAGGATTACTTTACCATATATTACACTTTCAGTCTAGTATTTTTTATTTTTAGTGTAATTCAATATTTATAACTATTAATTATATTATTAGTAGTTATAAAAATAACTTCCCCCTATAAACTCTTTTAAAAGTGACATATCAGAAACATGTTTGTCGTCTATATCTACAAAACAATATAAAAATCTCAGTAGTCTTTTAGCTTCTTCATAGTATTCACTTTCTATCTTAATTTTTATGAGTTCTTTCATAGCATGTTTTTTTAACACTCCAAGCTCATATACTAAATTTGAATCAAACATAACATCAGCTTCTTCTTGAAATTTAAAAATATATTTTTCTTCTCCTCTTCTAACAGAATCCCACATAGCCAGTGTCTCTTCCACTTTTGTTCCTCTAGATAGGCTATCTCTTACTATTCTTCTAATTTTTCTTACTTCATTTGTAGGTATTCTATTATGCATATCTATATTTAATTGAGTTAAACAACTTATATAAATTTTAAATTTTTCATTTCTTGGTATATCCCTTGTAAGTTCTTCATTAAGTCCATGTATCCCTTCGATTATTAATATTCCATTTTCAGGAATTGCCATCCAAGTTCCATGTTCTTTTCTTTTTCCAGTAACAAAATCATATTCTGGTATTTCTACTTTTTTTCCTTCTATTAAATCTTTTATATTGTTATTTAGTAATTCCAAATCTAACGCAGTTATACTTTCAAAATCTTTTTTTCCATACTCATCTAACGGAACATTTTCTCGACCGACATAATAACTATCAAGAGAGATAAGGATTGGAAATACTCTATTAGCTTTTAAATAAAGCATCAATCTTTTACTAAAAGTTGTTTTTCCAGAAGATGATGGTCCTGCAATTGTAACTAACTTTATTTTTTTATTTGCAATTATTTTATTTGTTAGTTTAACAAGTTTTACTTCATGTAAGGTTTCACTTACTCTTATTAACTCTTCAATTGTTCCATTCATAGTTTTTTCATTTAAGCTTCCTATATATGAAACATCCATCATTTCATCCCAAATTCCACATTCTCGTTGAGTTAAGGATAGTTTTGGAGTTTCTGTATATAATGGTAATTCTTTAGAATTTTTAGATAGTGGAAACCTTAATATAAAACCATCAGAATAAGAAACTAAGTCATATAAATAAATATCCCCTGTACTTGAATAAGTTTTTTCATAAAAAAAATCATGATAACCATCTAATTCATATTCTTTTATTGGTAACCACCCTGCTGTATTAACTGCTCTTACTATATCTTTTCTTTTTATAGTTTTTAATTTTTTTCTTATAACCTCTATATCATCGGTGACTAAATTAATAGGTAAATTACTTTTTATAATTTCATCCATTCTTTTTTTTATAAGGATTATTTCTTCTTGTGATATTTTCTTTTTATTTTTTAGCTCTCCATACAAACCTTTGCTCAGCGTATGTTGAATTTGAACTTCTTCTTCTGGAAATATTTCAGAAATTGATTTTAATAAAATCAATTTTAGAGTTGTACTATACATTTTTTCATTAAATTCCATGCTATTCCTCCTTGAATATTTTTCTAATTTATAAAGAGAATTAACAACTAAATTTAATTTAGTCATTAATTCTCTTTTTTACACTTATAGCTCTAAAGCTCTATGACAAGCATAGAAGTGATTTTCATCCTGTACTTTTAATTCTTGAGGTTCAGAACATTTTGCTACAACATATGGACATCTTTTAGCAAATCTACATCCTGGTTCAGGATTTACAGGAGATGTTATTTCCCCTGTTAACATTACTCTCTCCATTTTATGCTTTAGACTAGGCACAGGTATAGCTGATAAAAGTGCTTTTGTATAAGGATGTGTAGGATTTTTAAATAATTTATGAGAAGGTGCTTTTTCCACTAACTGCCCTAGATACATAACAGCAATATCATCTGAAAAATGCTTTACTACTGATAAATCATGAGTTATAAATAAGTAAGTTAATCCTAATTTTTTTTGTAAATCTTGCATTAAGTTTAAAACTTGAGCTTGTATTGAAACATCAAGTGCTGACACAGGTTCATCACAAACAATAAATTTTGGATTTAGAGCTAAAGCTCTTGCAATTCCTATTCTTTGTCTTCTTCCCCCGTCTAACTCGTGGGGATAAGTATTTAAAAGTCTTTGACTTAACCCAACTGTATCCATAAGTTCTCTAACTCTATCAGTTAGCTCTTGTTTTGTTGAACATTTTTTATGGATTACTAAAGGTTCTGCTATTATCTCACTCACTGTCATTCTAGGATTTAGTGAAGCGAAAGGGTCTTGAAATATTATTTGCATCTCTTGTCTCAACTGATTCATTTGATTTTTTGAATATTCTCTTATATTTTTACCTTGAAAAATTATCTCTCCATCTGTTGCTTCTAAAAGTCTTAATATGACTCTACCAGTTGTAGATTTTCCACAACCTGATTCTCCTACTACACCTAGAGTCTTCCCTTTTTCTATTGAAAAATTTACTCCATCTACAGCATGTAATAGACCTTTAGGCACATTAAAGAATTTTTTTAAATTTTTAACTTCTAATATAACTTCTGACATGTTGCCCCCCTATCCCTCTTTAATTATTGGACCATTTTCTAATTTTTCATAAGCCAAACACTTTACTCTATGTTTATCAGATATAACTGATGTTTTTGGTATTGATGTAGAGCACATTTCATTTGCATTTGGACATCTTGGATGGAATTTACAACCTTTAGGTAAATTAGTTGGGTCTGGCATAAGTCCCTTTATGGGATTTAGTCTTTCACACTCCTCATCTAAATTAGGGATTGATCCAAATAATCCATGAGTGTATGGATGTTTTGGATTATTAAATATATCTTCTAGTGTACCACTTTCTATAATTTCTCCTGCATACATTATTGCTACTTTTTCACAAACTTGAGCTACTACTCCTAAATCATGAGTAATTAAAATCATAGAAGTTTTAAACTTATTTTTTAAATTATTCATCATATCTAAAACCTGAGCTTGAATAGTTACATCTAAAGCTGTTGTAGGCTCATCTGCTATTAATAATTTAGGATTACATGAAAGAGATATTGCAATTACAACTCTTTGTTTCATACCACCAGAAAATTGATGGGGGAAATCATTTAATCTAGCTGCAGGAATCCCAACTAATTCTAACATTTCTCCAGCTTTAATCATAGCTGCTGCTCTACTTTTTCTCTCATGTATTTCAATAACTTCTGCGATTTGTTCCCCAACTGTCATAACTGGATTTAAAGATGTCATAGGATCCTGAAATATCATAGATATTTGACTTCCTCTTATTCTTCTTAGCTCTTCTTCTGAAGCTTTTAAAAGATTTTTTCCTTCAAACAAAATTTCTCCATCAATTATTTTTCCTGGTGGGTTTGGTATAAGTCGCATTATTCCAAGAGCTGTAGTTGTTTTCCCTGCTCCAGTTTCTCCAACTAAACCTAAAGTTTCCCCTTCTTCTAATTCTATATTAATTCCATTAACTGCGTCAACTGTCTCATCTTCAGTTATATATTTTATCGTTAAATTTTTTATTTCTAAAAGTTTAGAACCCATTAGCTTTATCACCTCATATTTTATTTTTATTCCTCTTATTAGTTTTTCAATCTAGGGTCTAGTGCATCTCTTAATCCATCACCTAAAAGATTAAGGGAAAGAATAGTTATCATGATTGCTATTCCTGGGAATGTAGTAACCCACCATGCATATCTTAGATATTGTCTACCTCCTGACAGCATAGACCCCCATTCTGGTGCTGGAGGTTGAATCCCCAGTCCTATAAAACTAAGACCTGCAGTTGAGAGTATAGCTCCTGCTACTCCTAAAGTTCCTTGAACTATAACTGGAGCTAAAGAATTAGGAATTATATGTCTAAATATAATTCTAGTATCACTGGCTCCTATAGCTTTTGCTGCTTCTACGAACTCTTGGTCTCTAATAGATAAAACTGAAGCTCTTACTATTCTAGCATAACTAGGTACTGATGATATACTTATAGAAATCATTAAGTTAACTAGATTAGGTCCTAGTGCTGATACTATTGCTATAGCTAATAAAATACTTGGTACTGCTAAAAAAACATCCATTATTCTCATTATAACATTATCTAATCTACCACCATAAAATCCCGCTACAGCTCCTAATGAGCCTCCTACCACTATGGATACTCCAACAGCTAAAACTCCCACTTGAAGAGAAACTCTAGCTCCGTGAATTAATCTTGCAAAAATATCTCTTCCAAATTCATCTGTTCCTAGTAAATGATTTAATGAAGGAGGTTGTAGTCTTGAAGATAAATTTTGTTTTATAACAACAGTTTCATAATCTGCTATTTGATTTGCAAAAATTGCAACTAGAATCATTAATGATATTAATATTAATCCTGTCATTGCCATTTTATTTTTTTTTAAACTTCTCCAAACTTCCGCCCATTGGCTTCTTTTTTTTCCAGCAACTTCATTATTTATATTTATGTTTATATTAGTCGACATTGATTCCCCCTATTTATATTGTGATTTTATTCTTGGATCTACATAAGCGTATAAAATATCCACTAGTAAATTTACAATACTGAAAACTGTTGCCAAGAAAACTACTGCAGCTAAAACTGTTGGCGTATCCTTTTGTCTTATTGCATCTACCATCATTCTTCCTACTCCAGGCCACGAATAAACAGATTCTGTAAGTACAGCACCACCAAGCAGTCCTCCAAACTGAAGACCAATTACAGTTATTACTGGTATAAGAGCATTTTTTAAAGCATGCTTATAAACCACTTTTTCTTCTGTTACTCCTTTTGCTCTAGCAGTTCTTATATAATCTTGACGAATAACTTCTAGCATGGATGAACGAGTCATACGGGTCACTATGGCCGCTGCTCCCGTTCCTAATGTCAAGGCTGGGAGAATCACACTCCTGAACCCTTCAAATCCTCCTGATGGTAATACTCCTAATTTTACTGAAAAAGTTAAAATTAACATTAATCCTAACCAGAAGTTAGGCATAGCTACTCCTAATAGAGCAAATATCATACTAAAATTATCTACAAATGTATATTGTCTTGTTGCAGAAATTATTCCAATAGGAATTCCTATTGCTACAGATATAAATACACCTAATAGAGCTAATAGAAGAGTGTTAGGAAAACGGGAGAATATCTCTCCGAAAACTTCCCGTCCAGTTGTATAAGATCTTCCAAAATCACCAACTAATGCTCTTTTTATAAAGTTTGCATATTGAATTAGAAAATGCTTATTTAAGCCCATTTCCTCTCTAAGTTGCAATATTGCATCTTTAGGAGCATTTTCTCCTAGTATAAGTTGTGCTGGGTCTCCTGGTGTCAAAGATAGAATTGTGAATACCAAAAATGAAACTCCTAGTAATACAGGAATAAGTAGTAGTATTCTTCTTAATATGTATTTGTGCATACCTTCCTCCATTAACACTATTTAGTGTTCTTTTTTATTTTATTTTTATATTACATTTATAATACAATAAATATCTTTATCTGTCAATTATTCTCTCTACAATATGAAATATATTTTACATATATACTATTTTTTATTATCATTTAAAATATAAAAAAAGCCAATCTTAAAAGATTGACTTTTTAATATTTTTTTAATTACTTTCTGATACCTAATTTAACTATTAATGCTCTATATCCATCAAGGTCTTTCTTAGTTAAGTAGTTAAGAAGTCTTTTTCTTTGTCCTACCATTTTAAGTAATCCTAATCTTGAGTGGAAATCTTTTTTGTGTATTCTTAAGTGCTGTGTTAGGTGATTGATTGTTTCTGTTAACAATGCAATTTGAACCTCTGTTGAACCTGTATCCTGTTCATTTTTTCCAAATAATTTTACTAATTCTGCTTTTGATCTCATAGCCTTATTACCTCCTAAATTTATTATCTAAGCCAAGTAGTTAGGAGGCTAACCCTAAATCCTAGCTTAAATTATTATCTTATTTTACCATATTTTATAAATAAAATCAATTTTTTTATTTTTTAGAACTACTTTCTTCTTCTTTCACTTCATTTTCAGCCATAGCTTCTGTAGACTCAGCGTTTAACTCTTCGTCTAATTCTTCTAGTGATGTTCCAATTTCTTCTTTCTTTTCACTTATTATATCTTCAGTTTTTTCTTCTACCACTTCTTTTTCATTCTCTTCTTTTTCCAAATCTTTTTCTTCAGTTTTTTTATTTTCTTTAGGTTGTTTTGGTATTAATTCAGGTAATATTTCTCCCTGATTAAGAAGTTTTAGCTCTTCTCCTGTTATTGTTTCTCTTTCTAGAAGAGTTTTTGTTATGTAAATTAATTTATCATGATTTTCAGTTAGTAAAGTTATAACAGCAGAATAAGCATCAGTGATTATTTTTCTTATTTCATCATCAATTTCTTTCCCTGTTATTTCACTATAGTGCTTTTGAGCAAACATATCCCCTTCACTTGTACTATCTAAAAGTATAGGTCCAAATTTTTCATTCATTCCAAATTTTGTAACCATTGCATGAGCAATAGCTGTTGCTCTTTGAATATCATTTCCTGCTCCTGTTGTTATATCGTTAAAGATAACTTGCTCTGCCGCTCTTCCAGCTAACAACACTTTTATTTCTGATATGTACTCTTTTTTTGATTTTAAATACTTGTCCTCAGTAGGTAAACTCATAGTATATCCAAGAGCAGCACTTCCTCTTGGTATTATAGTAACTTTATGAACTGGGTCAGTGTGCTCTATCATAATTTGAGTTAGAGCGTGTCCTACTTCGTGATAAGCCACTATCTCTCTTTCTTTTACAATAGTAACTCTTGATTTTCTTTCAGGTCCTATCATTACTTTTTCTGATGCTTCTTCTAAATCAGACATATTTATAGTATCTCTACTATCTCTAGCTGCTAATATAGCTGCTTCATTTAGTAAATTTGCTAAATCTGCTCCTACAAATCCAGGAGTTTTTCTAGCAACAACATCTAAATCTACATCTTCTGCTAATTTCTTATTTCTCATATGTACTCTTAATATAGCTTCTCTACCTTTAATATCAGGAGCATCTACAACTACTTGTCTATCAAATCGACCTGGTCTCATAAGGGCTCTATCTAGTACTTCTGGTCTATTAGTTGCGGCTAAAATTATAATAGTTTCATCATTTCCAAATCCGTCCATCTCAACTAGAAGTTGATTAAGAGTTTGTTCTCTCTCATCATTTCCTCCACCTTGACCGCTTCCTCTTTTTCTTCCTACAGCATCTATCTCATCTATAAAAATTATACAAGGGGCAACTTTTCTTGCCTTTGCAAATAAATCTCTAACTCTAGATGCTCCTACTCCTACAAACATCTCTACAAACTCTGACCCTGACATACTTAAAAATGGAACTCCTGCTTCTCCTGCAACAGCTTTGGCTAAAAGAGTTTTTCCTGTACCTGGACTTCCTAAAAGTAAAACTCCTTTAGGTATTTTAGCACCTATTTTTTTAAACTTATCTGATTCTTTTAAAAATTGAACAACTTCTTCTAGCTCTAACTTAGCTTCATCTATTCCAGCAACATCATCAAATGTAACTTTAACTAAATCATCACCAGTTTCTTTTACTTTTGATTTTCCTACATTAAATATGTTAGAACCACTTCCACCACCTTTATTCATTCTAGTTAACATGAATATCCATACTCCAATAAGAAGTAACATTGGAAACCATGAAACTAAAAGATTAAGTAAAAAAGGAAGTTCTGTTGGAGGAATAGATTTTATAGAAACATTATTACTTTCTACTAGCCCTACAAGAGAGGGGTCACCTCCTAATCTATCAGTTATCATTCTAGCTTTATAAACATCTTCTTTATCTGCTATAGTAGTTGTATAACCATATAAATACCCTTCTTTTTCTTCTAATTTTATAATACTTTTATTTTTTACTAAATCTAAAAATTCAGAATAAGCAACATCTTTTATGTTATTTTCTTTTTTATTACCCATAAACGAGGGTAAGCTCATAAATAATGTTATAATAAATAATAACATTATTAATCCTTTTAAATTAAACTTCCCTTTTCCTTTACCATCTTCAGGTTTCTTTCCACTATTAAATCCTGATTTTAACTTTTCTTTAAGTTCATCTTTTTTTGCTGAAAAACTCTCTTTTTTATTTTCTTTTTTTTCTTCAACTTTATTCTCATCTTTTTCTTTTTCTTTTTCTTCACTCTTCTTTTCTTCATTTTTTTTATCTTCTTGTTCTTTAATCTTCCTTTCTTCTTGTTCTTCAATTAACATTATTTTTTCTTGCAACTTTATTCCTCCCTATTGATAATACTACTATCTTTTTATTTTTTTTTTCATCTAAATATTTAAAACTCTCACTACCTCTTACGCCACCAATCCAAACAATTTCCTCCCTATGAAGAAAAATAGGAAGAAAGTCCCTTGTTTCCAATGGAATTTTACTATTTATTAAAATATCTTTTACTTTTTTTTCCTTATCAAAACCAGTGGGAATAATTTTATCTCCAACTATTCTTGTTCTTATGATTAGTTTATCACCTAGTTCTAAGTTTGTACTAAAAGTATTTTTTTCTTTTAGTGGTGAATCTTCTAAAGTTGCTTTTATTAAATAATCTCCAAAAATTAAACTTCCTGGAATCACTAATTCACATTTAGTATCAACATTTATAAATTTATTCCCATGTGAAGATTGTTTTTTTTCAATAAAAATATACTCATAATTTTTTACTAAAAAATTTTCTTTGTCTATAGATATTTTTTTTGTTCCACCCTTTTGTAATAATTCTATCACACTACTGATTTTATATCTATGGCTTTTTAATTTATTTACATTTAAATAATTATTTATTATTTTTTTTTGTATAATTTTAGAGTATTTAGTAAAGTCTTCTATTAATATTTTATTATTTTTTATTATTTCATCATTTTCTACTTTTAGCTCTTCGTTTATTTCTCTAATATCTTCTATTAAACTAAATAATTTCTCTTTAAATTTAGGATTATATCTTTTTTCTATAAAAGGAATTAAATCAAGTCTTATACTATTCCTTGTAAATTCATTTTCAAAATTAGTTTCATCAACTCTATATTCTATTTTATTAGAGTTTAAATAATCAATTATTTCATTTTTATAAATATTAATAACAGGGCGTCTGTATATACCTTTTTTTAACGCTATTCCCTCTAACCCTTCTAAACTACTTCCACGCATCATTCTAAACAAAAATGTTTCTAATTGGTCATCTTTATTGTGAGCAGAGGCTATTTTATTTCCTTTTATTTTATTTAGTATCTCTTCAAAATATTCATATCTAACTTCTCTTCCAATCTCTTCTAGTCCTTTTTTTTCTTTTAAACTTATTTTTTCAATATCAATTTTTTTAGAGAAAACTTTTAACGAATATTTTTTTCCAATTTGATTTACAAATTCCTCATCACCATCTGAAGCTTCTCCTCTTAAACCATGATTTATATGTACTAAATATAGTTCTAAAGTTTCATCTTTTATTTTTTTATATTCCATAAGTACTTCTAGTAAAAAGACAGAATCTGGTCCTCCAGAGAATCCAATTATTATTTTGTCGCCCTTTTCAAACATCTCATGATTATCAATAAATTTAATAGCTTCTTTTAGTGGTTTCAAACTATTTCACTTCCTTTATTATATCTCATATTTTATTTTTTCAACTGTTTTATTTTTATAATCAAAAAATAATATTACACTATTTTCAATATCATCTAAAACATTTGTTGAAAATTCTTCAAGTTCACTATTTTTATGCCCTTCTCTTGCTGATATAAAATTTTTAGTTTTTATAATTGAATTATACAAATCACTATTTTTTTTACTCTGAAACCACTGTGGATAATTACCTGGTTTTCCTAACATTAAAAAATCATATTTTAAATACTCTATAAATTTATTCGTTCCTTGAAATTCTTTATATTTATAAAAATCTAAAAGATAGTCAAATAGTGAGCCGTCCTTGTGACCTATATCTAAAAGTGATAATTCTTTAAAATAAGCACTTATATCCTCATAAAATTTAAAAGGAGAGATATAATTATTTTTTATAATGTAATCTATTGATTTAGTAAGTTTCCCTGAATTATAATATAAATTTAATAATCTTTCAACCTCTTTTAATTTTGAAATCTCTTTAAAGCTTATAAAATTATTTGATAGTACCTCATAAGGTGTAAATTCTGTATATTTATAGTTATATTTCTCAATTTCTTTTGATATTCTAGTCCCTTGAAGAACTTTTAAAAATCCCAATTGAACCATTTCAGGTTTTAAATTATATACATAATTAAATGAATTTTCAAAAAGTTCATAAGTCTCATAAGGTAGTCCTGCTATTAAATCTAAGTGTAAATGAACTGCTTTAGGAATTTTTTTTATATTCTCAGTTAGCTTACTAATTAAATTTCTTCTATTGATACTTTCCATTGTTTCTAAATTTATGCTTTGAACACCTATTTCAAATTGAAAATAATTATCTGGGACTTTTTTTAAAAGTTCCAATGTCTCATCATCAAAGATATTAGCGTTTATTTCAAAATGAAAAGTTATTCCTTCTCTGTAATTATCAATTAAGTAATTCCATATTTCAAAATATCTACCTTTATTTATGTTGAAAGTTCTATCTACAAATTTTAATAATTTAATATTAGATTTTAAAATTACATCTAAATCTTCCTTAACTCTTTTTAAAGAAAGATATTTTATCCCTCTTTCAATTGAAGAGAGGCAGTATGAGCAACTGAAAGGACAACCTCTTGTACTTTCATAGTAAAGTATTTTTCTTTCAACCATTAACTCTTCTATTGTATACGGAAAAGGAATTTCATCTAAATTATTAGGTCCTTCAATTTCATATATCCCCTCTAGTTTATCTATATTTTCTGTTACTATCTTTAACAGGGCATTTTCTCCTTCCCCTTTTACTAAAAAATCAACTTCTTGGTAGCTTTCTAAAATATCTATTGAATCATAAGTTACTTCAGGTCCACCCATACCTATTTTGCTGCTAGGAAGTATTTTTTTCAGTTCTTTAATAATTTTAAAAACATAATCTCTATTCCAAATATACGTTGAAAATATAATTATTTTTGGATTTTTTTCAAATATGTCTTTAATTATATTTGAAAGTTGATTATTTATATTTGTTTCATAGATTTCTAAACTTTTATCACTATATCTCTCTACATATTTTTTTAAATATCTCACAGCTAAATTTGTATGTATATACTGACTATTTATTGCGACTAGTAAATACTTATTCATTTCCACTTCCTTATTGGTTAGCTTTATTTTTCCTTTGAAATTCCAAGTGTTCCTTATATGTTCTACTAAAATAATGTGCCCCATTTCCAATTGCTACAAAGAATAAAAAATCTGTAGTTGCAGGGTTATAAGCAGCCTCTACTGAATTTTTATCAGGACTGGCTATAGGTGCTGGAGGTAGACCTTTATACATATATGTATTATACGGAGAGTCAATTTCCAAATCTTTATAATACATTCTTTTTTTCTCATAGTTATATACATAATTTACTGTGGCATCAGAAGATAAAGTCATTCCTTTTTTTATTCTATTATAAAAAACAGAAGCCATAATTCTTTTTTCACTTTTTACCATTGCTTCTCTTTCAAGTATAGAAGCCATTATTAATTTTTTATAAAACTCCTCTTTATCAGGATATTCCTTCTCTGGAAATTTTTTCAAAAATTCATTTAAAATTACATTTAAAGTTTGTCTTTTACTATAATTAACAGGAATAAAATATGTTTCTGGATAAAAATAACCTTCAAAGTTTCCATTAGGGGTAGGATATGGAAACTCTATTGTTTTTAAAGCTTCTTCATATTCTTTTTCAACTTCTAAATTATTTTTACTAAGAATTTTTAATACTCTCTTATAATCAGTTCCTTCTGGAATAGTTAGTTTAAATATTTCTGATTTTCCCTCTTCTAGCATTTTTATTAACTCAACTATAGAATATTTAGCATTTATTTGATAATAACCAGCTTTTATTTTTTTTCCATTATTTTGTGTTTTTAAGTAGTATTTAAAATATATTTTTTTTGAAAAATCTAAACTTTCTAAAGATTTGCTTAATGGTTGATTTTTCTTTATTTCTAAAACTATTTTTATATCTCTTTTTTTCTCTATTTGATAATCATATGCATAAATAATACTACAAATCATTATAATTGTTAGGGCTAGTATAACAGTTATAATTTTTTTCATCTTTTCCTCCTGACACTATCTTTTTATCTTTTTTCTTTTTTTATATTTTACCATGAAATACGCATAGTTCCCTATAAATTATTATTAATTTATAAAAAAAAAGACTATAAACAAATTTCTTTGCCTATAATCTTTATTTTTTTAATTTATTTATTTTTTTTCTTTAGCTTTTTCAACTAATGGTTTTCTTCCAGTTCTTTCTTTATCAAAAGCTTCTATAATTGTTTCTGCTTCTTTAAAAGGAACAGATACAAATGAGAAATTCTCATAAAGTTCAACATTTCTTATTTTATTTTCAGGTACATTAGCTTTTGTGCTTATTGTATCTAAAAGAGTTTTTAGGGTTGTTCCATCTTTTTTTCCAAGAGCTATAAACAATCTTACTTTTCCTGTATTATCTAAACTTCCTTCATTTGATGTATCTCTTGGTCCTCTTGAGTCTCTTGAACCTCTCGAGTCGTTTCTATCTCTTGAATCATTTCTATCTCTTGATCCTCTTGAGTCATTTCTGTCTCTTGAATTTCTCGAATCATTTCTATCTCTTGAATCTCTATCTCCAATTGCAGAAATCTCTGAATAATTAGTCTCATCTAACTCTTGATCATAAGCATTCTTTAAAAGAGCAGAAATTATAATATGAGGTTCTGAATTTAACATTAATTCAGCTGTCATTTTTTCGAAATTTTTAAATTCCCCAGTTTCTATAACTCTTTCTATATCAGAAAATATTCTTACTTTTTTCGCTTCGATTACATCTTTTACTCTTGGTAATTTTTCTTTTCTTATTTCTGTTTTAACAGTTTTTTGAATATACATTAATTTTCTATACTCAGATGGTGTTATAAATGTTATGGCAGTTCCTTGTTTTCCAGCTCTTCCAGTTCTTCCTATTCTATGAACATAAGATTCTGCTTCTTGAGGGATAGCAAAGTTAATAACGTGTGATAAATCATTAACATCTATTCCTCTTGCTGCAACGTCAGTTGCTACAAGTACATTAAGTTTCTTAGCTTTAAATCTTTTAAGAGTTACCTCTCTATGATTTTGACTAATATCTCCGTGAAGACCTTCAGCGTCATAACCTCTATCATTTAATCTTCCTACTAATTCATTAACATCATTCTTTGTTCTACAAAATACTATTCCATAGAAATCTGTTGCAAGATCCATTATTCTGCAAAGAGCTTCAAATTTGTCTCTATCCTTAACCTCGAAGTATATTTGGTCAGTTAAGTCAGTGGTTATTTCTCTTGCTTTAACTGCTAAAACTTCATGGTCTCTCATGTGTGCTTTTGCTATTTTAAGAATTACTGCTGGCATTGTTGCAGAGAAAAATAACATCTTTTTATCTTCATTTGTAGATTTTAAGATTTTTTCTATATCTTCAACAAATCCCATATTTAACATCTCATCTGCTTCATCTAAAACGAAGAATTTAAGATTATTTATTTTAAGTATCCCTCTATTCATTAAATCCATTACTCTTCCTGGAGTACCAACTACTATTTCCACACCTTTTCTAAGTTGTTTAATTTGGAATTCCATTGATTGTCCACCATAAACTGGAGTAATTCTTATTTTTCTTCCAAATGATAATGCATGCATCTCTTCAGATACTTGTACTGCTAGTTCTCTTGTTGGAGTTAATACAATTGCTTGTATATCCTTTGAGTTTTCATCTAATTGCTCTAATATAGGTAAAGAGAACGCAGCTGTCTTTCCTGTTCCTGTTTGAGCTTGACCTATTATATCTTTTGTCCCTGATAACAATGCTGGAATTGTTAATTCCTGTATTGGACTTGGTTTCTCATACCCTTTTTTTGCTAATGCCTTTAATGTTTTTTCTGTTAATCCTAAATTTCTAAACTCTACTAATTTTTCTAACTTATCCATTCGTCACTTCCTCTTTAATCATAATAAAATATCTAATACTACTCGGCCAAATAAATGTAAAATATCTAGTTGGCTTATTATAAAATGACAGAACAGCTGACTAGATAAGTTTTCACATAACATATTATTATAACATACTTTTTATAAAATGTGTACTGTTTTTTTTCTTTATTCTTCTAATATTCAAAATCCGAACTTTATATCTTTCATAAATCAAACACTTTTATAAAAAAAAATAACTAAAATATATAGTTATTTTTTTCTTACAAATATAAAATTACATTAGAATAATTTTTTTATTTTAAATTATAAAAAAAGTTTTTTTATTTCATTTATCCAATTTGCTATTCTTAAAGGAGTCTCATCTGCTTGATTTTCTTCATCTAGGGCTAACCCTACAAATTTTCCATCTATGGTTGCTTCTGTTTCTTGATAAGAATATCCTGTAGTAGGTGTAAATCCTACAACATTAGCCCCTCTTTCAGTAACAGCATCATAAAGAACTCTCATAGCTCCCACATATGTTTCTCCAAACGCAAGTTGGTTCCCTAATCCTACTATACCTACATTTTTCCCTTTAAAATCCACCGCTTTTAATTCTGGAAGTATATCTTCCCAGTCTTCTTGTAGTTCTCCCACTCCGTAAGATGGTGAAACTAGTATAATATTTTTAAACTCCTCTATTTTTCCTAACCCATCAGCTACATTTTTTACCTCATAAGCATCTTTTTTTAGATTAAACTCTATCTCTTCAACAATATATATTGTTTTTCCAGTTGTAGTTCCATAATATATTCCAATTTTCTCCACTTTCTTTTTCTCCTTTTTTTATTTTTATGTTATAACTTTAAGTTAGTTCTTCTTTAAAATCCTTTACTTTATCTAGAGTAATTGTATTCTTATTTCATTTTTTATGCAAGGTTTTTATTCTATTTCTTGATTTTTTTCATTTTACCCCCTATACTATTATTGAGATATTAAGTTTTAAAGGAGATAATAATAGTTATGGTTAATAGAATACAAGCACTAGGTCAATTTTTAATTTTAAAAAAGGGTAAGAACTTTGATTTTAAGCAGATTAAAATGGATTCTTTTTTTAAAGGTGTTCTTTTTTTAGTTGGAACAGAATATTTTGTTGTTTCTGATAAAGAATCAGAGATTTTAGAAACAGTATTTAAAATGTCAACAACTCGTTTTTGTGATTACCCTGCTAAATTTGCAAAAAAATACACTCATATGAGATTTGTTAAAGCTAATCAAAAGCAATCAGAAACATTAAATTTAAAAGGTAAAAAATACTATATAGTGACTTTGTAATTTTCTAGTTATACTAAAAAAGAGAAAGGATAAAAACCCTTTCTCTTTTTTAGTATAACTATGAATTATTTTCTTACTAATTAATATACTTAACTTTTATAACTTAATTTCTAAATTATTATTTCTTATAACTTCCTTTAAGTGTTGTTTCTCCCAGTATATTTCCTTCCATTTCTTTATATAGTTCATTTAAGAAAAAACCTTTTTTTAGATTTAATTCTTTCGATAAAGCATATATTCGAACTGTATAAGTATGATCCATATCTGGTGGAGCTGGTCCTCCAAAATGTGAAGCTGTTGCTTTATCTAAATTTCCTAAAGGTGATAACCAACTATTAGCTCCTTGAACTAACTTTTCATCATGATGACTTGCATTTTCCTTTAAAGAAGCATATGTTCCAGGTATTATAGTTACCCAGTGAATCCAACTAAAACCTACAACTGGAATTGCGTCGTAGTCCTCCATAACCAGAGCATAGCTTTTAGTTCCCTTGGGAGCGTCTTTCCACTGAAAAGGAATAGAAAACGAAGGCATTCCCTCTATAAAATCTTTTCCATGTTTTCCATATTTATCCTTAAAATATCCATTTTCTATACCTTCACTAGTTAGTGTAAAAGCTGAAGCTAATAAACTTACTGTACTCATAAATATCACCATCCATTTTTTCATTTTTTCCTCCTTAAATTAATTTTAAGTTGTTCTTAATAAAAAAATGATATCATAAATTTTTTTCAATGTAAATAACACACATTTTTATAAGTATCAATTTATTAGTCTCTAGTAAAAAGTATATACATCTTCTAAAGTTTCTTACTAAATCTTAACATACTATTTATAAATATATCTATATCTCCGTCCATTACTGCTTTTATATTTCCACTTTCTGTAGAAGTTCTGTGGTCTTTAACAAGGGTATAAGGTTGAAAAACATAAGACCTTATCTGATTACCCCAACCTATTTCTGATTGTTCACCTTGTATTTTTTTCATCTCTTCTTCTTGTTTTTTTATTTCAACTTCTATTAACTTAGATTTTAATAATTTCATAGCTGTTTCTCTATTTGCAATTTGAGACCTTTCTTTTTGACACGTTACTACTATTCCACTTGGAAGATGAGTCATTCTTACAGCTGAATCTGTTGTATTAACATGTTGTCCCCCTGCTCCACCTGACCTATAAACATCTACTTTTATATCATTTGTGTCTAAATTTATATCTATACTTTCGTCTACTTCAGGTAAAACATCAATAGATGCAAAAGAAGTATGTCTTTTTTTAGCTGAATCAAAAGGTGATATTCTAACTAATCTGTGTACACCTTTTTCATTTTTCAAATATCCATAGGCTCTTGGACCTTCCACTAAAAATGTAACTGATTTTATTCCAACTGTGTCACCAGACATAATATCTAATTCAGTTACTTTATTTTTTTTCACACCACTCCATCTAAGATGCATTCTATAAAGCATTTCTGCCCAGTCGCAAGACTCCGTTCCTCCTGCTCCTGCATGAATAGTCACAATTGCATTATTAAAATCATACTCTCCATCTAGTAAAAGTTGAGTATCAAAATTATCTATATTCTCTACTAATTTTACATAACTACTTTCTAACTCATTAGCAGAATCTTCATCTCCAGCTTCAGTAAACTCTATTAATAATTCTACATCATGATAGTCGTTCTCTATTTTTTTATATGTATTTACCCATTCCTTTAATTCATTAGCTTCTTTTATTAATTTTTGACTTCTTTTTTTATCGTTCCAGAACCCATCTACAAATGATAGTTTCTCAACGTCATCTATTCTTTCTATTTTTTTTTCTAGGTCAAAGAGACCCCTTAATTTCTTTTAATTTGTTTGAAATATCTAAAAACTCCCTTTTTATTTCTAATATATCCATATTTCACACTCCTAAACAATCTATATTTTTAACCCTAATTTTAATTTAGCAATATTTATTTTATTATATAAAAGTCCATTAATTTCTACATTAGGACCTAAATTACATTCTCCAAAACATCTTTTTTCTAAAAGTTTAAATTTACCATCTAAGGATATCCCTTCTTTATTAAAAGGAATAATTTCTTTTAATTCTTCTATTATTTTTTCTGTTCTTTCTTTACAATTTCTTCCGTTACAGTAAACTATTTCTGTTAATTTATAATATTTTTTTTTCTGATACTTAGGATAAAAATTTATTGTATTTTTTATCGTCAAGTCCCATATTCCAGTTTTTTCAGCCATTATTTTTATAGCTTCATCAGTTATCTCACCTTGCTCTTCTAGTATAAAATTCAATATTGGAATTTCATTTCTTTTATCTGATTGTTCTGAGATAAATTCATCTAATTTTTCTAAAAACTCTCTCTCCATTTTCACTCTCCTAATTTTACCAATATAGCCACAGCTGTAGCATATTCTTTACAGTGAGAAATTGAAACATTAATCTCAAAGTTCAAGTATTTTTCCTCTAGTTTATTCTTTAGAAAAACTATAGGCTTTCCTAAGTTATCATTTAATATCTCTATATCTGTTAAATTAAAATCTCTAACTCCAGTTCCAAAAGCTTTAGCTATTGCTTCTTTAGCAGAAAATTTTCCCGCATAAGTTTCTACTTTATTCCCTTTTTCACCAATTGAAATAATCTCATTTTCAGTATATACTTTTTCTAAAAATTTTATATTTTTTATAGCTTTTTCTATTCTTGATATTTCTACAATATCAGTTCCCAATCCATAAATCATATATTCCTCACCTTTATTTTAAGATTTTGTATATCTTTTTTGCATTTTCAGTTGTTATTTTCAGCACTTCCTCTTCTGATATTTCCTTTATTTCCGCTATTTTTCTCACTACATACTGAACATACTCTGGAATATTCCTTTTCCCTCTAAAAGGTTCAGGAGTTAGATAAGGAGCATCTGTTTCTATTACTAATTTTGATAAAGGTATTTTTTTTACTACTTCTACCATTTTTTTTGAATTTTTAAAAGTCAAAACTCCACCAATTCCAAAATAATAATTCCCCATAACTTCAAGAGCTGACTCATAAGACCCTGGATAGCAATGTAGAATTCCATATATCTCTGGAAATTCTTTTAATATTTCAATAGTATCTTCTGTAGCTTCTCTCGTATGGATTACCACTGGTTTATTTAGTTCTTTAGCTAGATTCATTTGTTTTCTAAACCAATATTTTTGTATTTCTTTAGGTTTCGTTAACCAGTGATAGTCTAAGCCAATTTCTCCAATAGCCACTACTTTTTCCTCTTTTCCAAGCTCTAAGAGATTTTTATACAATTCCTCACTAAATTCATCTTCTATATCTGTTGGATGAACACCTACTGTGGCATAAATATTTGAGTATTCTTTAGAATAATCTATTCCAATTTTTGAGCTTTCTAAATCACAACCAATATTTACTACAAAATCCATTTTTCTCTCTATTTCTTTTAATACTTCCAATCTATCTTCATCATATTGGTAAGAATTTATATGACAATGAGTATCTACATACTTCATATTTACCACCTTAAATTTTATTTAATTTTTTATTTAAAATCATCTTTAAAATCTATTTTTTCAAAAGAATAGTTTTTTCCACAAAAATGACACTCTACATTTACAAGTCCTTTCTCCGCTATAATATCATCTATCTCTTTTTCTCCTATTGCTATTACACCGTCATGCATTTTTTCTCTACTACAATTACATGCATAGGTTATTTTTTTCTCTTCTAATATTTTGTATGGTTCTATATTTTTTTCTCCAGATTCATCATCTATATCTTCATAAATAAGATTTATTATTCTTTCTAATTCCATTCCTCCACGACGTAGTTCTGTAAAACTTTTCATAATGGAAATTTTATTTTCTAACTTCTTAATGAAATCTTCATTTGCATTAGGTAATATTTGAATCATATATCCACCAGCATAAGCTATATTCCCCTCTTTATCAAAACTTACTCCTAATGAAATTACAGTTGGTATTTGCTCTGAAGTATAATAGTAATATGCGATATCTTGTGCAATATCCCCACTATTCATTTCTGATACTCCTATATAGGGTTTTTTAAGTCCCATATCTTTTATAACTCTCAAAACTCCTTTTCCTATAAATGTTGAAATAGTACTCTCTCTTTCTGCTGAAAGTGTCGCTCCAGGATTTTCTAAATACCCCTTTATATTCCCTTTAGAATTTACAGTTAATAGCATCTGACCTAGCAAACCATCAGTTTCTGTTCTCAAAGATAATATATCCTCACCTTTTAAAGTTGCTCCCATTAAGACTCCAGCTGTTAAGAATCTTCCAAAACCTGCTACTGCTCCTGGTGTACAACTATGAATTTCAGATGATTTTTTTACTATTTCTGTTGTGTCCGCTATTATAAATCTAGCATTTTCACTAATTCCTCTTATTATTCTATCCATTTTATTTTCTCCTCTATTACATAATAATTTTTTTAATAATCTATTTGATCTTTAAATATGTCATATCTCTTCTTAGATAAAACTTCCATTAAATCTAAATTACTAAAGAATTTATTATTTTTCTCTTTAAATATTTTTATATTTTTTATTTCTTCTTTAGTCATGCCATAATATTTCAGTGTTTTGTCATCTGCTGTGTTAAGCTTCAGATTTTTCTTATTTATTTTTTCTTTTATTTTAAAATTTTTTCTTAATTTTTCATATGTCTTTTCTCCAATTCCTGAAATTCTTTTAAGTTCACTTATATCTAAAAAACCACCAGTTATATTTTTATATTCTTCTATTTTATTAGTGTAGGTTTTTGAAATCCCAAGAGCTAACATCTTCTCTTTAGAAGTCTCATTTATTTCTATTCTAATATCTTGTGATTCCTTAGTATTTATTCCAAAATTAAATTTTCCTATCTCCTCTTTTTTTTCAGAACTAAATGAAAAAGAAAATAAAAACAAAAACAATACTGCATACAATATAGTAATATGTTTCATAAACTCCTCTTTAATCTTTTAAAATAATATTATTATAAATAATTATTCAGAAAAAAGTTTTACCTTTTCCAAAAATCTTTCTCTCATTTCCCTTATGTAAGTTGCAGGTTCTTTAGGATTTATTACTCTTATTATATTATCTCTTTCACTCTCTACTTTTATTATTTTTTTTGTTATAGCTCCCCCGCCTAGTCCAATAGTAGATTGGTTTTCCTCTATCATTTCAACATTAAATATAGACTCAAAGCCTAATTTAGAATACCCTATATTTTCTCCCCAGTCAGCACTATTCTTTTGTCTATATAAGTAATAAGCTTCCATTTTCTTCTCTTTTAATACTTCTCTAACTTTAGCTTCTACTTTTTCTCTATTTAAATCGCTTACCTTCCTATTTAAATCTTTAAATAAAACTGAAGCTTTTTTTAATGCTAAACTATGAATTGTTAAATTTTCAATATCATAATCTTTTATAGTTTCCAGTGTGCATAGTATCTCTTTTTCACTTTCATCTGGAAGACCTAATATTAAATCCATGTTAATTATAAAACCTAACTCTTTCATTTTATTATAGCATCTATCGAAATTTTCTTTATTAAAACTTCTATTTAATTTTTTTAAAATCTCTAAATTAAATGTTTGAGGATTTAGACTTACTCTGTCCACTCCATATTCTTTAGCTATTTCTAATTTTCTATCAGTTATAGTATCTTCTCTTCCAGCTTCAAATGTAAATTCTTTCAAATTGCTTTTATCAATATAAGTATCAATCGCTTTTAATACTTTTTCTAAATCCTCTTCTGTTAGTGTACTAGGAGTTCCACCCCCTATATAAATAGATTCAATTTTACAATTATTATCCTTTATTAACGTTCCTGTAAGCTCTATTTCTTCTAAAAGAGTAAGTACAAATTTTTTATAAAATCTTTCTCCCACAGGACTACTCATTTCAAAAGATGCAAATGAACAATAATTGCATTTTGTCGGGCAAAATGGAATTCCAATATAGATACTTTGAGCTTTATCGTTTAAAATCTCTATTTCTTTTTTATAAACAGAAATTAATAATTCTCTTTTTTCCTTTGAAACTAAATATAATTTTTCTAAAATTTCATCTATTTTTTCATAAGAATATCCACATATTAAAAGTCTTTTTACAACTTTTGTAGGTCTAACACCTATTAAACCACCCCATGGATAAACTTTTCCCCAAAGAGATAAAAGAGATGTTTTTAGAAATATTATCTTTTGGTCCTCTATTTCTTCTTCAAGATTTTCATAAGAAAAAACAGCTCTTTTTTTCTCTACTTTTAACTCTAATATTATATCCTTATTTTCATTCTTAAAATTTGCTTCTATATCCATATCTTTTATTTCTGGAATTAAAACTCTTACAAATTCTTTTATACTATTTTCTGCTATTTCTATATTTGAAATAATCAATATTATCCACCTTTTTATTCTTTGATATTATAAATATTCCCATACTCTCTTTACGAAAGGTATGGGAATATTAATTCTTTATATTAAAAGTAAAACTATAACACCTAGTATAACTCTATAAATACCAAAGAACACAAAATCTTTTGATTTTATATAAGTCATAAACCATTTAATAACAATATAAGCAACTATAAAGGAAATAAGTGTCCCTATTGACATTAATAGCCATTCATAGTTAGTAAAATTCAATCCATTTTTCATTAATTTTAGAAGAGTTGCCCCTGCCATTGTTGGAATTGCTAAAAAAAATGAAAATTCTGCTGCTATTGGTCGTGAAAGCCCTAAAAGCAATGCTCCTATTATTGTTGCACCAGAACGTGACGTTCCAGGAATCATTGCTAAGCACTGAAAAAATCCAATTGTAAGAGCTATTTTATATGTTAGTTGTGTGAAATTTGTTATTTCCGCTTTTTTTGTTATTTTTTTCTCTATAAATATTAATATAACACCATAAAAAATAAGTGTCACTGCAATAATTGTAATATTATCCATGAATACTTCTGAGATATAGTCATCAGCTAAAATCCCTATTACTCCTGCTGGAATAACTCCCACAATTATTTTACTCCATAGAGACATTCTTTCTTTAAAAATAGTTTTATCTTTTATAAAAGGATTTATATTCTTCCAAAAACAAATAATTACTGCTAAAATAGCTCCAAATTGTACTACTATTAAAAAAGTATCCATAAAATTTTTATTTAATTCACTTGTTGCCATGAAAGAGCTTAAAAACTTCTTTACAAGAATCATATGTCCTGTACTACTAATAGGTATAAATTCTGTTACCCCTTCCACAATGGAAAGGACTATAATTACAATAAATCCTGTCATTTATAATTCTCCAATTATTTTATTTTATTAGCCGATTGTAAAACTAAAATAACTTAGTAAAACAAAGGCTTTTTATTTATTTTTTTTGTGTTTCCTCAACTTTCTGATAAAATTTAGTTATCATCAAAACAAAATCATTAGTAAAGGTAATACATGTAGATGCCTCTGTTCTATAATCTTGTAAATAGAACTGAACCAGCTGTAAGTGAAAATAAGCCTAAATTCTTAAATTTAATTTGCTTTTGCTACCCCTTCACTACTAACTATAGTTAGTATTCCTCCACATTTACACGTACATTTGCAGTTGCTTAACAGTACTGTGTTTCCATTTAAGGTGGTTCCTTTACTTCCCTGTTCCCATTCATTTGTTGAGATATATCCACTGCACATTTGAGGAACTCCCATTATTAGATTTTTGTTGCATAGTGTTCCTTTAGGGATTATTGATTTATTTCCTATGTAATCTAATACCGTTGCATTTAAGTATTCATTTGTTTTCTTAAATTTTTGAGAGAATACTTTTAATTCTAACGGGCAACTTCCTTCGCTACATTTTAATATTGCTTTATCTAGTACCGCTATTGGTAACTCTTCTTCCACAGCTGTCGTAAAAGTAGGATAAAATACTTTTACTCCAATTAACTTTGGTTTTATTTTATCGTTTAAATCATAACTATACGCTATTTTATTTTTATCAAATAATTTATCTGAATCTAATAAACCAATTTTTATTACAGAGGATTTTATCCATAATTTTTTACTTTTTACTTCTATATGGTAATAAGCCTCTAATATCTTTGAATTTTCTATTTGGTTTAGTACATTTTTGTAGTGGGGTAATTTTTTACCCCATAATTCTATCATTGAATATAAAAATTTATTTACTTCATCTCCTTTTTTCGTTGTTTCAAACCAGTGAACCAGTAATAGTTTTTCAATTCCTAAACCTAAGTCATAATACTCAGTATTAGTTTCATATATACTTCTTAAAAAGCTTCCGATATATTCTTTCCTTACATTAGCTCCTATTTCTCCGCCTTCTGAAACATAGGGGAAATAGTAATACTCTGTTTTTTTGTTCACAAAACCATAATATTCTGCAATTCCTTTTACAAATGTTTCTCTAGATTGTTCTTTTATTTCTAAACTCAATTTATTTAAATTTTTGATTTCATCATTTTCTATATAAAAAGCTTTTTGATTTATTTTTGTGTAATTTTCTTGTATTTCACTAAAAAGATTTAATAGTTCACACATATGTTTACCTATTAAATCTTCAGCGTCTTCAGATTTTGTTGTATTTAGCCACAATCGTCCATCTGTCTCTTCTCCTTTCACTATAGAAACTATTTTATTCTTTTCAATTGTTAAAAGTATGACATCATAATCAGGAATTCCTTTAGTGTTCACATATCTCCCATGAGAAGATGCCACTGCTGCCAGACCTGATGCAAAGAGTTGTCCCTTGCTCGCTTTTAATAGTTTTAGCTTTATTTTATCTTCTTTCTTTATTTCAGCTACTTTATACTTTTCTATGATTTCATATGCTTTTACTTGAAGATAACTTTCTAAATTTAAATATAGCTCTAGAGCAGGGTTACTTATATTTATTTTATACGTTACCTCAGGATCCTGAGTTATATTTATTTTATACGTTACCTCAGGATCCCTTATCTGAGTTATATTTATTTCTCCAACCACTTTATCTGAGATATAGTTTTTTCCCCATATAAAATTTGTTTCAGTTTTCCCTTTAATTATATTTTCTTTTATCATTATATCTACAAGCTTTTCTAATGAGTTT
>JBOFOQ010000056.1:0-18081 GCA_051659505.1 Fusobacteriaceae bacterium
TAAGTATAATTAATTTACTGCCCCCATATTGAAGTAAAATTATTTATGAATAATAGAGTAAAAAATTATATTAAAAACTAGCATATTGAATGAATTAATTTTTTTGAAAATTTGGGACAATTAAACTTGCAATTTAGCAATAATATTTAATTAACCACTATATATTGACTCACAAATAAAAAAATGTTAAAATTATTATAAAAAATTGGAGATATAAATGAAAAAAATATGTATAATTAGCACAATAGTAATATTTTTAATAAGTTGTAATGAAAAAGTAGACAATAAGGAGCAGTTAATAAAAGAAACTAAAGACCACTCTAGTAGTGCCCAACCTACACTTAAAAATAATTATATTAATGGAAAACTTGAAGGACCTTTGAATGAATATTACGAAAATGGGCAATTAAAATCAGATTCTATTTATAAAAATGGAGAACTTGAGGGACTTTCTAAAAAATATTATGAAAATGGAGAATTACACGATGAGAGTACTTATTTAAACGGGAAAAAAGAAGGAGTTTCTTATATCTATTATGAAAGTGGACAATTAGAGTTTCATTCTAACTATAAAAATGGAAAACTTGAAGGGCTTTCTAAAAACTATTATAAAAATGGACAAATAAATGATGAAAGTATTTATTTAAATGGAGAAAAAGAAGGAGTCTCTTATGGTTATTATGAAAATGGAAAACTTGAATTTCATTCTAATTACAAAAATGGAAAACTCGAAGGACTTTCTAAAAATTATTTTGAAAATGAACAATTATACGATGAAAGTACTTATTTAAATGGTGAAAAAGAAGGAGTTTCTTATAGATATTATGAAAGTGGGCAATTAGAGTTTCATTCTAATTACAAAAATGGAAAACTTGAAGGGCTTTCTAAAAACTATTATGAAAATGGACAATTAAGTGATGAGAGCACTTATTTAAATGGAGAAAAAGAAGGGGCTTCTATAAGATATTATGAAAATGGAAAATTAGAGTTTCGTTCTAACTACAAAAATGGAAAACTTGAAGGACCCTCTAAAAACTATCATGAAAATGGACGATTATATGATGAGAGTACTTATTTAAATGGAGAAAAAGAAGGGACCTCTATAAGATATTATGAAAATGGGCAACTATATGACGAATCTGTTTATCTAAATGGAATACGACAAGGCTCTTTTAAAAGTTATTATGAAAATGGGCGACTTTATGTTCAAAGTACTTATTTAAATGGAAAAAAAGAAGGGGCTTTTAAAATATATCACCAAAATGGGCGATTAAGTGACCAATGTAATTATACGAATGGAAAACTCCAAGGTTCCTCTAGAAAATACTATGAAAATGGGCGATTAAAAGAAGAATCAATTTATCAAAGTGGAAAATTAAATGGTTCTTATAAAAAATATCATCCAAATGGTGAGTTAATTAAAGAATCAATTTATCAAGATAATTTCTTAATTAAAGAGTTGATTTATAAAAAAAATAAATTAGAATCTGATATTTCTTATAAAAAAGGGCAATTAGAAGGTCCTTTTAAAAAATACTATCAAAACAAGCAATTAGAAGAGGAATGTTTTTATCTAAACGGAGAAAAAGAAGGGACTTATAAAAAATACTATCTAAGTGGACAATTAGAAAAAGAATCTTTTTATCTAAATGGAGAAAAAGAAGGGACCTATAAAAAATATTTTGAAAATGGACAATTAAAAAAAGAAGTTTTTTACCAAAATGGAAAAAAAGAGGGGTTAGGTAAAAAATATAATGAAAATGGTAAATTATGTTGGGAGTCTACTTATCGAAACGGAAAATTGAATGGTTCTTACAAGTGGTATAATGAAAATGGTTTATTAGCTGGAGAATCTACTTATAAAGATAATAAAGAAGAAGGGGTTTATAAAATCTATTATGAAAACGGTGTATTAGAACTGGAAACTACTTATTTAAATGGTAAAATTGAAGGTTCATTTAAAAAATATTATGAGAATACTAAATTAGAACTAGAAACTACTTATTTAAATGGTAAACAAGAGGGAATCTCTAAAACATATAATAAGAATGGACAATTAGAGCTAATAGCTAATTATGTAAGTGATGAACTTGAAGGCTCATTTAAAAAATATTTTGAAAATGGGCAATTAGAACTAGAGACTACTTATTTAAATGGCAAACAAGAGGGAATGTCTAAAACATATGATAAAGATGGAAAATTAGTTAAAGAGTTAACTTATAAAGACGGGAAAATTGAGGGACTCTTTAAAATATATAGTGAAACAGGTTATATGGAATCTATCTACCAAAACGGGGAAAGAAAAGGCCCTTATAAAGTATATATGGAGATTTTATAATTTAATTATGAAAAATAAAGGAGTTAATTAATTATGAAAAATTATAAAATAAAAAAATAGGATAAAATATGTGAAACTCTGGTGAAAAATGTTAAAAGATAAAATTTTAAAATATTTTATACTAGGTATTCTAGTAACGTTATTAACTCTTTACTTTATAAATATATCTTTTTTTCTAAATATGGAAGCTACACTATTTTAGTTTGTAGACTTATGCCTTTTGTCTCTTTTGATGTGGTAAGCTATGCTGCGGGGCTTACATCTCTAAGTTTTTGGTCATTTTTTATTGCTACAGGGTTAGGACAACTTCCAGCTACTATAATTTATTCCTATGTTGGAGGTATGTTAACTGGAGGAGCTAAAACTGCTATTACAGGTCTCTTTATCCTTTTTTCATTAACTATAGTTATATATATGTTAAAAAAAATATTTAAAGATAAAAAGAATATTTAGCTATTAAAATATATTTAATTTTTCATACTATAGGAGAAAACTATGAAAATAAAAGAGCTTTCTATTGTTTTTCACCAACTTTTAAGTTTTAATAAATTTTTTGCATCTACAACTAGGTCATCAACAGTGTTTTGCCCAGGTTGCTCCCTTATGAGCTTAGACCCTTCTATAATTAAAGAAACTTACAAAATACTAAAAACAAAAGATAAAAATATGGGAATAAGTAGCTTTTGTTGTGGGAAACCTTCTCAGCACATAGAAGGTGGTATAAATTTCAAACTACGATTAAATAAAATAACAAAAATTCTAGATAATAATTCTACTAAAACCATATATACAGCGTGCCCTAATTGTTTTAATACACTGGAAAAATATACAAATTATAAAATAATATCTATTTGGCCAATTATTGATGAGTTTTTTCCTCAAGATAAAATAAATATTTTAAAAAATCAGGAATTTATTCTACATGACCCCTGTGCAGCTAGAAAAAATAATAATGTCCACATTTCCATAAGAAATATCCTAAATAAGTTAGGTATAACAATTATTGAATTTACAAAAAATAAAAATAAATCTCTTTGTTGTGGTAAAAAAAATATGATTATGGCACTTAATAATAAAATCGGAATGCAAATTCTTAACTTAACATCAAAGGAAGCTGTTTCAAAAAACTTAGTTAGTTATTGTGCTACTTGCGTAGACTCCTTTAAACTAATTAATATTAAGAGTTTTCATATTTTAGAATTACTTTTTCATAAAATTTCAAAAAGAAAACCTTCATGGCTTAACAGATTTAAACTTTCATTTTTTATAAAAAAACTAAAATATTAGTATAAGGATGTGATTAAAATAGATATTATAAAAAACTTAAAACGTGAAACACACCCTATTATATGGAAAAGAGGTGTTCATTATTATAAGAATAACCGTGTTGTAAATGCTGAGTACTTAGATGAAAATGATTTAAGATATTTTTCTGAAATTAATGATTATATTTTAGGTATTAAAGGTGAAGTTCAAGGGACTTATATCTACAACCCCATTCTTATTGTTTCTAAAGGAGATAATGAACTTGACTTTTTAAACCCTTATTTAGAAACAGAACATTTAAATTTTATTTGTAATTGTCCATATTCTGAATCTAGTCACTCTCCATGTAAACATGTTGTAGCTCTAGCTCTCTTTGCTGAGTCTTGTGGCTTATTAAAAGATTCTGTAGAACTTAACAAAAATAAATTAAGAATAGTCAAAAAAGAAGAAGAAAGAAGAGAAAAAAATAAAAAAAATAAATTTTTTGATATAGTACTTTCAAATAATAGTAAAAAAGGTCTACAATTACACAAAAACTTTTTTATTTCAAAAAAAGAAGACTCTTCTTCTGAGTATAATTTAGAAATAAATCTTTTAATCTCAGAAATTAAAGGAAAAACATATAAATTATCTAGTAAACTTGAAAAGTTCTTAGAAGCATATAATACCTCTACATTTTATTTTGGAAAACTTTTGGAATATAGTCCTGACATTCATTTTTTTAATGCTTCAGACAAAAGAATTCTTGAGATAGCTTCAAATACTTTGAAATTAGAATCAAACTATAATTTTTTTGAAGATAGATATAGTACTTCAGACGGATTTTTTATCCCTAATATTTTTATACATGAAATTTTTGAAATTTTTAAAAATATACCTAATAAAAACTACAAAATTCATAACAAAGAGTATGAAATTGAGTTTGAAGTTGATGAATTTGATAAAAAAATAAAAATTGAGCTTAATAGTCTAAATTCAATTGAATTTTTATATGATATTGCTATTATTATTATTGATGATGAGTCTGGAATAGTAGATATTTACCCAGCTGATAAAAATAAGATTACTAAACTAAAGCAACTTAAAAGTTTGACTCTTGGTAGTTATAAAAATAGTGAAGATAGTAATAAAGTTGAGATAAAAAATGATAATCTTTCTGAAGTTATTTCTAACCTAAAAAGTATCAGTAAGATTAATTTAGGTGATGGTTTAAAGAATAAAGTATATATTCCTCAAAATATTCAGTCAAAAATTTATTTGGATAAACATGAAAAAAGCTCTATCTCTCTAAAGATAGAAACATTATATGATAACAAAGACATAAAAGAAATTAAAGGTCTTATAATTAATGATACAACAAATAGAGATACTCTTGAAAGGGAACTTTTAAATTTGAATTTTATAAAAAATATTGATGATTCATATATTCTAGAAGGAGACGAGAATATTTATGATTTCATGAATATAAACATTAAAGAACTTCAAAAAAATTATGAAGTATACTATTCTAATAATTTAAAAAATTTAAATTATAATTCTATATCTCTATCTTTAAGTAGCTCGATTGGAGAAACAGGGGTACTGGAATTTGAATTTTCTTTAAATGGAATAGATAAAACTCTTCTTCCTGAGTATATAAAATCCATAAAAGAGAAAAAGAAGTTTTTTAAGTTAAAAGATGGAAGTATCTTAAAAATAATGGAGTCTAATTTAGATGAAATTAATAATATATTTTCAGTTTTAGCCCCTAATATAAGTGAACTTAAGGAAGGGCTAATAAAAAGAGAGAAGTACTATTCGTATTTTTTTAAAGAACGTCTTAGTAAAATAAAAGGAGCTTTTGTTTCTGAAAACTTAAATGATTTTTCTAATAATTTAAATAGCGCTGAGTCAGTGGAAATACCTTCCGAATACTTTATGTTAAGAGATTATCAAAAACATGGAATACAGTGGCTAGAAAAAATTAATAAGTTAGGAATTGGTGGGATTTTAGCTGATGATATGGGGCTTGGAAAAACTTTACAAACTATTGTTTATTTAGATATTAATAAAGATAAAACTCTATTACCCAATATAATAATAGCACCTAAATCATTAGTTTATAACTGGAAAAGCGAATTTCAAAAGTTTGCCCCACACTTAGAAGTAATTACTCTTGTTGGAGCACAAAATGAAAGAAAAAATATTTTAGATAATCTCAATAAAAACCAGATTATAATAACTTCTTACGGTGTTTTACAAAGGGATATTGAGTTTTATGAAAATATATCTTTTAAAAATATTATTATTGATGAGGCTCAAGCTATTAAGAATCCCCTTTCTAAAAATGGGCAATGTGTAAAAAAATTAAAAGGTGAGACAAAACTAGCACTTACAGGAACTCCTATTGAAAATAATCTTTTGGAACTTTGGAGTATCTTTGATTTTATTCTTCCAGGTTATCTAAATAGTCACTCTAATTTCCAAAATCATTATATTAAAACAAATGGAATGGAACAATTAAAAACATTAACTCATCCTTTTATTTTAAGACGATTAAAGAAAGATGTGCTTAAGGAACTTCCAGAAAAAATTGAAACAGACTCAATCGTAGAATTAGAAACAGAGCAAAAAAAGCTTTATCTTTCATATTTAAGTAAAGTAAAAGAGGACATCTCTCAAGAACTAAATGACTTAAATGAAGGTCAAAAACAACTTAAAATTTTAGCGATTTTAACAAGACTTAGACAAATTTGTGCACATCCTAAACTTTTTATTGAAAATTATAAAGGGGGAAGTGCTAAACTAGAATTACTTATGGAACTTTTGACTGATTACAAAGATTCAGGACATCGAGTTTTAATATTTTCACAATTTACCGAGATGCTTTCTCTTATAAAAGCTGAACTTAATAATAAATTTGATTATCTTTATTTAGATGGAAAAACTCCTGCTAAAGAAAGAATAAATCTTGTAAATAATTTTAATAATGGAACTGCTGATGTTTTCTTAATATCTTTAAAAGCTGGTGGAACTGGACTAAATCTAACTGGTGCAGATGTTGTTATCCACTTTGATCCTTGGTGGAATCCTGCTGTTGAGGACCAAGCAACAGATAGAGCACATAGAATGGGGCAAGAAAAGACTGTACAAGTTGTAAAACTTATTACCAGTGGAACAATAGAAGAAAAAATTAATAAATTAAAAATAGAGAAGAAAAAAATAGTTGAAGAGCTTTTTGATGGTAATCAAGGGAACCTTCTAAAACTCTCTAAAGATGACCTTCTTAGTCTTTTTAATTAATTTAAAAGTAATAAAAACTAGAAAATTTAAATCTATTTTCTAGTTTTTTTATTTTATTTATTTTATTCAAACTCAATTTACAACTTAAACTAAATTAATTATTATTAAATAAACCCTTTTTTCTCCCACTTTCTACTTTTCCATCTTCTCAGCATTAGAACGCCTCTAACCCATTCATCCATAGAGTTTCCAAGCCATATTCCAACTAGGGCTAGCTCTAATTTCACCCCTAAAAACCATGACATTGAAACAGCTATACCAAACATACACGCTATTCCTGCAAACATTGGAAATTTAACATCTCCCGCTGCATGAAGAGAATTTATTATAATTATATTAAAAGTCCTTCCTGTTTCTATAATAATAAATGTCCAAAAGACTTTCTTTCCAATAGATATAATTTCTGGATCTTTTGTGAAAAACTCCATAATAGTATTTTGAAAAATAAATACAGAAATTGAGATAATAAACGCTACTCCAAGAGATAATTTTACACTTTTTAAACATTGATGATATGCTTCTTCAATCTTTTTTTCCCCTATTAATCTTCCTGTAACTATTGCTGTTCCCTGACCTAAGGCTATGGAAAACATCATCATAAAAGAAGCTATTAAATTTAAATATGTTCTAGCTGCTATAGTTGCTGTTCCCATTGTATTTACCATAGCTAGAATAATTATTTGAGCTACACTCCAACTTAAATGCTCCATTCCACTGGGAATACCTATTTTTGCAATATGTCTTAATACATCTTTAGGAAATGGAATTAAATAACGAGTATTAATTTTAAAATCACAAAATTTTAGAAGAATAACAAGTGCTATAACCATTCCTACACCTCTTGAAAAAACAGTTGCAATACCTACTCCTGTCACTCCTAAAATAGGTGCACCTAACCAACCAAAAATAAACATTCCATTTCCTAAAACATTAATTAAATTAATAATTATATTTATATACAATGTTTCTTTCGTATAACCATGACTTCTTAAAGCTGAGGTTGCTGTAAGAGTAATAGCTTGAAATACACAAATACCTCCAACTATCTTAAAATAATTTAGTCCAATACTAATTAAATCTGGTGTAAATTTTATTTTAGTTAAAATAAACTCACTTCCAGCCCAGTAAATTATACCTAAAACTAATCCAAATATTGTATTTAGTACTAAGGAAACTGCAATAACTTCTTGAATTTTATTTTTATTTTTAGCACCGATATATTGAGATATTAAAATTCCTGTTCCTATTGAAATAAAACTAAAAAGTATATTTTGAGTATACATTACTTGGCTCATACCACCTAATACTCCAACAGCTTTATCACTGTATTTAGAAACCATTATAATATCTACATTTCCCACAACTGTCATAAGTAGTAACTCTATAAAGATAGGAATTGCCAATGTAAACAATCCTACTTTCCTTGCATTTAATCTCATTTTAACCATCCTTATCTCTATATTATTATTTTATTAAACCAAAATGTAAAATCTATAAATTGAGTTGCCATTTTTAGAGCTACAACTATTGTTATAATTAAAAAGAATGGTTTTATAAATTTACTTCCTTTCATTATAGCAAACTTTGAGCCTACCTGTGCTCCTATAACCATGAATAATGCCATGGATAGAGCGTAAACATAGTTTACCTTACCTGCATAAATAAACATACTTACACTTGCTAAATTACTTCCTAAATTTAATATTTTTGAATTTCCACTAGCATTAATAAAATCAAATTTAAAAATTTTAATTAGAAGAAATATTAAAAAAGAACCTGTTCCTGGACCAAAAAAACCATCATAAAAACCTAGAAAAAAAGCCATAGTTATTCCTGCAAGTATATTTTCTTTAGTTTCACCTGAAAAATTATTAACATCACCTAAATTTTTATTATAAATAGTATAGCATATAGTAAAAATTAAAAGTATAAAAGCAATGGGATATAAGTATTTCTGTTCTAAAATAAGTACAACTTTTACTCCTACAATAGCACCTAAAAAAGAAAAAGGAATTAATTTTTTTAAAATACTAATATTAACCTTTCCTGCTCTCCAAAATTTAAAACTACTTGACATTGATGAAAACATAGCAGAGACTTTATTAGTTCCTAAAGCTATATGAGGAGGGATTCCCACTGCCATATATGCTGGAAGACTTATAAGACCCCCACCTCCTGCTACAGAATCAACAAAAGCAGCTAGAAAACATGCTACTCCTAAACTTATAAATGTTACAAAATTAATTTCCATTTCGCCCCCTGTATTTTAATTAATTTTTATTAATTCAGATTCTACTCCAGCTCTATCTTTAATAGAAATACCTAAATATTTTTTATTTTTTATCTCATTTTGATCTAATGTTATCTTTTGCTGAATAGATTTTTTATTTCTTCCTATAACTTTTATTATATTACTACCTTTTTTACTATTAATTTCTTTATTATTATCCCCATATATAACATAAAATCTAGTATCATTTTCCAATTTATCTATAAAAGTTATCTCAATTTTATCTTTTAACTTTTTAATTTTTATATTACTTGGATTTTCTGTTATTTTTTTATCTAACCATATTTTAGGAGGAATCAAAACCTTATTTTTAAAATATTTCTCTTTAAGCTCTTTTATATGTCTATTAGTTACAGTAACTCCTAAATTTTCTTCCTTTATATTATACACTATATTAGAGTAGCCAAAAAATATACTTCCTTTTATTTCTTGAAACTTATTATTAAATTTCAGTTGATTAGGAATTTCTTGGTAGTTTTTCCATGCTCTAACTCTAGTAGCATTTTCATGTTTATAACTACTGTGCCCTATGTAAAGATGAGTTCTTTTATTTGTCATTTGTTTAGTCCACCACTGAGCTATTTCTCCGTAAGGTGCTGCTTTTTGAGTAAATTCCCAATATATTTGTGGAATTATATAATCTATTTGTTCTTTCTGTACCCATTTTCTTGTATCTGCATAAATATCTCTTTTAGAAGATGTTGATGTTATAGGAGTGTTACTTCCTGCCGTATCATCTTCTTTATGTTCCCATATTCCAAATGGACTTATTCCCCATTGAACTGAGTGACTATATTTTTTATTATAATTATCAATAGTATTTTTCACTGCTAAAATCATTCTATCGTTATTATTACTTCTCCATTTTTTTACTTCAGTATTATATTCTTCTAATTTTTGCTCTTGAGCTATATTTTCTATAAAATTAAATCCTCTTTTGTTTTTTCTAAAAGTTTCTCTATCTTCTAATTTATCTCCAAAATATAGTGTTTTTCCATTTCTGTTAACTTTATAAGGATAAAAATAATCATCAAAATGAATTGCATCTACATCATATTTTTCTAAAAATTCTCCAACTGTATCAGTTATATGTTTTATTACCTTATCATGTCCTGGGTCTAAATAAAGTTTATTATCAAATATATATACTAAATCTGGATTTTTTCTTGCAAAATTATCTTTACTTAATTTTACAATTTCTTTTTCCTTAGTAGTTTTTAAACTTGATATATGTGTAACTCTGTAAGGATTAAACCAAGCATGAAACTCCATTCCTCTTTTATGAGTTTCATCTATCATCCAAGCAACTAAATCAAAGTCCTCAACCCAAGCAGGGGGAGTTCCCTGCTTATCGCTTATCATTTCTCCCCAAGGTCTATTTTTAGATTTATAAATAGCATCTAAAGTTGGACTTACTTGAAATATAACTGCATTAAAATTTAAGTTCTCATGTACGTCTAATATTTCTAACCAGTCCTCTTTTAACTCTTTCTTGGTGTTTCTAATCCCTTTTTTTCTATCTTTTAAATCCTTTAATTTTGGATAATGTAAGTTTTGGACACTGGCAACCCAAGTTGATCTGAACATCTCTTTGGGTTCTTTATAGCCTAAAGGTAACATTACTATCTTGCCGTCTTCTAAAGCATTTTTAGTAACTTTATCTTTTGAATAAACAATAGTTCCATTTTTATTTAATGAACTAAATTCATAAAGTATTTTTTCTTGTGAAGCTTTTGTATTAAAAAAAAATATTACTGCTAATATGAATATTATCCCTGAATTAACTCTAAATTTCACCATGTTTTATCTCCTATTTCTTTAAATTTCTTTTCTCAATATTCTTTCGTTTATAATTGATAATAATTCTGTAATTTTTAACTTAGTATGCTTTTCTATTTTATAAATATCAGAATATAGTTCAACTTCATCATATATATTAACATTTTTATCTATTTTTAGAAAACTATTATCCATGTTTATTTGAATTATTTCATATTCATTCCCATTTATTAAAGCAGAAGTTCCCTCATTAATTTTTAAAAATCCATCACCATAACCTAAATTTATTCTTCCTATTCTTTGTTCTTTATCTTTAAATAAAGTTTTTTCTTTTTTTTCATAGGCTATATATTTAGAGTCTTCTATATTTTTAATTGCTGAAATTCTTGATTTTATAGAAGCTACTTTTTTTATATTTTTTTCTATATCTCCATTTTCATCTTCACAAATACCATAATTATAGTCTCCCACTCTAATATGAGTTGCTATTTTTAAGTTAAAAAATTTAACGCCCATGCTATTTTGAATATCTATTATGGGGAAACGTTCTTTTCCTAAAAAATTTATGATATATTCAAATTCTTTTATTGCTTTTACCCCGTCTTCATAATCACTAGAAAAAAGATGAGCATAAATTCCATTAAAATTAAGATTTTTTTCTATTATAATTTTTTTTAATTGCAGTATCTCATCTTTCAATATCCCGTTTATTCCAAAATTAAAATCTATTTTTATTTTCATTTTAAGGGAAGAAATTCCGAATTCTACTGCTCTTACTAACTCTTGAAAAGTGTTTATAGAAACAATGTAACTAGGATTTTTTTTTATAACCTCCAAATCTTCCACTGTATCTAAAATTAAAATTTTTATATCATCTTTATTTATTGCCTTTACTATTTCTTTGGCTTCACTTTCTCTAGCTACAACATAATTTTTATAGTCATTTTCATAGAGAATTTTTGCTATTAATTTTATATCATGTCCATAGGCATTAGCTTTTAATATAGGTAACATTTTTTTTTCACTTAACTTCTCTAAAAATTTAATATTATCAATTAATTTTTTTTTATTTACATATATTTTAGTACTGTAATCCTTCATCTTAATTTTCGCTCCTAAAACAAATTATTAATATTAGTTTAACATATTTTTTTTTATAAAAATAGAGTATAATAAATATATCAATTATATTTTATAAGGAGTCCCTATGTTAAATGAATTAAAAATACATTATATACACCATAGTTGTTTCATTATTAAAATAATGGACGTTGCTATTCTTTTTGATTTTTATAATGATTCTGTTGAAAGTAAAGAATATATCACTGATATTTTCAAAAATTCTAAACATAAATATATCTTCTCTTCACATTGTCACTCAGACCATTATAATGAATCTATTTTTGATTTTGAAAATCAATTTAATGATATTAATTTTATTTTAAGTCACGACATAAAACTTACAAGCAAAAAGGATAACTATCACTCAATATTTTCAAATAGTGAATTAGCTTTAAACAGTATTAAAGTTACCTCATTTGGCTCTACTGATGCAGGAGTATCTTATCTTATAAGTTTACATGGAATTAATATCTTTCATGCAGGAGACTTAAACTGGTGGGATTGGGGTCATGAAGACACTGAAGAGGAAAAAATAGCTATGGAAAAAAGATTTAAAAGAATAATAAAAAATATTACAGACATTAATTTGAAAATTGATATTTGCTTTTTTCCAGTGGACCCTAGATTAGAAGAAAGAGCTTTTTCAGGTGCTGATTATTTTATAGAACAACTGTCACCTAAATATTTCATTCCTATGCATCTTTGGGGTAAGTTTGAAACTTCCAAGGAGTTTAAAGAACACACTGGATATAAAACTACAGAAATAGTAGTATATAACAAAAAATTGTCTCAACTGGATTTTTAAGAATTGGAGGAATATAATGGCTAAAGGTTATGATTTACACATGGAAAGAAAAAATATCGTATCTCTATTTGGAAAAGATTTAGCTAGGAGAAGTAAATCAAAATGTGAATTATGTGGTAAATCTGGAGTAAAACTTGAAGTTTTTGAACTTCCACCTGTTTCAGAAGAACCTTGTTTTGAAACTACTATTTTTATCTGTGAAAAATGTAGGGGTATTATTGAAAAAAACAATAAATTAACTGAAAATGAACTTAGAAGTATTTCTGAGTCTGTTTGGAGTGAAATTCCAATTATTAAAGCTTGTTCTATCTCACTTTTAAAGAAATTTGAAACTAAATATTTTTGGATTCAAGATTTTCTAGAATCAGTTTATATAGAAGAGGAAACTACTGAATTTATTGATAGAATTAAATTATAAAAATAGCTAACTTTACAAAAAATAATATAAAACTCCAAAATAAAATAATGTCAAATTATTTAGATTGGAGTTTTTATTTTTAGTAACTATTTTTATTTCCAAGTAGTTTTTACTAGTCTACCATTTCTATAAATTTTTGTTACCTCAAGATTCCCTTTTATATCATAAGTTTTCCACTCACCATTTTTTAAATAATTTGAGTATTGTCCCTCTTCATTCACTTTTCCATTTCCCCAAAATACCTTCCATTTTCCTGTTCCATTTACATAGGACTCTTTAAGGATTTGCTCTCCACTACTACTATACCACTCTATCCCTGTAATTCTATTATTATTATAATCCACAATAGACCTTATTTTAGTGTTTGGATAGTATGTAATTTGGTCCCCATTTCTTCTTCCATTTACATAGGTTTCTATCATCATAATATTCCCCTTATGATCATACCAAGTTTTATCACCTTGTAAAGTTCCGTTCTCATATACTTCTGTATACTCAACATAATGCCCTAGTTTCAAAGCAAAAGTCCCTGTGAAAGGTATTTTTTCCCCTTTTAAATAAACCTTTTTGTTACTTCTTAACTCTTTATCTAAATAATCAAACTCTTTCATTTTTTTATTTATTCTCTCTATATCCATTTTCTTTTCTAGTTCAGTATTTTTTTTATTAGTTGTCGTTGTAGCTTCTTCTGAATAAATATTTATAGAAGATACTAAAATAGTTATTAAGATAATGATTTTTTTTATATTCCTCACTTAAATTCACCCCTTTATCATAGTTACTATATTATACATTTAAAACTAGATTTTACCAAACATTTTTAATTAATATTTTATAAATTAATCATGCATAATAAAAGAGATAATTGTTATAATTTAACCTATAACAACTATCTCTTTTTTAAATAAATAACTAATTTTAACTATTTTTAAACTATTGGTGTTTTATTTATTTTTATGGCATTAAACTTACATTTTCCTAAACAAAGTTCACACCCTACACATTTATTTTCATCAACTACGTGCTTTTCTTTCACTGCACCTGCTATTGCCTCTACTGGACAAACTCTTGCACAAGCTGTGCACCCTACACACTTATCAGAAATAATCTCAGCTTTTTTCTCTTCTGTTACATAAGATTTAATAGCTTTAGTTGGACATTTTTTTACACATAACCCACATTCTATACATTTTTCTGGGTCTATTTTAGCTAAATTATTTTCAATTACTATAGCTCCAACTGGACAAGCTTTTTCACACATTCCACAAGCTATGCAAGCAGTTACACATGCTTTTTTAGCAAGTATTCCTTTTTCTCTTGAAGAACACTTTACTAAAACTTTTTTCTTTTGAGGTAACATTTCTAAAACTTTTTTAGGACATTGAGCTACACATTTCCCGCAAGATATACAGACATCTTCATCAATCTCTATTAATCCTATTTCCAAAACCTTTATTGCATTTACAGGACAAACTAAAGCACAATCTCCGTGCCCAATACAAGCATGATGACAACTCTTATCCCCTCCTGAATAAAGAGCTAACGATGCACAAGTTGTAAGTGAACCACCATATTCATATTTTTTTTGTGTATGAGTACAATCTCCCTGACAAAGAAGTTTTGCAACTTTTTTATCATTGGATACAGTGGCATTAACACCCATAATTCCACCAATCTTTTTAACTACATCTGCTCCACCAGGGGAACAAAAAGTTATTTCAGCTCCATTTAAAGCTACTGCTTCAGCATAACCTGCACAACCTGGAAATCCGCAAGCCCCGCAATTTACTCCTGGTAATACACCTAATACTTCCTCAACTTTAGGATCAACTTTAACTTCAAATTTCTTTGAGGCAAAAGCTAGAAATACTCCCATTAAAAGACCTGTTGCTCCTAATATTCCAGCAGGCATCAATATTGCATTCATAATCTTCCTCCACCTCTTCTATATTTTCATCCCGCTGAATCCCATAAACGCCATAGCCAAAAGACCCGCTGATATAAATGCAATGGGAACTCCTTTAAATGGTGCTGGGATAGCAGCGTGTTCTAATCTCTCTCTAATTCCTGCTAACATAACAAGAGCTAGTGTAAAACCTATTGCTACAAAAAATCCTGTAACTAATGTTTCAATAAAGTTTAATTTTTCTTGAATATTTAATATCGCCACTCCTAAAACACAACAATTAGTTGTAATAAGTGGTAAAAATACACCTAAGGATTTATAAAGACCAGGTGATGTTTTTTGAATCGCCATTTCAACAAACTGTACTAATGAAGCAATTATTAATATAAATGATATTGTCTGAAGATACCCTAAACCTAAAGGATCTAGTATATAATTATACACTACCCAAGTCACTGCTGAGGCTAATGTTATAACAAAAGTTACTGCCATTCCCATTCCCAAAGAAGAATCAACTTTTTTTGAAACTCCCATAAAAGGACATACTCCTAAGAATTTGGCAAAAACAAAGTTATTTATAAATACTGAACCTATTATAATTGAAAATAGTTTTCCAAAATCCATTATACTTGTTCCTCCTTAGCTTTTTTTTGCTTTATAAAGTTTTGAGCTGCTATTATACAACCAATAGTTATAAAAGCTCCAGGTGCTAAAATAAAAATTAAAGCAGGGGTAAACCCTTCAGGAGTTACAATTACATTAAATAAAGTTCCATTTCCTAAAACTTCTCTTATAGCTCCTAATATTGTTAAAGCTAGTGTAAAACCAAGCCCTGAACCTATCCCATCTAATAAAGATGGGAACACATCATTTTTTGAAGCAAAACTTTCCGCTCTTCCAAGTACAATACAGTTAACAACAATAAGAGGAATAAACAGTCCTAATACAGCATAAATATCTGGTAAATAAGCTTGCATTATCATTTGTACCACTGTAACAAGAGTTGCTATTATCATAATAAATGCTGGTATTCTTACTTTATCTGGTATTATTTTCTTAAATACTGATATTAAAAAATTAGAAGCTGCTAATACAACAAGAGTTGCAAGTCCCATTGACATTCCATTTATTGCTGATGTAGTTGTTCCTAAGGTTGGACACAGTCCTAATAAAAGAACAAATACTGGATTTTCTTTAATTATTCCTTTAGTTAATATCTCTTTATATGATGTTGCCACAATTACTTCACCTCTTTTTCATAGACATTTAAAACTTTTATTATACCAGTATAAACTGCTTGAGGAGATATTGTTGCTCCTGCAAAAGCGTCAGTTGCTTTTTCAAATTTATATGTAGAGTCTCTTCCTCTCCAAATCGCTTTCCATTCTTCTCCAGCTATTTTAGAACCTAAGCCAGGTGTTTCTTGACTTGAGACTATATCTAATCCTGTTATTTTTCCAACTTTATCTATTCCTAGCACAAATTGAATTGCTCCTGCATAGCCATTCTCTGAAGCTGTTACAACGTAACCAACAACTACACCCTCTGTATTTTTTCCAGGAATAAAAACTAATCCACTAGTCTCTTTTTTCTCTGATTCTATAAATAATTTAGCTTCAGGTAGAACTTTTGTTCTAGCTAAATTTATAACTTTATTAGCATTTGCTTCTATTAAAGGAACTGTAAGTTGGTTCACTGTAGCTAAAATTAAAGCAGAAATAAATGCAATTCCTGTTAAAACTAAACCATAATGCACATATCTATTTTTTTCCATTATGCTTTCACCGCCCCAAATTTTTTAGGAACAATATATTTATTAATAAGTGGAACAAAACCATTCATAATTAAAATTGCATATGCTGTTCCTTCTGGATATCCACCTTTTACTCTTATTACAGATATTAATACTCCTAAGAAAAATGCAAAAATTGCTCTTCCTTTTGGTGTATATGGACTAGTTACCATATCTGTTGCCATGTAAAAAGACCCTAAGAAAAGTCCTCCTGAAAGAATATGTAAAAGTGGATCCTGACCCATAAGTGCAGTTAATACAAATACTGTTCCTATGGTTATAAGAGGAACTTTCCAATCTATTTGTTTTTTTATTATTAAATATATTCCGCCTAACAAAATTGCCAGTGCTGAAGTTTCACCAAGAGAACCGCCCATATATCCTAAAAATGCTTGAACATAAGTATTTCCTGTTTCTAATAACGCTCCATTTAAAGCTATCCCTTGCTTTGCTGCACTAAGAACTGTAGCTCCAACTTTTCCGTCATAGACAAAAGTTGTAATTGCAACTGGCCATGAAGCTTGAACAAATGCTCTTCCTACTAAGGCTGGGTTAAATATATTTTGCCCTAAACCACCAAATATCATTTTCCCTAAAACGATGGATACTATAGAACCTACAACCACATAAATTAAGTTGATGTAAGGGGGAATAACAAATGCAAAAAGAATTCCTGTTAGTATGGCACTCCCATCAAATACTGTAGCTTCTTGACCTAGAACTTTAGCACAGATATATTCTGCAATCATACATGTTCCCATTGCAATTGATGTTACAATTATTGCCCTTGTTCCAAAAATATAAAAAGCCATTATAAATGCTGGTATTAGAGATATTATTACATCATACATAACTTTATCAACTGTTTCAGATGTTCTTATATGAGGTGAAGGCCCCATTTTAAATATATTTAACACACTTTTTCCTCCGTTATCATTTATTTCATTAGCCGATTGTAAAACTAAAATAACTTAGTAAAACAAAGACTTTTTCTTAATTTTTTTCTTTGAATTTCCTCCACTTTCTGATAAAATTTAGTTATCATCAAAACAAAATCATTAGTGGAGGTAACACATGTATTTA
>JBOFOQ010000057.1:0-3007 GCA_051659505.1 Fusobacteriaceae bacterium
AAAATAAATAAAAATGAAAAGAAAAATCCCATATTAATTAAATTAGAAACTATTAATTTGTTATTGTTTTTATAATTTATATATATATTTATTATTAAATAAGTAAATATAAATAAGAAGATTAAAAAAATATTGAATCTCATAAGTGTTAACATGCATATCTCCATTCCAAATTAAATTTTACTATTTATAATAATTTCCAATTGATAAAATTTAATACATATTAATAAATATTATAATAATAAAATGGTATAAACAATTATACTACAGTGTAATTTTAGTACAGGTAGCAACTGATCACTGTGTGTCTCAAAAATAATCCAGCATTTATAATGAAAAAAACAGTAAGAAAAGTATATAGGACTATTTTGCGTTCTTTGTGGTTGGGTATATGTTGGTACCAGGGCTTATTTTTGTTGAGTTTATAATAGTAACTTTTTATTTTTATAAAACCTATTTATAAAATATATGTCACAGAAAAATGTTCTGTTTTTATCGAATGAATAAAGTTTAGCAACAAGAAATACAAGAACAAATAAGCGGTATTTTTATTCTTAAAATTTAAAATATATTCAAAAAAATTATATAAAATAAATTACAAAATAGAGTTACCAATATATTAATAGAAAATAATTGCGAAAAAAATAAAAAATAAGTTGCACAAGAACACTAATCGAACTATAATTTAACTATAAAAAGATGTTCTTAGGAAGGGAGAGTTTTTAGTGTCTTATAGTTACAAAATGGTAAGCATAGAAATTTTAAAATTTGACTGTATAAAAGATAAAGATAAAATTCTAATGAACCATTATCTAATGAGAAAAGAAAACATAGCAAGAGCACAAGGTAAATTACCTAAAGGTCAATTTTCCATGAGCACCACCATGGTAATGGAAGAACTGGGATGGTCCAGATCAAAAACACAAAGATGTATAAAAGAATTTGAAAATCTACACATTATAAAACCTATACAAAAAGGCAATTCACATAAAAAATATTCAGTATATAAATACCTTGTAGGTGATACAGTTAGCGATACAGATGATGATATAGTTACCGATACAGTTAAACCTAGTCAAAAAGCAACCTTGAACAATTCAGATGATACAGTTACCGATACAGTAAGTGATATAGAAAGTGAAAACTATAAAATAAAGAACTTAAATAAAGAATTAAATAAAAAAGAATTATATTGTCGTATAATTGATTATTTAAATCAAAAAACAGGAAAAAACTTCAAAGTAACTACTCAAAAGACTAAAAGCTATATAAATGCTAGGTTAAGAGAAGGATTTGTAGAAGAAGATTTTTATAAAGTAATAGACACCAAAACTAATCAATGGCTCTACAATGATATGCAAAAATACCTAAGACCAGAGACATTGTTTAGTAATAAGTTTGAAGCATATCTAAATGAGGAAACAGTATCAACTAGTGATACTACAGAAAGTGAAGAAATTTGGGATATAGAATTTAAATTTTAGGGGGAAAAGTTTATGGAAGTTTTAAATGCAATAAATATAGAACAAAGTGTTTTAGGAAGTTTCATGGTAGAAGAGGCAATAGGATACAAATTAGAGGATTTAAAAGAGGATATGTTTACAGTGGAATACAACAAATGCATATTTAACATTATGAAAGAGCTACGAAAAAATAAGCAAACCTTAGACATACAAACCATAGCAAGTAAAGTAGCAGAAAAGGGCTACGGAATTAATGTTAGCTATTTAAGCAATTTAGTGGCAATGAGTGCCAGTTATGCTATAGAAACTCATATAGATATTTTGAGAGAAAAATATATAAGAAGATTCATTATCAAAAATTGTACAACCCTTTTTCAAAATATAGGAGAAGGACAAGATATCAATTTAGCTATTTATAAATTTGAAAATGAAATGAAAATGATTTTAGAGGCAGAGGCTTCTGATGGGGGAGATAGTATAGGGGAAATTTGTGAGAAATTATATAATTTTCTGGAAAATAAAGAGTCTTTAGGTATAAAATTTGGGGTTGAGTATTTAGATGAAATGATAGGAGGCCTTTTCCAAGGGGAATTAACTACTATAGCTGCTAGAAGTGGTGTAGGTAAAACAGCACTAGCACTTCAGATTATGATAAATTGCATGGAACAAGGTAAAAAAGTCTTGTTTATAAGTAGAGAAATGACCAATATGCAGGTATTTATGAGAAATATAACTAAAAAAACTGGTGTAAGTGTTAAAAACATGAAAACTAAAAACCTAGATGAAGAAAGTTGGAAAAAAATAATAAAAGCAATGGAGCATTTTAGCAAAGACAATTTAATCTATATTAGCAACTGAGCCACTGTGTGTCTCAGAAAAACCCCGAGGGGTACGCGATTGATGTCGAAATATAATTCTTTAATTCCATAGTTGTTGTCTTACCTTTCAAATTCATAATAAATCTAAGGATACTATCAAATGACATTTCCCTATTCCGAGTAAATACATTTTTATTTAGTTTTCCAATTTATTTAGTCTCATTATTTTTAGTGTCTTTAAATAGCTTTAATATTCATCTATTGTCATTAATTATTAGATATATATTATAATGTATTGTATAAATTGGGATACTTAAATTTAAATAATTAATTCAATTTTCTTAAGTTGAAGACGTTGACTCCTGTGATGTATTGAGAATATAAATAATATTAGTTCACACACCTACAAGTATAAAAGTCATATCATACAAAATATAATTACATACAAAAATAAGTATTTTATAAAAAAAGGAATTTATTAAATAAAGCATAAATTACAATAATATTAAAGAAAAATAGAGGTAGTTATTAGTGTATAATATAAATTCATTGACACAAACGATAATAGAAGACTATAATATTCCAAAATATAAATGTTAAGTAGTTCTAGATACATTATTATCCATGTTTGATATAGATTCTATAATAAAGAAATCTGTACTACATGATATAGATGAAGAGTTAATATTTATATCAAAAGAATTTCCATTTAAAAAGAAGAACAAT
>JBOFOQ010000058.1:0-30824 GCA_051659505.1 Fusobacteriaceae bacterium
AGTATAGTCTGCTATCGCTCCTTCATAATCTTCTAAGTTTCTTTTAGCATTTCCTCTATTTATATAAGCCTCTTTATACTTTGGATCTATTTCTAGTGCTTCACTATAATCTACTATCGCTCCTCTATAATCATTTAAGATCCTTTTAGCAATTCCTCTATTTATATAAGCCTCTTTATACTTTGAATCTATTTCTAGTGCTTCATTATAATCTACTATCGCTCCTTCATAATCTTTTAAGTTCCTTTTAGCAACTCCTCTATTATTATAAGCCCACGCATCTTTTGGGTCTATTTTTAGTCCTTCAGTATAGTCTGCTATCGCTCCTTCATAATCTTTTAAGTTCCTTTTAGCAATTCCTCTATTTATATAAGTCCACGCATCTTTTGGATTTATTTTTAGTCCTTCAGTATAGTCTACTATCGCTCCTTCATAATCTTCTAAGTTTCTTTTAGAAAATCCTCTATTTATATAAGCCCGCGCATCTTTTGGGTCTATTTTTAGTCCTTCAGTATAGTCTGCTATCGCTCCTTCATAATCTTTTAAGCTCCTTTTAGCATTTCCTCTACCTAAATAAGCCTCTTTATATTTTGGATCTATTTCTAGTGCTTCACTGTAATCTGCTATGGCTCCTTCATAATCTTTTAAGTTCCATCTAGCAATTCCTCTATAAGTATAATAAGCCTCTTTAAATTCAGTACCTATATCTATCGCTTTACTAAAATCTGCTATGGCTCCTTCATAATCTTTTAATTTATATTTTTTATTTCCCTCTTCAAAATATTTCTTTGCCTTTTCATTTATCAACTTTTTCTCAACTCCAAACCCAATTTTCCAACACTTAGCAAACCCCACAAGCCTTTCTACCACCAACATTCTTAATATTAACCTCTTGAACACTCTTACTTCTTTTAATAGTTCTACACTCTCTTGAGCTATGATATTTCTTTCCTTTAGGTGTTATATAGACTGTATTACTTGCAGATAAAATAACTGTTAAAGTCAACAATCCTAAAGTTATTAATTTTTTCATAAAATGCTCCCTCAATTTTTTATAATTTACATCATAGGAATATGGTTATTCTCTATAAATGAGTTTATTTTTGCCCTGTATTCTCTTGGAATATTAACATTAGCTTTTCCCATTAATTCTTTTACTAATTCAACATTAGTTGATAAATTAACTAAATCTACTTTTCCGTCATTTTTAAAATTAGATGCCATTATAAGTTTTCCATTATTATCAAGTAATTCCATATAGAACCATTTTCCAGCAGGATAGGTTGTTTGTAAATATTTAAGAGTATAAACCATTCTTATAACACTATTTCCTAATGTTCCGTCATCTGACGCCATAGCTTCAAATCTAGAATTTGCAGAATATTCTCCAGGGTCTATTGTACTTTCTTTTATATCAATTATATATTGAGGTTTCGTATCTTTAGGTTCATTTTTCACAGTTTCCTCTTTAGTTTGTTGCTGCTCTATTTTCACTTCTTGTTTAGCTGGTACTTCTGATTTTCCAGATAGCCAAAAGAATGGAAAAATTACAGCTACTATTGTTAAGATTATTTTCCCTTGTCTAGGAAACAAGTCCTTCTTCCATAATAAATATAGTCCTACTGGCCAAATACTAAAACACATCACAACTGTAAACCATTTTTTTTCAGTTAATTTCATTTTTCCCCCTATTATGTTTAATCTATTTTTTTACTTAGAATCCTCTATAGTATTTATTCGGATTTTAAGTATTTTAGATATTTTATTAATTCTTTTGATTTTTCTTCATTTAAATCAAATAATTTAGAAATCGTTTCTACATCTATTATATCTAATTTATTTCTCGTTAAATCTACTAAAACATTACTTCTGTTATCAATATTACCTGAGATTGTTGAGCCTATTATTTGGCTTCCGTTGTTGTGATTATTGGTAGCATATTTTTCTTGGTATTCTTCAATTTGGTTTCTTAATAACTCTGCTTCTTTAAAATCATTTTCGTCTAAAAAACCAACAATTTTATATAAATCTTTATAATTTATATTTAAACCTAAGGCAATTTCTTTTAGTAGGAATGGACTTATTTTTTGTGTTATACCATTCTCTAATTTTGAAACTAATGAATTTACAACATCTATTTTTACTGCCAATTGATTTAATCCAATTTTTTTTGATTCTCTTATCTCTCTAATATAACTTCCTAATTTTTTTCTTACGGATTCTTCTATTATATATTTATTCATCTCTTAACCCTCACTTTTATGAAGTGATATCTTTGTATTTTACTTGTATTATTTTACATCATAACAAATATAACTGTTTTAAATTATTCTGATTTTAAAAATTTAACATAACTTCTTAATTGCTTTAATTTCTCATCATTTAAGCCACTTATATCAAAATCATCATTTCTAGCTTCTGTTTTGTTCCCTATATTAATATGTGAATTATTATTTCCTATAACACCACTATTTTTACTAACATGTAAACTGGAAGTAGCTTCTGATAATTTTTTTTCACACTCTTCAAGTTTTATTTTTAATTCATAAGTTTCTTTAAAATGATTTTCGTTTAGATATCCTATCATTACATAGAGTTCTCGATAGTCAATTTTTAGTCCAATTGAAATCTTTTTCAGCAAAAAAGGATTTATTTTTAACAATTTTCCATTTTCTAATTTAGATAAAAGAGAACTAACAATATCTAACTTTAGCGCTAGTTGATTTAGACCTAAACATTCTTTTTCTCTCTGATTTCTTAAATAACATCCTAATTCTTTTCTAATTTTTTCTGGAACAATATAATCATCCATAAAGTGACTCCTCTTTTTATATTTTAATATTTTATATTATACTTTACTAATTAACAATTGTGAACATGATTAAAAGAAATAATTTTTATTTCTATTGACAACTGGTAATACCATATGCTATTATCATTAGTGAATAGGTTGAAGGAGGAATTATGAATATTACAGATATCAAAATAAAATGTTTGGAAAACAAAAAAACAATGAAATCATTAGCTTTTGAACTGGGTATATCTAGAGAATGGATGTATATAAGAATAAAGCAAAATCATTTAGAAACAATAGAAAAAATAAAAAAAATTTTTTCTAACCAATAACCGTTTGTTAATGGTTATAAAACAGTATATCATGATAAATTTTATTTTTATTTAATAAAAATAGGATAAATTAAAATATAATTCTGATAAGGAGGAACCAACAATGACTAAAGAACAAAACAATCATTTAGAACTAAGAGATTTTATAAAAGAAATGAATAGTTTAGGTGAGTTTGATCAAGGAGCAGTTATTTTTACAGAAGATATAATAGAAAATTATTTTACAGATATATCTCTTTTAAAAAATAAAGTTATAACTATCGAGTATAAAGAACACAAATATACAGCTATAGCAGCTAGCTTAGAAGATGAAACATCTCTAACTATCGCAAAGGAGGTTTTATGGCAAGAGTAGAAAATTTTTATTCTTCGGAGTTAGAAAGAAGCATGAATATGCAAGGGCGTGTAATGACTTTTGAAGAGCATTTAAGACACATGGAAGTAATAGACAAGTTAGATGATGAAAGAATAGCTAAAAGTCATGGAGCATTCATATGGTATCAATCAATGATGTCAAACTTCGAAAAAAGATTGGAAGAAGTATTAATTGATTCTGAAATTAATATTTTAAAGCTTATTGAACTTAAAAATGAAATAAAAGATTTTAATAAAAAATATATTGTAAAGTTAAAAGAAATTCATGAAATGGAACTATACTTTGAAAATGAAGATGATAAATTAAGAGAGTATTTAATTGAATATTCAGTTAAATGTAGAAAGGAACTTAGAATAGAAAATTCAAGTGTTGAAAAAAAATTATTATTACAAAATTTATTAAATAAAAAAAGGCAGGTATGAACCCACCCAATAACTTCTCGACAATGTTATTATAGTTCATACCTCCCTAAAAGTCAATTTTTTTTTAGAGAGGTATTTTTTATGTAAATTAATTATACCAAATTTTAAATAGCTTATTTTTATTTTAAGATAAATTTTATTTGAAAATAAATCATCTAAAAAATGTACTAACTAAATATCAGATTTAAATGGAGGAAATATGGATTTCTTAGATATTTTTCTAAAAGAGCCAAACTATTACGAACTTAAAAATACATTTTTTATTATTACATACACAGTTTTTACATATCAAAAAATATCGGACAAAAATTTTTTATATATTGGATATTTGTTTCTTGGAGTTGATCTGTTTTATATATTACTTAAGTTAAGTTACTTTATTTTTTATCTAGTAACTTAATAATAAAAATAAGATGATTTAAAGCTTCAAATATTTTTGGTATTTTTTCGAAATATGGACAATTATATATGATAAAAAATATTAGAATTATCACAATTTTTTTTAGATATTTCAAATATAAATCATCATTACTATTTTCACTAAGTTCTGGATAATCTTGATATAAATCTTTAAAATCAGGAGTATTTGAAAAATCTATTATTGTTTCTGGAGATAAAGTTACTCCTAATGATTCCATTATAATTTCAACATTTTCAGTATTTTTATTATCTTCTAGTTTAGTTATTTTTGAAATAGTATCTTCAAACTTCATTATATTTTTACTTAATTTTTTAGGTAAAAACCTCATTTCATCAATAGTTTCTCTCATTTCTTTTGAAATCGTATTTCTAGAAAGAGAATATTCTGAACTCTTAATAATATTATCTACTAACTGTTTAATTGTAGGACTTAATACAATTTGATTAAAAAAAATATTAGTAAATAAAATTTCTTTATTTATTTTATTTACTAATACCTGATATGGTCTTAGTATTTCATTAGTTTTTTCCACTAATGAACTTTGAGGCCGTATCGTAGAATGAATATTTTTTAATTCAATATTTATATTATTACTTAAAATTTCTTTATTTATTTTATTTGCTAATGCTTGATATGGTCTTAGTATTTCATTAGTTTTTTTCACTAATGAACTTTGAGGCTGTATCATAGAATGAATATTTTTTAATTCAATATTTACATTATTACTTAATTTTAATTCTTTAACTCTATTAGGTTCCAATATTATTTTTGGCATATCAACTCCTTGTAGTTTACTAAATAGAGTTACTTAGATGTTTAAAATGGTCCCCACCATTCTAGGTAGCTCTCTTGAGTAAATTACTCTTGGTTATCAGGAATATACTCGATTAAGTCTTGAACTTTACAATTAAATAATTTACAAAGTAATCCTATATGTTCCTTATCCATTTTTTGATAAGTATCATGATAATATTTGTTAATTGTTGGAGCGTGAATCCCTGTTTTTTCTGAAACATCTTTTTGAGACATTCTATTTTCTGCCATTAATAAATGTAGTTTAATTTTTATCATTAGTTTAACCTCCTATATTTTTTTATTATTATAACATTTTTTTTAATAGTTTTCTAATAAAAAAATTACAAATTTAATAATTTAATTATTGACAAAATAATTAAATTGTATTATTATTACAATTAAGTTAATAATATTAATTTTATATTCTTAATATTAATTAATTGATAATTTTTTTAGGAGTTGAAAAATGTTAAATATATGTGATGGTTCGCTAATAAAATTAAATGTTTCAATAAATGAAAAAACCATAGTTAGAATTTTTTATGATGATGTTTCTCAAAAGATTAAAGAATTAGAATTCTTAAAAATAATAGGAGAAACAAAAAAAACTTTAAAATTATCTAATGGAATTACTGTTTCAAAAGGTTGTTTATTTCCATATCATCACACTAAAAATTTTCATAGGGGGGAAGAATATTATATTTTAGAAAAATTTATAATTTAAACTAAATCAGGTATGACCTACTCAATAAATTCTCGACATTTTTATTGTAACCATACCTAGCTAAATTAAATTCTAGGAGGAATATTATGAATACAAAATTAATAAATGGTAAGTATTTTACAAGATTAAAGACTAATGGACAAGTATTTGAATTTTGGACAAATACAAGAGATGAAGCATTTAAAATAGCAAGTGAATTAACTGGAATGAAATATTAGGAGGCTTTTATAAATATGAATAAAGAAATGGAAAGAGGATTTAAAGGAGTTTGGATTCCTAAAAATATTTGGCTGTCTAAAGAGCTTAATATGACTGAAAAGTTTTTACTGATTGAAATAGATAGCTTGTGTAATGAAAATGCTGACTGCTATGCCTCTAATCAATTCCTAGGAGAATTTTTAGGGCTAAGTAAAGATACTGTTTCAAACATAATCTCGAAATTAGCAAAAAGAAATTTTATTACAGTAACTTTAGTTTATCGAAAAGGAACTAAACAAGTTGAAAAAAGATTTATAAAAATAAATGACAAATTTAAATTAATTGAATCTGGATTATCTTCTGACCCTAACCACAAAAAAATGATTACCCCTCCATGCAAAAATGGACTACCTCCCCATAAAAAAATGGGTACCCCTCCCCACGAAAAAGTTGAGGTAAGTAATACATCTTTTATTAGTAATACAATTAAGACTACTACTACTACTAAAGAAGAAAAAAATAGTAGTAGTAGCAGATATGATTTTTTAGAAAAAAAGAATTATACAAAAATAAATTCAGTTACTAAAAAAAATATAGTAAAAAATATACCTAATTTAACTGAAGCTAAACTTGAAGAAATATATATGCTCACAGAACTTGAAGTAGCTAATAAATTTGCTAATGACTTTAATGCTGTTATGTACAAAGCACTTTTAGGAGAGTGGATATTTAAATCAATTGTTAAATCAAATAAAGCTAATTTTATAGACAAAAACAAAGAAAAAAAACTTATTAAAGCCTCGTGCAATAATTGGTTAGCATATTTAGATATGGGCTATCCTCCCTCTCTTGTCTTAACAAATTTTTTAGAAGAAAATAAAAATAAAAAACATGAACTTCTTGAGGAATACAAACATAAAATGATAATTTATTTTAAAAAAAATAAATTATCTTGGGTAGATTAATTTTATTTTAAAAGGAGTCTAAAAATGAAGAAAAGCAAATCTGAATTTTACTTAAAAGACTGTATCAGATATAACCCTGATATTCACTCAAATCACTGTAAGCAATACACAACAAAAGAGAATGAACTTATATTAAGTTATTGTTACAGTTTAGCAGATTTAAGTTTGATACTAGGGAGAACTGCAGGTTCAATATCACAGCATAGATCAAATTTAAAAAAATATAAATAAAAATTAACTATAAAAAATAAGGAGGTTTTAAGCATGAACTTAAACAGAATTAAAAATTATGTGAAATTAGCAGAAAAATTTACACCTGCAGAACAGTTTCTTAAAATTCAAGAAGAGATTTCAGAGCTAAAAGAGGAATTACTATCTAATTTTGATAGAAAATTAGCTATAGGAGAAGCTTTAGATATCATCACAGCAACTTATAACTTATTAAATCTTTTAGAAGCTAATGAGGATGATATGCAGTTGCATGTGGAGAAGCTAAATGACTATCTTAATAATAAGTGTAAGGGAATGTAAATTGAAATAAAAATAGAAATTTACAGAGGCTTAGAAGCAACTAAACCTTTTAAGAGTTTTATATATTTGTTGGATAAAAACATTATTTTTGTGAATAAAAAATAAAAAAATGGGAGAAGCAAATGGAAAATGTAATAGAGAATTTAAAAACAAACACAATTTATAAAGAATTAAAAAAAGTTGAATTTAATCATGAGGTAGAAGAAGTTATGGAAGAATTAAAGGAAAAATACCTGACTATATTTCATAAAAAGAATTTTTACGATATGTTTTTTAATACAGAATTTGCGGATAAAGAAAGACATGCAGAACAATCAGAAACACTAGGTAAATTAGTGGTTTTGACACATGAATTTAAAGGTTATAAAGGTGTTATGGATACTTTGAATACTATTCTTTGGAAATACAACGAATTAGTTCAAGAATCTACAGAAGCATACGAAAGAGAAATAGAAGAATTGAATTCAAAACTAAAAAAACAGGAGAGTTAAAATGGATAAATACGCGTGGAGTTTTAATGAAGAGTATTACAACAGTATAGCAGGAGATGAAATAGCGGTAGTTATCGAGAACTTATTTAAAGATAACGAGTTTTGTGAGGAATTTGAAAAAAATGATAGTGTAGTAGTTTTTATGGGGGAAGCAACCTATTACGAAGATACAGGGTCTGATATATACTATTATATGATAGAGTACTTCCAAGAGAGGGCTTTTGAAACCGTAGACGAATTTTCAGAGGGTTATTTAGATAATATACCTAAAGAGTCTGAACAGTTACTAAAAAAAGAACTTGATAAAGCTTGGAATAAATTTATAAACTCTGGGGATATAAAAGCAAGATTTTTTAAATGCAGCAACATTAAAAAATTAAAAATATATCCAAATGGGGAATATATTATTTTAGAAAACAATTAATAAAAGGAGTTTAAAAACATGAATTCAGAATTAAATAAAATAATTCAAGGAAATACAGTAAATTTAATAAAAACTTTAGCTGTTGAAAGTATTGATTGTGTTGTTACATCTCCTCCTTATTGGAGGTTAAGAGATTATGGACATAATGAGCAAATGGGGATTGAAGAAACTCCAGAAGAATTTATAGAAAACTTATGTAATATTTTTGATGATGTCTATAGAGCATTAAAAAAAACTGGAACTTTATTTGTTAATTTAGGAGATAGTTACAGTGGAAGCAATACTATTTCTCAAACAGGAAGAAAAGGTTTTTATAAAGATGAAAAAAATATTATATTAAAAAAAGAAAATTGTATAGCTAAGAAAAAAAGTTTAATTGGTATTCCAGCAATGTTTCAATTGGAAATGGTAAAAAGAGGTTGGAGATTAAGAAATAAAATAATATGGAATAAAACAAATGTGATGCCTGAATCTGTTAAAGATAGGTTTACAAATGATTATGAAGAAATATTTTTCTTTACTAAATCAGAGAAATATTATTTCAATCAACTTTATGAACCGTACGCTGAAAAAACATTAAATTCTTTCAAAAATAATACTGTTCCAACATCCCATGCATATTTAAAAGCCGGAATAAGCAAATCAGGTATGAGAACTGGAAAAGATTGGTTAGCTGTAACTAGTGACAAAGGAAGGAAAATGAGAACTGTTTGGAGAATAGGCACAACTGGAACTAAATATTCTCATTATTCAACTTTTCCAAGTGAAATAGCTAAAAGATGCCTACAAAGTGGGTGCCCTGAAAATGGATTAGTTTTAGATCCTTTTCTTGGGAGTGGTACAGTTTTATTAGAAGCTAATAAACAGAAAAAGAATTGTGTAGGTTTTGAGCTATTATCAGAAAATATAGAGATAATATATAATAGAATTAATTCAGGAGGTTTAAAATGTTTATAAAAATTATTTTTATATTATTAAGTTTACTATTATTAATAAGAACTTTAAAAATTAATTCTAGGTACGAAATTACGGAATTTAAAAAACTTTATTATGGATATATAATTTTGGCTATATTTCTAGCTGTTTTATAAAAGTGGAGATGATAAAATGGAAAATGTGACTTTACAATTATTTATTAAATTACTAGCTGAAGATTATCAAAAAGAGGAGAGTAAAAAAGATGAAAGTGGTAGCTTATTGTAGATATAGTTCAGACAACCAAAGAGAAGAAAGTATCCAGGCACAACTAAGAGCTATAAGAGAGTTCTGTGAGAAAGAAAACCATACGCTAGTAGAAACATATATAGATGAAGCTCAAAGTGGAAAAAGCACTAATGATAGAGTTGCTTTTAATAAAATGATAGATGATTCTAAAAATAATAATTTTGATGGTGTCCTTGTGCACAAGTTAGATAGATTTTCAAGAAGCAGATATGATTCTGCGATTGCTAAAAAGAAGCTTAAAGATAATGGCGTTAGGGTTATATCAGTCCTGGAGAATTTAGATGATTCTCCAGAGTCTGCTATGATGGAATCTGTTTTAGAGGGAATGGCAGAGTACTACTCTTTAAATTTAGCAAGAGAAGTAAAAAAAGGTTTAAATGAAAATGCTTTACAATGTTTACACAATGGCGGAATACCACCTTTAGGATATGATGTTAAAGATAAGAAGTATATAATCAATGAGGAAGAAGCAGAGATTGTTAGAAATATATTTAAACATGCTTTAGAGGGGTTAGGTTATGTTCAAATAGCTAAAAAATTAAATGATTGTGGATTAAAAAATAAGAGAGGAAATAATTTTAATAAAGTTTCTATTAGAGATACTTTGTTAAATGAAAAATATATTGGTAATTATATCTATGGTAAAAAAGATAAGAAAGGAAATAATACAAATAAAGAAATTAGAATTGAAAATGGTCTTCCAGCTATAATTGAAAAAGAGATGTTTAAAGCTGTTACTAATAAATTCTTAACTAGAAAAAGAAATGTAAAGCATGAAACAAAAGGCAATTATTATTTAAGTGGATTAATCACTTGTGGTGTTTGTGGTGGTAACTATGCAGGAGGTCATAGAAGTGTAAATAGAGATAAAAGTGTCTCACGGGGATATTACTGCATGAATAGGAAAAATAAAGTGTCTGTATGTGATTGCAAATCTATAAGAAAAGAGATATTAGAGGCTCATGTTTTCAAGGAAATTAGAGATAATATATTAAAAAAAGAAATCCTTGAAGAAATAGCAGATAAGATTTATGAATATTTAAAATCAAATGATGAAACTATGCAGGATCAAATTATTAAACTGGATAGAGAAGAAGAAATAATAAAAAAGAAAATGGAAGCTATGTTAGAAAGATATTTGATTGGAAAATTACTTGAAGAAATATATGATAAAAAAAATAGTGAATTAGAAATGCAGCTTGCGAAAACCCAAATAAAAAAAAGTAACATCAAAATAGAAAAAAATTTTTTAGATAAGGATAAAATAAAAAAGTATATAAAAAAAATGTCTACTGATTTAGAATCAAAAGACATAATATTAATAAAGAATGTTGTAAATACTTTCATTGAGAGTATAAAAATAGATAATGATAATATCCAAGTAAATTTAAACTTGCTTTTCACTGTCATTGATAAGTGTGGTGGAAATGATGGGAATCGAACCCATGTCCGAAACTGCTACTACTATAAACTTCTACAAGTTTAGTTTACAATTAGAGTTCGCTCAAATTCCGCCCGTAAACAGGGTGAATAAGAACTATCCTTTGAGATGTCCCTATGACTTTAAAGGAGTCCGAATAGGTAATCTGTATTTGGGTTATACCTCGGTTAGTATCTCTTACAGAAGAGAAATACTAGAGGCAAGCTGCAACTAGGCAGCTAAAGCGTAATTATTATTGTCATCTAAAAGATGAGTTAACCTCTCACAGCGGTCAACCTGACTTGCTATTTATAGCATAACAACCCCGTCGAAACCTTTACATTCCCATGTTTTATTCTTTACAGCTAATTATAACATATATTATTCCCATACTCAACTTATTATTTTTATAATATAAACCATTTATATATTACTTTTTTCCACTTTAATATTTATTATTTTTTTAACTCTAATTTTTTTCCAAATCTCAATTTATTTCTCATTTCTTGTAAAATACTATCTAACTTCTGAAGTTCGAATAAAATATTTCTCTCTTCATTAGTTATGTCCATCACTTTATCTATACCACCATTGGAAATAATAATTCTTTTGTCTGCCATAAGAGCCAGTATCGGGTCATGTGTTGACATTAAAACTATTTTATCATTTCCTATAAGTAAATCTAAAGCTTTTTTTCTATCTATACCTGCATTTTCAATTTCATCTATTAATACAATGGGAGAAGCACTTAAAATAGCAGTATCTGCTATCATAAGTGCTCTAGACTGCCCACCACTTAAGCTAGTTATAGGAGTATCTAAAGTAAAAGGTTCGCCCGCCAAATCAATTGCTTGCTTAAATATCTTCTCAACTATATCAGCTGGATTTTCTACTAATCTACTACTTGCATGTAGTTCTATAAATTCACCTACAGATAAGTCCATTACAAAATTCATATTTTGAGAAAGTTGTGCAACTAGTTTATTACTTGATGAAAACCTTGCTTTTGTATCTAATACTTCTCCATTTATAAGTATTGTTCTTTTGGTCGGTGTATCCCCCCTAGCACCCCATTCAATATCTGCAAGGAGTCTACTTTTTCCTGATCCTGTTGGACCTACAATAGCAATTATTTCCCCTTTATTTATAGTTAGAGTTTCAAACCCTTCTTTCTCCCCTAATTTATTAAAACCAGAAACAATAGTAATATTATTAACATTATTATCTGTAATACCTAGAAATTCTATCATCTGATTTGTAAATATTACTAGGGAAAGCATAAATTCTTCTAAATCTATTGCCTTATCTTCTAAAATTTCTTCTTTTATTTCCTGTATAGACTCTTCAATATTTTTATTCTGATTAATTTTTATACCAAATAAGTTTGACTCGATAAATTCACTTAAAAATGGATATTTTTCTATTAGTTCTTTTACTTTATAAGTATTTATTTTTTCTCTTATTATCATTTTTTTATTCTCCTAAATCAATTTTCCTTACATTTCCTAATTGGTGGTCTTTTCCTATTTTTTTTTCTCCAAGACAATATGAGCACAGTGCTGCGGGCATTGAAAATCGTAATTCTTTATCTGTTACTGAAGTTAAACTTTCATTTTCATCAGTGAGAAGTAAAGAAAATTCATATGCTCCTTGTCCTGTTAAACCATTGATATGCATGGTAATAGCTTTAGGGTTTACTGTATTTACTCTAGAAGTAAAAACTTCTCTTTCTGCTTGTGAAACTATATCTCCCTTTGTTATTATTATAATATCAGCAGTTTTAAGCATTGGTCCTATTTTTTTAGGTGTATTTATCCCACTTAAATTATCTATTACGCAAACAGCTTTTACACCTTTTATGTAAGGTGAACATCTATTGCAAAGACCTGCACTTTCAGTAATTAAAACATCTAATTTCTCTTTTACTCCCCACTGAACAACTTCTTCAATATTACTAACAAAATAGTGGTCTGGGCAAAGTGGTCCTGATAAACCTTTTTTTACAGGTACTCCAATTTTTTCATAAAGTATGTCGTCATCAGTATATAAACAATCAAATTTTACTACTCCTACTCTTAATTTTCTTGCTTTTAAACTTTCTATAGTTTTTATTATTATTGAGGTTTTCCCTGAAGATGGGGGACCTGAAATAGTTACTAAATACATTTTATCTCCTCACTTACTTTGAATTTTCAAAGAAAACTTTTTCACATTCTTTTATAAGTTTTCCAATATTGTTGTTATAAATAAATTCCCATCCTACCCACATGAATTTTTTCCCCTTTGTAGGATTTATAACTGTTGGTAGTATACTTGGGAAAAGACCTTGATGTGAAAGAATTTCTCCAACTTCATTAGAAGTCATAAAATCAATAAGTGGTTTTAGTTCTTTTTCTTTTTCCTTTTTAGTTAACATAAATATTGGTGAAATTATTGCCCCGTCTTCTGGCCACTGAACTACTAGAGGGCTATCTGCTTTAATCATTTTACTAAAAAAATAAGGCATTATAGTTATAGTCGGTCTATTAATTTTATTTTTATCTGATTTCACCATTTGTGAAGGATGAAGATTTTCTAAAAGAGCACCTCCTAAAGATTTAACACCTTCCATCCCGTATTCTTTATATATATGAACTAATATTGAATTAAAAAGATCAAAATCAGCTATAGGAAGAGATACTGATTTTTTAAATTCTGGCTTTAATATATCTTTCCATGTTCTTGGAAACTCTCTATCTCCCAATTCCTCTTTATTTACTAAGAATATAGCAGGAACAACAGCTATCATAGAATAGTCGCCACTTGAATCTCTTAAATTAATTTTTTCATTGTTAAAATCTGTATTATAGTTTTCAATACCTGAAAGATCTTTAAAAATCCCCTCTTTTTTAAATTTCCCCATTAACTCCTGATCAAAGAAAAGATCAAAACCAGCAGATATAAACATATCTGATAATTTATCTGGGTGATTAGCTTTTATTACATCATTTTTTAACCAGTCTAGTCCTGAAGAAGCAGCTTTTAACTCATAATTTATTTGCAACTGTGGATTTTTATTTAGAAATTTCTTAAACTCTTCTAAAAGAGGAATTCTAACAGGACAAGGAAGTAATCCTGTTAAAGTCAAAGCACCTTCTATTTGTTTTGGTTCAACAAGTGTTAGGTCTACATTTTCTAAATCTTCATTTATTCTATCTTCTAATATTTTTTTAAATAAATTAACATCTATTTTTTTCATATTTAATGCCATTTCCAAAGATATTTTTCCTAAAGTATCTAAATCACTTGAATTTCTCAACCCTGAAAATCCTTTACTGATAAATATATCTATTAAATCTGGAAATTTAGTTATTATTTCTTTAATTGTACTTTTAAGATTTATTTCTTTTTTCATATTACACCTCATTAAAGTTTATTTTTTTTATACTTCTTTTTATAAAAATATTATACTACAAAATATATTTATAAATCTGTAACTTATGTTACAATTTAAAATGTTTTTTTCTTTATTTGAATTTTATACTAGAACTTGTTATACTATATTTAGAAAGTACAGTATTTAAATAAGTAATTTGCACATAAAACAAGGAGGTATTTAAATGAATATTTTAAAAAATTTGGAACCAGCAGGAGTTATGAAATATTTTGAAGAATTAAGTTCTATTCCTAGAGCATCTAAAAAAGAACAAAAAGTTAGTGATTGGTTAGTTAAATTTGCTAAAGATAAAAATTTAGAAGTTATTCAAGACCAATTTTTAAATGTAATTATAAAAAAACCTGCAACAACTGGCTATGAACATGTACCAACTCTTATTTTACAGGGGCATATGGACATGGTTTGTGAAAAAAATCAAGATACTATCCATGATTTTGATAAAGAAGGGATAAAACTTAGAATAGATGGAGATTTAATAAAAGGAACTGGAACAACTTTAGGAGCGGATAATGGTATTGCAGTAGCTTTTGCCCTTGCTCTTTTAGACTCTGATTTTCCTCATCCTGCACTTGAAGTTTTAATAACAGCTGATGAAGAAATGGGAATGACTGGTGCTATTAATTTAGATGGTTCTATTTTATCAGGAAAACTTATGCTTAATTTAGACACTGAAGAGGAAGGGGAAATTTATGTAAGTTGTGCTGGCGGTGCTAGTGGTAACCTAGAGATTCCTGTTCAGTGGGAAGAAATTCAAAATAAGGAAGAAGGATTTTCAATTCAAATTAAAGGGCTTCAAGGTGGACATTCAGGTGCTGATATTCATTTGCAAAAAGCTAATTCAAATAAATTGCTAGGTAGAGTTTTAAATGAAATTAGAAAAGATATAAATTTTAATATTTCTGAAATTACTGGTGGAGCCAAAGCAAATGCTATTCCTAGAGAAGCAAATGCAGTTATAGTAACTAATTCAGCTAACTTAGAAAAATTAACATCTATTGTTAAAAAAATGGAAAATATTTTCAAAGAAGAATACAGAGTTGCAGAACCTACTGTACACATAAATATTATTTCTAAAAAAGTAACTAAGGCTATGAATAAATTAACTAGTAACACTATTATAGATGCTATTACTTTACATGCTTCTGGAATTAATTCATGGAGTTTAGATATTGAAGGATTAGTTGAAAGTTCTCTAAATTTAGGTGTTATAGAGCAATATGAGGATAAAATAATTTTTAGAAGTGCTATTCGAGGTTCGGTTGCTAGTAAAAAAATAGAAATGATTGAAAGTTTAAATGTTTTAGCAAAAACTTTAAATATTACTTTTACTGACACTGACCACTATCCTGCTTGGGAATATAACCCTGATTCTAAATTAAGAGATATTTTTGTAGCTGTATACGAAAAAACAACAGGAAAAAAAGTTGGATTAAAGGCTATTCATGCTGGTCTTGAATGTGGAGTTCTTTCTGAGAAAATACCTGGTGTAGATATTATTTCATTTGGTCCAAATATAAGAGGTGCCCATACTCCTGAAGAATCTGTAAGTATTAGCTCTATTGCAAATACATGGAGTTATTTTTTAGAAGGGGTTAAAGCTCTAAAATCTTTCAAATAATTTTTGGTTAATAATTAATCATGATATTATCATTTTATCTCTAACTACTCTTTTTCTTTATAAAAAGATTATTAGAATTTTAGAAAATATGTTATAATTATTCCGTGTATATTAATATTATTAAGATTTGATTTATATAAAAATATTATGGAGGAAATTTAATGGTAGAGAAGAATCAGGGAACGTATGAAAACAATATGAACTCATCTTTTTCAGTCATTGCTGAAAAAGAATTAAAAACTGCTTTAGCACAAGATAAAAATGTAGTAGCCATTGGGGGAAGTGTTGTAAATCCTGGAGTTTATGAAGTTAAAGATGAAATGACTTTAAAAGAGATAATCGACTTAGCTGGTGGAATAAAAAATAAAAAGAATTTTAAAGCCGCTCAATTAGGTATTCCTTTTGGTGGATTTTTAACTGTTTCTCATTTTGAGAAACCATTACACAGTTCAAACTTTTCTAATATTGAATCTAGATCTATTGTTGTTCTTTCAGATGAGGATTGTATTGTTGCTTTTTCTAAATTCTATATAGAATTTTTACTTGGAAAAGTTTCAAAATATCCTGAATATAATGTAGTTTTAGGCGAAGTTGAAAGAGTAAAAAGAATTTTAGATAGAATATCTAAAGGTAAATCAAATACTAGAGATATATATTTAATGAGACAACTTTCTGAGCAAATAAAAGATGTTTTAAAACAAAAAAATAATCTTATTTTAGAAATGATTGATAAATTTTATCATGAATTAGAAGAACATATAGAAGATCATTATTGCAAAACAGGTCAATGTATTCAACTTCTTAAATTTAGAATTACAGATAAATGTATAGGTTGTACAGCATGTAAAAGAGTATGTCCTGTTCACTGTATAAGTGGAGATATTAAAAAGAAACATAAAATAGATAATGAATATTGTACTTATTGTGGTCAATGCGTTGTTGCTTGTCCTGTAAATGCTATATTTGAAGGTGATCACAGTATTCATCTTTTAAGAGATATTTCCACTCCTAGTAAGGTTGTTATTGTTCAAGTTGCTCCTGCTGTAAGAGTTGCAATTGGAGAAGCTTTTGGATATCAGGCTGGAGATAATGTTGAAAAAAAATTAGTAGCTGGTTTAAGACAATTAGGTATTGACTATGTTTTTGATACTTCATGGGCAGCTGACCTTACTATAATGGAAGAGGCAACTGAATTTCAGCATAGACTAGAGGCTTTTTATAGAGGAGATGACAGTGTGAGACTACCTATACTTACTTCTTGTTGCCCTGCTTGGGTTAATTTCTTTGAAAAAAATTATCCTGATATGCTAGATGTTCCTTCTTCTGTTAAATCTCCTATGTCTATTTTCTCCACAGTGGCTAAAGATATATGGGCTAAAGAAAAAGGTTATAAAAGAAATCAAGTTTCTGTTGTTGCTATTATGCCTTGTCTTGCTAAAAAACACGAAGCTGGTAGAAGCGAATTCTCAAGAGGAGACAATTTCGATACGGACTATGTAATATCAACAAGAGAATTAATTAAAATTTTTAAAGATGCTGGAATCAACTTAAACGAACTGGAAGATGATGAGTTTGATACTCCTCTTGGTGAGTACTCTGGTGCTGGAATTATCTTTGGAAGAACTGGTGGTGTTATTGAAGCAACAACTAGAACAACTGTAGAAACTTTAACAGGTCAAAGATTAGATAATATAGAATTCGAAGCATTAAGAGGTTGGGATGGATTTAGAATTGCAGAGCTCTCTATTGGGCATATTGATTTAAGAATTGGAATTGCTCACGGACTTGAAGAGGCTGGAAAAATGCTAGATAAAATTAAAGCTGGAGAAGAATTTTTTCATGCTATTGAAATTATGGCTTGTCAAGGTGGGTGTATCGGTGGCGGTGGACAACCTAAAGCTATAAAAAAACAAGAGATACTAGAAAAAAGAGTTGAAGGACTAAATTCAATAGATAGAAGTTTATCTATTAGAAGGTCTCATGAAAATCTTTCTGTGCAAGCACTATATGACAAGTATTTAGATCATCCTATGAGTAGAAAAGCTCATGAACTTTTACATACTAAGTATTTTCCTAAAAATTATAAAAAATAAAAATCATTGACATTATAATTATAAAAATGCTAGTATAAGATTACTCTCAGGGGAGTAGCTACTGTTTAAAACAGTAATTAATCGTCAGCACAGTGATTTATCACTCGGTTAATTAGCATAACTTTCAGTTTTGTAAGCAAGACCTGTGAAATAGCGAAAATCTATTTTACAGGTCTTTTTTTATATATTAATAAAATATTGGAGGAAAAATGTACTATAAAAAAAGTAGTGAAGAAGTTTTAAAAATTTTTAATTCTAGTTTAGAAGGTTTAAGCAAAGAGAATTTACTTAATGCAACTAATAAATATGGACTAAATGAATTAACAGAAAAGAATAAAATTCCAACTTGGAAACTTTTTTTAGATTCTTTTAAAGATCCATTAGTTATTATTTTACTTATTGCTGCAGGTATTCAAATATTGTCTGGACATCTTATTGATTCTTTTATTATTTTAGTGGTTCTTATTTTAAATTCTATTTTAGGAGTAGTTCAAACCAAAAAAGCTGAAGGTTCATTAGCTGCTTTAAAAAAATTATCCACTCCTAGTGTTAAAGTTATTAGAGATAAAAATAAATTGACTATTGAGCTTAAAGATTTAGTTCCTGGAGACTTAGTTATTTTAGAAACAGGGGATTATATTCCTGCTGATGGAAGAATTTTAGAATCAGGAAGTCTAAAAGTTATGGAAGGTATTTTAACTGGGGAATCTGAACCTATTTTGAAAATTTCTGATACTATTAATTCAGATTCTTCTATTGCTGAGAGAAAAAATATGGTATTTTCTGGAACTATGGTCGTATATGGTAGAGCTATTTTTGTTGTTACAGCAACAGGAATGAATACAGAAATTGGTAAAATTGCTACTCTTATGGATGAAACTACTCAATCAATGACTCCTCTACAAATAAGTATAGAAGCTTTTACTAAAAAATTAGGAATAGGTATTTTATTTCTCTCTATTATTATTTTTGTAATTCTTTTAGGTAAAGCATTTTTAATAGAAAAAAACTATAATTTATACTCTGTTATTATTGGTGCTTTTATGTTTTCTGTTGCAGTTGCAGTTGCTGCAATTCCAGAAGCTCTTTCTTCAATTGTTACTATTGTTTTATCTGTTGGGACAAATCTTATGGCAAAGAACCATGCTATAATAAGAAAACTTCCTGCTGTGGAAACTTTAGGTTCAACAGCTGTTATCTGTACAGATAAAACTGGGACTCTAACTCAAAATAAAATGACTGTTGTGGATTATTTTATGTATGGTGTAAATGATTTTACTACAGAAGAAAAAAAAATAACTTGGAATCATTCTGAAAATCACCATAAACATCTTTTTTTAATGGGGTCTACCCTTGTAAATGACTCTCTTATTGGAAAAGATGAAAAGGAAATAGGAGATCCTACAGAATTAGCATTACTAAATTTTGCTATTAAGCATAATATTGATATTGAAAATACTCGAAATAATTTCAAAAGAATTGGAGAACTACCCTTTGATTCTACTAGAAAAATTATGAGTAGTGTACACAAGATTAAAGACGACGTTCTTATGTTTGTTAAAGGAGCCCCTGATATAGTTCTTAACAGGTGTAAATATGCCCTTAAAGACGGTAAGGAAGAAATTATTACTAGCAGTATATTAGAAGATTACAAAAATAAAAATGAAGAATTTTCTAATAATGCTTTGAGAGTTCTAGCCTTAGCCTATAAAAGAATCAATGATGAAAACTTTGTTCCTACTTTTGAAGATGAAAATGACTTAGTACTAATAGGTTTAGTTGCTATGATAGATCCTCCAAGGGAAGAAGTTTTTTCCACTATTAGTGAAGCTAAATCTGCTGGAATCAAGGTCGTTATGATAACTGGAGACCACAAAACTACTGCAGCAGCTATTGCACGTAATATTGGTCTTATGGAAAAAGATGATATCTCTATTACTGGTCTGGAATTAGATTTATTAACAGAAGCTGAGCTAGATAAGAATTTAGATAAAATATCTGTTTATGCTAGAGTCTCTCCTGAGAATAAAATTAGAATAGTTAAAGCCTGGCAGAATAAAAATAAGATTACAGCTATGACAGGAGACGGTGTTAATGATGCTCCTGCACTTAAACAAGCTAATATTGGAATTGCTATGGGAAGCGGAACAGATGTAGCTAAAGACGCTTCTTCACTTATATTAACAGATGATAATTTTGCTACTATTATTCATGCAATTTCTATTGGACGAACAGTTTATAATAATATAAAAAATTCTATAACTTATTTATTTATTGGAAATTTAGGAGCAATTATAGCAATCTTATTTTCTTTGTTTGCTGGATGGGCAGTTCCTTTTTCTCCTCTTCAACTATTATTTATCAATTTAATAAACGATTCTATTCCAGCTATTGCCCTTGGACTTGAGCCTCAGGAAAAAAATATTATGGAGCATAGTCCTCGTGATTCAAAAGAGCCTTTGTTTAGTACAAAGAACTATGCTATAATTATAACTAGAGGAATTTTTATCGGTATTGTTACTGTTATCGCTCAATTTATAGGTGGAGCTCATGAAACCTTAGGTATGTCTATGGCTTTTTCAACACTTATATTCTCAAGAATTTTGCAAACTTTACCTGCAAGAAGTTATAGCTCTACAATTGCTCAACTTGGATTTTTTTCTAATAAATATGTTATAGGTGCTATTATTGTATGTTTTTCGATTTATAGTGTAAGTCTTTTCTCTTTCACACGTAAATATTTTAGTATAACAGATAGTTTTGGATTATATCATATTGGAATTTGTTTAGCTTTAGCTCTAGTTTCAACTTTATTTATGGAACTAGATAAGATAATTAGAAAAAAAATTTAACAAAGGAGTTTTATGATAGCTTGTCCTTTATGTAAAAAAAAATTAGAGAAATTAGAAAAGAATTATATTTGTGAAAATAACCACAGTTTTGATATATCTAAGTTTGGTCATACTAACTTATTATTGTCAAATCATAAAAATAGTAAGATACCTGGTGACAACAAGGAAATGGTTTTAAGTAGAAAAAAATTTTTAGAAAATAATTATTATATAGGAATTGCACAGGGAATAAATAAAGTTATTTTAGAATTTTCTAAAATAAAAGATTCTTTAAATATACTTGATATAGGTTGCGGAGAAGGGTACTATACTCAGCTTATAAAACAAAACTTAGAATTAGAAAATAAAAATGTGAATATAACTGCTATTGATATTTCCAAAGAAGCTGTAATTGCAGGTGCTAAAACTTATAAATCTATAAATTGGTTAGTTGCTAGTGCTAATCATCTCCCTATAACTGATGAGTCTTTAGATTTTATAACATGTATGTTTGCTAAAATTATTTCAGAAGAAAATTTTAGAACTCTAAAAAAAGGTGGTCATCTTATTGTAGTTTCAACAGGAGAAAATCATTTACAAGAGCTAAAAGAAGTGGTTTATGAAACCATCAAAAAAGATTTTTATCTTCCTTCATCAGATGAAAGTCTAAATATTTTTAAACATATAAAAACTGTTAATTTAACCTATGAAACTACAATATTAGAAAATGAAAGTATAGTAAATCTTTTTAATATGACTCCCTATAGATGGAGAAGTCCACAAAAAGGCATAAATAAACTTTTTAAATTAAAAGAATTATTAATAACTGTTGATGTGAACATAGATATTTTTGAAAAAGAATAAAATAAAAAAAGGATTTAAACTCTATTTTTCATAGTGCTTAAATCCTTTTCATTATTTTTATTTATTTTACTTAATTTTCTCTTGCTCTAGTCTTTTATATAAAAGAACTCCTGGTGCTTCTAAAATTCTCTTTTTTATTTCTTCATCACTAATTTCATCAAAATAACCTGTGGCTACTAAAGTAGAAAGTCCATGAACATAAATCCACGAATCTAAAAACATCTCACTTCTAGCTTCTTTTCCCACATCTTTAAATCTTATATCTTTTTCTATTTCTAAAATAACTAAATCTCTAAATTCTCTAATTAAGTCTCTATAAGATATACCTTTGAAAAAAATACTTTTAAATAGTTGTTTTTCTTCCCTTGCAAAACGACAAATACCAAAGCCTATATTTAAAAATACAAAATCAGTTTCTGTATTTATTAAATATTCTAAAAATTTCTTTTTAGCCCTTTCTATAAGTTCATCTTTAAGCTCAGTCATTGATTTATAACAACTATAAATAGGTGCTGGGGAAGCATTTAAAGCTTTAGCAAGATTTCTTGCTGTTATCTCTTCCAGTCCATATTTTTCAAATAGTTCATAAGCTTTATTATGAATTTGTTTCTTTTTAAATATTGCTTTTTTTGGCATAAGTGTTATCCCCCTTACAAATACTAATTATAAAATAAATAATAAAGTATTATAACACTATTCTTATTTTTTTTCTATGTTTTTTACATATCAAAAGGTTAAAAATAATTTAAAATTTATATGTAAAGCCTGCACCTAACACTGTTGTTTCTTTTATATATTCAATATCACCATCTGATGAATTAGAACTATTATAGAAATAATGAGCAACTGAACCTAATAATTCTAAACTATCATTATGTTTATATTTCACTCCTGTTCCAAACATTAAGGAATCTAGAGCAAATTCTGAATCATGATAATTATCTTTTTCTGCTCCTGTTATAGCATAATTTGCTCCAGCAAGCCAAGCCCATTTTTGATTTATTTGATATTCTGAACCTAGAGAAAACTCGTATCCATCTTTATATTTTCTACTAGCTCCTTTTTCTTTTTCTACCCCTTCATCTATATTAGCAGATTTGTTAAAGTAATAGTTTCCACCAACAAAACCTGTCCAAGCTGGAGTAAGTTTATACTGAGCTCCTAATGCTAATATAGCTGGTAAATCTCTTCTTGATTTCATTCCATCTTTATATTCAGGGTACAAAGTATCAAAATTTATTCCTGCTAATGATTTCCCTACAGTGGAATCAGTTTTGAAATTCATTTTTACTTTTGAATCATATCTAAGTCCTAAATTTAAATTTTCTGTAGCTGCATAGTTAAGTCCTAGTTGCACTCCTACTCCCAAAGCTTCTCTTTCTGCATCTACACTTAATGTAGGATTTCCAAGTAATATAGAAGTAGCTTCAACATTTCCTTCAAAATCTCTTTGTCCATGAACTATTCTTCCAGCCACTGACATTGAAAGTTTTTCATTTATATTAAATGCTGTTCCAAGTGTTGTTTGAACATAAACATTAGATCCTTTAGCTGAGGAATTTTTAATTTTTGCTAGTGGAGCTAACTGGTCTTCTATTTTTCCATAAGCGGCTATTCCATCTTTATAGTTAAGTGCTGCTCCACCTGCTATACCACCTATGGTCCAAAATAAAGCATAATTATCATATTTTTTATACAAAGAAAAATTTGGCACTGGAGAACCTAAATCAGATTTATAGCCTTTCCCTTTATAATTCATCTCATATCCACCAGTTGCATATTGAATTCCACCATTCATGTATAGACCATTCTCAAGTCTCATAAGACCAGCTGGATTGAAGTTTACTGTAGAAGTATAATTTATAACTCCTTGTAGTGCTGGATTAGCTGTATACTCAGCTGTATAATTCATAATATGATCTATTGAAGCTCCTTTTCCCATAGTTGATATAAGCAAAAAAGCCATTATACTAATTTTTTTCATTGTCTTCCTCCCAAATCATATATTGTATAAAAATAATTTCATTTAAAAATACAAGTGTATTATAACATGTGTTTTTAATTGTGTAAATATTTTTATTTTTAAAAGGAATAAAAATAAGGAAACTTCTCAGCTTCCTTATTTTTCTTAACACTTTTCTTTTATATTTTATTTTAAATTTTTCTCCATTAAAGTAGAAACTATTTCTGGATTAGCTTTCCCTTTTGAAAGTTTCATTACTTGACCTATAAGTCCTTTTATAACTCTTGGTTTTTTCCCTTCATCTGCAGCTTTATAGTCTTCTACCATTTTAGGATTTGAAGCTATTACATCTATTACCATTATTTCAATAGCTCCAGTATCTGCTACTTGAGTCATCTCACCCATTTCTACAATTTCTTCTGGAGTTCTTGAGTCATTTAATTTAATTTCAAAAACCTCTTTAGCTATTTTATTAGAAATAATACCTTTATCTATAAGTATTATAATGGCTCCTAAATGTTCAGGAGATATAGAGAAACTATCAATAGAAATATGCTTTTCTTTTAAGTTTTTCATAACCTCTGACATTATCCAGTTAGAAGAAAGTTTTGGATTATTTGAAGTTTTCACTACTTCTTCAAAATAATCTGCTAGCTCCATATCTTGACAAATTAAATTAGCATCATATTCTGGTAATTTATAAATATTTGTAAATCTATTTAATTTATCACTTTTCTTTTCTGGCATAGTAATTTCAACTGCTTTTATCATCTCATCAGTTATTATAAGTCTTGGTAAATCAGGCTCTGGAAAATATCTATAATCCATTGCTTCTTCCTTACTTCTCATAACTTTAGTAATTTGAATATTATCATCCCATAATCTAGTTTCTTGAGATATACTTCCACCTTGCTCAATAACTTCGATTTGTCTTCCTATTTCATAATCTATTGCTCTTGCCACTGCTTTAAAAGAATTTAAATTTTTAACTTCAACTCTTGTTCCAAAAACTTTAGCACCTTTTTTCATAACAGAAATATTTGCATCACATCTAAGAGAACCTAATTCCATTGAAACATCACTTATTTTAGTATATTTTATAATACTTTTTAATGTATTTAAATATTCATAAGCTTCTTCTGAACTTCTTAAATCTGGGTCTGATATTATTTCTACTAAAGGCATAGACGCTCTATTAAAATTAATGAAAGATTCATGTTCTCCATGAATATTTTTTGCAGCATCTTCTTCAATTTGAATTCTTGTAATTCCAATTCTTAATTCTTTTCCAGAATTTAAAGTGAAATCAACATAACCAGATTCACAATAAGGAGTTTCAAATTGTGTTATTTGATAATTTTTAGGAGTATCTGGATAAAAATAATTCTTTCTATCGAAACCACTATTTTTATTAATTTTACAATTTAGTGCTAATGCAGCTTTTATAGCATATTCTACAACTTTTTTGTTAAGTTTAGGTAGAGTTCCAGGATGTCCCAAACAAATTGGACAAGTGTGTGTATTAGGAAGAGCAGTGTCGTAATTAGCGTCACAACCACACCATACTTTAGTCCCTGTTTTTAGTTGAAGATGGACCTCTAAACCTATTACTGATTCCCAACCGTTCATATCTCAATTCTCCTTTTTCAATTTTTAAATTTTTGGTAATATCCATTCTCCACGTACTTTTTCAAAAGCACTTCCAACTTTTAAAAGAGTCCCCTCCTCGAAATATTTACCTAAAAATTGAATTCCAACTGGTAGTCCATTCACAAGACCAGCAGGAACAACAAGTCCAGGTAACCCCGCCATATTAGCAGGTATTGTGAAAATATCTTCAAGATATAATTCAATTGGTGTTTTTTTATCAGTAAGTTTAAATGCAGTTGTAGGAGATACTGGAGTTAAAATAACATCTATTTTTTCAAAAGCTATATCAAAATCTTTTTTTATTAAAGCTCTAACTTTTTGAGCTTTTTTGAAATAAGCATCAAAGAATCCAGCACTTAGTACGTGAGTTCCCATCATTATTCTTCTTTTAACCTCGTCGCCAAACCCCTCACTTCTAGATTTACTATATAGTTCTTCTATATTTTGAGCTTTTGTCGTTCTATGTCCATATCTGATTCCATCAAATCTACCTAAATTTGAACTAGCTTCAGCAGGAGCTAAAACATAGTAAGTTGATACAGCATATTTTGTATGTGGTAAAGAAATTTTTATAATTTCAGCACCTAATTTTTCTAGTTTTTCAATAGAATCTAAAACTATTTTTTTTATATCTTGATTTAATCCTTCTATAAAATATTCTTCAGGAATTCCAATTTTTAATCCTTTTATATCTTGATTTAAATATTTAAGAAAATCTGGAACTGGAGAAGTTGAAGAGACAGAGTCGTAATCATCATTTCCTGAAATTACATTCATACAAAGAGCTACATCTTGTACATTTTTTCCTAAAGGTCCTATTTGGTCAAGAGATGAAGCAAAAGCCATAAGTCCATATCTTGAAACTCTTCCATAAGTTGGTTTTAATCCTACTATTCCACAAAAAGATGCTGGTTGTCTAATACTTCCACCAGTATCTGAACCTAGAGATAAAAAAACTTGTTGTGCTGCAATGGTAGAAGCTGCTCCTCCACTACTTCCACCAGGAACTCTTTCTAAATCCCATGGATTTTTAGTCATTCCATAGCATGAAGTTTTAGTGCTAGAACCCATGGCAAATTCGTCCATATTAGTTTTTCCTATTATTATTGCTCCTGCATCTTTAAGTTTTTTTACAACAGTAGCATCATAAATACCTTGATATCCTTCTAATATTTTAGAACATGAAGAAGATGGATCCCCAATTGATACCATATTATCTTTTATTGCTACAGGTATACCAGCTAGAGGGCCAACTACCTCTCCAAGAGCTATTTTTTTATCTATTTCTCTAGCTTCAATAAGTGCTTTTTCTTTTCTTAAATTAACAAAGCTACCTATAATACTATCTTTTTTTTCTATATTTTCAATAACTAAAGTTGTTAACTCTTCAGAAGTTATTTCTCTTTTCATTATTTTCTCTCTAATTTCAAAAGCAGTTAATTTTAATAAATTTTCTATCATTAATTTTCTCCCCCTACTACTTTTGGAACAATTAGCATTCCTTCAGCTTGGCTTGGGGAATTTTTCATAGATTCCTCTTGTGTTAAAGATTTTTTAATTAAATCTTCTCTAAAATCGCTTATCTCTAAACTTATTTGTGTTAAAGGTTCTACCATAGAAGTATCTACCTCATTTAATTCATCTATATATACAAAAATATTATTCAAATCCTCTTGAAATCTTTCTATTTCTTCATCTTTAAATTCTAGCCTTGAAAGTTTTGCAATTTTTAGGACCTCTTCTCTGCTTAATCCCATAATTCCTCCTAATTTTAACTCTATCTTATTCACCTAAAGAATAAAGATATTCCACTTCTTTTTTAGTTAATTCTCTATATTCTCCTGATTTTAAATTCTCTATTCCCAGTTTTCCTATTTTTTCTCTAACTAGTTTTTCAACTCTATGTCCTACAGCTTCAAACATTCTTCTTATTTGACGATTTTTACCTTCTCTTATTGATATTTTCAAAATACTTTTATTCTGTGTTCTTGAAATTATATTAACAAAAGCTGGAAGAGTTACTCCGTCTTCTAACTTTATTCCATCTTGCAAACTTTCAATATTTTTATCTTCAACAAAACCTCTAATTTGAGCTAAATAATCTTTATACACTTCTGTTCTAGGATGTATAATCTTATTAAAAAGATCCCCGTCATTTGTTAAAATAAGAGCTCCACCTGTTTCAAAATCAAGTCTACCTATAGGAAAAATTCTCTCATTAGTCTCAATTAAATCTACAACAGTTGTTCTTCCTCTATCATCTTTAGAAGCACTAATTACTTTAAGAGGTTTATTAAGTAAAAAATATACTTTATTTTGGCCTTTATCTCCTAATTCTAATTTTTTACCTCTAATTTCAACAACATCACAATCAGATATTTTTTCTCCTGAAATAGCTAAAACACCATTTATTTTAATATGTTTTCCTTCTATTAGCTTATCTATTTCTCTACGTGAAGCAATACCTTTTCCTGCTAAGTATTTATTAATTCTCATCTTTTCCATTCATACTTCCTTTCATTTCGTAGTAATTAGGTAATTCTTCCACTCTACTAATATCTAAATAAGCTAAAAAATTACTAGTTATTTTGTAAAGATTAGGTCTACCAGGAGTTTCTTTTCTTCCACAAACCTTAATAAATTTTCTTTCCTCTAAAGTATGTATTATTCGGTCTGTAGAAACTCCCCTTATAGCCTCTATTTCACTTTTGGTTACAGGTTGCTTATATGCTATTATTGAAACTGTTTCAAGAGCTGCTCCTGATAATTTTTTAGGTTTAGATTCTTGCTCATAAAAATTAGTTACTGCTTCTCCACAATGAGGATTTGTTACGAAATATACCATTTCATCACCAAACGCAATATTTATTCCTGTATTTTTTCTATCCTCTTTCAGTTCATTAAGAATATCTATTGTAGCCAATAAACTTAGGGAGAATGACTTAGAAATTTCTTTTATTTTTACCCCTTCTCCACCTAAAAAAATAATGGCTTCTATATTTTTTTTCAATCCCACAAATATATCTCCTTTTTTTAATATTCTGTTTCTGAAGATACTAAAACTTTACTATACTTTTCAAAATCATGAAGAAGTTTTTGAATACCGTTAATCACACAAAACAATGGTTCTTCTGCTAAAAAAACTTTTAAATTCAGTGCTTCTTCAATTTTTTTATCTAGACCTCTTATAAGTGACCCTCCTCCAGCTAAACAAATTCCATTTCTTTTTATATCTGAAGATAGTTCAGGAAGAGTTTTTTCCAATATAGATCTTACTTCCTCAATAATTAATGAGGCTAAATCTCCAAGTGAAGGAACTAATTCAGATGAAGTTATTGTAATGTTTTTAGGTAACCCGTTTAAAATACTACGTCCACTAATTTCTATTGAATATTCTTCTTCTAAGTCTATAACTGCACCTACAGTTTGTTTTATTTCTTCAGCAGTATTTTCTCCAATTAATAAATTATGTTTTTGTCTCACGTACTCTATTATTGCTGTATCAAATCTGTCACCAGCAACTCTAAAAGAAGAAGCCTTAACTACTCCTCCTAATGAAATAACAGTTATTTCTGAAGTTCCACCACCAATATCTACAATCATGTGCCCGTTAGGATCAAAAACATCAAGTCCTAAACCTATGGCTGCTGCCATGGGCTCTTCAATTAAAAATGCCTCTCTAGCCCCAGCTTCTCTTGTAACTTCAATGACTGCTCTTTTCTCAACTTGAGTAACACCTGCTGGAACGCAAATAATTACTCTAGGACTTGAAAAAAGTTTTTTAGAATAAACTTTTTTATAAAATTCCCGTAGCATTTTTTCTGTTACTTCGTAGTCAGCTATAACACCATTTTTAAGTGGTCTTATTGTCTCTAAAGCATTAGGAGTTTTCCCTATCATTTTTTTAGCAGTACCTCCAACCTCAAAAATGTTTTTAGTTTTGCTATTTATTGTTACAACTGATGGTTCATTTAATATTATACCCTTGTTTTTCATGCAAATAAGAGTATTTGATGTTCCTAAGTCTATTCCTAAATCCTCTGAAAAAATTCCTAAAAAACCTTTAAAATATCTATTCATCATATCCACCTTTTTTTATTATTTTCTTTTTTATTTTTAAATTTTATAAATATCCTTTAAACTAATACCTATTTCTTTTAAATCCTCAACATATTGACTTAATGGAAAGCCCATAATAGAATAGAAATCTCCTTCTATTTTTTCTATTAAAATTGCTCCTTTACCTTGAATACCATAAGCTCCAGCCTTGTCTAAAGATTCTTTTTTTTCAATATACCATTCTATAGTTTCCTCTGTTAGTGTTTTAAATGTTACTAAGCTAATACTACAGTTAAGAATTTTGATCTTTTTTTCTTTGTTTAGCACACAGTAACCAGTGATAACTCTATGAGTTTTCCCAGATAGTTTCTTAAGCATTAAAACAGCTTCTTTTTCGTCCTTTGGTTTCCCTAAAATCTCAGAATTTAATTCTACAATTGTGTCTGCAGATATAATTGTTCTATCAGGATACTTGCTTAACATTATCTCTGCTTTTTTCTTTGCAATATCTTTAATTTTTTCAAGAATGTCAACCTTATCACTTATTTCATCTATACTAATATAATCCACAGTAACATCAAATCCAGCATTTTCTAGTATTTCTCTCCTTCTTGGAGATTTTGAAGCAAGTATCATTTAGCACTCCTATGAATAATCTTTCTTTTTCTTATTTTTACTATTTTTTTTCTTGTTTTATTATTAAGATTTTTCATTTCAAAAATATGAAACTCAGTATCTAATTTTGATTCTTTTTCTTTATGAGAAATAGTCTTCTCCTGAATCATTCTTTCTTTGTATTCTTCCATCTTTTCCAACTGCTTTATTTCATTTTTTTCAATAGATTCCTTTATAGCTATTTTTTCTTTTACTTTCTCTTCTTTTTTTTCTAATGTTTTTCGTTTGTTATACTCAGCTTTTATATATTTAAATCCTTTTATCAATACTCTATTTGTAATTATAATTCCCATGAATAAACAAATAAGAATAGAAATAATTAAAACTAAATAGAACAAATATATATTACTTATAAGTATCATATTAGATATAAAAAATGAGGCGATTAATCCTAAATTATAATCGAATATACAGTATTTAACAAAATTATATTCTAAATTTGGAAGTGGATTTTGTGTTATTAAATTTAGCTTACAACTTAATAATACAGTGAAAAAAGCTAAATAAAAAATATAAGT
>JBOFOQ010000059.1:0-22850 GCA_051659505.1 Fusobacteriaceae bacterium
CTAAGTATAATTAATTTACTGCCCCCATATTGAAGTAAAATTATTTATGAATAATAGAGTAAAAAATTATGTTAAAAACTAGCATATTGAATGAATTAATTTTTTTGAAAATTTGGGACAATTAAACTTGCAATTTAGCGTGAAAAAATGAAAAAAATATTAGTATTAACACTTTTAATCGGAAGTGTTGTAATGGCAAAGGACGCTTGTTTTGATCAAGATTTAAAAAAAATTAAAGAGGTTTCAGCTGAAGCTAAAAAGTTAAAAAAAGAAACAGGAACAATGTCAAAAATCAAATATGCTAAAAAAATTGCTGACATAGCAGAATTAGGTGCTCATGTAAAAGAAAAGCATCCTAAAGAAATGAAAGGTGAAGCAAAGAAAGAAATAGAAAAAGCAATAAACGAATTTACTAAATAATTATAGAAATATAAATATCAAATAAAAAATTAGCTCTAGTTTTTAGAGCTAATTTTTTTATATATTAGAAAATATTATTTTTTATACGGTAGTTTTATAACTATATTTGATATAAAATTTTTTTACTTTCAAAATGAATATAAAATAAATAAAATTTCAATATTTATTTTATAATATTTGGCACTATCAAAAAATTAAAACCAATTGACTTTTTAATATACATATGGTTAAATAAAAGTATATAAAATTTAAATTATTTTATCTTGTCAGATGTTAAAAATGAGGAGGAAAATTATGAAATTTTTAGAGTTAAAAATAGGCATGAGTGATTCTATAACAAAAACAATTACACCTAGAGATGTAGATTTATTTGCTGAGATTAGTATGGATAGAAATCCTGTACATTTAGATGAAGAATATGCATCTAAAACTATGTTTAAAAAAAGAATAGCACATGGAATATTAGTAACAGGACTAATATCAGCTGTTTTAGGAACTAGGCTTCCTGGTGAGGGAGCAATTTATATGGGACAAGAAATAAAATTTATGGCACCTGTATTTTTAGGTGATACAATTACAGCAAAAGTAGAAGTTATAGAATTAATTTCAGAAAAAAATAGAGTTGTTGTCAGTACAACTTGTACAAACCAAGATGGTAAAGTTGTAATATCAGGAAAAGCTACACTTTTACAAAAAAAATAAAATTTATATATTGATATTTAGGAGGAAAAAATGGATTTTACATTAACAAAATCTCAAGAGTTATTTAAACAAATGATAACTACATTTGCTGAAAAGGAAGTAAAACCTCTAGCTTCAGAAATTGATGAAGAAGAAAGATTCCCTACAGAAACTGTTGAAAAAATGTCAAAAACAGGATTATTTGGAATAAATATTCCTACTCAGTATGGTGGAGCAGGTGGAGACCAAATAATGTACACCATGGCTGTGGAAGAATTATCAAAGGTTTGTGGAACAACAGGAGTTATTTTATCAGCCCATGCTTCCCTTGGGGTTTCTCCAGTTTTAGAATTTGGAACTGAAGAACAAAAACAAAAGTATCTTCCAAAAATGGCTACAGGAGAATGGTTAGGAGCTTTTGGTTTAACAGAAGCTGGAGCAGGAACAGACGCTGCTGGACAACAAACTTTTGCAACATTTGATGAAGGAACTAATGAATGGATATTAAACGGTTCTAAAATATTCATTACAAATGCAGGTTATGCACACGTTTATATAATATTTGCCATGACAGATAAATCACAAGGTTTAAAAGGAATATCAACATTTATAGTGGAAGACGGGACTAAAGGGTTCTCAATTGGAAAAAAAGAAAAAAAATTAGGAATAAGAGGTTCTTCAACATGTGAGTTAATATTTGATGATTGTAGAATTCCAAAGGAAAATCTTTTAGGTGCAGTGGGAAGAGGATTTAAAATTGCAATGATGACTCTAGATGGAGGAAGAATTGGAATAGCTGCTCAGGCTTTAGGAATTGCAGGAGGAGCATTAGAAGAAACAATAAAATATGTTGGTGAAAGAAAGCAATTTGGAAAACCTATTGGGAAATTCCAAAATACTCAGTTCCAAATAGCAGATATGTTTGCTAAAGTAGACGCATCAAAATTATTAGTATATAGAGCAGCATGGAAAAAAATGAATAAACAACCGTATTCACTAGAAGCAGCTACAGCTAAACTTTTTGCAGCAGAAGCAGCAATGGACGTAACAGTAAAGGCAGTTCAGCTACACGGAGGATATGGATATACTAGAGAGTATCCTGTGGAAAGAATGATGAGAGATGCAAAAATAACTGAAATTTATGAAGGAACTTCAGAAGTTCAAAGAATGGTAATTTCAGCTAATATAATGAAATAAAAACTGGAATCTATTTAGGAGGAGTATAATATGAACATAGTAGTGTGTATGAAACAAGTTCCAGATACAACGGAAATAAAATTAGATCCAAAAACAGGAACTTTAATTAGAGAAGGAGTACCAAGTATAATTAATCCAGATGATAAAGCGGGGTTAGAAGAAGCATTAAAATTAAAAGATGAATACGGTGCACATATTACAGTTATTACCATGGGACCTCCTCAAGCTGATTTAGCACTTAGAGAAGCTATGGCTATGGGAGCAGATAGAGCAATATTATTAACAGATAGAAAGTTTGCAGGAGCAGATACTCTAGCAACTTCTCATGCAATATCAGCAGCAATTAAGGAATTAAAGTTTGATTTAATTATAGCAGGAAGACAAGCAATAGATGGAGATACAGCTCAAGTAGGACCACAAATTGCTGAGTTTTTAGATATACCTCAAGTTTCTTATGCAAAGGAAATTATTTATAATGGAAAAGATGCTTTTACAGTAAAAAGAGCAGTTGAAGATGGATATTATTTGCTAGAAATGCCAACTCCAGGACTAATAACTGTTCTTGCAGAAGCGAATAAACCAAGATATATGCATGTTGATGGAATTGTTAGTGTTTTTTCAAGAGAGGTTGAAATTTGGGATACAACAAAAATCACTGTTGATGAGACAAAACTAGGTTTAAAGGGATCACCTACAAAAGTAAGAAAATCTTTCACTAAGGGAGCTAAGCAAGCAGGAAAAATTCATGAAGCAGACCCTAAAGAAGCAGCAAGATTAATAGTGGATAAGCTTAAAGAAAAATTTATTATTTAAAAATCTTAAAATAGGGAGATAGATACCATGAACTTAAATGAATATAAAGGAGTGTTAGTTTTTGCTGAACAAAGAGAGCAGAAAATAGAAAATGTAGCTTTTGAATTAATTGGAAAAGCTTCAGAATTAGCAAAATCACTAAATGAAAAAGTAACAGCTGTTCTTCTAGGTAATAATATTAAAGATCTAGCTAAGGAATTAATAGAAAATGGTGCAGATAAAGTTATTATGATAGATGCCCCTGAACTTGAAAATTATGATACAGAAGCTTACACACAAGCTTTTGCAGCTATAATAAAATCTAATAAGCCAGAAATAGTTTTAATAGGAGCTACTACTTTAGGAAGAGATTTAGGACCAAGAATATCTTCTAGATTAGAAACTGGTTTAACTGCTGACTGTACTTCTCTTGAAATAGGAGAAGAAAAAGAACTTCTTATGACAAGACCAGCTTTTGGTGGAAATTTAATGGCAACAATAATATGTCCAGATCATAGACCACAAATGTCAACAGTAAGACCTGGTGTTATGAAAAAATTAGAAAAACAAGAAGGAAAAATAGGTGAAATAGAGAATTTTCCTTTAGTATTTGACAAATCTAAATTCAAAGTTAAACTCTTAAAAATAGTAAAAGAGGAAAAAAAGAAAGTTGATATAACAGAATCTAACATTTTAGTTTCTGGAGGAAGAGGATTAGGAACAGAGGAAAATTTTGCCAAATTAGATGAATTAGCTTCAGAAATGAAAGCTATAGTTTCAGCTTCAAGAGCAGCTGTTGATGCTGGTTGGATCTCACACGATAGACAAGTAGGACAAACTGGAAAAACAGTAAGACCAGAAGTTTATTTTGCATTTGGAATTTCAGGAGCTATTCAGCACATAGCTGGAATGGAAGAATCTGAGTATATAATTGCAGTTAACAAAGATAAGTTTGCACCAATATTTTCAACTGCAGATTTAGGAATTGTAGCTGATGTTAATAAAGTTATTCCAGAGATTATTCAAGAATTAAAAAAAGCAAAATTAGGAAAATAAGAATATAGCCTCATGATTGAAAACTGATTCGTTTTATAATGAAGAGAGTGCTATCATGGGGTTTTTTAATAGATATTGATAGAGGGGGCATAGTAGTGGGAAAGGTTATATCATTAAAAGAAGCTGGAAAACACATAAAAAGTGGAATGTCAATTATGATGGGTGGATTTATGCAAACAGGAGGTCCAAAAGATATAGTTGATGAAATGCTAAGAATTGAAATTAAAGATATAACTTTAATTGCTAATGACACAAGTTTTATGGATAGTGATAAGGGGAAATTAATAGTGAATAAAAGAGTAAAAAAAGCTATTGTTTCACATATTGGGTTAAATCCTGAAGCGGGAAGACAAATGCGTGAAGGAGAGATAGAAATAGTACTAACTCCTCAAGGAACTTTAGCAGAAAAAATAAGAGCAGGCGGGGCAGGTCTTGGTGGAATTCTAACTCCAACAGGAATAGGAACTATTGTTGAAGAAGGGAAACAGATAATAGAAGTCGAGGGAAATAAATTTATATTAGAAACAGCACTAAAGGCAGATTTAGCAATTATTTATGCTACAAAAGCTGATATTTATGGTAACTTATCTTTTCAAGGCTCTACAAGAAATTTTAATACTATAATGGCAACTGCAGCAGGTGTTGTAATTGTTGAAGTAGATGAAATTGTAGAGGGAGCACTAAATCCCAATGAAATTGTTATACCAGGAATATTTGTGGACTATATAGTTCAGGGGGGAAAGAATTAGTATGGAACTAACTAAAGAAGAGATAAGAGAAATAATAGCTAAAAGAGTAGCTAAAGAATTTAAAGATGGTGATGTAGTTAATTTAGGAATAGGTCTTCCCACTGAGGTTGCTGCTTATATTCCTAAAAGTATAAATGTAATATTACAATCAGAGAATGGACTTTTAGGAATGGGTCCAGTTCCTGCTAAAGGTGAGGAATCAAATAAAGTAACTAATGCTGGTGGTGGATATGTTACTTTAGCAGAGGGAGGGTGTTTTTTTGACACAGCTACTTCCTTTGGTATAATAAGAGGTGGTCATGTAAATGCAACGGTTTTAGGAGCTCTTCAAGTAGATGAAAAAGGAAATTTAGCTAACTGGATGGTGCCAGGAAAAATGATACCAGGAATGGGTGGAGCTATGGACCTTGTAGTAGGTGCAAAAAAAGTTATTGTAGCTATGGAACATACAATGAAAGGTCAAGTTAAAATATTAAAAAATTGTAATCTTCCACTTACTGCAAAAGCACAAGTGAACATGATTGTTACAGAAAAAGGTGTTATGGAAGTAACTCCAGAGGGACTTTTACTAACAGAATTAAGTCCTCATTCTTCTATACTAGAAATAGAACAATTTACAGATGCAAAACTTATAATTTCTAAAAATTTAAAAATTATGGGAGAATAATATATTATTGTAATTTTTATTTATAAGGAGGTAAAAATGAAAAAAGTATTTATTATATCAGCAAAAAGAACAGCAGTGGGATCATTTTTAGGAAGTTTAAGTAAAGTTTCTCCAGTAGACTTAGGTGCTGCTCTTGTTAAAAATATATTTGAGGAAACAGGAGTTAACCCTTCTACTATTGATGAAGTTATAGTTGGAAACGTTCTAAGTGCAGGGCAAAAACAGGGAGTAGGAAGACAAGTATCAATTAATTCTGGAATACCTGTAGAAGTTCCAGGATACTCAGTTAATATTCTTTGTGGTAGTGGAATGAAATCAGTAATGCTAGCTGCAAATGATATTAAATTAGGAGAAGCAGAATTAGTATTTGCAGGTGGAATTGAATCAATGTCTTTAGCACCTTACTTACAAAATAATATAAGAACTGGAAATAAAATGGGAGAAGTGTCTTTAAAAGATCATATTATTGTAGATGGTTTAACAGATGCTTTCACAGGAATACATATGGGAATTACTGCTGAAAATATAGCAACAAAATATAATATCTCAAGAGAAGAACAGGATAAATTTGCTGCTGACTCACAAAAGAAAGCAATAGCAGCTATAGATTCTGGGAAGTTTAAAGATGAAATTGTTCCTTTAGAAGTAAAAATAGGAAAAGAAACAGTTATGTTTTCACAAGATGAGTATCCTAACAGAAAAACAAATTTAGAGAAGTTAGGTGGGCTTAGACCTGCATTTAAAAAAGATGGTACAGTTACAGCAGGAAATGCTTCAGGTGTTAATGATGGAGCAGCTATTATCTTATTAGCTTCAGAAGAAGCAGTGAAAAAATATAATTTAAAACCACTTGCAGAAGTAGTGGGATATGCTCAAGGAGGAGTTGCTCCTGAAGTAATGGGACTTGGTCCAGTTCCAGCTATTGATAAAGTTTTAAAGAAAATAGGAATGTCTTTAAATGATATGGATTTAATAGAATTAAATGAAGCTTTTGCTGCACAAAGTTTAGGTGTTGTAAAAGAATTAGCAAAAATGAATAATATTACAGAGGAATCAATTTTAGAAAAGACAAATGTCAATGGTGGAGCAATAGCATTAGGGCATCCTATTGGAGCTTCAGGAGCAAGAATAATTGTTACACTTATCCATGAAATGAAGAAAAGAAATTCTAAATATGGATTAGGTTCTCTTTGTATAGGTGGAGGAATGGGGACATCTATTGTTCTTAAAAATATTAAATAATAAAACTAATAAAAGAATACAAAAATGAGGTGTGAATACACCTCATTTTTTGCATTATCTAAAAAAATAAACTGTTGTTAAAAAAATAAAAATAACTTATAATAATACTATTGAAATATAAAAAGTTATATGGGAGTAGTAGGTATGAAATATTTAATGTATGCTGTAGGTATAATTTTATCTGCAATTTTAATTGCGACTGGTTATAGAGATAAAGGGGAAAACAACAACTATAAAAAAGAAGAGAATAAGGAAATAACGAAACAACATATTCCTGCTGAAGAAGTAAAACCTACTCCAACTCCAATCACGGAAGAAAAAGATGGACCTAAAAAAACCTACTATGCAAATGGTCAGCTTGAGTCAGAAATGAGTATAAAAAATAACCAACTAGATGGAGAATTAAAACGATACTCTGAAAATGGTCAACTTAAATCTGAATCTAACTATATAATAGGAAAACGAGAGGGCGTAGATAAATATTATTATGAAAGTGGTCAACTACAATTCGAAACTAATTTTAAAAATGGAAAACTAGATGGTGTACGTAAAGATTATTATGAAAATGGCCAATTAAGCTCAAAAACTCATTATCTGAATAATAAGAAAGATGGAATAGAACAAGACTACTATGCAAATGGTCAACTTAAATCAGAATACAACTATAAGGATGATATAAAAGAAGGAATAGAAAAAAGATACTCTGAAAATGGAGATATTAAATTTGAAACTAATTACAAAAATGGTGCTCAAGAAGGACTAAGAAAGGATTATTATGCGAATAATAAACTAGAGGTAGAAACTAATTATAAAAACGGAGAAAGAGAAGGAGTGAAGAAGGAATATGATGTAAATGGTCAACTTAAATCAGAATCTAACTATAGAAATGGAAAACTAGAGGGGAATGAAAAAAAATACTTTGAAAATGGTAAATTAGAGTCTGAATATAATTATAATAATGGCAAACTACATGGACTGCGTAGAGAATATCTTAAAAATGGAGAACTTAAATCTGAAGAAAATTATAAAATTGGAAAGAAAGATGTCATTCAAAAATATTACAATTTTTCATACGATGGAAAAAAATATCTTCAGTATGAACGAAATTATAAAAACGGAGAGCAAGAAGGGATAACAAGATTATATAATTTAAAGGGGGAACTGGAAACAGAATTTAACTATAGAAATGGAAAAGAAGAGGGAATTAGAAAAAGATTTGATGCAAGTGGAAAAGTTAAAAAAGAATCTAATTATGTAAATGGAACACAAGAAGGAGTAGAGAAAATTTACTATAAAACAGGGGAGTTAGAATCTGAATCTAACTATATAAGCGGAAAACAAGAAGGAAGTGAGAAAAGCTATTACAAAACAGGTGAACTTGAAAGTGAATCTAATTATAAAAATGGAAAAAAAGAAGGAATAAAGAAAAGTTACTATAAAACTGGTCAACTAAAATCTGAAATTAACTATAAAAATGGAATGCCAATTGATAATGAAAAAAGGTATGATGAAAATAATTAACTAGAAGATAAAGTTAATTTGAAACTGAAGTATAAAATAAAAAGTTGTATGATGAAGGAGAAATTAATTTAATATTAAGGTGGGGTTATGAATATTGTAGAAAAAATAAAGATGTGTAACCTGTTTAAAAATTTAACTATAAATGAAGTAGAAACACTATTTTTTAAAGAAGATGTTTATACTAAAAAGATAAAAGAAGGTGAGTATTTTTTATTTACTGGTGATGTATTAGAAAATGCTATATTTTGTATAAAAGGTAAATTAAATACAGAAATGACAAGGGAAGATGGAAAAATTATGACTATTGATAAAATAAAAGAAGGAGGGATGGTAGCACCAGCTTTTATTTTTTCAGAAAAAAATTATCTTCCAGTAGATGTTATAGCAGATGTGGATACAGAAGTACTATATATAGAAAAAGAAAAATTTTTTAAAATTATATACTCTAAAGAAAAATTAATGAAAGATTTTTTAAAAATATCCAGTAGGAGAATGGAATATATATCTTTAAAACTTTCCAATACAGTAAATAAGAAAACAATAAGAGAAAAACTTGATAATTACATAGAAGAAAAGAAAAGAGGCTCTATTTTTAAAATGGAGATATCATTAACTAAATTAGCAGCTATTTTTTTAGTAGAAAGACCTTCTCTATCTAGAATATTTTCTCAATATATAAAAGAAGGAAAATTAGAAAAAAAAGATAGAAATACTTATTTAGTAAAAAATAAAAAATAAATGGAGAAAATAAAAAATGGAAAGTAAAAATATTTATTTAGAAAGAAACGCCATAAAGAAAGAAAAAGAGAGCGAAGAGAGGAAAAGTAGAAAAGAAAGACGAAAAAGAAATATACTGCTGATAGTTTTTATACTATCAGTTATTAGTATAATGAATATATATAGTGCTAGTGTTTATAACATAGGAATGAAAAACAAATATTTAAACTCTCATATTTTATATTTTATTATTTCAACTATTTTATTTTTTTTATTTTCAAAAATAGATTATAAAATATATAAAAAAAATAAAGTGAATTTATTTTTATTTCTTACTTCTATAATAGTTTTAGGAAGTATGCCTTTAATGGCTAATTTTCTTCCTAAAATTGTGCCAAGAATAAATGGAGCAATAGGATGGATTAGATTTGGCTCTATAAGTGTTCAACCAGCAGAAATTTTTAAAATATTTTTTATTATCCTTGTATCACACAGACTTACGATTTCAGAGAAGGAAGGAGAGAAAAATAGTAAATTAATTTTGAATAACATTATTATTCCGATAATATTTTCTATTTTGATAATGCTACAAAATGATTTGGGAACTTTAATTCATTATGGAACAATTTTTCTTTTTATGATTTTCATGTCAAAAGTAGCAGGAAAGGGAATATTTGTAATCTCAACTTTGGTTTTAACTGGTCTCTCTTCTTTTATGGGGTATATTTATTTAAAAGGAATGGAAGAATTAGGAAATTCAGGATATAAAATAATGAGAATTAAAAGTTTTTTAAATGGTCTGATAAACAATCAATATGATAATGATAAAGGATATCAAGTAGGGCAATCTCTTATAGGAATTGGAAGTGGAAAAGTTTTTGGAGTTGGATATGGAAATGGAATTCAAAAATATAGCTATCTTCCAGAAATACATACAGATTTTATATTTGCTTCTTTTGGTGAAGAGTTTGGATTTATAGGAGTTCTTATAATAATTTTGTTATTCTGGTCACTGTTTAATTTAATAAAAAGTAGTGCTCCAGACTGTGATAATTTTTTTGGGAAATATCTTTCAGTGGGAATAGCAGGATATATATTTATTCAATTTTTAATAAATATGTCTGTAGCAATAGGGTTACTCCCTGTATTTGGAATACCAATGCCAATAATGAGTTTTGGAGGAAGTTCTCTTATAACAATATTTATAGCTTTAGGGATAGTATTTAATATTAATAAAACAAAATAGTTATAAATGAAAAAGGTACAGAACTTATAAAAGTTCCATACCTTTTTTTACTTTATCTATAGCATCTTTACCTACAAATTGACTTGCAAGGGCTAAACCAAATTCAACAGACTTTCCTGCACCTGGAGATGTTATTAAATTTCTATCAATAACAACATCTTGATATTGGTATTTATCGCTAGACATCTCATTTTTAAAAGAAGAATGACAAACAAAAGAATAATCATTTATTAATCCATTTACTCCTAAAACTGTAGGTCCACCACAAATAGCACCAACTAATTTATTTGAGCTTAAGTAGTTTTTAACAATTTCTACAACTTTAGTATTTTCTCTTAAATTTACATATCCAGGAAATCCACCAGGAATAACAACCATAACTCCTTCTTCAGAATTCATATCCTTTATATTAATATCAGCTAAAACTGCAACTTTTTGTGCAGACTCAACCTCTACTGAAGCATTGTCAGAAGTTGAAACAGTAATAACATTTAACCCAGCTCTTCTTAAAACATCTACTGGTGCCATTGCTTCAATAAGTTCAAACCCTGTACTTAACATAACAAAAATTTTGTCTTTCATAAAAATACTCCTCTATTAATGTTGTAATTTAATTTTAGCAAAAATAAAGAGAAAATGATAGAGAGAAAAAAAGTAAAAGTGATTAAATGAATTCATGTTATAAAAAAGTTAGATCATTTTAAATCATCAGTATTCTGTTAAAACAGATTATAGAGTTCTCGATATTGTAATTAAGAAGGGGATTTTTGATTGAAAGATCAAATTCAATAGATTTTATATATAATTATTATATGAAAAATAAAAATAAATTTATAAAAAAATAGAACACCTTGGCTTGACTAAGAAGCTGTATGTTCTACGGTATCGTTAACCAATTTTAACATATTGTATAAAAATGATAGTGTCAAGCATTTGTAGGTAAATTTTTAACTAGGAACTGTTTGGAGTTTTGTGTAAACACTAAAAAAATTTATATAAAAATGAATAAAAATATCTTGTCTCTTTTTGTTGTGAAAAGTGTGCTATTATATATATATACTTTTTATGAAAGCGAAATCAGTGACAAATGCAGAACTTTTAGAATAAAATAAAATGCTTAAAGAACAGATTAAAATATGAATGATTGGAATTGAAATACTAAAAGCAAGATTGAATATGATTAATTTAAAAGGGGGACATTATGAAAATTATAACTCTTATAGAAAATTTAAAAAATGAAAATTCTAATTTAGAAAATGAACATGGTATTTCTTTGTATATCGAACTTGGAGATAAAAAAATTTTATTTGATGTGGGAAAAACTGATAAATTTATAAGAAATGCAAAAAAAATGGGTGTTATCTTATCTGATGTTGATATTGTAGTAATTTCTCATGGACATAAGGATCATGGTGGTGGTCTTTCTGAATTTTTTAAAATAAATAAAAAAGCAAAAGTATTCATGAAAGAAGAAGTACAGGGAGAGAAGATTTTTAAATATTTTTTTATAAGTAGAAGTATAGGATTAGACTCGGATTGTTTTATTAAAAATAAAGATAGGATAAATTTTATAAGTAAGTTTTCAGAGATTGAAAATAATATTTTTTTGATAACAGATATTGAAAGAAAATATAGCGTTCCTAATGGAAATAAATATTTGTATTTAAAATTTAAAAATAAAATGAAACAAGATAATTTTAATCATGAATTAATAATGGTATTAAAAGAAAATAATAAAATAAATGTTTTCACAGGTTGTTCACATAATGGAATAGAAAATATGATCGATAGTGTTAGAGATAAATTCTCAAAAGAAAAAATACAAATGCTAATTGGAGGATTTCATTTATTAAAATTACCAATTTTTGGTATATATACTCAAGAAGATACCATTATTGAAAGAATATCTAGAAAAATACTAGATGAAAAAATAGAAAAAGTATTCACAGGTCATTGCACAGGGGAAAAGGGATATGAAAAGTTAAGAAAAATACTTGGTGAAAAAATAAAATATTTTAAAACTGGAGACGAATTAAATTGAAAAAAAATTAAAAGAAAATAATGTGAAATTGTTTAAATAAAATACAAATAAATTAGGAGAAAAAAATTTGAGCTAGAATATAAATATGTTAGAATAAAAATATCTAATTCTTTTATTATTATAATAAATTATATCGGGGGAATATTTTGAAAAAAATTTTATGCACTTTTTTATTATTTGTATCAGTGACATTGGCTCAAAACAAAGCTACATTACTATATTTTAATGATTCACATGTTATTTACCCAGTTATAGATAAACACGGCGAAAGAGGTGGTGTTGCTAGAGCAAGAACTATAATAGATTCTGTACGTAAAGAAAATAAACATACTTTAGTTCTTCAAGGTGGAGATTTAGGAGGTGGAGTCCTATTTGGAGCTATCTACCATGGTTTTCCTATGATTGAGGCTTTTAATAAAATTAAGATTGATATATCTAACTTTGGTCAACATGAATTTGATTTTGGAGTGACAGAGGCAAGAAATTTAGTTAATAAATCAGATTTTGATTGGATATCTAGTAACCTAAAAGAAAGATCAGGACAGCCCTTTAATAACTCAAAAAAGTTCATTATAAAAAAAGTTGATAATATAAAAATAGGATTTATGGGAACGACAGATGGAATGAGTACCACAATTCAAACTGATGAAATATATCAAGCAGATATTTTTAAAAGTATTGAAGAAAATTTAAAAAAATTAAAAGACGAAGAAGTTGAATTTATAGTTTTATTAACTCAAACAGAACCTGAACTAAATATTGAAATTTTAGAAAGATTTCCAGAAATTAACGCTATTTTTGCAGAAGAAAAATCTGAAAAATATAATTTTGTTACTTATATAGGAGAGAAACCAATTGTGTCACCACAAGGAAATATGGGCTCTATTGTAAAACTTGATATTATAAAAAATAAGAAAGGAAAAATAGAGCAAAAGCTATCATTTATTCCTATTAATAATTTGGTTGAATCAGATGAAGAATTATTAAAATTAGAAAAGTTTTATAGTGAAAAGTTAGAAAGAGATTTAGGCATTGTTATAGGTGAATCCAAAGTAAAGTTAGATTCTGGATTTGGAGAAAATCACCATGCTAGATATGAGGAAAGCAATATTGGAAATTTAATTGCGGACTCGTATAAAAATCATTTTAAAACTCAAATTTCATTTATGAATGGTGGCGGATTAAGAGCTAATATTGGGGCAGGAGAGTTCAAATTAAAAGATGCAATATCTTTACTTCCATTTTCAAATAAAGTGGGAGCATTTAAATATACTGGAAAAACAATACTAGAAGCATTAGAGCATGGGGTGAGCAGTGTTGAAAAAAAATCAGGGAGATTTTTACAAGTATCAGGACTAAATTATGTATATAGACCTGAAAATAAAATTGGTGAAAGAATAATCTCTGTAAGTATAAATAATAAAGCAATTGTTTTAGATGAAATTTATACTGTAGCATTACCACTATACATAAAAAATGGTGGTGATGGATTTGAAATGTTAAAAACACCTGTAGGTATAGTTAAATCAAATTCTGAAAAAATTATAGATTCTGACATATTTATAGACTATGTAAAAAAAATAAAGATATTGAATCCTAGTTTAGAAAAGAGGATTATTGTAAATTAAAGGGAACTAGTTAATAGAATTTATAAAATGCCAAAGTAGTTAATAATTAAAGATGAGTGTCACAATTAAAAAAATATTGGAACTCATCTTTAATATTTTATATTCTAAATCTTAGGTTGTAAATCTTCCTTAGCTTTATCCATTTTCTTTTTTAGAAGTTTTAATCTTGTGTTTCCAAAATCCACTTCCTTTTTAAAGTTAGCTTCAACTTCTGGAGTTTTTCCATATTCTTTACGAAATTGTTCATGTTTTTCAAGCATAGTTTCATAAAGTTTTAAATAGCTAAAATAGTTATTTTCTGTATTTTTAAATGTTTGTAATTTTGATAATCTTTTCATTGTAAACCTCCAAAATATTTAAATTATACCTCTGTTGAAAAGGCTAAATCGATAATCTTAAATCCATCCACAGCAGCACTAGTAATTCCACCAGCATATCCAGCTCCCTCACCTATAGGATAGAGACCTTTAATAGAAAGAGATTCACCTTTTAAATCACGCAGTATTTTAACAGGGGATGAAGTTCTAGTTTCAGGTCCAATAAGGCTAGCTTCTTCTGAAACAAATCCTTTATGAATTTTATTCCAATATAGTAATGCAGATTTCATATTGTCACTAACAAATTTAGGAAGAAGGTTATTTAAATCTTCACAAGCTAAATTCATTTCATAGCTACTAGAGTTTATATTTTTACTTTTGCTACTATTTATAAAGTCTTTAGTATTTTGATATATTGCACCGTAGCCACCAACCATTTCATATGCCTGTCTCTCAATTTTTTCTTGAAAATTCATACCTGAAAAAAGTTCTTTTCCAAATTCATTTTCTCTAATACCAACAACAAGAGCAGAGTTAGAAAAAGGTCTATTTCTATCAGAAAAACTCATTCCGTTAACAAGAGTTCCCTCAATTTCAGATGTAGCATTAACAACTACTCCACCAGGGCACATACAGAAAGAGAAAATACCTCTATTTTCTTCACGGTTATTGTGAGTAAGTGAATAAGTGGCTGTTCCTAAAAGCTCATTTTCATGAGATGAACCAAACATAAGCTTATTAATAAATTCTTTAGAATGTTCTATTCTACTTCCCATGGCAAAAGGCTTGTTTTCCATTGTAACACCATGTCCGTGCAACATTCTATAAGTTTCACGGGAAGAGTGCCCTATAGCAAGAATGAGAGACTCTACAGCGAAATTTTCTTTCAATCCATTTAAATAAGAAATCTCAATACTACGAATTTGATTATTAACTACATTAATATTACTAAGTTTAGAACTAAAATAAAATTTTCCTCCCATAGATTCAATTTTCTTTCTAAGATTTTTAACAACTATTTTAAGTATATCAGTTCCAATATGTGGCTTGTAATCCCACATGATTTTCTCTTGTGCTCCGCAAGAAAGTAAAAGTTGGAAAACTTCATCTATATACCCACTTTTAATTCTAGTATTAAGTTTTCCATCAGAGTAAGTGCCAGCACCACCTTCTCCAAACTGAATATTAGAGTGTGGATTTAAAATAGAAGTTTTTATAAAGTTTTCAATAGATATATCTCGGTCTTCTATTTTTTCACCTTGCTCAAATATGATAGGTGAATATCCTAAAGAACAAAGTTTGTATGCTGCAAAAAGACCAGCAGGACCAGTTCCTATAATAGCAATTTTCATATTTTTATTAAAAATAGCTTTTCTAATAGGAATAATATTTTCCTTTAAAGTTCTAATATTTTCAGAAACAGGAATAACGGTATTTTCTAAAAGTGAAACTTCAAGATTATATACTAGCTTTATTTCTGATTTTTTTCTGCTATCTATAGAACGTTTTATGTAATCTATTTTTATAATATTTGTTTTAGGAATACCTAATGCTTCAATAGAATTTTTAATAAACTCATTTTGATTAGCATTTAAAGGAACAATAATATTATTTATAGTAATTTTCATTAAACCACCTACCTTATTAATATAAATTATACCATATTTTCCCAGAAATAAAAAAAAAGTCTATTAAATTAATTACAGACTTTCTTTTCATTAATATTTCTTTATAGTTTTTTTACTTCTTAGCTTTTTTAGCTTTTTTTTCAGTTTTAGCTGCTACAGGTAATGCTGCAATTTTATCCTCTAAAGTTTTCCCAACTCTAAACTTAAGAACTTTTTTAGCTGGAACATTCATTTTGTCTCCAGTTTGAGGATTTCTAACTTCTCTAGCATTTCTTTCTAAAACTTCCCATTTTCCCCATCCAACGAAAGAAACAACTTCTCCAGCAAGAAGAGATGATTCGATAGTTTCAAGAAAAGCACCTAAATATTTTTCAGCATCTTTTTTAGAAACGTCACCTAATTGTAAAGCAAATTTGTTGATAAAATCTTTTTTAGTCATGAAAAAACCTCCTAGTTTATTTGTTTATTTATAACAATAAAATATTAAAAAATAATTTTGACTCAAAATTAAATTATAGTATTTTATAGTATATAACTACTCTGTAAAATACAAAAATCCTTTTTTTTTATTATTATTTGTATAATTATTTAACTAGAGAAGCACCTTTTTCAATAGCTTCTTTATTCATAGGTACAAATTTAGCTTTATTCTCTCCGAATACTTTAGGAAAAGCATCTAAAATAGATTGTGGTTTCACAATAGGGCAAACTTCTAGCATAGCCCCTAGCATAACCATATTAGCAATTTTAATATTCCCTAAATCATTAGCTAAGTCATTAGCTGGGATATAAAAAACATCAATATCTTTTCTAGATGGTTTTTCAGTTATTAAAGATGAATTTATAAAAAGTTTTCCACCAGGGGCAAGAGAACTTTCAAATTTTAGAAGTGAAGGTAAATTCATTGCAACTACAATTGTAGCGTCATTACTTATCACTGGGGAACCTACAGGAATATCAGAAACAACAACAGAACAGTTAGCTGTTCCACCACGCATTTCAGCACCGTAAGAAGGACACCAAGATACTTCTTTTTGCTCTAACATACCTGCATAAGTAACTAACATACCAAGAGACATAAGTCCTTGACCTCCAAATCCAGCACATATAATTTTATTTGTCATTATTTGGCCTCCTTTTTATTTCCAAGTGGATAGTATGGAATCATACTAGTTTCCAACCACTTTAAAGAGTCAACAGCTGAAATTCCCCAGTTTGTAGGACATGTAGATAATATTTCAACAATTGAGAACCCTGTCCCATTTATTTGATTTTCAAAAGCTTTTTTTATTACAGCTTTAGTTTTTCTAATTGATACAGGATTGTGAACAGAAGTTCTTTCAACAAATCCAGCTCCATCTAAAGTTGCTAAAATCTCAGCCATTCTAATAGGAGAACCATTTACTGCAATATCTCTTCCAGATTGACATGTTGTAGCTTTTTGCCCTGGCAGTGTAGTAGGTGCCATTTGTCCACCAGTCATACCATAAATAGCATTGTTAACGAAGATAGTAGTAAATTTTTCACCTCTAGCAGCAGCATGAATTATTTCAGCAGTACCAATAGAAGCTAAATCTCCGTCACCTTGATAAGTGAAAACTACTTTATCAGGAAGGGCTCTTTTAATTCCAGTAGCTACAGCAGGAGCTCTTCCGTGACCAGCTTGCTGCATATCACAATTAAAATATTTGTAGGCAAGTACAGCACACCCAACAGGAGCAACTCCTATTGTATCACCTTGTATATTAAGTTCTTCTAGAACTTCTCCAACTAATCTATGAATAATTCCATGAGTACATCCAGGACAATAATGTGTTTCTTTATCTGTTAAACCTGATGTTTTTTTGAATACAACTGACATCTTATTCCCCTCCTAAAACTTTAATAGCGTAATCATAAATTTCATCAGGAGTAGGAATTACCCCTCCAGTTCTTCCGAAAAATGAAATTTTATGTTTACATTTAGAGTATAGTTTTACATCTTCAACCATTTGTCCCATACTCATTTCAACAACTAAAAGTTTCTTACCTTTTTCTATTGTATCTAAAGATTTTTCAGGGAATGGCCATAGAGTTATAGGTCTAAACATTCCAACTTTTTTCCCTTCTTGTCTCATTTGGTCTACAACATTTCTACAAATTCTAGATGTCGTACCATAAGCTACTAAAATTAATTCAGCATCATCAGTTTTATAGTGTTCAGCTTTCTGTTCTTTTTCTATAATTGTAGCATATTTTTTAAATAAATTTATATTATGAACTTCTAAATCTTCCGCAGCAAGATATAACGAGTTAACAATATTAGGCTCTCTAAGACACTTTGTACCAGTAGTTGCCCAAGTTTTATCTTCTTGTTTTCTAACAGTTATGTTGTCAAAACTTACTGGTTCCATCATTTGTCCAATTATACCATCAGCAAGTATCATAACTGGTGTTCTATAGTGATCAGCAAGGTCAAAAGAATCAATAGTCATGTCAACAGCTTCTTGCACTGAGGCAGGAGCTAAAGAAATCACTCTATAATCACCGTTTCCACCACCTTTAACACACATATTATAGTCAGATTGAGCAGGTTGTATTCCACCTAAACCTGGACCACCTCTCATCATATTTATAATAACACCTGGGAGTTCAGCTCCAGCCATATAAGTAATACCTTCTTGTTTTAGAGCTATACCAGGTGAAGAAGAAGATGTTAAACAACGAGTTCCAGTTCCAGAAGCTCCATAGAGCATATTAATAGCTGCTACTTCTGATTCAGCTTGTACAAAAGCTCCACCAATAGCAGGTAGTGCATGAGATAAATACTCAGGAATTTCGTTTTGAGGAGTTATAGGATATCCAAAAAAACATTTACAGCCAGCAACTATAGCGGCTTTACCCATAGCCTCATTACCTTTCATTAAAATTTTTGCCATTATTTTCAAACCTCCTAATCTCTTTCAACTGTTATAACATAATCTGGACACATAATTGCACAATTACCACAGCCAATACACTTATCAAGCTCTACTACTGTAGCAGGGTTATATCCCTTCACATTAATTTTATTATTGTCTATCACCACTATTTTAACAGGACATCCAGTAACACAAAGACCACAGCCTTTACATCGTTCTTGATTGAAAAAAACTTTACCCTTAGCCATAAACCCTCCTAAAAAATTATAATAAAAATAAAAATAAAAATTAAATAAAAAACGAAATTACATCCAACTTTTTCTCATTAACATATCTATAGGAAACATAGTACCTTGAAAATTTCCGTGTAAAGAGGAAATCAAATCTCTTTTGCAAACTGTATAGCGTATTGGAATTCCTGTTTCTTGAGAAAGTTGTAGAGCTAAAGAATTACCTCTTAAAATATCTTCTTCTGTAGTTTCCCATATAAGATGAGTATTGTTAATTATTCCTGTAACTTTCAGATTTAAAGTCCCTTCTATATTTCGAAGATGAGCAAGAGTAGTTGCTAAATCTGAAGTTTCTGGTCTATTAGCATTAAGAACAAAAAAAAGATCACAATCTAAAGGTGAAAATAATTTTCTAAAACTTGAAAATGCTTTTGCTCCAGCACTATTCCCGCCTAAATCGATTATATATTCATAGCTAGAATCCATAAATGGTTTCATAATATTGCCAGATACAGAAGGTAGATCCATACCATGTTCTTTTAAAATAAAGCCTAAAAGTTCTATATTTTTCTCTTGAAATATTTTTTCGTATTCCCGACTTCTAAAATATGGGTTAACAACATCTAAATCAGCAATAGCAACTTTTTTACCATAATCTGAAAGACGTAAAGCATAGTTAACTGCAAATTCTGTTTTTCCACTTCCGTAATGACCTGTAATAATTTTAATTCTTTTGTCTCTTAACATCTATTTTCTCCTCAAATTTGAAAAAACAAATTTCTATAAATGACCCTATTCATTGATAATACAACAATTAGTTTTAAAAGTCAATTAAATTGAGGAAAAAATACATTGTTTTCAATAATTTAATTAAGAATAGAATTTGAATATTAAATTACTAATAAAATTAAAGAAAAAACTAAAGAAAAAAACTAAAGAAAAAAACTTTAGTTGACCAGTCAACTAATATAAGTTATAATTAGAATTATTATGAATAAATTTTAAGAAATAAAAATAAAAAAATATTTGGAGGAAAATTATGATAGAAAAATCTAAAAAGTTTATGAAAACAATAATTATTTTATTTGCACTTTCAATAGCAACATTTTCAAAAGAAAAACCTCTAATTGTAGGTATGGAGTTAGCTTACCCTCCTTTTGAAATGACTGATACTTTAGGAAATCCAACTGGTGTAAGTGTAGACCTTGCAAAGGAGTTAGGACTATATTTAAATAGAGATGTAAAGATTGAAAATATAGCTTGGTCTGGTTTATTACCATCTCTTTTAACAAAAAAAGTAGATATAATACTTTCTTCCATGACAATAACTGAAGAAAGAAAAAAAGCAGTAGCATTTTCAGACCCTTATGCTGAATCTTATTTATCATTACTTGTAAATATAGATTCTCCTGTTAATATTCCTGCTGATTTAAATGATTCAAAAAGAATTATTGTTGTCAAAACTGGGAGCACAGGACATTTGATTGCTAAAAAATATTTTCCTAAGGCAAAATTAAGATTACTAGAGAAAGAAACACTAGCTGTACTTGAGGTTTCACAAGGAAAAGCAGATGCCTTTATATATGATCCTTTAACAATTATAAAAAATAATACTTTAAATCCAAAAACAACAAAAGTTATTTTAGAAAATTTCCAAATAGATGAACGTGGAGTTTGGGGAATTGCTTATAGAAAAAATGAGATAGAACTTGGAAATTCTATCAATAAATTTCTAAAGGAATTTAAAGAAAGAAAAGGTTTTGAACCTTTAATTGAAAAATATTTAAAAGATGAAAAGAAAATATTTGATGAAAAAAAAATACCTTTCTTTTTTGGAAATTAAGCTAAGATAAGGAGGTTTTTATACATTGAGAAATATTTTTTTTAAAGATAGATTTGGAAATTCCACTCTAAAAGCAAAAATGTTTAATGTGGGAATTTTAATATTTGTAATTTTAGGAATAATTCTTTATTCCTTCAACAAAATAGGTTATAGTTTTAGGTGGGCTGACACATTATTTACTTATTATCCCAAGTTTATATATGGATTTTTTATGACAATAAACTTATCCTTTTTTTCTTTACTAGTGAGCTTAATTATAGGAACAATAATTGCAATTGGCTCTATTTCTAATTTCCTACCTTACTACTATTTTAGTAAAGGTTACGTAGAAATAATTAGAGGAACACCGTTAATAGTTCAAATATACATATTTTTTTATGTAATAGGAACAGCTTTAAATCTTGAAAATAGATATATTTCAGGAATTATGATAATGGGAGTATTTTCAGGAGCTTATGTTGCAGAAATCATAAGAGCTGGAATAGAAAGTATTGGAAAAACACAGTTAGATTCAGCAAAAACACTAGGTTTTACAACTTATCAAAAATATAGATATATAATATTTCCACAACTTATAAAGAGGATTATGCCATCTTTAGCAGGACAAGTGGCATCGCTTATAAAAGATTCATCTTTACTATCTATAATAGCAGTTAATGAATTTACAAAAAATATTCAAGAAGTTGATTCTTTGACCTTTGCCCCTATAGAGAATTATTTTATTTTAGCTATTGGTTATCTGCTCTTAACTTTTCCTATTTCTGTTTTATCAAAAAAATTAGAGAGGAAGTATAGTTATGAAACTTAAAATAGAAAATTTAATTAAGAAATATGAAGACAATTTAGTTTTGGATAATTTGAATTTAAATATTGATAATATTAATTCATTAGTTATAATTGGACCTAGTGGAGGAGGAAAATCAACTCTTGTTAGAATTTTAGCAGGACTTGAAAATCCTGATTCAGGAAAAATAAAAATAAATGATGAAGAAATAGAATATAATGAAAAATCCCTTTCTGAGTACAGAAAAACTATAGGACTAGTGTTTCAAGCATTTAATCTTTTTCCGCATTTAACGGCACTTGAAAATATAACTCTACCACTGGAAAAAGTTCATAAACTTACTTCTGTTCAGGCAGAAAAGAAAGCTATTTCTTTTTTAACAAGATTTGGATTAAAAGAACATATGAATAAAAAACCTGGTCAACTTTCAGGAGGACAGCAACAAAGAGTAGCAATAACAAGGGCAATTACTTTAGAAACAAAACTTTTAATACTAGATGAGCCAACTTCAGCTCTGGATCCTGCACTTACTAGTGAGGTATTAGATATAATCTCGGAACTTAAAAAAGAAGGAAAAAAAATTATTTTAGTGACTCATTCTATGAACTTTGCAAAAACTGTAGCAGATAAAATTATATTTGTGGCTGAAGGGAAAGTTATAGAAGAAGGTGGGGCTGAAATTATAGATAATCCAAAATCAGAAATGTTAAAACTCTTTTTAAATAAAACTTTAAAATATTAAGGTGTTGAAATATTAAGAAAAGGTGACTAAAAGTTATTATTTAGTCACCTTTTTTATTAGTTTTTTAACTTACTTACTAGAATTAAACAGTGTTTCCACTAATAAAGCTGAAATATTATTTCCCCAAAATGTTCCATCTAATGTATATTCAGAAATTTTATCTAGTTTCACTTCATGATATTGTGTTAATCCAGATAAAAGTATAAGTTGTCTTTTAAGAGGTGTATCTTGTACAATAACCGTAGATAATGGAGTAGAATTTTTAGATCAGCCCTCAATGGAAGCATCGCTATTGGAGCCAGGAACAGACCTAAAAAAAGTAACAAAGAAAGAGATAAAAAGAATAGAACATTGGATGAATAATTATCCACGAGGAATATTTAACTATAAAACAGCAAATGACATGGTAAAACTCTATGTTTAGGCATTGCTAAGTAGTAAAGTATAAC
>JBOFOQ010000060.1:0-4131 GCA_051659505.1 Fusobacteriaceae bacterium
AATTTATAGTAAAAGGTATAATAATAATAGCTGCAGTAGCTTTAGATACAAGAAAATATGCAAAAAAATCTTAAGAGACTTAAATATAGAAAAGCCCTAACTTAGAGGGCTTTTTTTAATGAAATATAACTATAAATTCCTACAAAGTGTAAATGAAACTTTCCATAATAATCAATATAAATAAAGTAATTAAACAGAAAAATAATTAAAAAGTAATAAAATTTTAAAAAAATGTCAATATTAATAAACGTTACTAAAAGGAGGATAAAAAAGTGAAAAAAAACACAAAAACTATAGTATTTTTAGTTTCATTATCATTAAGTTTTTTTATTTGTGGAGTATATAAAAATAATATATACGCTTTAAATCAAGAAAGTAAGATAGATTTATTAATTGAAAATAAAAAAGAACAAGAGAATTTACAAGAACAAATAACTAAATTAGAGCAAGAAATAAATAATAAAATTAAAACTATAAATGAAATAGAAAACAACTTTAATGATAACAATACAGAAGTAGTAACAGTTAGCTTTATAAAAGAAGAGAGTTCAGTACAAGATAAAAAATTAGCATTAGAAAACTCAATAAAAAATGATATATCTACTTTAAAAAGCAATATAGAAAATAATCAAAATCAATTAGAAAACTACATGATAGAAGGAGTTAAACTAGAAAAATATATACAAGAAGAAAAACAGAGTTATTTAGAAGATAATAATCTACAATATACACCAGGTATTTGGCCATTAGAATCATATACAGCACTTAGTTCAGCGTTTGGAAATAGAATACATCCTATAAGTGGTAAATATAAATTCCACAAAGGGGTTGATATACCTGCTCCTCAAGATACGGATATACTAGCTAGTGATGATGGAATAGTAATGTTTTCAGGGTTCCAAAATGGATATGGAAATATTGTTAAAATAAAACATTTTGATGGTAAAGAAACTATTTATGCTCATGCTATATATAATATAGCTAAAGAAGGAGATATAGTAAAAAAAGGTCAAGTTGTGTCAAAGGTAGGAAGTACGGGTAATTCAACTGGAAATCACCTACACTTTGAAGTAATAGTAAAAGGTGAAATTATAAATCCTTTAACTGCTACAACTAAATAAAAATCAAAGTTATACTGGATATAAAAGTAACAATTTAAAGAGGATTTAAATGAGTAATATAGAATTTTATATATGACAAAGTAAATATACTGAAAATTAAAAATAACTTCATAGGGGGCAAGTTGATGAAAAATAAGATGTTGGCAAATATTTTAGTGTATATAATATCTCCTATAGTAGTATTTAGTTTTGTAGATACTACTATAATTAAATATTTTATAATTGGGTTAGGATTTTTTATAGTTTTTTATACTATGATGAGTAAAAAAAGAGAAGGGAAAATAAATCTAACAGGCATAGTTTTTTCTATTGTATACATATCATTTTTTTCATTTAAACAAAGCGTACAGCCAGGATTTTATATGTATGTAATAAACACATACTTTTTTATAATATTTACAATTTCAATAGGGATTTTAAATGTATTAGAAAAAAGTGGGGCAAAGCAAGTTTATATAGACTGTTTAAAAGCTAAAGGATGGAGTGACTTAAATATATGGAATCTTCTCAAAAAAAGTAATGTATCATATTATTTAAAAAAGATGGAATCCATAGTTACAGTACATCTATTAACCATTATATTTATAAGAGTTTATTCAATAGCTACCTATGGAATTCAAAACTATAAAATTACAACAGATTTGGAAATACTAACTTGTGTGTTATTTGTAATAGTAGAAGTATATATATTATCTAAAATTGTATCTCAACCAAAACAAGAACATAATGGACAAAAAAATAATAATATAAATGATAAAATACTAAGTAAAAGGGTTATAAATTTAAATCAATATAAAAACATGAATAAATAACAAGAGTCTAACTCTTGTTATTTATTATTTCAAAAATAGATTCAGAGATTTTTTCTGGATGTATGAAGTTTTTAAATTCAGAAATATTTCCTTGCATAAATTTAACTAAAGAAGTAAATTTACCTTTAGATAAGTTATAGAAAATATTTTTTAAATCATCTTCATCATTATAAACAAGGCCAATCCCTTTATCAATTATAAATTTAGCATTTTCAATTTCTTGTCCAATTTTTGGAACCTTAACAATTACTGGAGTTTGAGAATAGATTGCCTCAAATAAAGTTGCACCACCAGGTTTAGTTATCATAAGGTCATAATTTTTTATCAAATTATGCATATCATTTACATACCCTAAAACTTTAACATTAGAAAGAGGCTTCTTAGAAATCAAAGTATTGAATAATTTAGAATTATTACCTGTAACTATTGTAACTTCTAATATATCTTTGTAGTCTCCAATAAATTCGTCTATCCAGTACATAAAATCTTCGGTAACATCAAATAGACCTCTTCCTCCTCCTAAAAGTAACAGTTTGTACTTTCCAGGGGTAAAATCTTTCTTTTCAGCATAAAATTTTTTATTAATAGGCACACCAGTAACCCTTATATTATCTGGATTAATACCTTTTTGGACAAATCTATTTTTTATTTCAGAAGAAGGAACAAAATACAAATCTGTACCAGGATAAACCCATTCAAGACTATCAACTACATCTGTAATAACCGTTAATGTAGGTATATTAATTTCTGCATATTTGAGTTTGAAATTATATACACATGCAGCAGCTAATGGAAATGTAGATATAATTAAGTCTGGTTTTTTTTCTAATATGTATTCAGTAAGCTTAGGAGTATATAATTTATGCCCTAAATCATGCCTAGGATCAAAGGACTTTTTTAAATAGTAGTAATAGTTATATAACCCTGGAGTATACTTAGTGTTGCTCTCATAAAGCTTTACCATAGGCTTATTCATTCTAGGTATACTTGCATCTATAAAATTTTCTATAATAACATCATATTCATCAGTTTGTTCAAAAATATAATCTCGTATAGCTTTAGCGGCGCTTATATGACCAGCTCCAAATTGAGCTGTAAGAATTAGAATGGTTTTATTTTTATGTACGCACATTATTATTCACCTCTATATAATTAAACTATGTTAATTATAGTATTATACAACTATAAAATAATTAAAGCAATAATAATAAAAGTTATTAAAATAAAAGAGGATATATATATATAAAGTTGAAAAATTATTAAGAGAGGTGAGAGTATGGAAAAAATAAATAAAGAAAAAGAATCTTATCTATATTCAAGTTGTGAATTTATTGATATATTTAAATTAGTTGCATACTCATCGATAGGTATATTTATATTTTTTATTCCAATAAAATTAGATGGACAAACAAAGACTATGCTATACCATATTGCATATAAATTACAATTAAATGCAGAGCCTTTTTTAGAAATTTGCACAATAGTATATATTTTTTTAGGATGTATTAAAGAATTGCTTATTAATCATAAAAAAAAAATAGGAATAAAAAAAATATATACATATCTTCGTTTATTCAGTATCTTTATAATTGCAAGTATATTTTATGGAAAAAGTAATTTTATATTATTAAATGAAAATATTATTTTTTTGATTAAAGAAATAATATTAAACTTAATAACAGTGTTGCCTTTAGCTGCTATATTTATGCCATTCATAATGGAGTATGGGTTATTAGATATTATAGAATCCTATTGCCATAAATTTATGAAAAAGGCATTTAAATTAAGTGGTAAGACTGTGCTAAATATAATGGTATATATTTTCACAGACTGTTTTTGTGGATACTTTATGACTAATAAATTATATAAAGATGGAAAAATAAGAGAAAATGAAGCTTGTATGATAATATTAAATTTTTCGATTTTATCATTTTCTATGATAAATTATGTATGTGAAGAATTTTCTTTAAAAAAGTATAGTTTTATACTTGCAACCATAGGGATATTATTTATAAGTAATATGATTTTATGTAGAGTATATCCATTAAGCAAAAAAAGTAAAAATTACTATGCAAAAACAACATATAAAGAAACTACACATAAAAATAATAAGTTAAAAAAAGGAATAAAAAAATATATTGAAAATAAAAATGATAAAAATATATTTTTTTATATAATAAATAATTTAGAAGAGGTAT
>JBOFOQ010000061.1:0-9238 GCA_051659505.1 Fusobacteriaceae bacterium
TAGGAAATAAATCAATAATCCCTAAAGGAACACTATGCAACAAAAATCTAATAAATGGAGTTCCTCAAATGTGCAGTGGATATATCTCAACAAATGAATGGGAACAGGGAAGTAAAGGAACCACCTTAAATGGAAGCACAGTACTGTTAAGCAACTGCAGATGTACGTGTAAATGTGGAGGAATACTAACTATAGTTAGTAGTGAAGGTGTAGCAAAAGCAAATTAAAAAATAATAAATAAATGAAAAGTAGTATACTTTCATGATAAAAGGAGAGAAAATGAAATTAGAAAGATGTTCAAATGGTCATATGTTTAATACAGCTAGATATAAGGAGTGCCCATATTGTAATAGTGAAAGATTAGAGGAGATAGAGGAAGCAGAATATAGAGCAATGGATGTAGTAGAAAATGACGATGATAAAACAGTAACATATTGGGCTAATGAGTTAGCGATAGAACCAGTTGTAGGATGGTTAGTATGTATAGAAGGTCATGATAAAGGTAAGGATTATAAAATAAAAACAGAAAAGAACTTTGTAGGACGAGCTCCTGATATGGATATAATAATAGAAGGTGATAGTAATATTTCAAGAAAGAACCATGCAATAATAACCTACAATCCAAAACAAAGAATGTTTATGATAATACCAGGAGATGGAAATGGAATAGTTTATGTACAAAATAATGCTGTATATGCTCCAATTCGTTTAGAACCATTTAATGTAATAGAAATGGGGACCTCAAGATTTGTTTTTGTAGCATTGTGTGGTGAAGAGTACGATTGGAAAATAGATAAATAGGATAGGAGAAAAAAATGATTAATAATAATATTTCAAAAAATTTAAACTTAATAATGACAAAAAGTAAGGACTTAATTCCTGGAGGAAAACCAGATGAGGAAAAAAAAGAAAAAAAAGAAGATGAAAAAGGAAGGAAAAGCTTAAGTAAATTTGTAACCTCTTTTATATCAAGAAGAGGAGATAAAAATTTAAATAGTGATTATTTTTCATATATAGAGTTAGAAAATTTCGGATGTTGGGTTGTGTCAGACGGATATGATGAGGATAATGGCTCAGAATTAGCCTCCCAAATTATAGTTGAAGAAATATTAAAGTTATTCATTTCTAATCCAGAATTTAGTAGAAGCTATTTGAAAAAAATAATAAATAAAGCGAATAACAAACTAGAAGAAGAGCAGAGTAAAACAAGAGATAAGAAAGGAATGAATTCGTCAGTAGCAGTTGTGCTAACAGATTATAGTTCAGTAATATTTGGAACAGTAGGGAACTCAAGAGTGTATATTCTAAAAGATGATGAGATAATGGAAAAAAGCCAAGATGACAGTTTAGCCCATCTTATGTATGAGGGCAAAGAAGTGTCGTATTCAGAAATAAGATTTCATAATCAAAGAAATAAATTAACACAGAATATGGGAGATTCGTTAGGAATAAAGCCTAATATTTCAAAAAAAATATACCTTTTAGATAGTGATAAAATTCTTTTAATGACTCATGGAACATGGGAACAATTAGATGAATCAGAAATAGAAATAGAAGTATCAAAAGTAACTAAAGTTAGTCAACTTATAAATAAACTTGATGATAAAATAAAGAATAATAATGTAGAAAAAGAAAATTATACAGTAGTGGGAATTTTTGCAGATAAAGTGGTTATAGATAAGAAAAAAATAAAGTTTAACTGGCTTAAAATAATTGGAATCATATCTTTAATTATAGGACTAATGATAATACTTTATAGAGGTTACTCATTAAAAAGAGAAAGGGAAAAAATTTATGAAATAGCATTTAGTTTAGAAAATGAAGGAATAAAAAAAATAGAGGAGGAAAAATTTAGTCAAGCAATAAAATCATTTGAAGAGAGTAAGATAAAATATAGAGAGTTAGAAATAAATCCACAAAGTAATTTTATATATAGAACAATATTCTCTCCTAAGATAACAAATATAAATCTAGGGAAGCAAATTTTATTTATAGAAAGTAAACTTGAGGAAATAACAAAGTTACAAGAATCTATAACCTTAGTTAATGATGGAGATTTACTTTATCAAGAAGATGAGTTCATAGAAGCAGAAGAAAAATATGAAGATGCAAAAATAAAAATAACTCAATTAAAAAATCTAAACTATTCAAAAATATCAGAACTTAATTTAAAGATAGAAAAGAGTATACTGGCAAGTAAGGGTTTGAATATAGGAAAAGAAATGCTATATGCTGGAGATGAATTAGCGGCAAACAAAGAGTTTGAAGTAGCGATTTCAAATTATTCACAAGCAAAACTTATCTTCTTAAAATATGATAAAATAAGTTTAGTATCAGAAGTAAGTACTAAAATAAATAAATTATCAAAAGAAAAAGAAAGAAAATATAATCAAGCGAATGAGTATGAGAAAAAAGGGTATGAGCTTGAATCAAAAGATATAGAAGGAGCAATAATATACTTTGAAAATGCGAAAGGAGTATATACAGAAATAAGAGATGAGGGAAGAAGAACTTCGATGGAGAAGAAAATAGAGAATTTAAATGAAACTAAAAAAAATATAAGAAAAGAAAGTATCGACTATATTAGAGAGTCTAAGGTACATTCCAGTCTAGGTGAATATGAAAAAGCTTTAATAAAATTAAAGAAATCTCAAGACATATCTCTTCAATTAAAAGATAATCAGATGATGGTTGATAGCCTATTAAAAGAAGGAGATATTCTGTGGGAAAATAACAAATCAAAACTATCACTTGAAAAATATAAAGAAGCATATACAGTATCTGTGAATACGAATGACGATATAAAACAAGGAGAGCTAAAAGAGAAAATAGAATTAGCAGAAAAGATAGTATTAATAAATAATAAAGAAGTAAAAGGAGATGGACTATATTCAAATAAAAAATATAAAGAATCTCGTAAAGAGTTTTTAGAAGCGATAGAAGAGCTAAAAAAAATAGAAAAAAATAAAATTTTATTAGAAAAAAAATATAATGAATATCTAAAAGTACTTAATGAAAAGGAGAATAAAGCTTGGAAAAAGAGCAATTGGATCCCATTCTATTAAGTGAGGGTAAGCTTTATGATGTATATCTAATAAAAGAGAACTCTAATTATAAAATATTAAAACAGATATCAAGCAATCTTTTAGGAGAAAAAATAAAGAAAGAAAAAGTAGAAAATCAATTATTTACAGAAGGAAAAATATTAAAGTTATTAAAGATAAAGAATATTCCTTTTATTTTAGAACAAAAAAAAGAATATCTAATTTTTCAATATATTTCGGGAGTAACTTTAAAAGTATATAATAAAGAATATGGATTAACATTAGCTAAAATTCATAGTCTAATTTATCAACTTTTAGTTACTTTACGAAAGATTCATAAGAGAGATATAATTCATTGCGATATAAAACCTGAAAATATACTAATAGGACGTAGTTTAAATAAAATTAAGTTATATCTAATTGATTTTGGAAGTGCGACATTAAGTCATAAATTAAGTGATTTACAGCAGCTAACCCCTAAGTATTCACCTAAAGAATTATATTTTATAGAAAGCTACAAAAATAAAAGTACAGATATTTATAGCGTATTTAAACTTATAGAATATATGTTAGAGACAAACAAATTAAAAGTAGATACTTCACTAAAAGGATTTATGGAAAAAGGAAAAGAGGAAAATATGAAGAAGAGATATCAAAGTATTGAAGAGATACTAAAAGAATGGGGAGAGATCAGGAGGAGAAAAAAGTGAAGAAATATTATGCATATGAGGAATTGAAAAGAGAGACATATTATGAATTATATAAAATATGCGTAGATGAAAAACTAGTAGAAGGATTTCAAGAAAATTTAGATAGGATAGAATTAATAAATATAATATTAAAGTATAGAAGTAAGGAAAAAAACTATGCAATAGAAGATTATAAAACAGAGGGCATAGATAGAATACAAGATGTATTTGATACAAAACTAGGATTTAAGTTGAATGAATCTGATAAAATAAAAATACCTCATAAAATTGTTTTATACAAAGAAATGGACTTAACAGAGGAAGATGGTTACAAGCTAACAATTCCAGAGCATGTTTCAACGTGCAATGTATTTTTAATAAATGGTAATAATTATTTATGTGGAATTTTTCAATTAGAATTGTCTAATTATGAAAAAGATGTTTATTTATTTAAAGGAAAAGAGCATTTTTTTAGAATAAGTGATTTAAAAAATCAAAAATATAGTTTAAGATTTTTTAATAGAGTAGATGAAAAATATATATTTAATATTTATAGTGATGACTTACCAAATACAGTGACACCCTATAAGCTTGATTATTACGAGGTTCCACTAGATAGTTTTCAACATCTTTCTTTAGAGAAGACAGAAACAGTTTTATGTATAGACTTTGGAACTGCAAATACAACGGCAGGAGCGTATTTAGATAGGTATTATGTAAATAATGTTCCACAGAATAGAGTTTTATCAGAAGAGATTCAACTAGACAAAATTAACTATATAAAATTTAAAGATGGGGAAAAAGATTATAAAAATGTAGTGCCAACCCTAATATACATAAAAAAAATAATTTCTGAAGATAATATTGAATATATTTTTGGAAATGAAGTAGAAAAAAATTTAAAAGCAAATAACTATACATTAAAAGGTAGTATATTTTATAGTATAAAAAATTGGATGAAATCAGCTACAGAAAAAGAGAGAATAGTGGATGAGAATGGAAATATAGCTTTTATTGAAAGAAAAGCAATGATAAAAGCGTATATCTCATTTATCATACATAGGGCGGAATTTCTATTTAAATGCAAGTTCCAAAATATTCACATTAGTACTCCAGTAAAATTAAAAGTTGAATTTTTAAATGTGTTTCAATTGATATTGCCAGATTATAAATTAATAAAGGAAAATTCATTAGATGAAGGAGTTGCAGTTTTATATAATTCAATAGAAAATATAATTGAAAAAGGACGTTATGAAGAAGATAAACTGTATAAAGCGTTGATTATTGACTGTGGCGGAGGGACAACAGATTTAGCTTCTTGTACATTTAAAGTTAATAATAAAGATATTTATTATGAGGTTGATATAAGAACGACATTTGAAAATAGTGAAGAAAGTTTTGGTGGAAATAATCTTACATATAGAATAATGCAATATTTAAAAGTAATTTTTTCAAAATATTATACAGAAGGAAAGTTTGATGATATAAATACAATAATAAAAAATTCAAATGATTTAATTTATAGAGATATAGATGAACATGGAATAGAGTCAATATATAAAGAATTAGAAGAAAAATATATAAAAGCTGAGGAAATAATACCAACTCAATTTAGTCTGTATGAAAATCAGGCTAAAGACACTTATTCAAAGGTAAAAAATAATTTTTTCTTTATGTGGGAAATATCAGAATTACTAAAAAAAGAAATTTTTAAAAAACATACAGTAGTAAGAAGTAAATTTGATCGAGTTAATTTTACGAATAATGATATATCAAATACGTGTGTAAATAGCTGGAGTATAAATATATTGAATAAAGGGAAATTTAAAAATATAAATACATATCCAAGTATTGTATTTAATAAAAATGAACTAATTAAACTTTTAAAAGGTGATATATATGAAATTTTAAGAAGTTTTTTAGACCCTTACTATGAGAGAGGATTACTTTATGAGTATTCTTTGATAAAACTTAGTGGTCAGACATGTAAAGTAAATATATTCAATGAGATTTTAAAAGAGTTTGTACCGGGAAAAATGATAGATATAAGAAGAAATACAGAGGAGGAGGATAATCAACTAAAAATAAGTTGTGTAGATGGAGCAATTAAATTCTTAAACTCAAGTAAGATAGGTAATATAAAAGTTAAAATAAAAAATGAAATCCCAATAGTTCCTTATTCTATATATGGAAATAAGCATGATGGAGAAGAGGTTGAAATTTTAAAAATGGGAGAGAAAGCTGGAGAAGGGTATGGAAGTATAAAAAAAATATCAAGTACCGAAATATTACCTTTTTATTTAAAAAATAAAGAACAAGAAATAAAAAAGACGTTTACATATGTAAATAAAAAAGAAGGATACACAGAAGTTGATGAACTGAAAATAGTTGAATATTTAGAAAATAAATTCACTCAAAATGACTTAGATGATATACTGAATAATGAGGTAAAGTTCTTTATTTATACAGATAGTAATTTTTGGGGAGTTTCAGTATTAGGAGTTAAAAGAAAAGAAAATCAATTGTTTATGGGAGCAAAAGAATACTATTCTTTTGAAAAAGATCTTACAACAATAAGCTTTTTTGACGGGAAACATTAATGGAAAAAGGATGAAAAATGGATGAAATAGAAAAAATATATGAAGAGGGATTAAAAAAAATAAGTCGAGATGAAAGAGAGCTTTTTAGAATTATATCAAGAGAAACATTGAAAAAATTATCAGAAGAACTTCAAAATAGAATATTTGATTTTGAAAAAAGAATATTGGAGACAGAAATAAATACTAAAAGAACGGTAGAAATAGTAACGTTTTTAGTGTCTAGAAAAAATTATTATTTATATGAAGATAAATTTTCTCCTATTCTAAAAGAAGAAAATTACACTGATGATTTTTTAGAGAATACAGATATATTAGAATATAGAAATATATTTTTAAATATTCCTTATGATGAGATAGAAAAATACAATGATTATAAAATAAATGGAACGATAAAAACAAAAGATAAGGACTATTCTGTTGTGTTTCGAATGGAGAATATGGAAAAACAATATGAAGAACAAGTGAGAAAATTGTATGATGTTCTCTGCATAAATAACACAAAATACAGAACCTGTAATATTCCAGATTCAAAAAGAGCATTTAAAATAATATTAGATGAAGCATATGAAGAATTAAAAGAAGAACTAAAAGGAATAGAGATAAAAGATGTTATATTAGAAAAAGGGAAATTAGAAGATAAGTGGATTGAAGATTCAATACTAGTATGGAATATAAAAGAAAATGAAGTGATATCCAAAGGAGAGATAAGACCAACAAAAAATAAAATTCATATTGAACATACAGTTTATTTTGAAAAACCAGAAGATATGTATTTGTGCCCAACAGAAGAAAGTGAAATTTACTATATAACAAATCTATCAACAGGAACACGAATAGTAACAAGCGATACAAAGGAAGTTAAGTGGAAATTTTATAATATACCCAAAATAGATTATAGAACACTAAAAAAAAATGAAAGAGAGATATTTTCAAATAGAATAAAACCTAATTTTTTAACGGCATATAGAGAGGAAAGTACAGAAAGAGTAAGAAATTTAGGGGAATTAAAAAGAATTATAACAAGTTTTCCAGATGTAGAGAAATTATTAGACTTAGTGGATATTAAAATATTAAAAAATTATGAAAAAGAAAAAAAATGTTATTATATTAACAAATTTATAGAAGACGAATTTAGTTTAAAAGGAAAAGTCGGATATTTATGCCTTTATTTTAACTCTAAGGAAAAGAGTAATTATCAGATTGATATGTTAAGTTTTATAGTATCAGAAATACAATTGATATTTCCAGAATATGAATGTTTAGGAGAAATACTATGAAGAATATAAGATACAATTATTTGTGGTATCCTCTTACAAATTTGGTAGAAGTTGATAATTCCAAACTAATATTTGTAGTATCTCAAATAATATCCCCTTATATAGAACTAAATATGGAAGATATGAATAAAATAGATGGCAATAGTTTTTTAGAAGAGAAAATAATAGAAATAAACCCACTGTTGAGATTTGAAAATATTTTTGAAGAATTAGAACACCCAGATTTGAAAAATTATAATCAAGAAGTACGGGGATTATTAACAAATATTATACTTCATTTAATAGGACTAATAGATCTCTATACCGGACAGAATAAAAAAGATATAATAATAAAAGAAATAGTTAAAGATATAAAAGAAGGTGCTTTTGGCAAAGAAATAAAGGCATTATTTAAAAATTTTAAAGAATATGAAAAGTATGTAGTGGCAGATGTTTTATATTCTATGTATAACAAATTAGGATTAATAGAGTCCTTTAAAAAAGCCTTTAAAATGATATTTAGTGATTCAATAATTTATAATAATATATCATCAACAACAAATATAGTTATATATCTAAACTATGTAAAAAATAAGAGTAATTTAAATAAGGTAAAATTATTGAAAGAGTTATTTCTACCATTAGGTTTAAAAATAGATTTATTTTGGATAAATCACTTTGGAGTAATAGGAGTAAGCTCAACAATGAGAATAGGAGAAATTTCAGTATTTTAAAAAAATAAAAAAGGAGAAAGAGATATGAAGTATAATATAGTAATAGCAAGGACAGATGCAGAGTTATTTGAATTTTTTTTTGAAGAAAAAAAAAAAGAAGAAGAAAAACAAAAAAAAGAACAAGAAGAAAAACAAAAACAAAAAGCAAACGGAGAAGATTCAAAAGACGTTGAAGTTGAAGTTGAAGTGAAAGTGAAAGTGGAGAAAAAAAAAGTAATCCCATTTGATGAGATAATAATATTAAATGAGATAGAAGTAAAGAGTGTAAAGATAAAATCACAAGAGTCGAGAAAAGGTTATAGAGAAGGTAAGCTCGAAAAAAATGATACAAACTCAAAAGAGGATTCAGAATTTGGTATATCAATAGAAGGAAAAATAGTACCAACACTAACCGCAATAGAAAATATGTTTGGAGTACTAGGCGGGACTAAAGGAGCAGTGGGAGCTGGCTTGAAATATGATAATATAAGTAAACATGACTTACAAGATCTGAGAGATGGATTTAAAATAAATAAAAATGCGCTAGAAAACATACCAGGAATGATAACCAAAGCGGAAATAGGGCTTAGCAATGCTATCTCATTGTTAACATCAACAACGGAACTAAAAAGTAAAGTAAAGAATATGTGGTTAACACCCCTAAATAACAGTGTATTAAATATAAATAACTTAAAAGAGTGGGCAGAGTGCTACGAAGAATATAGCAAAACGAAATACCCATTACACGATCTAAAAGCAGGCGAGGAAGTAGCAGAAAAAGAAATAAGTGAAGAAAAGAAAAAAGGTAATTTACAAGACTATAGAGATGTATTGTTACTGATAAAGATATCAGATGATCATACCTTAGCATATAAGTTTAAAGAATTATTTATAGGAGATTATCAAGAGGAATATAGTGACGCAGAAGGAGTAGGG
>JBOFOQ010000062.1:0-4558 GCA_051659505.1 Fusobacteriaceae bacterium
AGGCCAGAGTTTTGCCGCTGACTTCCTTCAGATTCCACGTCACCGTGGACACCCTTGTCTTAAGCTAGTAGTTCCCATTGCAAAGCCTACAGCGAACTTTCATCGCCTAGCTATTACCCATGCCGGGCACACATAAAAAGAGGATAAAATTCAATTAAATTTTATCCTCTTTTTTATTTTTTTGACTTTGTTTTTTTGATTTTGTTTCTTTGAATTTATTTTTTAACCATATATTTTTTTTAGTATATCTTTCTTTTGCATTCCATTTCTTATCCCTTTTATTAAGACTCCACCTTTAGAAGTATCTCCCATTAGTATTCCACCCTCTAATAATCCAGATTTGAAATATAATTTTTTATAATCACAAGTTAAAACGTTTATATCCTCTAGTATATCCCCTTCTACAATCTCATCATTAACATTACCAAGAGATACAAGACTAGTTCCCATTCCTTCAAATATTAAAGGTTGAACTTTTTCTTTATAAACAATTAAATCTCCTACAACGTTTGCTCCTGCAACTTTCCCTTGCTCTATAGCAACGTCCCAAAGACCCATAACCTTTCCATTGTATTCAGCTACATCACCACAAGCATAAACTCCTGAAATTGAAGTTTCCATGTTGCTATTTACAACTACTCCTCTATTTATATTCATTCCTTTATTTTCAAAAAGAGATTTATTTGGCGTTATTCCTGCACTTATAATTACTAAATCACATTTAACTTCTCTTTCTTTGTCTAATACAACTTTAGTAACAGTATTTTCCCCTTCATAAGACATAACAATTGTATTTTTATAAAGGTTATAACCTTGTTCTAACATATTATTTTCTAATATTTCTGATCCGTTTTTATCTAGTTGTCTAGGTAAGAATCTTTGCATCATTTCTACTATTGTAACTTCTAATCCTAACTCCTTCATTGCACAAGCAGATTCTAATCCTAAAACTCCTCCACCTACAATAACTACACTTTTAGATTTTTTAGCATATTCTTTTATCTCTTCTGCATCTTCTTTGCTTCTCATAGTGAAAATTCCATTTAAATTTGAGTTTTTTACTTTAGGAACATTACAACTAGCGCCATTTGCTAAAATTAACTTATCATAAATTAATTCTTCTCCGTCTAACATATGAACTATTTTATCTTCAAAGTTTATAAATTCAACTCCTGTCCCTATGTAAAGATTTACATCATTTTCACTAAACCAAGATAATGGTTTTAAATATAACTCTTTATCTGTCAAAGATTTATATAGATAATCAGATAGCATCGTTCTATAATAAGGAAGAGATTTTTCTGTTTCTATAATTGAAATTTTAGCTGTTTTTGATCTTTTTCTTGCTGATTCTGCAGCAGTTAATCCTGCTACTCCTCCACCTATTATTATTATTTTTTCACTAGATAGAGATAAATTATAACTTTCTTTTTCTTCCCCTATAAAGTATTCTCTTCCTACCCCACAAGCTAAACATATATTTGGTGGAAGTGCTCCTTCATAAACTTCTCCACAAACTGTACATTTCCAATATTTAAAACCTTCTTCATTTTCAAATTCATCATATTTATGATTAACTCTATCTGGTAGTAATTTCTCTACCATTTGTTTAGCAAAGGTGTAACCAAATTCAAAAGCTCCATCTAATTTTTTTTCATTAGGTTTAAATTTTATTTTATATCCATCTAAAACATTCATTCTAAGCTGATCTAGTCTATCTATTATATTATCTACTCCTTCACCACTCCAACCATATGACCCAAATGAAGAAGTATATCTTCCTGCGTAGCTGATAGGGTCCATACTCATGGCTAATTCTGATATAAGAGAGATTGCATCTCCATTTATAGTTGATGTTCCAAATAAAATCCCTGTAGCTTTACTCATATAACTTAATATTTCAAATTTTAACGCTCCAAAATTAGAAATATTAATGTTAAATTTAACAACCTCTATATCTTTTGAGTATTGCTTTATTCCTTTTTCTATTTCAAAAGCTAGCTCTTCTGTGTATCCATAAGCTGCTACATAAGGTATTACAACCATATTTTTATTAGTAGGTTCCTCTACTTTTGACCATTCTCTATAAATCTCCATAATCTTTTGAGGGTTTTTATCAAGAACAGGCCCATGTCCAGGAAGAACCATTTCTATTTCACTATAAATATCTTTTATTTTCTCTAAAGCCTCAATTAAATAAGGTTTAAATGGACTGAAAATTGCCATGTAATAATATCTTAAAGCCTTATTATAATCAGCCATTTTTTCATCTGAAATTTTAGAATAAAGAATTTCATCAAAACTGTAGTGAGAACCAAATGAATCACAAGTTATAAGAAGTTTTTCTTCTTTTATATATGTGTAAATTGTATCTGGCCAATGTAAAAAAGGTACAGAATAAAACTGTAATGTTTTATCTCCTAATGAAAGTTCACTGTTAGTGTCTACCACTATATATTCAAATTCTTCGTTCATTATATCTTTTAAAAATTCTACTGCTCTTTCTGAAGCTACTATTTTAGCTTGTGGTGCATATTTAAGTAGTTTGGAGATAGAACCAGCATGATCAGGCTCTGTATGACTTACAACTATATAATCAAGTTTAGTTACATCTATTATATTTTTTAATTTTTCGTAATACTCGTCAAAACATTTCTCCTTAACTGTTTCAAATATTGCTATTTTTTCACTACCTTTTACTAAATATGAGTTATATGTTGTTCCAAATTCAGTTTCCATAATAATATCAAATACTTTTAAATTTGGATCTAGACTTCCTAACCAGTAAATATCTTTTTTTAATTCTAAAATTCCCATAATTCCTCCAATAATAAATTTTGTGTATTCTATCTATATTTTTACTTCTTTTGCTATTTTAAAAGTATATAACTTTTCTATTGAAATGTCTACTTTTTTGTAATAAATATAAAAAAAATATAATAAAAAATCCATAAAACAACTCTTATTTTAAAAGAGTTTATTTTATGGATTTAAATTTTATATATTATATTTTTAAAATTCCAGTAGCTTGTAACAAAATTATGACTAATATAACAGGAGCGATGTACTTAATCCCAAAAAACCAGGCATTTAGTAATGCAAATTTTATCTTCCCTTCACTTGTTATTTCCTTTATAACATCTTCTTTTTTCCATACATAACCAACAAAAATAGATAGTAATAATCCACCTATTGGTAAAAATAAATTATCTGTTAAGTATCCTAAAAAGTCAAAGAAATTTAAACCAAATAATATTTTAACATTTTCTAAAGCACTAAATGATAATGCATTTGGAATAAACACAACTGCAAGAGCACCCATTACGCCAATTGTTGCTTTCTTTCTTGTTACTTTAAACTGATCAATTATAAATGATATTGAAACTTCTAATAGAGATATTGTTGTTGTTGTTGCAGCAAAGAAAACTAGTAAGAAGAAAATAAAACCAAAAAATCTTCCAAATACCATAGCTTCAAAAACCTTAGGCAAAGTTATAAAAATTAAACCTGGTCCTGCTGTTGGTTCAAATCCAAAAGCAAAAACTGCAGGTAATACTATAAATCCTGCTAACAATGCAATAAATGTATCTAAAAGAGGAATCATACATGAACTTTTTATTAAGTTCGCATCTTTAGGCAAATAACTTCCATAAGTTATCATAATTCCCATTCCTAAACTAAGAGAGAAAAACACTTGTCCTAAAGCAGCTAATACAACTGACCCTGTTATTTTTGTGAAATCAGGTTTTAAAAAAAACTCTATACCTTTTCCAGCTCCAGGAAGAGTTACAGCTCTTATAGCTACAACAATCATAAGTATAAATAATAATGGCATCATAATTTTACTTGCTTTTTCTATACCTGAAGATACTCCTTTTATAACTATAACTCCTGCTATTACAAGACCAACTACACTGTACGCTATTGATTCTCCTCCTGAGGATATGAATCCTTCAAAGAATTTTCCAGAATCAGTAGGAATTCCTACTATAGCAAACTCAACTAAATATTTCAGTACCCAACCTACAATTACAAAATAATAAGAAGAAATCAGAAATGAAGTAAGTATACCTAAAAATCCTGCTCCACCCCAACCTTTTTTTATATTTTCATAAGAACCGTAAGCGTCTGATTTCCCCTTTCTTCCCACTGCAATTTCAGCTAAAGTTAAAGAAAAACCTACTACTAATAGTAGTATTAAATATACTAGAACAAAGGCTCCACCACCATTTTTACCAACTAAATATGGAAACTTCCATAGATTTCCTAATCCTATTGCAGACCCTGCAGCAGCTAGTATAAAACCTACACTTGAACCCCAGTTGTCTCTTTTTTTTTCTTCCATAATTTTCCTCCCAGTAAACACTTCATATTTATAATAAAAACTATATCCTCTAGTATATCATATATATACTTAGTTAAGCAATCATTTGTTAAATATAACGAAACATTTTATTTTATTTTATTTTATTTTATTTTATTTTATTTTATTTTATTTTATTTTATTTTATTTTATTTTATTTTATTTTATTTTATTTTATTTTATTTTATTTTAAAA
>JBOFOQ010000063.1:0-17081 GCA_051659505.1 Fusobacteriaceae bacterium
AATACATGTGTTACCTCCACTAATGATTTTGTTTTGATGATAACTAAATTTTATCAGAAAGTGGAGGAAATTCAAAGAAAAAAATTAAGAAAAAGTCTTTGTTTTACTAAGTTATTTTAGTTTTACAATCGGCTAATAAATGTATTATATTAAGGGAGGGATTATGAATTTTAAAGATTTAGTCAATGAGAATCTTATTTTACTAGATTTTAAAGGAACTAAAAAAGAAGAGGTTATAGAAGAACTTGTAAATCTGCTAGATAAAGAAGGAATCTTAGAGTCCAAAGAAGAATTTTTTAAAGTTGTTATGGAAAGAGAAAAAATTTCACCTACAGGTTTGGAAGAGGGACTAGCTATTCCCCATGGAAAATCTGCAACTGTTAGAAAACCCAAAATAGCCATTGCAAGACTTATTAACAAAATAAATACTTGGGAATCAGTAGATGAAGAAAATGAAGTGGATTTAGTGTTTTTAATAGCTATTCCTGAATTAGAAAAAGGAACTACTCATATAGAAGTATTATCCCAATTAACTACAACATTTATGACTGAGGGTTTTATTAAATCTCTTCACAAATGTAGAACTAAAAGTGAATTTATAGACACAATACTAAAAGAGGATAAGAATAATGAAAAAATAATAATAAAAAATGAAAATAATAGATGTGATACTCCTAATGAAAACAATATTAGTAATAAATTAAATAAAATAAAAGAACATTTACTTTTTGGAACATCTCATATGATTCCTTTTATAGTTGCAGGGGGAGTATTACTTTCTTTAGCTGTTATGATATCAGGAAAAGGAGCAGTACCAGAAAATGGAATTTTAAATGACATATCAACTATGGGAATAGCAGGTCTTACTCTTTTTACAGCAGTTTTAGGAGGATATATTTCTTATTCTATTGCTGACAAGCCCGGTCTTGCCCCAGGAATGATTGGTGCCTGGATTGCAGTTCAAAATTATAAAACTGGATTTATAGGTGCTATCATCGTCGGATTTTTAGCAGGATTTATAGTTAATCAATTAAAAAAAATAAAATTACCAGAAAGCATGAGTTCACTAGGTTCAATTTTTATTTATCCACTTATAGGGACTTTTTTAGTTTGTGGTATTGTAATGTGGGGAATAGGAGCTCCAATAGCTAGTATGATGAATTCCATGAACCTTTGGTTACAAAGTATGGCTGGAACTGGAAAAATAATGCTAGGGGCAATTCTTGGAGGAATGACTGCATTTGATATGGGGGGACCAGTTAATAAAGTTGCAACTCTTTTTGCACAAACGCAAGTAGACACACAACCATGGCTTATGGGTGGAGTTGGAATAGCAATTTGTGTTCCTCCTCTTGGAATGGCTCTTGCTACAATTATGTCTCCTAAAAAATATACAAAAGATGAAAAAGAAGCAGGAAAAGCAGCAGGAATTATGGGAATGATTGGGATAAGTGAAGGTGCTATCCCATTTGCCGCTACTGATCCTTTAAGAGTAATACCAGCAATAGTGGCTGGAGGTATAGTTGGAAATATAATAGGTTTTTTAACTAACACTATTAATCATGCTCCGTGGGGTGGATGGATAGTTCTCCCTGTAGTTGAAGGCAAATTTGGTTATATTCTTGGAACAATAGCAGGAGCTCTAACTACAGCTATCATTGTAAATCTTTTAAAAAAAGAAACTTTTGAAAATGAAGTTGAAAGTAATAATACTATAAACTATGAATCAGTGAAAGGAGAAGGAGAAGCTGAAGTTTTAGCGATAACCTCTTGTCCTTCTGGAGTAGCTCATACTTTTTTAGCAGCAAAAGCATTGGAAAAAGCAGCAGGAAAATTAGGTGTTAAAATTAAGGTAGAGACTCAAGGTGCTAACGGAATTATAAATAGAATAACAAAAAAAGATATTGAAAATGCTAAATTTGTAATTTATGCCCATGATGTTGCAATTAAAGAAGTCGATAGATTTAAAGATATAAAAATAATAGATGTGAAAACTAAAGTTGCAATTCAAAATCCAGAAAAATTAATTTCTGAAAATTTATAAAAACTTTTTCAAATTAGCTCTATAATAGTAAAAGAGACAAATAACCCTGTGTATATTAACAGTTATTTTGTCTCTTTTTTTATACTAAAATTAAGTTATTAATTTTATTCCTCTTTAAAATCTTTAATTTTTTTATATATACTCCATCTATCATGGCACTACATCCATTGTTTTTTGAACGTTTATATGAACATCATCTTTAAATTTATCTGTATCTAACATTTGCATCTCTTCTGGTATATACGCTGTACAAGTGTTAACAGAATGTATCACATTATATGCTAAAAATAATCGAGCTTTATTTCTAAGAGCAAGAGAAACAGCTCCTGTTGGTGCAATAGTATTTTCTCCAAAAAACTCCACATTAAAGTCTTTATCTCTATGATCACTAAAAAGTCCAATAATATTATTTTGATGTAAGTATTCCATTAGTTGGGCACTTGTTTTTTTAGATTTTTTTAGTAAAATAATATTTAATTTCTCCCTTGATTCAGTTATATATTTATCTAAATAATGAGTAAAAAATAGTTTAGAAATTCAAAATATGATATAATTCATACTATATCAATGGGTTAATTAAGGAGTAGATGATGAGAATAGGTATAATTGGAGCAATAAACGAAGAAATAATTCAACTAAAAAATATAATGACATTAGAATCAAAAGAAAATATATCAGATTTTACTTATTATATTGGGAAAATAGAAAATAAAAAAATAGTTCTAATTGAATCAGGAATAGGAAAGGTAAATTTAGCATTTATCTCACCCTTTTTATTGATATTTTTATTTATTATAACACAAATATGAGTACATCGATAAACTCCACTAATTATTTCATTTTATTTCAAAAGGATTCAAAGATTGCAAAACTATCTAATTTAATGTAAAATATACTTCTATTTAAATCAAATCTTTTTATTCGTAAATTAAGGAGAGATATTTATGCACTTGTATAACACAGCAGTTAAAGAATTTAAAATTAGATATGCTACAGAAAAAGACTGTAAATTAATATTAAAGTTTATTAATGATTTAATCGATTATGAAGAAATGAGTGATTTCTCATTTGCAACGGAAGAATCCATTTACAACTCTATTTTCATTCGAAAAAAATCTACAGTTATTATTGGTGAATGGCTAGGAGAGCCTATCGCAACTGCCATTTTTTTCAATAATTTTTCAACTTTTAGAGGAACTGAAGGAGTCTATATCGAAGATGTTTTTGTAAATAAACTTTATCGAGGTAAAGGATTAGGAAAAATAATAATGTCCTTTATTGCTAATTACGCACTTTCTACTGGTTGTAGTTATATGGAATGGATTTGTCTTGACTGGAATAAACCATCTATTGATTTCTATGAAAAAATAGGTGCTAAAGCCATGCATGAATGGGTAAGATTTGAACTTTCTGATGCCCCTTTAAATAAATTAGTTGAATTTAACAATAATCCTATATAAGGCATTAATTAATTTTCAATACCACTCAATGAACTCATAACAGTTTTATCCAATGTGTTTTTATACATTATGGACCTAATTCTGTCATGAGTTTTTATTGCGTTATTAATTTTATTCCTCTTTAAAATCTTTAATTTTTTTATATATACTCCATCTATCATGGCACCACATCCATTGTTCAGGGTGCTTAGTAATAATTATTTCCATTTTATGAATAAGATTTTGAACGTTTGTATGAACATCATCTTTAAATTTACCTGTATCTACTAATTTAATCTCTTCTGATATATAGGCTGTACAAGTGTTATCAGAATGTATCACATTATATGCTAAAAATAATGGAACTTTATTTCTAAGAGCAAGAGAAACAGCTCCTGTTGGTGCAATAGTATTTTCTCCAAAAAACTCCACATTAGAGCCTTTATCTCTATGATCACTAAAAAGTCCAATAATATTATTTTGATGTAAATATTCCATTAGTTGGGCACTTGTCTTTTTAGATTTTTTTAGTAAAATAATATTTAATTTCTCCCTTGATTCAGTTATATATCTATCTAAATAAGGATTTTTTTGTTTTTTAGCAACCGTCACAACTTTATATCTATAAGCAAATTTCAGAAGTGATTCCATATTCCCCATATGCATAACAGCTAAAATTGCACCCTTTCCCTTATTCATTGCTTCTTCTAAATGTTCTATTCCTTCAAGTCCAACATTTTTTTCCTCTTTTAAATATGTATCAAACCATAAAGTTGATAGAAATGCTTTTCCCAGTATTTTATATGAGTTAAGAGCTATCTCTTTTCTTTTTTCCAAAGTCATCTCTGGAAATGCTAATTTAAGGTTTCCTAAAGTGATCACACGACGTTTTTTTATCAATTTATAAGCCAATGAGCCTAAGAGTTCAGCTATTTTAAATCTAGTTTTCTCAGGAACTATTTTTATTATTTTTAAAGTAATTTTGAAAAGCAAAAACTCTAATTTGTATCTCACAATAATGTCCCTCCATTTAAGTATATAGAAGATATTTTTAATTATTGTATCATATAAAATAAAAAAATTCTATGAAAGAATTAGGACATATAAATTAAGATAAGATATTTTAATGAATAAAAAATAGTTTAGAAATTCAAAATATGATATAATTCATATTATATAAATGATTAATCAAGGAGTAGATGATGAGAATAGGTATAATTGGAGCAATGAACGAAGAAATAATTCAACTAAAAAATATAATGACAATAGAATCAGAAGAAAATATAGCAGGTTTTACTTATTATATTGGAAAAATAGAAAATAAAAAAATAGTTCTAGTTGAATCAGGAATAGGAAAGGTAAATTCAGCTGTTTGCACAACTTTATTATTACAAAAATACAATATAGAAAAAGTAATCTTTACAGGTGTAGCTGGAGCAATTGGAAAGGAACTTAACATAGGGGATATTGTTATCTCTTCTGAACTTATAGAGCATGATTTTGATTGTACTGCTTTTGGACTAGAGCCAGGAATAATTCCTAGAATGGAAAACTCTATATTTAGAGGAGACAAAGGATTAATTGATTTAGCTAGTTCTAGTTCAAGTAATGTAATAGGGATAGATAAAGTTAAAATAGGAAAAGTAGTTAGCGGAGATCAATTTATTGCTTCTAAAGATAAAATTGATTGGTTAAGAGAAACTTTTAATGCCCAATGTACTGAGATGGAAGGTGCTTCTGTTGCTCATGTATGTTATCTTTTTAAAACTCCTTTTGTCATAATTAGAGCAATCTCAGATAAAGCCGACGGCAGTGCACAAATGGATTTCAATGAATTTGTAATTTTAGCTGCTGAAAACTCAAAGAACGTTTTAATGGAGATGTTAAAAAGATGGTAAAAAAAATAATTGAAGAACTTTATAGCTATGGTTTTTTTGCAAAAAAAATTGGTTTGGAAAACATAAAAAAAATTTGTGATAAATTAGGGAATCCTCAAGATAAAATGAAAATAATTCATGTGGCAGGAACTAACGGAAAAGGCTCAACTTCAACTACTATTGAGATGATTCTTTTAGAGGATGGATACAATGTTGGAAAATTTACCTCTCCACATATTGAAAAAATTAATGAAAGAATATGTTTTAATAATAAAGAGATTTCAGACGAAGATTTAACAAGACTTTTTCTTAAGATAAAAAAAGTTTTAGAACATTTAAATATAGAGCCAAGTTATTTTGAATTAATGACTGCTATTATGTTTCTATATATGGAAGAAAAACAAGTTGATTACGTTGTATTAGAAACTGGATTAGGTGGAAGATTAGATTCTACAAATATAGTGAACTCAGAATTTGCATTAATTACAAACATTTCTTTTGATCATACTGAGCAACTAGGGGAAAGATTAGAAGATATCGCTTATGAAAAAGCTGGAATAATAAAGTCTAACTCTGTAGCAATTATTGGAGAAAAAACAAAAGAACTAGAAATAGCAGTTAAAAATAAATTATGTAAAGAACTTATATTTGTTGAAGATATTAACAAAGATTCTGGTTATAGTTTAGACTATTTGAATTTTATAACTAATATTAGAATAAAAAATGAAACTTTTGAATTTTCTCTTTTTGGAGAACATCAATATAAAAATTTTTTATTAGCCTATAAAACTGCAAAATTAATAGGTGTTTCTGATGAAGTAATAAAAAAAGCTGCTAAAAAAGTTAAGTGGCAATGTAGATTTGAAGTATATAAAAATGATGATAGAAAAATGCTTGTCTTAGACGGTGCACATAATGTGGCTGGAATGAATGTTCTTAGAAACATACTTGTGGAAAAATATGATAAATCTGATATTATTACTATTGTTTCTATTTTAGAAGATAAAGAGATAAATGAAATGTCAAAAGTGTTAGAAGAATTTTCAGAGCAAATTATACTAACTTCTTTAAAAGAAAATAATAAAAGAGGGCTATCTGGAATAGAGTTAAAAAAGTTTTTTGAAAATCACAAAAATATATATGTAGAGGATAGTCTAGAAAAAGCCTATAATTTAGCTACTAGTTTTAATAAAAAAATTATAGTGATTTGTGGTTCTTTTTATCTTCTTTCTAAAGTGAAGGAGTTTTTAAAAGATGGATAAAGAAATAAATAACAAAACAAAAATTATAAGAAACAAAAATACAATATCACTAAAAACAAAACAAAAAAATAGAAGAAAAGCATTATTATTTTTATTTAGTTTAGTTTTTTTAGGAATGTCTCTGTTCTATATAAACGAAATAATAAAATTTAAAGATGAAAAAAAATTGAATATAAATAAAAATATGTTTCTCCTAGAAGAAAGCTTTCTTTTAAGAAAATATGATTTTTATAAAGATGAAAATTATTTAAAAAAATATGAATTCCTAAAAAAAAATTGGTTAAAAAATACTGGAGGAATAAAATTCGATGAACAACCTGAAAAAGAAATCTAAAACACTGACATTAGATGAGTTAAAGGCAGAACTCAAACTTGAACTTCTAACTAATGTAACATTAGATAAAATAATTGATTCATCTTCTGTTCACAGAGTAGGATATGAATTTGCTGGATATTTCGATACTGAGGGAGATGAGCTTACAAATAGTGTTCATGTAATAGGAAAAAAAGAAGGGGGATATATAAAAACTTTTTGTAATAAAAAACAAGAAGAAGTACTTGAACAATATTTTTCCTACCCTTTTCCTTGTGTGATTCTAAGTGAAGAGTGTGAAGTACCAAAATTATTTTTAGATATAGCAGAAAAACATGAAAAGGCAGTTTTTAAATCTAATTTAAAAACAATAGAAATATTAAGAAATATTAAGTTTTTTTTACAAAAAACTTTAGCTGAAGAATATATATTAAAAAACTATATATTTATGGATGTATACGGAGTTGGTGTCTTAATAGGTGGTTATGAAGAGGCTAAATTTGGATTAACAGTTGAGCTCTTAGAACGGGGACATAAATTTATAACTGATGATAATATTTTAATAAAAAAAGATTTTATAGACAATCTTTTAGGTTATAATAGATTAGATAAAAATCTTCCTGATTCACATTTTTTTCTATCTAATGATGCTAATATTCCAATAGATGTAACTATGCACTTTGGGATAAAAAGTACAAGAACTGATAAAAGAATAGATATTTTAATAAATTTAGAGAAATGGATAGATAAAAAGTTTTATGATAGATTAGGAATAGATACAGTTTATGAAAATATTTTAGGAGTAAATATTCCAAAATTTACTTTACCAGTAAAGAAAGGAAGAAACTTAGCTGTAATAGTAGAAGCAGGAGCAATGAATAATAGACTTAAAAAAATGGGGATAAATTCTGCTGAATATTTCTGGAAAGAATCAATGAAAATTATAGAATCTAAAAAAACAAGGAAGGACACAATGGATACAGAAAATAAAAAAGTTTTAAAAGTCGAAACTATTGTTAATAAATTCGATTTAGAAATATTAAATGGTCATGAATATTTAGTAGAAAATCTAATAGGAACAACCAACATTCATAGACCTTCTTTAGCTCTTTCTGGATATTTTGATATGTATGAAGAAGATGGGTACAATGGAATACAAATATTTTCAGAATTAGAATTTAACTTTTTAGAAAAACTAGACCCTGTCACTAAAGAGATAAATTTAGAAAAATATTTAAACTATAATTTTCCTATGATAATTATTACAAAGGATACAATTGTTCCAGAGTATTTTTATGATCATTTAAAAGATAAAAAAACAGTTGTTTGTAGAAGTAATCACCCTAAGGTAAGTCAAATAATGGCAGTTTACAATTCATACCTAGAAACATATTTTTCACAAAATGTTTCTATGCATGGTGTATTTTTAGAACTATATGGATTTGGAGTATTATTAGTTGGAAAAAGTGGAATAGGAAAAAGTGAGACTGCACTGGAACTTATACATAGAGGTCATAGATTAATTGCAGATGATATGGTTAAATTTGTAAAAGATTCTAATGAGGATATAGTAGGTAAAGCAGCAAAATTACCATATTTTATGGAAATTAGAGGACTTGGAATTATAGATATAAAAGCCTTATATGGTCTAGGTGCTGTGAGAATAAGTAAAAAACTAGATGCTATAATAGAGCTTAGAGACCCTAATTCTGAGAATTATTCAACATCAGTAAGTTATGAAAAAACAACTATGGATATAATTGGAAAGCCATTTGATAAAGCAATTTTATATATATCTTCTGGAAGAAATGCAGCAGCCATGGTAGAAATAGCAGTTATGAATATAATGGCTAAAAGATTGGGGCATGATTCAGAAAGATGCTATAAAGAAGGTATAAATAGATTAACCCCTGAAGAGAGAGATTTACTAGATTTCGCAAAAATTAAATTGTGATAGGAGGGATTAATGAATACGCTAGAAGTTTTAGTAAAAGAGATAGAAAAATATAAAAACATTTTAATAACAACCCATCTAAGCCCTGACGGAGATGGTATTGGTGCAGGAATTGCTCTCTTATTAGGTCTTAAAAAACTTTATTCACATAAAGAGATAAACTTCATTATAGATGATAATATTCCTAATAATTTAAAATTTTTATCTGGTTCTGAATTAATATTAAAAATAGAAGATATAGAAAAAATAAAAAATATTGACTTAATAGTAAGTTTAGATGCTGCTTCTATAGAACGAATTGGAAAAATAAAAAATTTTAAAAATAAAATACCAATTTTAAATATAGACCATCATATTAGTAATGATAATTTTGGGGAATTTAACTATGTAGATACCACATCAGCTTCAACATCAGAAATAATATTTACATTTTTAGAAAAATTAAATATTGAATTTGATTTAGCCATAGGTGAAGCACTATATGTTGGAATTGTTAATGATACAGGTAATTTTAAACACTCAAATGTTTCTAAAGAGACCTTTATAAAAGCTTCAAAACTTATAGAAATTGGAGTTAATAACACTAAAATCATAGAAAATTTTTATGATAATAAAAGTATGAGTGCACTAAAACTTATGGCTCGAGCAATGGAAAATATAAAATATAATTCACAAAAAGGATTAGTATTCTCTTTATTAACTCAAAATGATTTTAAAGAATTAAAAGGGAACAAGTCTGATACTGATGGAATTGTAGAAACTCTACTCATGTTAAATGAAGCTAAAATATCATTATTTTTAAGAGAAGAAGAAAATGGTAATTTAAAAGGTAGTATGAGAACAAAATTAGATAATATCGATTTAAATTATATTGCAGGTTCTTTTAAAGGTGGGGGCCACAAAAAGGCTGCTGGTTTTTCTAGTAGCTTATCAATGAAAGAAATAGTTGAAAAAATATTAAATTTTTTATAAAAATTAATATTTAAAATATAAAACATAAAAAAAGGAGAGGGTTAGAATGGGTGTTGACATTATTTTTATTAAACCAAATAAATTTGAGGACATAATTAAATATATGGACCATATAAGTAAAGAGGTAATTGTCCATATTAATTTTTATGATTTAGATGAAAAAACATCTCAAAGGGTTATAGACTACGTAAGTGGTGCTGTTTATATTATGGACGGTATAATTTTAAATCCAGGTGACAAAGTATTTTGTATAGTTCCAAAATCTAAACAACATTCTATGGAATATAGAAATAACCATAGTTCAAAAGTCATAGACTCTAGATATGACGAGGAAGAAGAGATTAGACCAATGTTCAGTAAATAAAATATTACTTATCTCTAGGAGGACGTTATGAATAATAAAATAAGTAGTGGAGCTATAATTTTAGGAATTTCTATTATTATAGGATTAAGTAGCTTAGGCTATCTTTTAGGAAACAGTTTCATTGAAACAAAAAAATTAGATAGAACAATAATAGTTAAAGGGTTGTCAGAAAAAGAAGTTCTTTCAGATAAAGTTGTTTTCCCTATACAATTTAAGATTGTTGGAAACAATTTAAACAGTATTTATGAACAATTAAAAAATGATAATCAGAAAATTATAACATTTTTAATAGCTAATGGATTAGATAAAAGTGAAATTTCAATTTCGTCTCCTAACATAGAAGATAAAGCTCTTTATCAATCTGAAAATAATAAATCTACTTTTAGATATATTGCTACTCAGTTAGTTACTATCTATTCAACAAAGGTTCAGATTGTATATAATTTAAATACAAAAATAGGGGAATTATTAAAAGAAAATGTAGCTAGTGAAGTTAATTCTTACACAGTAGATTATTCATATAATAATCTTAACTCCATAAAACCACAAATGATTGAAGAGGCAACTAAAAATGCTAGAGATGTAGCAGAAAAATTTGCTCAAGACTCAAAAAGTTCTTTAGGAAAAATAAAAAGAGCCAATCAAGGACAATTTATAATTACAGATTCAGATATTCACAATCCTCATATAAAAAAAATAAGAATAGTTAGTACAATAGAATATTATTTAGTAGATTAGAAAAAACCTTTGAGTTAGTGGATTAACTCAAAGGTTTTTTTCTAAGTATTTATTTATTAGAGACAGTCTTATTTTTTCCTTTTCCCCAATTTTTCCACTTATATTTGTAAGTAAATACTCAAGTAAAACTTGGGCTGAAATTAAAGAATTAAAATAACTTATACTTGAGATTTCTAAAAAAAGAACTATGTCTGAATTTTTAATAACTGGAGAAGTTGCTTTATCCGTTAAAACTATAATTTTAGCATTTTTTGCTTTAGCTCTTTCTATAAGTAATTCATATGTCTTCGAGTATTTAGGATACGCCATTAAAAATAGACAATCACCTTTTTTTATATCTATAATATCACTCATTAACTCAGAACTATTCTCTGAATATGTTTTTGTATTTTTTAGAAGAAAGCTTAGTCTCAATCCGAAAAATGACGCTAATCCTGAAGTACTTTTAAACCCAACTATATACTTTTTTTTAGAAACTAGTAATATTCTTATGGTTTCTTCTATTTTATTCATAGAGTTTTCTATAAATATTTTAGATATATTTGTTTCAAAATTTTCTATAAAACAATTTAAAACTTTATCATTCTTAAGTAATCCTTTATTTTTACTAAGTTTGTCATTGGGAGTAATTTTTTCATTATTAATATTTTTTAAAAGCTCTTTCTTAAATTCAGTAAAACTAGTGAATCCCAAAGATTTAACAAATCTAATTATTGAAGTGTCGCTTATTTCTAACTCTTTCGCTATCTCTCGTGAAGTATAAAAATATAAGTCATTTTTTTTACTTTGAAAATATTCAGATATTTTTTTTTCTATTTGATTTAATTTTTTTTTTTCTATTCTTTTTTTCAATATATCTAGTACCAATATTATCACCTCTCATAATTATAACTTATAATAACATATTTTCACTCAATTTAAAAACTTTTTCCTTGAAAATAGAGCATTTTTTTTATTTTCAGAACTTTTATAAATAAAAAAATTGATTTTTATATAAAAATAATGTATATTTATATATAAGTTTATTAATAAATTTTTAACTGAAAAAATATTTATTAATAAACTAAAATATAGGAGCGTGATATATGAAAACAAATATTGAAACAAAAGCTTCAAAAAAGAATTTTCCACACACTTATGTAATCATCTTTGGTCTTATTTTATTTGCAACTTTTCTTACCTGGATTGTTCCAGCAGGAAATTTTCCAAGAGTTAAGGATGCTGTTTCAGGAAAAACTACAATTGTTGCAGATCAATTTCAATTTATAAAAAATAGTCCTGTTAGTTTATTTGATATTCCTTTAAAAATTGTTGAAGGGTTAAATAAATCTAGTAGTATTATTTTTCTAATTTTAATAGTGGGAGGAGCTTTTCATATTATTATAAAAACTGGAATGTTTCAAGCTCTCACATCTAAAGTAACTAAATATTTTACAAATAAAGAAGAACTTATTATTCCTGCATTTACTACAATTTTTGGTCTAGCATGTATGACAATGGGAGTTAATACCTTTATTGGATTTGCTCCTGTAGCTATTATTCTTGCAAGATCATTGGGATATGATGCTCTTATTGGTGTTTCTATGGTTATGCTTGGTGGTGCTATAGGATTCAGTACAGGAACTTTCAATCCTTTTACTACTGGTGTTGCTCAAGCACTAGCAGGTCTTCCTCTTTTTTCAGGATTAGGTTATCGAGTCTTTTCTTTTTTCATCTATCTTTTGGTAACTAATATTTATATAATAAAATATGCAAAAAAAATTAAAAAGAATCCAGAATTAAGTATCGTAAGAGAATTAGAACTTTCAGAAAGTTATTTGAAAGAGGATGAAGAAAATATCTTTGAAATAAAAAAAAGTCACTATCTAATTTTACTAATTGTTCTTCTTCTATTTTCTCTTCTTGTTTATGGTGGTGCTAATTGGCATTGGGGACTAAATCAAAGTGCTGCTATTTTTATTTGGATGGGAATTTTAGGTGGACTTATTTATGGGTTCTCTCCTAGCACAATAGCTAAAGAATTTGTAATTGGTTCAAAAAACCTTATTTTTGGTGCGTTAATAATAGGCTTAGCTAGAACTATTTCAATAATTTTAGAAGATGGAAAAATATTAGATACAGCTGTTTTTTACTTAGGAAATGGTTTATCTGCACTTCCACAAGTCTTGCAATCTATAGGAATGTTTTTAATGCAATTGGTTATAAATGGTTTAATCACTTCTGGAAGTGGGCAAGCTGCTGTAACAATGCCGATTATGCTTCCTGTGGCAGATATGATAGGAATGACTAGACAAACTGCTGTTTTAGCATTTAATTTTGGTGATGGTTTTAGTAATTATGTTCTTCCTACTTCTTCGGCTCTTATGGGATTTTTAGCTATTGCAAATATTTCATATGAAAATTGGATGAGATATATCTGGAAATTATTTTTATTATGGATGGTAACAGGCTCTGTTCTTATCATTATAGCAAATATAATTGAATACGGTCCTTTTTAAAATATGATAAATTAATAACATAAAATTGTATAATTTGAGGAGTTTAAATGAAAAAAAATATTTTTAATTATATCGATTCAATAGAAAAAGATTTAATAGATTATTCTGATTTTATTTTTGACAATCCTGAGGTAGGATTAGAGGAATATAAAAGTTCAGAATTATTAACTTCAGTATTAGAGAATAATGGTTTTTCAATTGAAAAAGGAATTGCAGGCTATAATACTGCTTTTAGAGCTATTTTTCAAAATGGGGTTGGAGGTCCATCAATTGGACTTTTGTGTGAATATGATGCTTTAGAAAATATTGGACACGCCTGTGCACACCATTTACAGGGACCTAGTATCCTAGGGGCGGCACTAGGAATAAAAAACATATTAAAAAATAAACCATATAAACTTGTTGTCTATGGTACACCTGCTGAAGAAACTATTGGTGGAAAAATTAAAATGTTAGAGAGTGGGTATTTCAAAGATATTGATGTGGCCCTTATGATGCATGGCTCTCCTACCACTACTACAGATATAAAATCTTTAGCTATGTCAAATTTTAATGTTATTTTCCACGGGACTAGTTCTCATGCTGCCCTTGCTCCTGAAATGGGAAGAAGTGCTTTAGATGGGCTTCTTTTACTTTTTCAGGGTATAGAATTTATGCGTGAACATATAAAAGAAGATACTAGAATTCATTATACCATTACCAATGCTGGCGGTCCTGCAAATGTAGTACCTAAATTAGCCGAAGCTAAATTCAGTATTCGTTCTTATAATAGAGAATATTTAGATAGTGTTATAAAAAGATTTGAAAAAGTTGTTCAAGGTGCATCACTTATGACAGAAACAACATATGAAATAATAGAAACAAAGCGTCTAAATAATAAAATTCCAGTTATTCAGCTAAATAATTTACTTATGGAAAATGCAACATTTCTAAAAGCACCTAAAATTTCTCCACCTCGAGAGAAAACTGGTTCTAGCGATTTTGGTAATGTTATGTATACTGTTCCTGGTTCTTGTATCCGAGTTTCTTTTGTACCTCTTGGAACTTCATCTCATTCTGAAGAATTTTTGAATTATGGAAAATCAAAAGAAGCACATCTTGCTGTTGTGTTAGCAGCAAAAATTTTAGCAGGTACTACTTATGATTTAGTAAATAGTCCTCTAATTTTAAATAATATAAAAACTGAATTTGAAGAAAATAAAATAAAATCTTTTCAACAATAATTAACCAAATATATATAATGGATAAAATTTAATTTTTCTTAAATTTTATCCATTTTTTTAATTCTTATATTCTTGTTTTACTTATGCAAATGTTAAAACAATCCCTTATTTTATATTACCTACAAAAGTTTCTATTATTTTTTCGTTTATACGCTTAGTAATTTTATAAGTATTCTCATTTTCAATTAATTCAGAAACTAAACACACAGATTTTGTTCCTCTTTTTAATATTTCGTCAATATTACTTTCTTTTATCCCACCAATTGCAACATAGGGTAAATCAATATTTTTCTCAACATATTCTAAGTATTCAAGAGTTACAAGGTCTCCAATATCTTCCTTCGTTTCAGTATAATATATAGGACCTACACCTATATAATCTGCCCCATCTAAAAGTGCCTGTTTTGCTTCTTCAGGATTATGTGTGGATATCCCTATAATTTTGTCTTTTCCTATAATTTTTCTGACCTCTTCAATGGGGAGATCTCCTTGACCTATATGAATTCCATCAGCATCAGTTATTAAAGCTATATCAAGGTAGTCATTAATAATAAAAATAGCATTGTATTTTAAAGTTAATTTTCTTAATAACTTAGCTTCTTCTAACATCTCTTTTATTCTTTTATTTTTTTCTCTATATTGAATAATTTTAACTCCACCTTTTAATAACTCTTCTGAGTATTCAATAATATTTTTATTCTTTCCTGATTTTGAATCGGTTATCCCATATATTCCTATAGGTAGCTTAAATTTTTCCACACTTAGTATCCTCCTAGATTTATTTAATTTTTTTATAATTTATTGTACCTTAAAATTAAAAATAAATAAATAAATAAATATTTTATAGTTATCGATTTTTAAAAAAATTTGATTTAATAAAGAAAATAAGCTATACTTTAAAATAAATAAAAAAAATAGACAGAGGAGAATATTTATGAATGCTAAAGAAAAAAGTAGTTTTTTAGGATTAGTTCCTTTTTTAATTTTCATAGGAATTTACTTGGGAAGTGGAATTATTTTAGATTCACTTGGTGTAGAATTAGCTTTTTATCAACTTCCTGCACCAGTAGCTATATTTCCTGCAATTATTGTAGCATTTCTTATATTTAAGGGAAGTATAAAAGAAAAATTTGAAACATTTTTAGAGGGATGTGGCCACCAAGATATAATAACCATGTGTATTATATATCTTTTAGCAGGTGCTTTTGCCACTGTATCTAAAACTATGGGTGGTGTAGATTCAACTGTTAATCTCGGTCTTGCTTTTATTCCAGCTAACTATATTGCACCTGGACTTTTTATTATTGCTGGTTTTATTTCTACTGCCACAGGAACATCAGTAGGTTCAATTGTTTCTCTTGCTCCAATTGCTGTTGGGCTTTCTGAAAAAAGTGGAGTTTCCATGCCATTAGTACTAGCTGCTTTAATGGGAGGAGCTATGTTCGGCGATAACTTGTCAATTGTTTCTGATACTACTATTGCTGCAACTAAAACTCAAGGTATAGAGATGAAAGATAAATTTAAGGAAAATTTCAAAATAGCTGCTCCAGCTGCTATTTTAACATTGATACTTTTAGTTATTTTTGGAAATCCTAACTCATCTCCTATAACAACTGAATATAGTTATAATATAATAAAAGTTTTACCTTATGTTTTTGTTTTAATTTTAGCATTAGTAGGAATTAATGTTTTTGTTGTTTTAACTACTGGAATTGCTATTTCAGGAATTATTGGACTTTATTATGGAAGCTTTTCAACACTGGGGTATGCTAAGGAAATCTACAACGGTTTTACTGGTATGACTGAAATTTTCTTGCTCTCTCTTTTAACTGGTGGTCTTGCTGCTCTTGTTACTAAGGCTGGAGGAGTCCAATGGATTATAAAAGTTATTGAAAAAAAAATAAAGGGAAAAAGAAGTGCAGAAGTTGGAATTGGAGTTTTAGTTGCTCTGACAGATATTGCAGTTGCTAATAATACTGTTGCAATTATTATAAATGGTCCAATTGCTAAAAAGATTGCTAAAAAATATGATGTTTCTCCAAAACGTAGTGCTGCTATTTTAGATATTTTTTCTTGTATTGCACAAGGAGCCATACCATACGGAGCACAAATGCTAATACTACTTAGCTTTACTCAAGGCAAAATTTCTCCTTTTCAAATTATACCTTTACTTTGGTATCAAATGATATTAGGAGTATTCACTATTTTATATATTATATACAAAAAAAATGACTAACAGTGAAATTTTATTTTAACTTAAATCGAGTAGGAGGTAGATAATTATTTTACCTACCGACCTCTCACACCACCGTACGTACCGTTCGGTATACGGCGGTTCAATAAATTTAATGTAGTGCTTGATACCTTTCATTTATACTTTTAAGTCCTTGATTTGAT
>JBOFOQ010000064.1:0-1990 GCA_051659505.1 Fusobacteriaceae bacterium
TACTAGCATTGAAATTAAACTATTGAATTCTTGTTCATTTTGAAATAACATATAGAAAATACCCTTTCTTATTTTATGATTATTTGTTGGCAAACTTATTAAATCATATTTATAATAAAAAGGGTATTATTTTTATAAAAATCGAACAATTTATTTCTTGGAAGTTCCTAAAGGTTTTATTTTTTTCTGGCAAAACTTCAAACCCTTCTATTTTGTTATCAAACATTTTTAATAAATTTACAATTTCTTCTTTTTCTCCACACTTTATTATTTTTACAGTATCATTTATTAATCTATTTCTTAAGTAATCGTAGGGAGTTACATATACTATATTTATTATTTGAGTTGAGGAATCTGAAAGTATTGGAGTTGTACGTTCTTCAAAGATTTTTATTTTTTTATTAGTTATTATATCTAAATTTTTACTTACTTTTATGTGACCTTCAAAAACTCTATTTTCTACACTTACCTCTTCGTAATATTCATCATCTTCAAAACTTGGTATAAGCTCTGAATTAAAAGTTTCTATTAGATTTCCTTTAATGTTTAAACTATGTGGTACTGATTTTATAGTTGACGTAATATCTATTTCTTTATTTTCATTATCTCTTGGAAATATTTCTAAGAATAAATCAAAGGTTGGAACAGATCCTCTTCCTCTTTTAGAGCAATTTATAAGTATATTGCTTATATCTGCATGGTTCTGAAAAAGCGATATTGCCTCTAGTACAGATGTTTTTCCGCAATTATTATCACCTACTAATATGTTTATTCTGGATAAGTGTTTTAACTCTAAATTATTTATAGCTCTAAACTTTTTTATATATAAATTATTAAGATAAGTCATAGCATCACTTCTTTCTAAATTTATAGTTTATATATTTTATTTTTTAGGGCTTGTGTAATATTCTAGATTTTTATGTAATTAAAGCTTATTAATCATTATATAAGGATATACTAAAATAAGTTATAAGAATTAATAAAATAACCTATAATTTTTACTTGAAATATTTTATATAGTGGCTAATTATATAAAAATCTAAATATAATATGAGGTGTGAAATGGAAAAACAAAACTATTTAGCTATAATAAAAACCTTTCTTATAGCTTTAGTATTTTTAGCGATAGGCAGTTATATAGGAGTAAATTATATTCCTTATTCTATAAGATCTACACTTAATATTGCCTTTTTTATATTAGTATTATTTTCAGCTTTTAGCGGAAAAGGTGGCTTCGTTAGGACAAAAGGAGGTATGTATGCGTATGCATTTATTTTAGGAATACTCACTGGTTCTACATACATTTATTATTTTGTAACACTTGGCTCTGATATATTTATTTCAGCAGTTTTTGGAGTTGTTTTAGTATTTATAATGGCATATATAATCGCTAGAAATAGTTCTGAAGATAAAATTTTTAGAATGTCTTCTATGGTTTTTGGTGGAATATTTGCATTATTAATACTTGAATTTATTAATATATTTTTCTTTAGATTCGGAACATATGATTTAATATTGTCAGGTTTAGGTGTGTTAATATATTCAGCTTATGCAATAATGATAATGAAATCAATACAAATAAAATGTAGATATGGTCCTTTAACTGAAGGTGAAGTAGTTCAACTTTCTTATTCTATATTTATTAGTTTCTTAAATCTGCTTCTTGATTTATTAAGACTACTCTCAATAATAAACAGAGATAGAGACTAACAAAAAAATCTTAAAAATAAAATATATATATTCTAATAGAGTTTCTACATTCTTACACATAGTCTATCTATTGTATTTGTAGGAACTTTATTTATTTCGTCGATAAATTTATTTATTGCTGTTTTTACTACAGCGATACTAGAAAAAATCTGTTATTTACAATATCTGATTTCATCCATCCCCATAACCCCTCAATTAAATTTAGTTCAGGACTATATGGTGGTAGAAACATTAATTCTAATCTTAATTTATTTTTATTTAAAAATGGTTGGATTAACTT
>JBOFOQ010000065.1:0-1667 GCA_051659505.1 Fusobacteriaceae bacterium
TTATTTATAAGAATATCAATTCTTCTTTTATACTTTTTATTCATAAGGTCTGCAATTAAATATATACCATCTTGCTCTGCAGTACCTTTTATAAGTATTTTAGAACCAAGAGGAAATATTTTTTGTAAATCCCTAGATATTGCAATATATTTATGCTTTTCAGGATTTTTTAAATCAATCAACATATTGTAAGCTGTAATGTGTGGGTCATTATCACATTGTTCTTTAATTGCATTATAGGTTGTTGCAGTTACTAATACAGAAGGTTTTGCTGTGTCTGGATATATATGTATTTCTTTATATATATATGTGTTTTTTTCTTTTTTTAAACTTATTGCAAAACAAGTACAAAAAATACACATAAATATTTGAAATACTATTGTACCAGTTTTTATAAATTTCATATTATTCTAATTTATTATTGCCGTTAAAAAACAATAGTATAGCAAAACCTAAAGACATAACAAAGACCCATGTTAATTTTCGTATCATTATTTTATTTTTTTAATTACTATTGCACCTTCTTTTACTTCTTTTTGAAACTCTTTTAGTATTAACAACTGATAAGAATCTTTACACTCTAATAATAATCTTGTAGTGCAAAAAAATATATATTGTTTTTTATTAAAATTATTTGTTTTAAAAACAAATTCCTTTTCTAATTTAGTATAGAAACCTTGTTTATGCTTACTGTACAGATATGTTGCTTTTTTATATCTATTACAAACAGCTATTTTACACAATCCTTTTTTTATAAGTTCTAATTGTTTTTTTACAATATTAATTTTCCACTTAATATTAGTTTTTTCATTTTCTTTGTTTTTTACTTGATTGTTATATATGTTTATGTAATCTTCATAGTTTTTAATAACAGAAAGTAAAACTTCTTCGTATTTTGGCTGTTTTATTCGTTTAAAAAAATTAATTTTATATTTTTCCATTATTATTAATATATATAAAAAAAAAAAAAGAAAGGAGCATAAATATTTTAAGCCTTTTGAGAATTATAAATCTATAAATGCAAAAATGCTTCAATCATGGGTTATCAGACCATAAAAGAAGCATTTTTTAAACAACATTACCAGAAGCTAATAAAGCAACTCATAATGTGTTTTATAATCTTCAATCAAACCACAACACAACATATATTATTTCTTGTCATATTGACTTACATAAGGTGGCTCTGTAGTTAAAGAACCATCAGGCAATCTGTAATACTTAACTTCTTTCATAACTTCTTATTTTTTTTTTATTACTGATTTAGATATTCTAAAATAGTATAAGACTATAGAAATTTACACATTTCTTACTTATATTATGCTTATTTGTTAAAATAACAAAATAATGACAGTTTTTATTAAACTAACTATTCTTAGAACATTAAAATATATGCTTAACCAAACCTAAGCTTATATTTTACTTAATTATCACATCTTTTTGTTTGGTTTATTTGCAACCCCTGCTGTCAGGGGTATCTATAAACAAAATTTTATTCATTAAAAGTTTAAAAAGTTTCCGTTTATTGCTGGTTGAGCAAAACAAATAAATTTTGTCTGCTGTACTGAGCTAATGCGTTTCACAATTACATTAATACTAAATGAAAAAAAAATTTTTGTTTTAAATTATAAGAGTAACTAAGGTGGTATATTCCGAATTTATAACAAGTT
>JBOFOQ010000066.1:0-18174 GCA_051659505.1 Fusobacteriaceae bacterium
AAATCTAATAAATGGAGTTCCTCAAATGTGCAGTGGATATATCTCAACAAATGAATGGGAACAGGGAAGTAAAGGAACCACCTTAAATGGAAGCACAGTACTGTTAAGCAACTGCAAATGTACGTGTAAATGTGGAGGACTACTAACTATAGTTAGTAGTGAAGGTGTAGCAAAAGCAAATTAAATTAATTAAAAAATAACCAATTGTAAAAGTCATGTTTTTTAAGATTAAAAAATTTAAATTTAAGAATTTAGGCTTATTTTCACTTACAACTGGTTCAATTCCAGTCGTATCATAAATAAGATAACTAGCTTTTTTAGAATTAATTTCATGGCATATAGGCTTAGTTCTGTTTACTAGATTATTGAACAGAGGCATCATTGAACTTTAGAAAAACGACAAAAGTTTTTAGTTCAGTAGAAATATTAAGCATATCTAAAAGTTGCCCATCAGAAAAATTAAGTAACTTTAGTAAGAGGAAAGCGCGAAAAAGACTTTCAAGTTGGTATTTATATTTTCTAAATTGTTCATAAGATTGTTATAAGCGTCATTAAATGATGTTTATAAATACATGTGTTACCTCCACTAATGATTTTGTTTTGACGATAACTAAATTTTATCAGAAAGTGGAGGAAACACAAAGAAAAAAAATAATAAAAAGCCTTTGTTTTACTAAGTTATTTTAGTTTTAAAATTGGCTATTATATATAATATTTTAGGAGGATTAATTATGGAAAGAAAAGTAAGGACTAGAATAGCACCGTCCCCTACTGGAGACCCTCATGTTGGAACTGCTTATATAGCTCTTTTCAACATTGCTTTTGCTCATGTGAATCACGGAGAATTTATACTTAGAATAGAAGATACAGATCAAAATAGATATACTGAAGGTTCTGAACAAGTAATTTTCGATACTCTTGGGTGGTTAGGTCTAAATTGGAAAGAAGGTCCTGATGTCGGTGGTCAATTTGGTCCATATAGACAATCTGACAGATTTCACTTATACGGAGATTACGCTAAAAAATTAGTTGAAGACGGAGAAGCTTATTATTGTTTTTGCTCAGAAGAGAGATTAACTAATCTTAGAGAAAGACAAAAAACTATGGGAAAAGCTCCAGGCTATGACGGTCATTGTAGATCTCTTTCTAAAGAAGAAGTTAATTCTAAACTTGAAGCAGGTGAAGAATATGTAATTAGACTTAGAATGCCTTATGATGGTACAACTATTATTCACGACAGACTTAGAGGGGATATTGTCTTTGATAATGACAAAATTGATGATCAAGTTCTTTTAAAAGGTGACGGGTACCCTACTTATCATTTAGCAAATGTTGTAGATGACCACTTAATGGGAATTACCCATGTAATTAGAGCTGAAGAGTGGATTCCTTCTACTCCTAAACATATTCAACTTTACAGAGCATTTAAGTGGGAAGCACCTGAATTTATTCATATGCCTCTTTTGAGAAATAGTGATAAAACAAAAATATCTAAAAGAAAAAATCCAGTTTCTCTTCTTTGGTATAAAAGTGAAGGATACTTAAAAGAAGGACTTATTAACTTCTTAGGACTTATGGGATATTCTTTTGGAGAAAATAAAGAGATTTTTACCCTTGATGAATTTAAAGAAAACTTTAATATTGATAGAGTTGCTCTTGGAGGACCTATTTTTGATTTAGTTAAATTAGGATGGGTAAATAATCAACATATGAGACTTAAAGATTTAAAAGAACTAACTGATTTAACTCTTCCATTTTTTAGAGAATGTGGATATACAGGTGACACTCTTACTGAAAAAGAATTTTTAACTCTTACTAAAATAGTTGAGTTACAAAGAGAGTTTTGTACTACTCTAAAGGAAATAGCTATTTCCTCTGAGGTATATTTTAAAGATGAATTTTCTCTTCCTGAAATTACTCCTGAAATGGATAAAAAAGATATTAAAAGCACAGAAAGATTATATAGTGCTATAAAAGATGAAATAGGAAAAAAATCAATTTTACTTTTTGCTGAAAAAATTAAAAATTTTCCAAGTGATGAGATTTCATTAGAAGAAGCTAAAGCAACACTACATACAACTCTTGAAGAAATAGGAGAAGGACCAGGAAAAGTTTATATGCCATTAAGAGCTGTTTTAACTGGTTTAACTAAGGGAGCAGATCTTTATAATTTAGTATTTATTATTGGGAAAGAAAGAACTTTAGCTAGAATAAATAATATGATAAAAAAATATAATATTTAATAAAAAAAATCTTAGTCTTTGTTTAGACTAAGATTTTTTATTTAATTTATTTTTTCTTCCATATATACACCTTTATAATTATATGGAGCAACTGCAGGTGGATTATATCCTTTTACATACTTTCTAATAAAAGTAGAACTCATTCTATATAATGTAGGAGCTATTACAGCTTCATCTGCAACTAATAATTTTTCAGCCATTTTAAAATACTCAATTCTCTTCTCTTGATCATTTGTATTTGAAGCTTTTTCAATTAATTCATCATAAACTGGATTTTTCCATCCATTATTTATAAGGCCAGCAGTTGAGGTCCACACATTTAAAAAACTATTAGGATCATTATAACCTGCACTTAGTGCTTGACCTCCCATTTCATAGTCCAATTCTCCGGTTCTTTTTTGATATACTGCCCATTCAGTAAATTCAGCCTTAATTTCTATACCCAGATTTTTTTTATACATTTGTTGCAAATACTCTGCATATTTTCTAGACCAATCATCTGTTCCTGAAGATAAATAGTTTATAGTAACTTTTGAAGGCTCTTCTGGAAACCCTAGTTCTCTTAAACCTTCTTTTAACAATTCTACAGGGTCTACTCCCATATCTTTATCAACTTTTAAAAATTCAGGAGCTAATGTTCTATACTCTTTTCCATTTATTTGTATCCCCTTTGGAACCCAAGCATAAGCTGGTTCAAACCTACCATTGAATATAACTTGGTTTAACTCTTCTCTATTTATAGCTAAACTAAAAGCTTTTCTAATTTTTGTATTTTTAAAATATTTACTTGTTGTATTATATGTTGTATAGTTAGTTCCCATTGATGATTTAGATATAAAATTAAATGTCCCCATCTTTTCAAATTTTTCCATCCATTCAGGTTTAGAAACTCCACCTAAATCAACTTGACCATTTAATAACAAATTCATTCTGGCATTTTCATCCCTTATAATAGAAAAAGTCATTTTATCTAATTTTATATTATCTTTATCCCAATACGTAGGATTTTTTTCAAAAATTACTTTATTATTATGTATCCATTCTTTTAATATAAAAGGACCGTTAGCAATTAGTGTCTCTGCTTCTGAACCATATCTATCTCCTGATTTTTCAATAATATCTTTTCTCTGTGGAAACAGTATTTTAAAATATCCTAGCTCTAAAAAGTATGCAGTTGGTTTTGTTAAAGTTATCTCTAGAGTGTACTCATCTAAAGCTCTTAAGCCTACTTCTTTCTCTGTTCCTTTTCCTGAATTATAGGCATCTGCACCTTTTATAGAAGATATTAGATAAGCATAAAGAGAACCTGTTTCTGGATTTAAAGTTCTAAGAATTCCATAAATATAGTCATTTGCCGTAATCTTTTTACCATCTGCCCAAATAGATTCTTCTCTCAGTTTAAATGTATAAATTAAACCATCCTCTGAAATAGTCCATTCTTTAGCTCCAGCTGGAACTATTTTTTCACTTCCATCTAGTTGAACTTCTGAATTTACAAGACCCTCGTTATTTAAAGCTAATATAATTGTAGAATACAGGTCAGTAGCCTTTGACCCATCTAGAGTTTTAGGTTCTGCTCCTAAAAACGAATTAAATTCCTGTGGAACTTTTTTTTCACTAACGGTTCCTTTCTTTACTACTTTTTCATCTTTATTCTCTCCACATCCAGAAATAATTAAAGATATTACCAGTACTAGATACATAATTTTTTTCATTTTTTTCCCCCTGCTATCATTTTATAAAATTTATTATATCGTATAATATCTATTTAACAAAGTGGCAGGCACATAAGTATTCGGGACTTATTTCTTTAAGTTCAGGTTCTTCTGTTATGCATATTTCTTGAACCACAGAGCATCTGGTTCTAAATCTACAACCAGAAGGTGGATTTATTGGACTTGGAATTTCACCTTCTAATTTGATTCCTTTTTTTGTAGCTTCATAATGAGGGTCTGCTATTGGTATTGCAGACATTAAAGCTTTTGTATATGGATGTTTAGGTTCTGAAAAAAGTTTTTCACTATCTCCAATCTCAACTAATTTTCCAAGATACATAACTCCAACCTTATCTGATATATGCTTTACCATAGATAAGTCATGAGCAATAAATAAATATGTGAGTCCTAATTCTTTTTGTAATCTTATAAGTAAATTTACTACTTGAGCCTGAATGGAAACATCAAGAGCTGATATAGGCTCATCACACACTATAAATTCAGGATCTATTGCTAGTGCTCTAGCTATTCCAATTCTTTGTCTTTGCCCTCCTGAAAATTCATGAGGAAATCTACTAGCATGCTCTTCATTTAATCCTACTAATTTTAGTAATCTTTGAATCTCTACTACTCTTTCTTTATTTTTATGCATTCCAAAAATATCTAATCCTTCTGCAATAATATCTCCCACTGTCATTCTTGGATTTAAAGAAGCATAAGGGTCTTGAAAAATAATTTGCATTTGCTTTCTAAGTTTTTTTCTTTCTTCACCTTTTACATCATTAATTTTCTTTCCTTTAAAATATATTTCTCCATCAGTTAAGTCATACAATCCTAAAACTGTTCTTCCACAAGTAGTTTTTCCACAACCAGATTCTCCTACAAGTCCTAGAGTTTCACCTTTTTTTAGTTTAAAGCTCACTCCGTCTACTGCTTTTAATACCTTTCCACCATCTACTATAAAATGTTTCTTTAGGTTTTTAATTTCCAATAGAATTTCACTCATTTTATTCCCCCTTTAACTCTAATGGTCTTTCTATTTTAGGAGCTAATTCATGCTGTAGCCAACATTTTACTTTTTGATGTTCACTTATTATTACCACTTCTGGAGCTTGTTCTTTGCAAATCTCCATACAATATTCACATCTTGCAGCAAAAGCACATCCAATTGGTGGTTTTAATAAATCTGGTGGTGTTCCTTTTAATGAATACAAGATAGCTTTATTTTCTATTCCAAGTCTCGGTACACTTTTTAATAAAGCCCATGTATATGGATGTTTCGGATTATAAAAAATTTCTTCAGTTGTTCCTTTTTCTACAATTTCCCCTGCATACATTACATGAACTCTATCTGCAACTCCTGCTACAACTCCTAAATCATGTGTTACTAATATAACAGCAGTACCTAACCTAGTTTGTAACTCTTTTATAAGGTCCATTATTTGAGCTTGAATTGTTACATCTAGTGCTGTTGTTGGTTCATCAGCTATTAGTACTTCAGGGTTACATGAAAGAGCTATTGCTATCATTACTCTTTGTCTCATTCCCCCAGACAGTTCATGGGGAAATTGATTTATTCTTTTTTCTGGATTGGAAACATTTACTAATCTAAGCATTTCCACAGCTTGAGCTAAAGCTTCTTTTTTACTCATATTTTTATGAATAATTAAACTTTCCCCTATTTGATGTCCTATTTTCATAGTAGGGTTTAATGCTGTCATTGGGTCTTGAAAAATCATAGCAATTTTCCCACCTCTTAATTCCTTTAATTTTTTACCTGTAAATTTTAAAACATTTTCACCTCTAAAATTTATCTCTGCTATTTCTGGTACAACAGTATTATTTTCTGGTAAAAGTCTCATTATAGATTTTGCTGTTACAGTTTTTCCACATCCTGATTCACCTACTATGGCTAGTGTTTCCCCTTTTAAAAGGTGAAAATCAACTCCTCTCACTGCTTGAACTTGTCCTGCATAAGTATTAAATCCAACTCTTAAATTTTTTATATCAATTATTTTATCCATTATTTTATCCTCTCCTTATTATTGTCTCAATTTAGGATCTAAAGCATCTCTAAGTCCATCCCCTAATAAACTAAAAGCTAACATGGTAATCGCTATCATAATTGAGGGAAAAAATAACTGATAAGGATAAAACATCAAATTTTCTCTAGCTGATGATGCAAGTGCTCCCCAACTTGTTTCTGGTGCTTGGACTCCAAGTCCTATAAAACTCAAGAAAGCTTCAGCAAAAATTAATCCTGGTATACTAAAAGTTATACCTACAATAATTACTCCTAAAGTATTTGGAATCAAATGTTTTATTATTATTCTCATAGGGCTAGCTCCAAGTGCTGTTGCTGCAGTTATAAAATCTTGTTCTTTAAGTTGAAACACCTGACCTCTAACCACTCTAGCAGAACCTGTCCATCCAGTAAGAGTCAAAGCTAAAATCAAAGAAAACATTCCAGCACCTAAATAAAGGGATAAAATAATAACCATAACAAGATATGGAATACTTACAAGAAGTTCTACAAATCTCATCATATAGTGGTCTACTTTCCCACCAAAATATCCAGCAATTCCTCCATAAAGACATCCTATAACAACATTGGTAAACGTTCCGATAATTCCAATTAATATTGAAATTCTTCCACCTACCCAAACTCTTGTAAAAAGATCTCTTCCTAAGGAATCTGTTCCAAACCAATGTTCTAAACTAGGTTTTTTATTTATTAGTGTAGCATCTGTTACTTCATGTGCATATCCACTTATCATAGGACCAATCACAGTCATAATAATTATGAAGATTAAAATAAATAAAGATATTGTAGCAATTTTATTTTTTTTTAGTCTTCTCCATACATCTTGCCAATATGTCATACTTGGTCGCATTATTTTTTCAGCATCATGTTCCTCACAACCAATTATTTTAAATTTCTCTATATTTATCATTCTATTTCATCCCCCTTTTTATTTTTTCCCTTTAAATACTCTAATTCTTGGATCAATAAAACCATATAAAATATCCACAATTAGTAAAGATAAAATATAAAAAGCATTTAGCATAATAGTCTGTCCTAGTATCATTGTAAAATCCCTATTATTTATCGCCGACACGTAAACTTGACCAAATCCTGGGATACCAAATATAGATTCTATAACAAAAGACCCTACAAAAACTCCTGCAATTTGTGGTCCTAATATTGTTATAGAAGGAAGTATTGCATTTCTAATCACATGTTTCCATGCTAAGGCGATTCCTGTTACACCTTTTGCCTTTGCAGTTAAAATATAATCTTGGTTTAAAACATCTAATACACTTGCTCTTAAGTATCTCGCATAAATTGCAATTGATCCACCACAAAGTGCTAGCATAGGTAAAACCGAATATTTAAATTGACCTGGTCCTTGAGTCCAACCTACAGTTGGAAGTAGTCTATATTTCACAGTGAATAGCCATTGTAAACATGAGGCTAAAACAAAACTAGGTATTGATATTCCTAGAATAGCTATAAACATAATTACATAATCAGGCCATCTATTTCTCTTATATGCAGCTACTACTCCTAAAATCATTCCTGTTGTAACTCCAAAAGCAAGGGCTCTTATATTTATTTTTGCTGATATTGGAGCTGCTTCTAAAATCATATCTTTTACATTTCTTCCCATAAAAACTAAGGATACACCCATATCACCATGAAGTAAAAGATTTTTCATATAATTAAAATATTGTATAATAAGTGGTTGATCTAATCCATATTTAGCATAAAAATTTAATTTTACTTGTTCTGGAAGATTTCTAGCCATTGAAGATAGAGGATCTCCTGGAACTAAACGAATAATAAAAAATACAATAGTTATTATTAAAAGTAAAGTCAATCCCATGGCAATAATTCTCTTTAATATATATCTTAGCATTTCTCCTCCTAGCAGTTCTATTATATTTAAAAAACAAAGGAACACCATTTTTGAATGTTCCTTTATTTAAATTTAATTTATTTTTTCTTCCATATACACACCTTTATAATTATATGGAGAAACTGTAGGTGGATTATATCCTTTTACATATTTTCTAACAAAAGTTGATCTCATTCTGTACAGTGTAGGAGCCATTACAGCTTGATCTGCAACTAACATTTTTTCAGCTGCTTTAAAATACTCTAATCTTTTATCTTGATCCCCTGTATTTGAAGCCTTCTCTACTAACATATCATAACTAGAATCTTTCCACCCATTTTTTACAATTCCAGCAGTTGATACCCACATATCTAAAAAAGTATTTGGGTCATTATAGTCTCCAGTCCATGCTTGCCCACCCATTTCATAATCTAACTCATCATTTCTTTTTTGATATACTGCCCATTCAGTAAATTCCGCTTTAATTTCAACACCTAGATTTTTTTTATACATTTGTTGTAAATATTCTGCATATTTTCTAGACCAATCATCTGTTCCTGAAGCCAAATAACTTATAGTTACTTTAGAAGGATCTTCTGGTAATCCAAGCTCTCTTAATCCTTCTTTTAGCAACTCTACTGGATTTATTCCAGAATCTTTTTCAACTTTTAATGGCTCAGAAACAAGCTCTCTATATTCTTTTCCATCAATTTTGATTCCTTGAGCAACCCAACCATAAGCAGGCTTAAATCTACCATTGAATATAACTTGGTTTAATTCCTCTCTATTTATAGCTAAACTAAAAGCTTTTCTTATTTTTATATTTTTAAAATATTTACTTGTTGTATTATATGTTGTATAGTTTGTTCCCATTGCTGATCTAGAAATAAAATCAAATGTCCCCATTTCATTAAATTTTTCCATCCATTCAGGTTTAGAAACTCCACCTAAATCAACTTGACCATTTAATAATAGATTCATTCTCGCATTTTCATCTCTTACAATAGAAAAAGTTATTTTATCTAATTTAATATTATCTTTGTCCCAATACGTAGGATTTTTTTCAAAAGTTACTTTATTATTATGTATCCATTCTTTTAATATAAATGGACCGTTGGCAATTAAAGTATCTGCTTCTGAACCGTATCTATCTCCTGATTTTTCAATAATATCTTTTCTCTGAGGGAACAACACTTTAAAATATCCAAGCTCCATAAAATATGCAGTTGGTCTTGCTAAAGTTATCTCTAAAGTATAATCATCTAAAGCTTTTAGCCCAACTTCTTCTTTTGTTCCTTTTCCTGAATTATATGCATCTGCACCTTTTATAGGAGACATTAGAAAAGCATAAAGAGAACCTGTTTCTGGATTTAAAGTTCTAAGCATTCCATAAATATAATCATTTGCCGTAACTTTTTTCCCATCTGCCCAAACTGATTCCTCTCTAAGTTTAAATGTATAAATTAAACCATCTTCAGAAATAGTCCATTCTTTAGCTCCAGCTGGAACTATTTTTTCACTTCCATCTGGTTGAACTTCTGAATTTATAAGTCCTTCATTGTTTAAAGCTATTATAGTAGAAGAATAACTATCTGTAGCCTTGGAAATATCTAAGGTTTTAGGTTCTGCATCTAAAAAAGAATTAAACTCCTGTGGAACTTTTTTTTCCGTCATGACACCTTTATCTGCTACTTTTTTATCTTTACTTTCTCCGCATCCAGAGATAATTAAAGACATTGCTAAAACTAAATACATAATTTTTTTCATTTCTTCCTCCCAATGTTTATTTTATAAAATCTATTATATTAATATTATATACTCTTTTAGGATTTAATTCAATCTATATATTATTTTTTCATAAAATAATATTACATTTTTTTCTCTCACTTATTTTTGTAATACTGAATTTTTAAATTTTATATAAAAAAAATATTTTTTATTCTTTTTTAATGTTTAATTTAACATTTCAAATCACGTCAATGTATAATAATTTTGTTAACTATAGTACAGAAATTAAATGTTAAAAAGTCATTCTATAAGAACTCTCGCTCCTGAAATGGTTCCATTAAAAATTGGAATAGGTTGGAGTATTGAAGATTTATCAAAATCACAAATAATTCTTTTCTCTTTATTAGACAAACATCATAATTTTTTATTTGAAAAATTAGGTCCTAGCGGTGGAATAAAAGATCATAAATTAATATTAGAAGCTCTAAAGAATAGAGACGGAGAATTAGCAGCATTATATATGAGAAGGCATTTAAAAAGAACAGAAAATGATTTGAAAAATAAGTAGAGATTTCTTTATAAGAGTAAATAAAAAATAGAGAGAAGCTAAATTAAACTCACTTAGCTTCTCAAATATTTAATAATATTACTTTAAACTTTTTATACTTTATACAAATTTTAAACAAATTTCACATTAATTTTTATTTTTATATTTAGTTCTAGAAATAGCATGATGAAATTGTGGTAAATAATCCCAATTCTCTCTTATGATTTCATCAAACATTGTTTTAACTTGATTTCCACTTGTTACAAGAGGGTTCAAAGTTAAAGCATGTAGTGCTTTTTGATAATTACCTGTAACAGCAGCCTCTATTGTCATCTCTTCAAAACACTTCATTAACTGAAGAATTCCTCTAGCTTCTAATGGCATTGGTTCTTGTGGTAAAACCTTTATTTCATTTTTATAAATTTTAGCAGTAACCTCTACAGCACAATTATCAGGTAAGCAATCTATAACTCCATTGTTTTTAGTCGATACAACTATTGTTGTTCCTTTATCATTATAAATAGAATTTATTAACTCACATGCAGCATCTGAATAATATTGTCCTCCCCTTTTCTCTAGTTGTTTAGGTTTTTCTTTTAAATCAGGATCTTTATATAATTCAAAAAGTTCATCTTCAACAATCTTAACTTGCTCTCCTCTTGTTCCTTTTCCTGATTTAACATCTGCAATTTGAGACCTTAACATTTCATCTGTCATATAGTAATATCTATGATATCCACAAGGTATCATCGCTAAATCCAAAATTTGTTCTTTAAGCCATGGCTCATCTGTTTTTAGGTTTGCAGGTGTATTTTCAATATCAGATAAAACTCCAGCAATCGCTTCTTTTGTCTTATCAACACCATTATGTAATACTTTTCTTCCCCAGAAAAAATGATTTAGTCCTCCACAAATTAATTCAACATCTTCATCTTTAGCTTTTAAGGCATCTACTACTGATTTTCTAACACCAATTGGAACATTACAAAGACCAGCTATTTTTATATTTGGATAGTGTTTTATTACTGCCTCTGTTACCATTCCACTTGGATTTGTAAAATTTACAAGCCATGCATCAGGACAAAGTTCTGTCATATCTTTACAAATATCTAAAATTACTGGAATTGTTCTTAAAGCTTTCGCAAATCCCCCAGCTCCATTTGTTTCTTGCCCTATCATTCCATATCTTAAAGGTATTTTTTCATCTCTTATTCTTGCCTCTAAAAGACCTACTCTAAACTGTGTAGTTACAAAATCAGCATTTTTTAGAGCTTCTTTCCTATCTAGTGTTAAGTGAATTTTAAAATCATTTTTTAGATTAGCTTTTTCTACCATTCTTTTAGCCAAATTTCCTACTATTTCCAATTTCTCTTTTCCCGCCTCAATATCTACTAACCAAAGCTCTGAAACTGGTAATTCACTATATCTTTTTATAAAACCTTCTATTATTTCAGGAGTATAAGATGACCCTCCACCAATCGTAACTATTTTCAATTTTTTCTTCATTTTAATCCCTCCATATTTATTTTTTATTTTTATAAATTTCAATTAATTCATAAATTATTTCTCTAGCTAAAATAGATGTCATTAAATGATCTTGAGCATGAACCATTAAAAGCCCTAATTCTATTTTCTTTCCATTTGCTTCCTCAAAAATAAGTTCACTTTGCACCTTGTGAGCCAATAAGGAATATTTTTTCGATTCCTCTAACAATTCTTTAGCTTTTTCAAAATCTCCATCTTTGGCATGTTTAAGAGCTTCAAAAGATAAACTTCTACTTTCACCTGCATTTCCAACTAACTCCATAGTTACCATTTCTAAATCCAATTTTTTCCTCCTATTTTATTTCAATTTCTTCAGTTATGTCTTCTTCTAAACTACTATGTTTTACATCTTCTACTTCACCCATTTCTTCTTTAAGTTTTTGAGTATCAAATATTTTAAAGAAAGGATAATATATAATTCCTGATATTAATATAACTACACATGCTGCTACAAAACCTGATATACTTCCTCCTGTTACTAAAAAACCATAAATAGGACCTGGTATAGTCCAAGGAACATTTACTCCATTAGTCATTGCTACAAATCCAAATTTCATAGAAAAATATATAACTGTTGTACTTACTAAAGGTGCAATAATAAATGGAATCATTAAAATCGGATTCATTACAATAGGAGTTCCAAATATTATAGGTTCATTTATATTAAAAATTCCAGGACCTAAAGACATTTTTCCTATTTTTTTCAACTGTTTACTTTTTGCTAAAAAAGCCATAAAGAAAGTTAAACTTAGAGTTAAACCTGAACCTCCAATTTGAGAAACTAAAACTATAAAACCAGCTCCACTTATATTAGGGATTACTTCCCCTGCTTGAAACGCTATTCTATTTTGATCCATCATTGTCAGCCAAACAGGTGTCATAACCGTTCCTACTATTGAAGCACCATGCAAACCCATAGACCAAAATAATTGTGTAGCTAAAATTGCTACTAACGTTCCTACAAATGAACTTCCTAAATATGTTAGTGGTTTTCCAATAATAAAAACAATAAAGTTATGAATATGCTCAAAAGACGTTACCTCAAATAAAATTCTTATTATCAATGCTAGCACAATTACTATTAAAGTTGGTATTAGAGCAGAGAATGATTTACTTACTGCCGGTGGAACCGAATCTGGCATTTTTATCATTAAGTTTTTATCTATAGAGAATTTTACTATTTCAGTTGATGAAATCCCTATTAAAATAGCTACAAATATACCCTTGCTTCCAATTAATCCTAGATCTATTCCTTTTATGTTTAAAAGAAAATCATTATGTAAGTGACTAATATTAAATGGTGTTAGTAGTAAAAAAGCTGTTAGGGATATTACCGCACAAGAAAGTTGGTCTATTTTTCTTTTTTCTGCAAGTCTATACGCCACACCAACAGCAATAAACAAAGCCATAATATCGTAAGTTACTTGAACAGGATATAACATTCTTTCTTGCCAAAGAATACCAAATGTTTTAGACATAAATTCTGGATATCCAGGTATTGGTAAATATCCAAATATTAAAAATATTGACCCCACTATTAAAAGTGGCATGGATAAAATTAACCCATCTCTAATAGCTTGAATATGTATTTGTGATGATATTTTTACTGCTATAGGTAAAAAATATTTTTCTAAAAAACTATTTAAACGATTCATTTCTAACATAAAAAACCCCCTCTTTTTATTTATCTAGATAGCTCAACGCATCTTCTAGAACTTTTTGTCCATTCATAGTTCCATAATCTACCATATTAATAATTTCTACTTTTTTATTATACTCTTTAGCTATTAATCTAAATTCCTCTTGTTTAAATCTAACTTGTGGTCCTAATAAAAATATATCGTACTTAGGTAGATTTTCAGTAAAACTTTCTACTGAAGAAGCTTCTATCTGTACATCAATATTTTTTTCTTTAGCATAATTTTTCATTTTTGTAACTAAGAGACTTGTAGACATCCCCGCAGCACAAAGTAATAATATTTTTTTCATATTTTCCTCCTTAAAAGATTTAAAATTAATTTGTTTGAAATTTTATTGATATCATGATAAACTAAGAATAACATAAAAATATAAAAACTGTCAATTATGCAACTAAAAGTTCTATTTTTCGTTAAATATGTTTTTTTTTTATGTTTCTAACTATAAAAAAATAGCTTGAAAATTATAAATCTCAAATTTCGTTATTTTTTTCTACATAAAAAGGAGAATATTTTATGAAAAATAAATATTTTGTGGAATTTTCGTCACCATTAACTAAAGATGAAAAAATTATTTTAAATTTTTTTCTAGAAAAACACTTTGAAAATGAAAAAATGGAATTTTTATTAGAAGAACTAGAGATACCAAAACTAAAAAATTCTAAAAATAATTTTATGGAAAGACTATCAAAAAAAGGAGTCTATTTTTTAAATTCTGAAGTTAATAAAATTTATTGTCCCTTTTTCAGTTTATTGTTTATTAATGAAAAAATTGTCACAGTGAAATTCAACTCTGAATTTTTAGAATATTTAATCAATAAAGATAAAATCTTAAATTATTCACTAAAAGAAGTTTTATTTTTAAAAAATTCATTTTCTATAGATTTTTTTTATAAAATTTTAAAAGAGCATATACTAAAAAGTAAAATAATCATTGATTTAGATAAATTTAGAGAAATTTTAGCCTTGGATTTTTATGCAAGACAATATGATCTTAAAAGGTTTATTCTCATTCCTTTAGTTGAAGATATAAATAAAAACACTGATTTTAAAATCGAATTTTCACTAATAAAAGAAAATAACATTTGGAAAATAATATTTTCAGTAGAAAACTCAAGAATTAACACTATTAAAAATTATGCAAAAATTATATTAAAATTTTATAAACATCATATTTTAAATAAGAAAAAAATACACTTATTAATTCTTAATTCACTAAACACTAACACTTATGAGTATGTAAAGTCTAAAATTATTTTCACTGTGCAGAATAAAGGCAAATATAATTTAACTTTTGATGACTTATTAGAAAATGTATTATCAGATAAAATTGGAAGTTTTTATATTATGTTAAATAGTAGCGAAATTTTAGCTCCCAATAAAGATTTATTTATTCAAAATGTCTACAAAGAAATTTTGAATTTAAATATTTCTGAGGTTTCAGAATTTGACTACTATACTAATTTGACAAAACATCTTTATTCTTTATCACCTAACAAAACTACAACTCTTATTAGTGAAAATTTAAAATTGGAACTAATCTTTAATCCTAAAAAATTATCCTATATTAATATTTATCAAAAATATAACAAATAATAGTCAATACATAAAAATATAGACTCTTACAGGACAATCTCCTCTGTAAGAGTCTATATTTCATTACATATTTTTTATTTGTTTCCTATACTAGTTGGCAAAGAACCGTTCGAACTATATCTTTTCTTATATCCCACTACAAACTCTCTTATAAATGCTAAGGCTATTCCTGCAATAAATCCTAATATCATTCCTACCATCGCTATTAATTTAGCTTTACTTTTAGTTTCTATTTCATAATAAGAAGAAACTTTTTTTAAAACTTCTTTATTATTTTTATCATTTTTAAATCCATCAAAACCTAATAATTCATCGTTATATTTATTATAAAGAGTTCTCGTATTTCCAAGTTCACTAAATAATACAGGGTATTTCAATGCTATAATCTGTTCTAAATTTAAATTATTATAATTATTACTAAATTCCTCATTCATAACATTTTTTATTTTTAGATCTATTTCTTCAAAATCCTTTCTTAATTTTTCTCTTTCCCTATACACAAAGTCATATCTAAAATCAATTTTTTCATAAATTTTATTTAAAAACTTTTCAGTATATAGTTTTATTAATAAATCTCCTATCTCTATACTCAAATCTCTGTCTCCAAAAAAATTAAATTCTAGTGATGGAGGTTGTACTTCTTGAGTTTCATCCTTTTTTTTGTCTGTATTAATAATAATTCTTTTTAATAAAAACTCTCTCATAGCAAAAATATCATTTGAGTTTAGCCCTACAGTTTTGAAATACAAATCTTTTATTTTTTTATTTTTAAATATTTCATTAATTACTTCATCATTGTTTAGCAATCTATTTAATGATTCTCTCTCAACATTAATTTTTGCTTTTTTTAGATACTCACTACCGTCAATAGTATAGTCATTAATTATATTTAATCCATACCTAATATGTGTATTCTCTTTAATATAAAAAGAAATCCCTAAAGATAACAATGTTATTATCAACGTTGTTACCATAATAATCTTCTTATTTTTTAGCATTATAAATACTAACTCATATAAATCTATCTCATCTTCTACTTCACAATATTTTTCAATTTCTTTATTCATAAACATTACCTCTCTTAATTTTTTTTGTTATTTCTAATTACTGTGATGATTTGGTTCTTTATAACTAATAATAAAGTTTTTAAGAATTTGTTTTAATTCTTCTTTATTAGGTGAAACAATAGCTTTTTCTAGCTGTTCTAAGTATTTTTTAATATTTATTTCCCCATTATCAATTTGAGTAATAAAAATTTTATTATTTTCAGTTTTTATAGCAGCTTTTGTATCATAAAGAAGTTCTTCAAAAAGTTTTTCTCCTTCACGAAGTCCTATGATATCAATACCTATATTTGCACCAGAAAGTTTTATCATATTATTAGCAAGATCAATTATTTTAACTGGCTTCCCCATGTCTAGTATAAAAATCTCACCTCCATTTCCTAAAGAACCTGCCTCTATTACTAATTGAGCCGCTTCAGAAATCGTCATAAAATATCTAGTTATATCTTTATGAGTTAAAGTTAAATTTTTATCTTCTTTTATAAGTTCCTTAAAATAAGGAATAACAGAGCCATTACTACCTAAAACATTCCCAAATCTAACTGCCATAAATTTAGTTTTGCTTGTTTTATTAATATCTTCAAGAACTAGTTCACAACTTCTTTTTGTGGCACCCATAACATTAGTCGGATTAACAGCTTTGTCTGTACTAATAAGAACAAAATTTTCAACACTATGTTTATCGGCCATGAGCATAACATTTCTAGTTCCAAATATATTGTTTTTAATAGCCTCTTCAGGATTATGCTCCATAAGAGGAACATGTTTATGAGCTGCAGCATGAAAAACAATTTGCGGCTTGTATTTTTCAAATAAAAAATCTATTTTATCGCACTCTCTAATATTTGCAATTTCTATTTCTAAGTTTATATTTTTGAAAGTTCTTATAAGCTCAAGTTGTAGAAAATATAAAGAATTTTCATTAAGATCAATGAGAACTAGTTTTTTAGGATTATATTTAGCAATTTGTCTAGCTAGTTCTGAACCTATACTACCTGAACCACCAGTAATAAAAATAATTTTATCTTGAATCAGTTTCCGTATATTTTCCCCATTGACTAAAACTTGATCTCGCCCTAAAAGGTCTTCAATTTGAATATCCTTAATTTGAGAAGCAAGTGAAGTTTCACTAAGAATATTTTCAAAAGTAGGTAAAATTTTAACACTAACATTTTTATTTTCTGGAAGTTTTATTTTTTCTATTAACTCGTTTAATTTATCTTTATTTAAATATGGCATAGCAATAATAAGAGTTTCAATGTTAAAATCTTTTAATTTTTTATTTAGCCCAGAACAAGGTAAAATTTTTATATCATTTATATAAGTGCCAATCTTTTTTTTATCATCATCTACAAATGCAATTATATCATAAGGAAAGTTATTATTTTGAAGAGATTCACGGGAAAGATTAACTCCTGCTTCTCCTGCTCCATAAATAATGGTTTTTTTCCTAATTATCATAGGATTTCGATGAATAATATAATTCCTTTCTAATTTAAACAATAATCTACTTCCTAGTTGTCCTAGAATAGATAAGAAAAAAATAAGAAAAATAACAGAACGAGAAAAAGATTCTTTTAATAGTGAGTAATAAGATAATAGTGCTATAAATGAAATCATATTTACTAAAATTATCTTTAGTACGTCAGATGAATTTGTATATCTCCAACTTTTTGCACTTAATTTACTCCTAGTATAAAATACAAAAAAAATACTTGCATAGACAAAAAAATAACTTAAATTTATGTGTTCTCTAAAATTATTTTCAAACCGTACTACAATTGCAATTATCGTTGCAAAAAATATTGAAATAATATCCAATGATATTTTTACCATATTTCTTTTATTCGAAAACAACTCTTTAATCATATTACTCCCTTCCATTTCCTATATCCCCCTAAAATTTCATCAACTTATAACATAATAACTTATTTTATATTTTGTTATATTATACTATTTTTATTCATTAATTTCTATTTTTATTTTTATTTCTCAAAAGAAGCTAAATTGCAAGTTTAATTGTCCCAAATTTTCAAAAAAATTAATTCATTCAATATGCTAGTTTTTAATATAATTTTTTACTCTATTATTCATAAATGATTTTACTTCAATATGGGGGCAGTAAATTAATTATACTTAA
>JBOFOQ010000067.1:0-5071 GCA_051659505.1 Fusobacteriaceae bacterium
AATACAGTCAAAATAGTTTTCACATTTAAATATAAAATTGTAGCCAATAGCAGTAGAAATCATATTTCTAAACTATTGGCTTTATTATACCAATTTTAAATTATATATGTTAGGCGTCAATTTTTTTACGCTTACAATATATTGAACTCTGCTTTACTTCCTTTTGAAGTTGAGGTTACTTCCAGTTTAGCATCTACTCTTTCCTTTAGTTCTTCAACGTGAGAGATTATACCAACTAATCTTCCACCTCTTTGAAGATCTAGTAAACTATCAATGGCATTGTCTAAAGATTGTGGGTCCAGTGTTCCAAAGCCTTCATCTACAAACATGGTATCTAGTGATACTCCTCCCGCACTTGATTGAACTACATCAGATAGTCCAAGTGCTAATGATAAGGATGCCTTAAAGCTTTCTCCACCAGATAAAGAGCTTACATCTCTAGAGCTGTCAGTGTAGTTATCGTAGATTTCAAGTTCTAGTCCTTTTTGACCTGCTCCCTTACTCTTAGTAGTCTTTCTTGTTAGGGAGAATCTATCTCCTGTCATTTTTTCTAGTCTTATATTAGCAGCTTCTATGATGTCTTCAAAGTAAGAAGCAAGTATGTATCTTTCAAAAGATATATATGGAGATTTTCTACCGTTAGCTAAATCTGCTAACTCCCCTACTACCCTATACTCCTCTTCTATCTCTTTAAACTCTTTGTTTAAAGCTTCTACCTTTTTAAGTATGTCTTTATTACTTTCTAATATAGAATACTGAGTTTTTAATTTAGAGTCTAATTGTTTTTTGCTTTCTTTTATAGAGTTAATTTCTATGTCTAAGTTGGCAGTATCTATAAATACTAAATCCTTAGTTTTCTTTAAGACTTCTTCTTTTCTAGATTTTTCAAAAGTTAGTTTAGCATTGTATTCTTCTACTTCTTTTTCTAAAGTTTCTACTTTTAGTATGTTTAATTTTGCCTTTTCATAAGCAGTAACATCTTCAAAAAGTTTTTCTTTCATTATTGTTTCAAAGTAAATTTTGTTATTTTTTATTTCTAGTTTTAACTCTTCTAAAGATTTAAAAATTTCCTGGGAAATCGATATCTCGCTTTCTAATTTTTTAGATAAAATTTCTTTTTCTTCTCTTAGTTTTACTAATCTTTTTTTACTTTCTTCTAATATCTTAGTTTTGTTATCTATTAACTCTTTTAATATTTTTATATCTTTTATTTCCTGAGGAATATTTTTTTTGTATTCTTCTATTTTTGCAGTTACTTTGGAAATATCTTTTAAATCTTCCTTTTCTTTTTCTTCAAGTTCATTTAATAATTTTTCATTATAGATTAGATTGTTTTCTATATCAGTAATTTTTTTAGAAACTATTTCTTTTAAAGCTACTTTTTCTTTTATAGTTACTAATTCTTTAGTTAAATTATCTATTTCACCTTTTAATTCTTTGCCTTTTAAAGTAACTTCATTTTGTGTATTATCATTGTAATCTCTATCTATATTTAAGCTAGGTTCAAGTTTAGATAGATTATTGTTTACAAATTCTAAGTAGTTTTCTATCTTTTCTTTTAATGCTTTTAGTCCACCTAGTTTTTCAGTATTTTCTTTTTCTAAACTATCTAATTTTTCTTTACCTAGTTTAAGTTCTTCTTTAGTAGGTATATTAGCATTGTTTTCTATAGTTGCTGGACTTGGATGATTAGTTGAACCACAAACTGGACAAGGTTTATTTTGTTCAAGTTTAGTCGCAAGAATACCTGCTTGTTCTTTCTTGTATAAATTATCCATAGTTTCATAATTAGTTTTAACTTTTAAATATTCTTTTTCAAATAATAGATATTCCTCGCTTAATTTAAAATGATTATCCTTATTAGTTTTATAAGTAGCTATAGTTTTAAATAGTTCTTTTAATTCATTAATAGTTTTAGTTTTATTAGATATATTATTTTCTAATTCTACCTTTTTGGTTTCAAGAGTAGCTATTTCTTTTAGTTGAGTTTCATTTGAAACTTTTTCAGCTTTTAGTTTTTCATTTAACTCTTTAGTTTTAGTTATTTGAGTTTTTCCTTCGTCTGAAATTTTGTTAAGTTTAACTAAATCATTTTTTAGATTATCAAATTCTAAGATTTTAGGTTCTAAAGTTTTAAGGTTATCTATTTCTACAGCCTGTTTTTGTCTTTCTTCATCTTTGCTTTCTTCTTTAGTTAAATTATCATTAGCTATATTAAAGCTTATTTTTAGTTTTTCTATATTTTCTAATGTTCTTTTGTAATCTTCTTCTCTTTTTACATGTTTATTTTTACTTTCAATAAACTTGTCCTCTATGTATTTAACTTCTTTTGCATTTTTTCCATTTATTATATCTATCGTTTTATTTTCAAACTCTTTTTCTCTAGTTAGTAAGTCTTCCACTATTTTTAAGATATTTTCTTTTTCACGAAGAAGTTGATTGTTGTTTTCTAAATTGTTTTTTTCTTTAGCTTTTTCTTCTAGTTTAGTGTCTATAGTTTTAGCTTCTTTAGTAATTTCCTTATAGCTTTTAGTATCTTTTTCTATAAGTTCTTTTAACTTTTCTATTACTAATAAAAAGTCTATATATTCTCCAATTACTATATCATGCTCGCCCTTTATACCTTCTAGGTGCGTTTGCATTTTATCTTTATTTTTAGTTCTTTTTTTACTTAGGGTTGCTGCTTTTTCTTTAAGCTCCATTTGTATTTTTTCAAAATCATAGGTATTAAAGATTTTTCTAAATATGCTTTCTCTTTCCACAGAGTCTGCTAGTAGTAATTTTTTAAACTCACCTTGTGGTAGCATTACTATTTGTTTAAATTGTTCTTTGGTAATACCTAGTATTTCAATTAATTTATTGGTAACTGGTGTTACCTTTGTTATAACCTTACCATCTGGTAGTGTTAAGGTAGCATCTGCACCTTTTTGAGTGTAGCCTTCTCCCCTAGCTTTTTTCTTTCTTTGTGCAGGTACTCTATTTACAGTGTATCTTTGACCTCTAAGCTCAAATTCTAATTCTACATAAGTTTCTTTGTCATCATCTGCAAAGTGGCTTCTTAGGGAGTCTGGTTGTCTAGATTCTCCACTAGCTTCTCCGTATAAGGCGAAGCTAATTGCATCAAAGATAGTAGTTTTTCCTGAACCTGTTTTTCCTGAGATTACAAAGATGTTTCTTCCTTTTAATTCTTCAAAATCTATTTCTTGTTCCTTTGCATAAGGTCCAAAGGCACACATAGTTAGTTTAATAGGTCTCATCTACTCAACCTCCTTTTTTAAGACTTCATTAATAGTGTCTATTATTACTGCTTCTTTTTGTGGAGTGTATTCTCCTCCACCTAAGCCTTCGTAGAATTCTTTGAACAATTCTACTTTACTTTTGCTTTTGTATTCACCTTTAGCCGAAGTTTTGTCTTCACTGTATTCACGCTTTTTCTCTCTACTTATAAGCATAGTATTTGGGTAAACAGCTCTTAGCTTTTCCATAGGGTTCATTAATTCCCCATCATCAGTTAAGATTGCTTGTATATAATCTTCTCTACCTTCTGTTAGTTGTCTTCCTTCTTCTACTATGTCTTCTATGTTTCCTTTTATTATTCTTAAGTCTCTCAGAGGTTTTAATTCTTTTAGCTCTATGTTTACAGTCTTATTGTTTACACTCTCATCCTTTTGTAAGTTAACTAGTGTAACACCTTTTTTGTGGTTTACTTCAGAGAAAGAATATTTAAGAGGTGTACCAGAGTATCTCATTTCTTCTCTTCCTATTTTTTGTCTTCCATGTAAATGTCCTAGTGCAACGTAATCAAAATCCTCAAATATGTTTGCATCAATTAAGTCTGTTCCACCTATTGACAGTGGTCTTTCTGATTCAGATACTTCAAGCTCTGCTATTGTGTATTTATCCTCTATAGATTCTACTGCATCTTCTCTTCTTGTAGTCATATATCCATGTCCAACTAAAACATTAAATTCGTCTTTATTTAGGTTTTCTTTTATTTTATCTATAATTGCTATCATAGCATCGTTGTGACTTTTGATTTCTTTGTTGTCTAAAAGTCTTTTTATTAGTGCAGGGTCTTTGTATGGTACTAGATAGAAATTGAATTTTTCTCCATTTTCTTCAACTACTACAGCTCTGTAGATTTCATCGTCACTACCTGCTATGTATAAGCCTTGTCTTTCTAGGATTTTGCTTCCAAAGCTTAGTCTTTCTCCGCTATCATGGTTACCTGATATTGCAAGGACTTTTACTTTGTGATCTATGATTAAGGTACTTAATGTTTCGTTTAATAGTTCTACTGCTTCTACTGGTGGGATAGATCTGTCGTATATGTCCCCTGCTATTATAAGTGCGTTTGGTTTTTCTTCTTCTATAAGTTTTATTAATTTATTTAATATGTATTTTTGGTCTTCTATCATTGAAAATTCGTTTACAATTTTTCCTATGTGCCAATCACTAGTGTGAATTATCTTCATTTATTTTCCTCCTTAAATAATCTATTTTTATTATACTATATTTTTGGTTGTTTTTACTTATAGTAAACTAGAATTAAGAAAAAAATAGAAGCATGGCTCCTACTCTTGTGTTTAATGATATATTAATGTTATTTATAAAATATAGTCACTAAATTGAAGTTTATATTTTATATCCAGCCCACAAGGGGCATGTGTGTGTAAGTTTTCCTTCCAGCAGGCAAAATTCGCCGGAGGCTCATGTCGCCGACAGGTCGCTCAAAGCTTCAAGGGCGGTGCAACTTACACACACCCATCCCTTGCTCATGATAGATATAAAAGTTATGTATATATATTAGCTACAAATTGGCATTTAGATAATTGTTAAAATTATATATAATATTTTGTTCAATATAATATCCTTTTAGTTTCTTGGACAATAAGATACTTAGTAAGTCATAACTATATTAATAAGTATATCTAAGATACTAGACAGTCAAAAGTTCTAAAAAAAAATAACCCTTTTATATAGATTTATAGTATCCTAAAAGTTACAACACAGAAAGGATAAAATCTATTAAAGAGTTATTTACATATAATAACACATTATTTAGATTGAT
>JBOFOQ010000068.1:0-32767 GCA_051659505.1 Fusobacteriaceae bacterium
AAGATGAGGGTGGAAGACATACACCGTTCTTCTCAGGATATAGACCACAATTCTACTTTAGAACAACAGATATCACAGGAGCAATCAACTTACCAGAAGGAGTAGAAATGGTAATGCCAGGAGATAACATAGAAATGACAGTAGAATTAATCCACCCAATCGCAATGGAAACAGGATTAAGATTTGCAATAAGAGAGGGAGGAAGAACAGTTGCCTCAGGTGTAGTAGCAGAGATAACTAAGTAATTCAAAACTTAATACATAATATAATTAAAGAAGATGGAGTATGGAAATTACCTCATCTTCTTTTTTTATATAAAACAAATTAGTGAAACTTGAAAAAAACATTTGCTTTTTCTGAAAAGTATGATAAAATAATATGAGTGTATGTAAATACATATCAATAATTTTAATTTTTAAGGAGGTGTAAACAAAACATGGCTTCTAACAAATTAAGAATTTATTTAAAAGCTTACGATCACACTTTACTAGATCAATCTGCCAAAAGAATAGCAGAGACAGCAAAAAAATCTGGTGCAGAGGTTGCAGGTCCAATGCCATTACCTACTAAAATTAAGAAGTATACTGTTCTAAGATCAGTACACGTAAACAAGGATTCTAGAGAACAATTTGAAATGAGAGTTCACAGAAGAATGGTAGAGATCAACAACTCTAATCCAAAGACAATTGCTTCATTGACAGCGGTAAACTTACCAGCTGGAGTAGGAATAGAGATCAAACAAGTTTAATTGATCTTTAAAAACGAAACATTATTATGTTTCGGGTAATTTGTAGTGCAAGCTATCTTGAGAAAGTTAGGCGTAACCAAATTATCCTTACAGAATAGTACATGTTGACGTGTTTCAAAATTTTATGAAAATAGAAAAAATGAAACCACGAGGACAAGTTGTCAACCAATATATTATTTGATGGAGGTAGAAAGTATGACAGGTATTTTAGCAAAAAAGATTGGAATGACTCAAATTTTCGAAGATGGAAAATTCATTCCAGTAACAGTTATACAAGCTGGACCAAACTTTATTTTACAGAAAAAAACTGTAGAAAATGATGGTTACTCAGCTTTACAACTAGGGTTCGATGAAAAGAAAGAAAAAAACACTACTAAACCTTTAATGGGAATTTTTACAAAAGCAGGAGTTACTCCTTTAAGATTTGTAAAAGAGCTTAAAGTAGAAACAACTGATTCTTATGAATTAGGTCAAGAGCTTAAAGTTGATACTTTAACTGGTGTTGAGTTTGTGGACATTACTGGAACTTCAAAAGGTAAAGGAACTGCAGGTGTTATGAAAAGACATAACTTCTCAGGAAACAGAGCAACGCACGGTGTTTCTAGAAACCATAGAAAAGGTGGATCTATAGGAATGTCATCATGGCCTGGAAAAGTTCTTAAGAACAAAAAAATGGCTGGACAGTACGGAAATGCAAATGTTACTGTACAAAACTTAAAAGTAATTAAAATTGATGCTGAGAACAATCTTTTATTAGTAAAAGGAGCTGTTCCAGGAGCTAAAAATGGTTACATTGTAGTTAAGCCAGCAGTAAAAAAAATAATAGGTTAGTAGAGTGGAAGGAGGAAAATAATGGCAGTTTTAAACATATATAACTTAACAGGAACGCAAACTGGAACTGTTGAAGTTAACAACGAAGTGTTTGGGATTGAACCGAATCAAGCGGTACTTCACGAAGTATTAACTGCAGAATTAGCAGCTGCTAGACAAGGGACTGCTGCTACAAAAACTAGAGCAATGGTAAGAGGAGGGGGAAGAAAACCTTTTAAACAAAAAGGAACTGGTAGAGCTAGACAAGGAACTATCAGAGCCCCTCATATGGTAGGTGGAGGAGTAGCATTAGGGCCACAACCAAGATCTTACGAGAAGAAAGTAAACAAGAAAGTTAGAATTCTTGCTTTGAAATCTGCTCTGTCAGCTAAAGTAGCGGCTGGAGATGTTATTGTTCTTGATGGAACAATAGAAACTCCAAAAACAAAAACAATAATAGCGTTAACAAATGCATTAAATGCAACAAATAAACAGTTATTTGTAGTTAATGATTTAGCAGAACAAGGAGACTGGAACTTATTCCTTTCTGCGAGAAACTTAGAGAATGCAATGGTTCTTCAACCAAATGAAATTGGAGTGTACTGGTTACTAAAGCAAAACAAAGTAATCATTACTAAAGAAGCACTAGCTACTCTTGAGGAGGTGCTTGGATAATTATGACAGCTTATGATATAATCAAAAGACCTGTAATCACAGAAAAGTCTGAGTCACTAAGAAGAGATTACAACAAATTTACATTTGAAGTAAACACTAAAGCTAATAAGATTCAAATCAAAAAAGCTATAGAGGAAATCTTCAATGTTAAAGTTTTAGATATTGCTACTTTAAGTATCAAGTCTATAACTAAAAGACACGGAATGAAGCTTTACAAAACTCAAGCGAAGAAAAAAGCTGTAGTTAAGTTAGCGGCAGGAAACACAATTCCTTACTTTAAAGAAGTTTAATTTTTAGAAAAAGACTAATTAATAGATAAAAAAACGGTGAAGATACGTATAGGTCTATAATTAATTCGGAGGTTAAGAATAATATGGCTATAAGAAAGATGAAAGCTATGACACCAGGAACTAGACATATGTCAAGACTGGTAAATAAAGAGCTAGATCAAGTAAGACCTGAAAAGTCTTTAACTGTTCCTTTGAAATCAGCTTATGGTAGAGATAACTATGGGCACAGAACTGGTCAAAATAGACAAAAAGGGCACAAAAGACTTTACAGAATAATAGATTTCAAAAGAAACAAGCTTGATATACCTGCAAGAGTTGCAACTATCGAGTACGATCCTAATAGATCAGCTAACATTGCTCTTTTATTCTATGTAGATGGAGAAAAGAGATATATATTAGCACCTAAAGGATTAGAAAAAGGAACTATGGTAATGGCTGGAGAAAATGCTGACATTAAAGTTGGAAATGCTCTTAAGCTTAAAAATTTACCAGTAGGTACAAAAATCCATAACATCGAACTTCAAATAGGAAGAGGTGGACAACTAGTAAGATCTGCAGGAACAGCCGCAAGACTTGTTGCTAAAGAAGGAACTTATTGTCACGTGGAATTACCATCTGGAGAATTAAGACTAATACACTGTGAGTGTATGGCAACTATAGGTGAGGTTGGAAATTCTGAACATAACTTAGTAGTTATCGGAAAAGCAGGAAGAGCAAGAAACATGGGTAGAAGACCGCATGTTAGAGGTTCTGCAATGAACCCTTGTGATCATCCGCACGGTGGAGGAGAAGGAAGAACTCCAGTTGGAAGAAAAGCTCCTTTAACACCATGGGGGAAACCTACAATGGGTGTTAGAACTAGAGGAAAGAAAACTACAGATAAGTTTATCGTAAGAAGAAGAGACGAGAAGTAATTTTCGAAAAGAGGAGGCTAAAAGGTAATGGCAAGATCACTTAAAAAAGGACCTTTTTGTGACCATCATTTAATGAAAAAAGTTGAAACAGCAGTTACAACTGATAATCTTAAAGCTGTAATCAAAACTTGGTCAAGAAGATCTACAATATTCCCTAATTTCATAGGTTTAACTTTTGGAGTTTATAACGGGAAAAAACATATACCTGTTCATGTAACTGAGCAAATGGTAGGGCACAAGTTAGGAGAGTTTTCTCCAACTAGAACTTATTATGGACATGGTGTAGATAAAAAGAAAAAGAAAAAATAATTAATAAATTATAAGAAGTTTTTTATAACTTATAAAGGAGGTTGGACTAGTGGAAGCTAGAGCAATAACTAGATTTGTAAGATTGTCTCCAAGAAAGGCTAGACTAGTAGCTGACTTAGTGAGAGGTAAATCAGCTTTACAAGCGTTAGATATACTTGAGTTTACTAACAAAAAAGCAGCTAGATTCATAAAAAAGACATTAGCATCTGCAATTGCAAATGCAACTAATAACTTTAAAATGAATGAAGAAAAATTAGTAATATCTACTATAATGATAAATGAAGGGGCAGATCTTAAAAGAGTAAGTCCTAGAGCGATGGGTAGAGCTGATATAATCAGAAAACCTACGGCACACATTGTGGTAGTAGTATCAGAAATGTAGTTTTAAGGAGGTAAGACTGTGGGACAAAAAGTAGACCCTAGAGGCCTAAGACTTGGAATTACAAGAACTTGGGATTCTAATTGGTATGCAGACAAAAAGGAATACGCTAAGTACTTCCATGAGGATGTATTAATCAGAGATCTTGTTAAGAAAACATATTTCCATGCTGGAATTTCAAAAACTAAGATTGAAAGAACATCTCCTACTAATGTAGTTGTTATAATACATACTGCAAAAGCTGGAATAATCATTGGAAGAAAAGGTGCAGAAATAGAAAATTTAAGAGTTAAATTAGAAACTTTAACTAAGAAGAAAGTTTCTGTAAAAGTACAAGAAGTGAAAGACTTCAACAAAGATGCAGTTCTTGTAGCTGAAAACATCTCAACTTCTATAGAGAAGAGAGTTGCTTTTAAAAGAGCTATGGGGCAAGCTGTTATGAGAGCTATGAAATCTGGAGCTAAAGGTATTAAAGTTATGGTTTCAGGAAGATTAAATGGTGCAGAAATCGCAAGAGCAGAATGGGTAGTTGAAGGTAAAGTTCCACTACATACATTAAGAGCTGATATTGATTATGCAACATCTACTGCTCACACAACATACGGTGCACTTGGAGTAAAAGTATGGATATTCCACGGTGAAGTACTTCCAACTAAGAAGAAGGAAGGAGGGGAAGCTTAATCATGTTAATGCCAAAAAGAACGAAACATAAAAAAATGTTTAGAGGAAGATTAAAAGGTAAAGCTCTTAAAGGAAATACTGTAGCATTTGGTGACTACGGATTAGTAGCTTTAGAGCCATCTTGGATTACTAACAGACAAATAGAGTCTTGTAGAGTAGCTATTAACAGAACATTCAAAAGAGAAGGTAAGATTTTCATAAGAATATTCCCAGATAAGCCAATTACGAAAAGACCTATTGGAGTTAGAATGGGTAAAGGTAAAGGAAATGTTGAAGGTTGGGTTGCTGTTGTTAAACCTGGAAGAGTAATCTTTGAAGTGTCTGGTGTAACAGAAGAAAAGGCTAAAGCAGCTATGAGAAAGGCTACTATGAAGCTTCCAATCAATTGTAAATTTGTTAAAAAAGAGAATGGTGGTGAAAACTAATGAGAGCTATAGAAATCAGAGAAATAACAACTGAAAATTTAGTTGTTAAGTGTAAAGAACTTAAAGAAGAATTATTCAACTTGAAGTTCCAACTTTCATTAGGTCAATTGACTAACACTGCTAAAATTAGAGAAGTTAGAAGAGAGATAGCTAGAATTAATACAATTCTAAATGAAAGATAATCTCATATAGAAAGAGGAGGTTAGAGTCTTGAGAAATGAAAGAAAATTAAGAGACGGTGTAGTTGTTTCTGATAAAATGGAAAAAACTATCGTTGTTGCAATTGAAACAATGGTATTACACCCGATGTATAAGAAAAGAGTTAAAAAAACTATCAAGTTTAAGGCGCATGATGAAAATAATGTTGCTCAAACTGGTGATAAAGTAAGAATTATGGAAACTAGACCATTATCAAAAGATAAAAATTGGAGACTAGTAGAGGTATTACAAAAAACTAAATAATTTCAATTGTAAATTGAGAGGAGGATATTTTAATGGTACAACAACAAACTATCCTAAATGTTGCTGATAATTCAGGAGCTAAAAAACTTATGGTAATAAGAGTTCTTGGAGGATCTAGAAGAAGATTCGGAAGAATTGGTGACATAGTTGTAGCATCTGTTAAGGAAGCAATTCCTGCAGGTAACGTTAAAAAAGGTGACGTTGTAAAAGCAGTTATCGTAAGAACAAGAAAAGAACTTAGAAGAGAAGATGGATCTTACATTAAGTTTGATGATAATTCTGCGGTAATAATTGGAAATAATAAAGAGCCAAAAGCAACAAGAATATTTGGCCCTGTAGCTAGAGAGTTAAGAGCTAAAGACTTTATGAAAATAGTGTCTCTTGCTCCAGAAGTAATATAATTGAGAGAGGAGGCTAAATATCGTGGCTAAACCTAAGGTGAAGTTCATACCAGATTCATTACATGTAAAAACTGGCGATAAAGTTTATGTAATATCTGGAAAAGATAAAGGAAAAACTGGGTCTATTATAAAAGTATTCCCTAATAAAGGTAAAGTAATAGTTGAAGGAATTAACGAAGTTACAAAACACGTTAAACCAAGTCAAACTAATCCACAAGGTGGAATAGTTACTAAACCAGCTGCTCTATTTTCTTCAAAAGTTATGTTATTTGATGAGAAGGCAGGAAAACCAACAAGAGTTGGGTATAAAATTGTAGATGGTAAAAAAGTAAGATACTCTAAAGTATCTGGTGAAGCTTTATAAGAGAGGAGGAAAACGTAAGTGTCTAATAAATACGTTTCTAGATATCATAAATTATATAATGATACAATAGTTCAAACTTTAACAAAAGAATTGAATATAAAAAACATTATGCAATGTCCAAAGTTAGAGAAAATTATTATTAATATGGGAGTTGGAGAAGCAACTCAAAATGTTAAAATAATTGATACTGCTGCTGGAGATTTAACAATCATAGCAGGACAAAAACCAGTTATTAAGAAAGCTAAAAAATCTGAAGCTGGATTTAAATTAAGAGAAGGAATGCCAATTGGTGCTAAAGTAACTCTAAGAAAAGAGAAAATGTATGACTTCTTAGATAGATTAGTAAATGTTGTTCTTCCTAGAGTTAGAGATTTCGAAGGAGTGTCAGCAAACGCATTTGATGGAAGAGGAAACTACTCTTTAGGTCTAAGAGATCAATTAGTTTTCCCTGAAATTGAAATTGATAAAGTTGATAAAATGTTTGGAATGTCTATAACTATAGTTTCTTCAGCAAAAACAGATGAAGAAGGAAGAGCTTTACTTAAGGCATTTGGAATGCCTTTCAAAAAGTAATAGTTGAGGAGGGTAGTTAATAAATGGCAAAGAAATCAATGATCGCAAGAGATGCTAAGAGAGATGCTCTTTGTGAAAAATTTGCTGCTAAAAGAGCAGAGTTAAAGAAAAAAGTTGCTGCTGGAGACATGGAAGCTATGTTTGAATTAGATAAACTTCCAAAAAACTCTTCACCAGTTAGACAAAAGAATAGATGTCAATTAGACGGAAGACCAAGAGGATTCATGAGAGAGTTCGGGATCTCAAGAGTTAAATTTAGACAATTAGCAGGAGCAGGTTTAGTACCTGGTGTTAAGAAGTCATCTTGGTAAATTGAAAAGAAGGAGGATTGCATAATGTTTTTAACAGATCCAATTGCTGATATGTTAACAAGAATCAGAAATGCTAACGCAGTTATGCACGAAAAAGTAGATATGCCACATTCTAACTTAAAAGAGAAAGTTGCTGAAATACTTAAAGAAGAAGGATTTATTTCTAACTTCAAAACTATAACTGATGGGAACAAAAAGAATATAAGAGTTTACTTAAAATATTCTGGAAAAGAAAGAGTAATCAAAGGTATTAAGAGAATCTCTACTCCAGGAAGAAGAGTATACTCAGCTGTAGAGGATATGCCAAGAGTGCTGTCTGGATTAGGAATCGCTATTGTTTCAACTTCTAAAGGTTTAGTTACTGATAAAGTAGCAAGAAGAGAGAACATGGGTGGAGAAATCCTAGCATTTGTTTGGTAATAGATACTTAGGAGGGAACATTCAATGTCAAGAGTAGGAAATAAACTTATTAATGTACCTACTGGTGTCGAAATTATAGTTAACAACAATGTTGTTACTGTAAAAGGACCAAAAGGTACTTTAACAAAAGAGTTCTCTAAAGATTTAACAATCAAATTAGAGGATAACATTTTATCAGTTGAGAGACCTAACGATCTTCCAGCTATAAGAGCAATACATGGAACAACAAGAGCTTTAATCAATAACATGGTAGTTGGAGTTAGTGAAGGTTTCAAGAAAACTCTAAACTTAGTAGGTGTTGGTTATAGAGCAGCAGAAAAAAATAATGGTTTAGAGATGGCTTTAGGTTTTTCTCATCCTGTTATAATTGATGCAGTTTCAGGAATAAAAATGACAGTAGAAAAGAATACAACTATTCATATCGAAGGAATTGAAAAAGACGTTGTAGGACAAGTTGCTGCAGAAATTAGATCTAACAGAGAGCCAGAACCTTATAAAGGTAAAGGTGTTAAGTATTCTGATGAGATTGTTAGAAGAAAAGAAGGTAAGAAATCGTAAGATAGCTTAAACAAAGGAGGTAAGGAAGTTGTTTAAGAAAGTAAATAGACAATCAGTAAGAAAAGCTAAACACACAGCTATCAGATCAAAATTATCTGGTACTGCGGAAAGACCGAGACTTTGTGTATATAAATCAAACAACAATATCTTTGCTCAATTAATCGATGATGTTAATGCAGTTACAATAGTTTCTGCTTCAACAATCGATAAAGAGTTAAAAGGAAATGTTGGACATGGTGGAAACACTGAATCGGCTAAGCTTGTAGGTAAGTTAGTTGCTGAAAGAGCAATAACAAAGAATGTGACATCTGTTGTATTTGATAGAGCAGGATATAAATATACAGGTAGAGTAGCAGCTTTAGCAGATGCTGCAAGAGAAGCAGGGCTAAAGTTCTAATTCTGTAGAGAGGAGGAATAAACTTGTCAAAGTTTGTTAATAAAGAAGATAACCAATATCAAGAAAAATTAATAAAAATCTCTAGAGTATCTAAAACAACTAAGGGAGGAAGAACTATATCTTTCTCGGTTCTAGCTGCTGTTGGAGACGGTCAAGGGAAAATCGGTTTAGGTTTAGGTAAAGCTAACGGTGTTCCTGATGCAATAAAAAAAGCTATCGCAGCTGCTAAGAAAAACATAGTAGATGTATCGTTAAAAGGGAATACTATTCCTCACGAGATAGTAGGTAAATGGGGTGCAACATCTGTGTGGATGGCACCAGCATATGAGGGAACTGGGGTAATAGCTGGTTCTGCTGCAAGAGAAGTATTAGAGCTTGTTGGAGTTCACAACATACTAACTAAGATTAAAGGTTCAAGAACAAAACACAATGTTGCAAGAGCAACAATTGAAGGTTTAAGAATACTAAGATCTGCACAGGAAGTAGCAGCTTTAAGAGGCAAAGAAGTTAAAGAAATTTTAAGCTAGGAGGTAAACGAATATGTTAAAGGTTAAAATTGAGCTTGTGAAAAGCATGATTGGAAGAAAACCTAACCACGTCGCTACTCTTAATTCTTTAGGAATAAGAAAAGTTAACGATGTAGTAGAGCATACTGTAACTCCTGAATTAAAAGGAAAAATTGCTCTAGTGTCTTACTTACTAAAGGTAGAGGAGGTGCAATAATCTATGAAATTAAATGAATTAAAACCTTCTGAACCAAAAAAAGCAAGAAAGAGAGTGGGAAGAGGAGAGTCTTCTGGACTTGGTAAAACTTCTGGAAAAGGAAGTAATGGACAAAATTCAAGATCTGGTGGTGGAGTTAAGCCATATTTTGAAGGTGGACAAATGCCTTTATACAGAAGAGTACCTAAGAGAGGTTTCTCTAATGCTAGATTCAAGAAAGAGTATGCAATTGTTAATTTAGATGTTTTAAATAGATTTGAGGATGGAACTGAAGTTACTCCAGAGTTATTAATGGCTGCTGGATTCGTTAAGAAATTACTTGACGGTGTAAAAATACTTGCAAACGGAGTTCTTGATAAGAAAATTTCTGTAAAAGCTCATAAAGTTTCTGATGCAGCGAAAGCTATCATCGAATCAAAAGGTGGAACTATAGAAATAATCGAAGTTAAAACATTTTCTGATATTGCTGGAAATAATAAGAAGTAGTAATAAGAAATATCTCAAGTGAGGTGAATGAAAGTTGGCTTTAGTAGATACTGGAATAAGTAGATTAAAGAGTATAGCTAAAATACCTGAACTTAGAGAAAGAATAATATTTACTTTATTGATGTTTTTAGTAGCTAGGATAGGAACTCATATTCCTACTCCTAGTGTGGACATCGATAAGCTTGCTATCATGACCCAGCAGAACAACATATTGTGGTACATAAATATGTTTTCTGGTGGGGCTTTTAGCAAAGCCTCTATATTTGCATTGGGAATCGTCCCTTACATTAATGCGTCAATAGTATTTAGTTTGTTAGGAAGTATTATTCCTAAATTAGAAGAAATGAGAAAAGAGGGGGAGGGAGCTAGAAATAAGCTAACTCAATGGACAAGATACTTAACAATAGGAATTGCTATTGTTCAGGGGCTTGGAGTTTGTACTTGGTTACAGTCTTCAGGGCTTGTTACAACACCTGGATTTATGTTTTTCTTAACTACTATTACTACATTAACTGCTGGAACAGTATTTTTAATGTGGATAGGAGAGCAAATCTCTCTAAAAGGTTTAGGAAATGGAGTGTCTCTTTTAATATTTTTAAATGTAGTTTCAAGAATTCCTACTGATATAGTTAGAACAATTGAAAGTATGAAAGGAAATAAATTCCTAATACCTCTACTTATAATTGTTGCAGTAGCAGCAACTATAACAATCACTGGAATAGTTATATTTCAGCTTGGACAGAGAAAAATCCCTGTTCATTATGTAGGAAGAGGTTTTGGTGGAAAAGCTGGAATGGAACAAAGTTCATACATACCACTTAAGTTGAATACTGCAGGAATTATGCCTGTAATTTTTGCTTCTGTTGTTATGGTGATTCCTTCTGTTGCAGTTAAGGTTTTACCTGTAGGTGCAGAGATGAAAGTAGTGTTAGAAAGAGTTTTCGCACAGTCACATCCTGTATATATGGCACTTTATGCCATAATTATTATTTTCTTTTCTTTCTTTTATACTGCTATTGTATTTGATCCAGATAAAGTTGCCGATAACCTTAAACAAGGTGGGGGAACGATCCCTGGCATAAGACCTGGAGAGGAAACAGCAGAGTATTTAGAAGGAGTTGTAACAAGAATAACTTGGGGTGGAGCAATCTTCCTAGCTATTATTTGTATATTACCAATGGCAATATTTAATTCATTAGGATTACCAGAATTTTTTGGTGGAACTGGAATTATTATTGTTGTAGGAGTAGCAATAGATACTATACAACAAATAGATGCTCATATGGTTGTTAAAGAATATAAAGGTTTTATTTAAAAAAATAATAAGAAAAATAAATGAAGATGAAAGTGCATAGTGATTATTACTATACACTTTCTTCTTTTTTTTATTTTGATTTAAATGTTTATTTTTTATTCTTTATAGTGATTTTTATTGAAAAATATAGTATAATTAATAGGGTAGAATATTATTATTAATAAAAGGAGTGAAGTAATGAATATAATGTTATTTGGAGCACCTGGAGCAGGAAAAGGGACTCAAGCTAAACCAATTATGGAGAGATATGGTATCCCTCAAATATCAACTGGAGATATTCTAAGAGCTGCAATAAAATCAGAAACTGTTATGGGTATGGAAGCTAAAAAATACATGGATGCAGGAAAATTAGTTCCTGATTCAACAATAATAGGGATAATTAAAGATAGACTAGTTATGAATGATTGTAAAAAAGGGTTCATACTAGATGGATTTCCAAGAACTATACCTCAAGCTGAGGCTTTAGAAATTATTATGAAAGAAATAGGAATCAAGTTAGATAAAGTAATCTCGTTAAATGTTCCAGATAGTGCAATTGTTGCTAGAATTACAGGAAGACAAGGGTGCCCATCATGTGGAGCATCATTTCACAAAACTTTCAATATGTCAAAGGTAGCAGGAATTTGTGATTTATGTGGTCATGGATTAATAACAAGAGAAGACGATACAGAAAAAACAGTAAAAACAAGACTAGAATCTTATCACAACCAAACTGCACCACTTTTTGATTTTTATAAAAAAAGAAATATACTAGTGGAAATAGATGGAATGAAAGATTTGTCAGTGGTAACTTCAGAAATATTTGAAATTTTAGGATAAATTTTATGCTGAAAATTTAATCTAAGAGTAAATAAAAAATATACTAAATAACTTTTAGAAAAGAATTTTAACTTGTGACTAGAGAGGAAAAACTATGATTATTCTTAAAACTTTAGAGGAAATAAAAGAAATAAAAAAAGCAAATCAGATAATAGCAAGACTTTACTCAGAAATATTGCCTAAATACATTAAAGCTGGAGTTTCTACATTAGAGCTAAATAATATTATAGAGGACTATATTAGAAGAGAAGGAGCTATTCCTGGAACTATAGGAGTAGGTGGTCCTCTGAACCCTTATCCCTCAGGTTCTTGCATATCGGTGAATGAAGCAGTAGTTCACGGCGTTCCTAAATTTGATAAAATTCTTCAAGAAGGTGACATAGTAAGTGTGGATACTGTGACTATACTAAATGGCTATTTTGGAGATTCGGCTGAAACATTCCCAGTAGGAGAAGTTGACGAGGAATCTCAAAAACTTATAGATGTAGTTCATAGAGCTAGAGCGATAGGAATAGAAATGGCAACAGCAGGAACAAGGCTAGGAGATTTAGGAAGTGCAATTCAAACTTATGTAGAGGGAAATAACTTTAGTGTAGTGAGAGATTATGCAGGACACGGAGTAGGGAAAGCTATGCATGAAGATCCTTGTGTTGCAAATTTTGGACGAAAAGGAAGAGGAATAAAAATAGAAGATGGTATGGTTTTAGCTATTGAACCAATGATAAATGCAGGGACATACAAAGTTGGACATTTGGAAGATGGTTGGACAGTAGTAACAAAAGATGGTAAAAGATCTGCTCATTGCGAGCACTCAATAGCAATTATAGATGGGAAACCTGTAATTTTAAGTCAACTGGATTAAGGGGAAATGTTTTACAAAATCTGTATAAATATAGTAGACATACTATGTTTAATATGGTATAATAATCTGAAATCCTGTTGATGGGAGGTATAATATGTCAAAAAAGGATGTTATTGAACTAGAAGGAGTTATCATCGAATCTCTTCCAAATGCAATGTTTTGGGTAGAGCTTGAAAATGGTCATAAAATTTTAGGTCATATTTCTGGTAAAATGAGAATGAACTACATTAAAATTTTACCTGGAGATGGAGTAACGGTACAAATTTCTCCTTACGATTTAAGTAGAGGAAGAATAGTATACAGAAAGAAGAACTAACTTTGTTTCACGGAGGAGGCAGCAAATGAAAGTAAGAGCATCAATTAAACCAATCTGTGACAAGTGCAAGGTTATCAAGAGACACGGGAAAATCAGAGTAATTTGTGATAACCCTAAACACAAGCAAGTGCAAGGATAATTTTGTAGCACAGAAGTAAAGGTAGTGTTTTTAATTATGATATTGAAAGCATTGTAAAGATATGTGGGAGCCGTAGGGCCGCTACTGTTTGGCAGGCATATCGATGAAAGTATTAGGTTGGTTAATATACCAGCAAATAGAACTCGGTTTAGCAGGTGGCCAATTTGCTAAATTAAAAATTTTTTGAAAGAGGAGGAACTAAATTTGGCTAGAATCGCAGGAGTAGATGTCCCAAGAAATAAAAGAGTTGAGATATCACTAACTTATATTTACGGAGTAGGGAAAGCAACTTCTCAAAGAGTATTAAAAGAAGCAGGAGTTAACTTTGATACAAGAGTAAAAGATCTTACTGAGGAAGAAATCAATAAGATAAGAGCAGTTGTAGAAGGGGTTAAAGTAGAAGGAGACTTAAGAAAAGATATAAGACTTGCTATTAAGAGATTAATAGATATCAAGTGTTATAGAGGCTTAAGACACAAAATGGGTCTACCAGTAAGAGGGCAAAAGACTAAAACAAATGCAAGAACTAGAAAAGGACCTAAAAAACCTATCAAAAGATAATTTGTAATTATTGAGTGAAGGAAAAGAATTAGGAACTAATAAGTGAGGAGGTACTTAAGTTGGCTAAAAAGAAAGTAGCTAAAATCAAAAAGAAAGTTAAAAATATTCCAGTAGGAATAGCTCATATACATTCAAATTTTAACAATACTATCATTGCTATTACTGACACTGAAGGTAAAGTTTTAATATGGAAATCAGGAGGAACTTCTGGGTTCAAAGGAACTAAAAAAGGTACTCCATTCGCAGCACAAATAGCTGCTGAGCAAGCTGCACAAGTTGCAATAGAAAATGGTATGAAAAAACTTGAAGTTAAAGTAAAAGGACCAGGTTCAGGTAGAGAAGCTTGTATCAGATCGTTACAAGCAGCAGGATTAGAGGTTACAAAAATCTCTGATGTTACTCCAGTTGCACATAACGGTTGTAGACCACCAAAGAGAAGAAGAGTATAATTTTACTCCAAAAGGAGCTTCTCATTATAGTAAAATTCAATAGCAAGGAGGAATAATCGAATATGGCACGAAATAGACAGCCAGTATTAAAGAAATGTAGAGCATTAGGAATTGACCCAACAGTTTTAGGAGTTAACAAAACTTCAAGCAGAGGACCAAGAGCAAATGCTAATAAAAAACCTACAGAGTACGCAATACAACTAAGAGAAAAACAAAAAGCAAAATTCATATACAATGTAATGGAAAAGCAGTTTAGAAAGCTTTACGAGGAAGCAACAAGAAAGGATGGAGTAACGGGTCTTAACCTTATACAATATCTTGAAAGAAGATTAGAGAATGTAGTTTATAGACTTGGATTTGCAAAAACAAGAAGACAAGCTAGACAAGTAGTTTCTCATGGTCATGTTTCAGTTAATGGAAGAAGAGTAAATATCGCTTCTTTTAGAGTTAAAGCAGGAGATGTAGTCTCTGTTATAGAAAATTCAAAAAATATCGATTTAATAAAAACTGCAGTTGCGGACTCTAATGTTCCAGCTTGGTTAATGTTAGATAGAGCAGCTTTCAGTGGATCGGTTGTTCAGAATCCAACTAAAGACGATATAGATTTCGATCTAAATGAGGCTTTAATAGTTGAGTTCTATTCTAGATAGTAATCCCTAACTTATAGGAGCTGATTAGATGTTAAAAATAGAAAAACACGCAAAGAATTTCAATATTACACCAGTAATAGCAGATCAATTTCATACGCAATATGTTATAGAACCTCTTTACAGAGGTTATGGACATACTGTTGGAAATGCACTTAGAAGAGTTTTACTTTCATCAATTCCTGGAGCAGCAATAAAAGGAATTAGAATTCAAGGCGTTCTTAGTGAATTTTCAGTAATGCCAGGAGTTAAGGAAGCGGTTACTGAGATAATATTGAATATAAAAGAAGTTGTTATTAAAACTGAGGAACACGGGGAAAGAAAAATGACTCTTTCTGTAAAAGGTCCAAAAGTTGTTAAAGCTTCAGATATTATACCGGAAGTTGGACTAGAGATAATAAATCCTGATCAAATAATTTGTACATTAACTACAGATAGAGAACTTGATATAGAATTTTTAGTAGATACAGGTGAAGGTTTTTTAGTTTCTGAAGAAGTAGACAAAAAAGGTTGGGCTGTTGAATATATGGCAATTGATGCTATATATACACCAATAAAGAATGTTTCATATTCTGTCCAGGATACAATGGTTGGAAGAATGACTGATTTTGATAAATTAATACTAGATATTGAAACTAATGGTAGTATAGAAACGAATGATGCGTTATCATATGCTGTTGAGCTACTTAGCTTACATTTAAATCCTTTAATGGATATAGGAAACAGACTAGAGCAACTTAGACCTGAAGAGGATGAAGTTGTTATAGAAGCTACTGTATCTGGTGGAAGTTTAGATGATAACGAAAAAATAGAAGAATTAGATTTAACAGTAAGATCATATAATTGTTTGAAAAAAGCAGAAATAGAGACAATAGGGCAATTAGCTAAAATGTCTTCTAATGATCTTATGAAAATCAAAAATCTTGGAAAAAAATCATACGACGAGATTCTTGAGAAAATGTTAGAGCGTGGACACGATTTAGCAGCGAACAATGGATTGAGCGAGCAATAAAACTCATAAATAAGGAGGATAGCTAAACTAATGAATCACAATAAATCATATAGAAAATTAGGAAGAAGAACAGAGCATAGATTAGCAATGCTAATGAATATGACTATATCTCTTCTAGATAATGAAAGAATAGAGACAACTATAACTAGAGCAAAAGAGTTAAGAAAATTTGCTGATAGAATGGTAACTTTAGGTAAAAAGAATACTTTAGCTTCAAGAAGACAAGCATTTGCTTTTTTAAGACAAGATGCAACTGTAGCTAAATTATTTGGAGAGATAGCTCCAAGATACACAGAGAGAAACGGTGGATATACTAGAATAATCAAAACTAGTGTAAGAAGAGGCGACTCTGCTGAGATGGCTATAATAGAATTAGTATAATAATCTAAGGTGACTAGAACAGTCGCCTTTTTTTATAGATTTTATAGTTAAAATATGGTAGAATTAATAATGTCATAGAATAAAATATAAATTAGAGGTGAGTAAAAATGGACAAAATATCATTAAATAAGCAAGAAGCGCTAGAACTTATAATAGACGAAAATACTATAATAATAGATTGCAGAACACCAGAAGAATTAGAGGAAACACCACCGATAACAGAGGATTGCTACAATATTCCTTTGAGTGATAATTTTTTAAATGAAGTGCTAGAACAAAATGAAGAGATAAAAAAAGAGGATAAAATATTAGTTTATTGTGCTCACGGAGTAAGATCTAAGAGAGCAACACTGCTTTTAAGAGATGCAGGTTACAACAATGCCTATGATTTAGATGGTGGAATAGCTGCTATATTTGAAGATGATGGTTGCTGAGGATAGAGTAAATTATCTCTAGTTAGAGAAAATATTTTTGCAATAAAATTAAAACTCAAAGTGTTGAGAAAGAATAGATTATTTTAATAAATAAAGCCCCACTTACTCTATTTGAGAAGTGGGGCTTTTGAAGTTATTATATAACTGTGCTAGCAAAGGTTTTATTAAAAATTATTCAGGTTTCAGTATAATTTCAAAAATATTATGATTAAGAATATTCTCCTTTGAAAAATTTAATAAATTGTCATGGGTGATTAATTCACTATATTCGTTAGGTGACAAAATAGAATAGTCATTACCTTGTAAAGATTTTTTTAAAATATACTGACTCCAAAAGTTATTATTAGTAAGCTCAGTTTCATAATTTAGTTTATAGTTTTCAATAATATTTAAAAGCTTTTTTTTGTCATAATTACCCTGTGCTAGGTTGTTAACTACAGTTTTAGTTGCTTTTATTATCTCTTCTACTCTGCTTGGTGAACAAGAAAATCTAATAATAAGACTATTTTCACCGTGATTAAAGTATTCAAGATTACTCTGGGAATATATGGAGTAAACACCAGAAATATCCTCTCTAATATCTTCTATTAAATAAATATTAAGAAGGCTTGAAAAAGCTTTAAAGAGATTTCTATTAGTGTTTGAATAATTTTTAGTATAGGGATAAATCATAGTGATAGTTGATTTTTCATCTTTTCCTTTAGTTATAGTTTTAGAAATATTTATATTAGGAGAAGTGATATTTAAATTTTTATAATTATTTATATTTTCCTTACTAGGTAAACCTGAAAAATATTTTAAAATCATCTCTTCTAATTTTTTTTCTTCAATAGAGCCAACAACAATAGCTTTAAATCCATTAAAATTAGAATATTTATTTTTATAAATATCTAAAATAGCTTGTTTATTTATTTTATCTAAGTCATTTAAAGAAAGAGTTTTTCTTCTAAAATGATTATTCGAAATTATGTTTGTAATAGTATCACGATAAATATTAGTAGGAGAATTATCTCTATTATTAATACTTTGAGCTACAGTTTCTTTTGTTTTATTGAAAAAGTCATCATCAAATCTATGGACTAATAAAAAAGAAGTTAAGGATTTAAGGGCGATATCAAAATTTTTAGAATCACTTTCTAAATTCATTCCATGAATATAGTCACTAAGATAAGAATTAATAGCGAAATTTTTTCCCTTTAAAAAAGTTTCGTATTGAGCATTGGTTAAATTACCAACACCAGAATTTTCTATCATAGTGGAAAGGAAAATAGAGTTTAAGTATCCTAAATCTTCCTCATTAGAGGAACCCTCTTCTTTATAAAAATTTAAAAGTATTTTATCTTCTTGAAAATTAGTGTTTTTATAAAATACTTCTATTCCATTTGATAATTTATATATTATAACTTGAAAAGGGGTATTTTCATCTTGAATAACCTTATCAACAATAGAGCCTGAAGTAAGTTGAGGAGTAATAAGTTCTACAGTATTAGGAGCTTCAAATTTTTCTAGTTTCTCTTGTTTTGTTTTATAATTTGCTTCTTTAAGTTCCTCTTTAGAAGGTAGATTATTTGTATTATTTGATGTTAAAAATAGTGCTTTATCTTTTTCATAATAGTTTTTAGCGTATAATTGAATATCATCAGTAGTGATTGTAGGAAAAACTTCATTTATTAAGTCTAATTTATCTTGAGGAAACAGTAAAATATCTCCGTACATATACCAGTCTTTGATTTCATTAAAAAAACTTTCATTTTCTAAGGATTTTCTATTTATATTTTGAGATTGAATTTGTGTATAAAGTTCAGACTTTTCATTGTTTAATTCAATTAAATAAGGTCCAAAAGTTGATAAAATATTTAAATTTTGATAAATTAATTTATTAGCTTGAAGAATGCTATTTTCTTTAACTTGAGAAATTAAATTAATAATCTCATTATTTTTTCCTATTCTTGAAGAATAAATAGCACTAGAAACCAGTGGTGAGTCATTTTTTTTAGCAAGAGTTTCCAGTCTTGAATTTAAAATATTAAAATATAGACTTTGAATTACACTTTCCCTAAGTTTAGAAAAATCATTAATAGAAGCTATATTATTAACAAGGGAGTATTCAAGAGTAGTTTTTGTTAGTTCGGGATCTGAAAAAACTGAATAACTTTCTTTTAAAATTGGTAAAGGGTATTCATTTTGAATTCCAGGGTTAGAATTTGTAATAGAAGAAAATTCTGATTTTATATTTTCTTCTATATTTTTAATATCAAAGTCTCCAATAGCAATAATTAAAAAGTTTTTTGGTTGATACCATTTATGATAAAACTCTTTTAAGAGATTAGAATCAGTATTTTTTATAATTTCAGGCTCTCCAATGGGCATTCTATGAAAATATCTAGAATCACCAAAAAGAATATTTCTTTTAAAAAAACTAATTCTTTCACGAAGTCCTTGTCTTCCTCTCCACTCTTCTAAGATAATATTTCTTTCATTTGTTACCTCCTCTTCTTTAAAAGAAATATTGGTTGCCCATTCTTTTAAAATATGAAGAGATTCTGAAATATTATCCATATTATTAGTAGGTATCTTAAGTTTATAAACAGTTTCGTGAAAGCTTGTATAGGCATTTAAATCTCCACCAAAACTTAGTCCTAAAGCTTCTAAGTGTTTTATCAAATCGTTCTTAGGATAGTCTTCAGTGCCGTTAAAAGCCATATGTTCTAAGAAATGTGCAACTCCTTTTTGATTATCTTCTTCCACTAAGGAACCAGCATTAACATGAAGGTTTATACTTGCTCTTTTTTCTGGCTTAGAATTTTTTAAAATAAAATATTTTACACCATTTTCTAATTCACCAAAAGTGAAATTTTCTGAATTTGTAGAATTTGTTTTAAGAATAAATTTATTAGATAAAGATTTTTGTATTTTTATATTTTTATAATAAAAAATAAAGCTAATAACTCCTAGAAAGACAATGATAAAACACAGTATGTATAACTTTTTCATATTTCTCCTTAGATATAATTTATTTTAGTAGACTTATGAAGTATTATATCATAGTTAGTTTACTATTTAAACAGATAAAAAAAATAAAGTTTTCTCGATATTTAAGTTATAAAGTGATATAATTAATTATATTAATTAGTCGGGAGGATGTATGAATAAAGGAAAAAAAGATTTTTTGATACTAAAATTAATTGTAGGTGTAATTGTAGGTATAATTGTAGGTATAATTGTAGGTTTATATTGTAGTGAGAGCACTATAGGAATAATTCAGACAATTAAGCATTTCTTAGGTCAGATTATATTTTTCACAGTTCCACTTATTATTTTAGGATTTATAACTCCAGCTATAACAAAAATGAAATCTAATGCAAGTAAAATGTTAGGTGTAATGTTGTTATTAGCCTATGTTTCTTCTGTAGGAGCAGCATTATTCTCAATGTTATTTGGGTATATATTAATACCTAAACTACACATTATAACTGCAACAGAGAGTTTGAAAGAATTACCAAAGATGCTTTTTAAAATGAATATACCACCTGTATTTAGTGTTATGTCTGCCTTAGTATTATCTCTGTTTATAGGTCTTGCAGTAGTATGGACCGGGTCTAAAAACTTTGAAAATATACTTGATGAATTTAACAATATTATGTTAGTTATAGTTCACAGAATTATAATTCCAATTTTACCATTTTTTATAGCTACAACATTTGCTACTCTTGCATATGAAGGTGGAATTATAAATCAATTACCTATATTTTTGAAAGTTATTGTAATTGTATTAGTAGGTCAGTTTATTTGGTTAACGTTTTTATACACAACAGCAGGGATAGTTTCCAGAAAAAATCCTTTAAAGTTATTAAAAAGTTATGGACCAGCGTATTTAACAGCTGTAGGAACTATGTCTTCAGCAGCAACACTACCAATAGCTTTAGATTGTGCCAGAAAATCTAAAATTCTTCATGATGATGTAACAAATTTTGCTATTCCTTTAGGCTCAACTATTCATCTATGTGGCTCTGTTTTAACAGAAGTATTTTTTGTAATGACGGTTTCTCAGGTTTTATACGGAAGCTTGCCTGGAATGGGAACAATGGTTCTATTCATATTTTTATTAGGTATTTTTGCAATTGGTGCACCTGGAGTTCCTGGAGGAACAGTAATGGCTTCACTGGGAATTATAGTTTCTGTTTTAGGATTTAATGAAGCTGGAATGGCTCTTATGCTGACTATTTTTGCACTTCAGGACAGTTTTGGTACTGCTTGTAACGTAACTGGAGACGGAGCTCTAGCACTGATATTAAATGGGATATTTGAAAAAGATTTTAAAACTGATATAAATTAGTTTAGATTTAAGTAAAAAACTCTGTTCTTTTATTAATTAATAAAAGAGCAGAGTTTTTTTAATATTTTCTATACGAAGTAGCTTCTAAAATCTCATTTCTACTAATGTTTTCTTTACCTGCTAAATCTGCAATTGTTCTAGAAATTTTTAATATTTTATCATAGCTTCTAGCAGAAAGAGAGAAATTTTTTACTATATTTTGTAAAAGTAAGGAATCTTCAGTGGAAAGTTTACAAAATAAGGAGAGATCTTTTGGTGACATAGAGCTATTTAATTTATTTGAATGAAATCTAGAATACTGTATTTTTCTAGCAGAAAGAACTCTTTCTTTTATTACAGATGAATTTTCTGGGATTTCAGTGGAGAATAACTCTTTATAGTCTAATTTTTTTATAGGAACGTATAAATCGATTCTATCAATAATTGGTCCAGATATTTTCTTTTGATACCGTTGTATTTCTCCAAGAGAACAGGAACATTTTCCTGTTTCATCAAAAAGAAATCCACATTTACAGGGATTTGTGGCAATTATAAGAATAAATTTAGAAGGGAAAATAATTTTTTCACTAACTCTAGAAATAGAAATACATTCATCCTCTAGAGGTTGCCGCAAGCTTTCTATTATATCTTTTGAAAATTCAGAAAACTCATCTAAAAATAAAACACCGTTGTGTGCCATGGTAATTTCACCAGGTTTAATATTATGTCCTCCTCCCAAAATAGAAGCCTTAGAAGCTGTGTGGTGGGGAGCTCTAAAAGGTGGAGTTGTAATAATTTGCTCTGTTTTATTTAACTCTCCTATTATACTGTAAATTCTGGTGCACTCTATTGATTGTTGCATATCTAACCTTGGAAGAATAGAGGGAAACCTTTTAGCTAACATAGATTTTCCAGCCCCAGGACTTCCAATCATAAAAAGATTATGTCCTCCAGCAGCGGCAATTTCTAGAGCTCTTTTACCTAAGCTCTGTCCTTTTACTTCGTTTAGATTAAGTTCAGCTAGAGTTTCAATTTTATTTTTCAATTTTTTTAATGGGAATTTTTCTATATAATCAGTTTTTATAAAATCTATTAAATCAAGAATATTTTTTATTGGCACAATTCGAATACCTTGAATAAAAGTCGCTTCAACTGCGTTATCATAAGGAATAATAATTCCTTTTAAATGCATCTCTTTAGCTAAAAGTGCTGCCCCTATAATACCTTTAACAGGTTTCACATCACCAGTTAAAGAAAGTTCTCCTAATATGAGATATTTGCTAAGTATAGAGTGAATATCTTTAATGAAGCCAAAACTAGTAAGGATTCCTATTGCAATTGCTAAATCAAAATGAGCACCTTCTTTTTTTATAGAAGCAGGAGAAAGGTTAACTACTATTTTTTTAGGTTCAAAAGGGTATCCTGTATTTTTTAATGAAGTTTTAATTCTTTCTTTACTTTCAAAAATAGCAGCATCACCTAATCCGATAATAGAAAAATTTGGCATTCCATTGCTAATATCAATTTCAACTTCTACAAGATAGTTTTTAATACCAAGATAGCTAGTACTAAGAATTTTTATATTCATATAACTCACCTCTAATCTGATTATACTCTATATATAGTTAAAACAATAGAAAGTATTAAAATTTTTACAGTAAAATATATTTATCCAAAGAAATATTTAAGTATGTATTGAAAAAATATAAGTGAAAATAAGTGTCTGAATTAACAAATAAAATAAAAAGAAAAAAAAGAAAAAAAAAGATTGACAAAATCTGTAAACGAATATATAATATTTTCATAAGTGAAACGATTACAAAACAAAAAATAAAAAAATGGAGGATTTAAAATGAAGAGATACAGATGTTTACTATGTGGTGAAATAATGAATGAAGGTGTAGAGTCATGTCCAGTATGTAAAGCTCCAAAATCAAAGTTTGAATTAGTAGTAGAAGGTGCTGCAAGAGTTTGGGCTACTGAGCATAAAGTAGGAGAAGGATTAGCTTGTGGTGACGAAGAAATTATAATGGGATTAAGAGCTAACTTCGAAGGTGAATGTACAGAGGTAGGAATGTATTTAGCTATGTCAAGAGTAGCAGATAGAGAAGGTTACCCTGAAATAGCAGAAGCATACAAAAGAATAGCTTTTGAAGAGGCAGAGCATGCTGCTAAGTTTGCAGAATTATTAGGGGAATGTGTAACTGATTCTTCTGAAAAGAATTTAACAATGAGAGTAGAAGCAGAATACGGAGCGACAGCAGGAAAGTTTGAAATTGCTAAGAGAGCTAAAATGTTAGGTTTTGATGCTATACACGATACAGTACATGAAATGGCTAAAGATGAAGCAAGACATGGTAGAGCATTTTTAGGTTTATTAGAAAGACATTTCGGAAAGAAATAATAAAAAAATAATTTATAAGTAAAATATTGAAAAGCAGTGGGTAATCCTACTTGTTTTTCAATATTTTTTTATTATATTAATTATTATTATAAAATATGCTATAATAGAAGAAATCAACAAAATTCTGTCCTCATTGTGGAAAAGAAAATATCTAAATTGTATAAAAAATATAGGGCGTAGATTTAGCTCACGAAAATAATGAAGAGGATTTATGAAAAAATCTTGTAATATAAACAAATAAATGATAATATAAATATACAAGTTTCTTAAAGGAGGGCTATTTTGGAGATAAAAAAAGCAAATAAATCTGCATTACTATATTACTATTATTATTCAAATAGCGATTTGTATTAATTCTAAAAGGAATTTTTATACAAATCTATTTTATATTTATAAAATAAAAAGAGATTTGTATGGTATAAAGTTATTATTTTAAACCTACATAATTTGTAGGTTTTTTTTTTAGGATAAAAAAGATTTAAAAAGCAAATATTAAAATTGGAGGAAGTATGGAAAATGTATTGGATATATTAAAAGATAGAGGTTATATAAAGCAATTTACTCATGAAGAGGAGACAAAAGAGTTATTGGAAAAAGAAAAAATAACTTTTTATATCGGTTTTGATCCCACAGCAGATAGCTTACACGTAGGACATTTTATAGCTATGATGTTCATGTCACACATGCAAAGAGCAGGACATAGACCTATTGCACTAATAGGTGGTGGAACTGCTATGATAGGGGACCCTTCTGGAAGAACTGATATGAGAAATATGATGACAAAAGAAACGATAGTAGAAAATGTTGCAGGAATAAAAAAACAAATGGAAAGATTCATAGATTTTTCTGATGACAAAGCTATATTGGCAAATAATGCTGACTGGTTACTAAATTTAAATTATGTTGAGTTTATAAGAGATATAGGAGTTCATTTTTCAGTAAATAGGATGTTAGCTGCAGAATGTTTTAAATCAAGAATGGAAAGTGGACTTTCATTTCTTGAATTTAATTACATGTTAATGCAAGGCTATGACTTTTTAGTGCTTAATCAAAAATATAATTGTAAAATGCAGTTAGGTGGAGATGATCAATGGTCAAACATGATAGGTGGTGTTGACTTAATAAGAAAAAAAGAAAAAAAACCAGCCTTTGCAATGACATGTAGTCTTTTAACAAATAGTGAAGGTCAAAAGATGGGGAAAACTGCTAAAGGAGCATTGTGGCTAGATCCGGAAAAAACAACACCTTATAATTTTTATCAATATTGGAGAAATGTAACGGATTCTGATGTGGAAAGATGTTTGTCACTTTTAACATATATTCCAATGGAAGAAGTGAAAAAACTTTCAGCACTAGAAGGTGCTGAAATAAATAAGGCAAAAGCTATACTAGCTTATGAAGTTACAAAAATTGTTCATGGTGAAAAATCAGCAGAAGAGGCAAAGCACGCGACAGAATCTCTTTTTGGTTCTGGGGAAGATATGAGTAATGTACCAAAGCTTGAGTTAAAAAAAGATGAAATAGGAAAAGAAATTGTTACCCTTCTTGTGGAAGCAGGAGTATTAAAAACAACTAGTGAGGGAAGAAGACTTGTTCAGCAAGGAGGATTATATATTGGTGAAAATAAAGTTTTGTCACACAATACTCCTATTACCGAAGAGTTATTTGAAAATAATCAATTACTTATAAGAACAGGAAAGAAAAAATACTATAATATTGTTTTAATTTAGTAATGGTGACTACTTTGAAAGATTTTATAATAAGAGACATGTTAGAAGAAGATATTCCTAAAATATATGAAGCTATAAATTTAAAATATGTAGAAAAATATTGTGATAAGGAATGTGAACAAAAGGCTCAGTGGTTAGCTTATAAAAAATGGTATTACTTTATAATGAATTCATCCTATTTTTTTATGTATATTGTTACGAATAATGAAAATCAATTTTTAGGAAATGTAAAGTTTGAAATTCATAGTAAAAGAGCAATATTAGAAATATATTTAATTGAAAAAATAAGAGGAAGAAATTATTCTCCCTTAATAATTGAGGAGAGTATTTTAAGAATTAAAGAGAAGTTTTCTATAAATAAAATAGAAGCTTACATAATAAAAGAAAATTCAAAATCTAAATATATATTTAAAAAATTAGATTTTAAATTTGTAAAAATTACAAATTATAATGGTGTAAAACATGATTTATACGTAAAAAAGAATATTTAAAGAGTTTAAAATAAAAAAGAGTAAGTTATTATTTGAAAAAATTATAATTTACTCTTTTTTATGAATGTTTTACTTGAATGTGTTATACTGTATTAGTACTAAATTTGTGACTAGTATAATTATAAAGAGGGGTAAATATGACAAAAAAGCAGAGAATAATTAGTATAATAGAAATATTAAATGAAAAATTTGGACATCCAGATTGTGCACTAAACTATAGTACTCCTTTTGAACTTTTAATAGCAGTTATATTATCTGCTCAATGTACAGATGTAAGAGTTAATATAGTGACGAAAGAGATGTTCAAAATAGTAAATACCCCTAAAGGTTTTAGCGAGATGAGTATAGAAAAAATAGAAGAATTAGTTAAAAGTACAGGTTTTTATAGAAATAAAGCAAAAAATATAAAACTTTGTAGTGAACAGCTACTTACTAGTTTTGATGGAGAAGTACCACAAGGTATGGAGGAACTGACATCTTTAGCAGGAGTAGGGAGAAAAACAGCAAATGTGGTTAGAGGGGAAATATGGGGGTTAGCTTCAGGAATAACTGTGGATACTCATGTAAGAAGACTAACTAACTTAATTGGAGTGGTAAATGAACAGGACCCAATTAAAATAGAAAAAAAATTAATGCTCATCGTACCTTTAAAATATTGGATAGATTTTTCACATTACTTAATATTGCAAGGAAGGGATAAATGTATAGCAAGAAGACCAAAATGTATGGAGTGCGAGATAAAGAAAATGTGTAAATATTGGGAAAAAAATAATTCTTGACACTAAGGATAAAGAATGGTATAAACATAGTATAACTAATTAAAATATAATCAATATTTAAATGATAAATGAAGATAATGATAAATAATTTCAGGAGATGAAAAAAATGAGAGTTTATCTAGATAATAATGCAACAACAAAATTAGATAAAGATGTTTTAGAAGCTATGCTTCCATACATGACAGAAATTTACGGGAATGCATCAAGTTTACATAGCTTTGGAAGAGAAGCTACAAATGGAATGGATGAATCAAGAGAAAAAATAGCAACAATACTAAAAGTGAGTCCTAAAGAAATAATTTTTACAGGTTCAGGAGTAGAAGGGGACAATTTAGCAATAAGAGGGATAGCAAGAGCCTATAAAAATAGAGGTAAACACATAATTGCAAGTTCGATTGAGCATCCTGGAGTAAAAGAAACATTAAATGATTTAAAAAATGAAGGGTTCGAAATAACTTTTTTACCTGTTGATGAGAATGGAGTAGTTTCACTAAAAGCATTAAAAGAAAGTATAAGAGAAGAAACTATACTTATTTCAATAATGCATGCAAACAATGAAGTTGGAACAATTCAACCAGTTGAAGAAATAGGAAAAATAGCAAAAGAAAATAGAATAATATTTCATATGGACGCAGTGCAAAGTGCGGGAAAAATACCTTTAAATCCTGTAGAAATAGGAGCAGATATTGTAGTGTTTTCAGCTCATAAATTTCATGGACCAAAGGGAATTGCAGCTATGTATGTAAGAAATGGTGTACGATTAGGGAAATTGATTACTGGTGGTGGACAAGAAGGAAAGTTAAGACCTGGAACATCAAATGTAGCAGGTATGGTAGGTATGGCAAAGGCACTAGAAAAAGCAGTTAATAATATGGAAGAGAATATAAAAAAAGAATCAGAGTTAAGAGATTACTTTGAAAAACAACTTTTAGAGCAACTGTCTGAAATTGTAATAAATGCCAAAAATGCAAAAAGACTTCCAGGAACATCTAGTATTCAGTTTAGGTATTTAGAAGGAGAATCTATTTTGCTAACACTAAACCATAAAGGGATAGCTGTTAGTTCAGGTTCTGCATGTTCTTCAGATGATCTTCAAGCATCTCATGTATTACTTGCAATGGGAATTCCTATTGAATTTGCACATGGAACAATAAGATTTAGTTTAGGTAATGAAACAACAAAAGAAGAGATAGATTATACTGTTGAATCAGTTGTTGAAATGGTAAATAAATTAAGGGTTATATCTCCTTTATGGGGAGAGTTTGTAGATAAGAGATAGTGGTGTTAATCTTTTAAAGATAATAGAAAAGTATAAGGAGAAAATTATGCAATATACAGAAAAAGTTATGGATCATTTTATGGCACCTAGAAATGTAGGGGTAATGGAAAATCCAGATGGTTACGGAAAAGTAGGGAATCCAACTTGTGGGGATATAATGGAAATTTATATCAAAGTTGAAAATGACATAATTATTGATGTGAAATTTAGGACTTTTGGCTGTGCTTCAGCAATAGCTTCATCTTCAGTTTCAACAGAATTAGTACTAGGAAAAACAGTTCAAGAAGCTCTTTTGATTACAAATAAAGCTGTAGTAAAAGAATTGGGAGAGTTACCACCTATAAAAATGCATTGCTCAGTTTTAGCTGAAGAAGCTATTAAATTAGCTGTTGAAGATTATTTATCTAAAAAACTGAAAAATAAAAAGTAACTAGATAAAAATTAATATATAATATATAATGTAGGTGTTATTTTAACAGAAATGTAAAATAACACTTATTTTTTTATCATAAATAATTTGGGGGATGTAGATAATAATGAAAAGAATATTAGTTGTAATGCTTTTGGTGACAATTTCTGTGGAAGTTTTTTCTGCGAAAAAAAATGTAAGTAGAAAAAAAACAGTAGCCGAGAAACAAGAGAAAGTGCTTGCTCCTGAGTATAAATCTTATATTGTTGGAGATTCAAAAGGAAATATATATATGTCTGAAAATGAAAAAGAGATGTTGCCTTTGGCTTCTACAACAAAAGTAATGACAATGATTGTTACTTTTGACGCAATTTCTAAAGGAAAAGTTTCTTTAAATGATGATATAGTGATAAGTCCAGAAGCAACAAGTGTTAAAGGAACTACAATTCCTTTAAAAGCAGGAGATACTTTCAAACTTAGTGAGCTTATAAAAGCGGCAGCTATCCAATCTGCTAATAATGCATCTTACGCAATTGCAGAACATGTAGGGCAAGGTCGTGATAACTTTATTAAGTTAATGAATGAAAAAGCTAAATCATTAGGATTGGAAAATCAAGTTGAATACCATACTCCTTCTGGACTCCCACCTCATATGACAAAAAGAAAAATGGATAAAGGAACAGCCTACGCTATGTATAAAATTATGTTAGAGGCGAATAAATATCCAGAATATGTTAAGATTGCAGGAATGAAATCTTTAAAAATAAAAGAGGAAAAAATTTCACTAAAAAACAATAATAAATTATTGGGAAAAAAAGGGATATTTGGACTAAAAACAGGATACCATGTAAAGGCGGGGTTCAATATTTTAGTGATGAATGAAAATGAGGATATAGATGCTTTTTATGTACTTTTAGGCGGGAGAAGTGCAGCTATAAGAGATAGAAAAGTATTGGAATTAGATGAAGTTTTTCATACTAATTTTGTATATAAGAAAATAATAAACGAAGAAAAATCATTGGCTAGTGTAACGGTGAAAAAAGGACTACAGCCAAATATAGAGCTTTATCCAGATAGAAATTATGAGCATATAATAAAGAGTAATGATAAAGTTAATATAGTATTGGAAAGAGTAAAAGAATTAGAAGCTCCAGTTTTAAAAAATATGGATTTTGGAAATTATAAAGTCATAATAAATGGGGAAGAAATACTAACAGGGAAATTAGTAGTAAAAAATTCAGTAGAAAAAAAAGGGATAATTGATAAAATTAGTGAAATTATTTAAAAAATAAAAAAGAGGTATACATATTGATGAGAGAAATTTTTTATTTTATAGTTTATAAAGTATTTTATAAGTTATTTTGGATATTGCCTATAAAAAAAAATAGAGTACTATTTAGCTCATATTTTGGTAAGAAATATAGTGATAATCCCAAATTTATATATGAAGAATTAATAAAAAATAGAGATGACTTAGATATTGTATGGGTTTTAAATAATAAAGTAGAAGAATTACAAGGGCATAAAACAAAGATAGTAAGTGAAAAAAATTGGAAGTTTTTTTATTATCTTGCTACGTCTAAATACTGGATTGATAATTGTCATGGATATCATCTTAGAAAACCAAGATCAAAAACTATTTTGCTGCAAACGTGGCATGGAACACCTCTAAAAAAAATAGCTCAGAATATAGAAGGGGAAAAATATGAAAAAAGTAAAAGATGTTGGGAATTAGAAAGCAGTTACTGGGATTATTTCTTATCACCGAATAAAAATCTAAATGATTTATTTTGCAAAGCATTTAAAATAAAAGAAGATATTATAATAAATACTATGTATCCTAGAAATGAGTTTTTAATTCGTAATAATATTGATGAGATAGAGAAAAAAGTATTTAAGGAGCTAGGAATAAAAAAGGGGAAAAAAATAGTGTTGTATGCACCAACATTTAGAACAGGAGAAACTGAGTCCTATAAAGTGCACCTTGACATGAAAAAATTAGAGGAAGAATTCGGAGATAAATATATTTTTTTAATAAGACTACATCCTAATATAAAGAAATTAGAGTGCAAGAATATGAAAAAAGAGTTTGTAATAGATGCAACTAAATATAATGATATTCAAGAGTTGTATTTAATTTCGGATATACTTATTACAGATTATTCATCAGTATTTTTTGATTATGCAATACTAGAGAAACCAATGATATTTTATCCTTATGATTATAAAGAGTATAAAGATGATGATAGAGGATTTTATTTTGAGTATAGTGAAATAGTTCCAGGCCCAATTGTGTATGATGAAGAAAATTTAAGAAAAGAACTAAAAAAAATAGAGTGTAATATAAGTGATTTTCGAATTAAAATAGAAAGATTTAATGAAAAATATAATGATGCAAAAACTGATGAAACTAGCAAATATATATTAAAAAAAATAGGCTTGCTATCCTAAATATGCTAGAAATAAAAAAGGAGAGATTGTGAATTCAAAATTAATAAAAAATTATTTGTTTAATGTTATTATTATTTTTATAAATATAATTTTTCCTATTCTAGTCTTTCCTTATGCTTCTAGAATACTGTTACCAACACAGTATGGGAAATATTCTTTTGCTATATCAATAACTAGCTACTTTATAGCTATTGCAAATTTAGGGGTGCAATCTTATGGTGTAAGGGAATTATCAAAAATAAATAAAGAAAACTTAATAGAACTCAAAAATAAATTTAGTGAAATTTTAGCGATTACAGTTATATCCAGTATAGGTAGTTCTATATTGTTTGTTATAACTATTTTATATTTTAAAATTTTAAGAATAGAGTTAGAATTGTATTTAATAATAGGAACTACAGTTCTGCTTAGCTTTATGAATTTAGATTATTTTTTTGTTGCTATGGAAAATCACCGAAGAAGAACCATGAGATTGCTTATAACAAGAAGTATTTCTCTAATATTTTTATTTATATTAGTTAAAAATCCTGAGGATTACATTATTTTTACAAGTGTAATGATTTTGCCAGAAATAATAGTAAAAATAATGGATATATTTTCAGTTAGAAAATATATAAGTTTAAAATTAAGTTTTCCTTGTTTAAAAAAACATATAAAGCCACTTTTAATAATATTTTTTTTTATTTTTTCTCAAACAATATATATGAATTTGGATTCAACTATGTTAGGTGCGATAATTGGAAATAAAAGTGTGGGATTATATGCTGTAGCAGTAAAAATGACTAAAATAGTGCTTCCATTAGTTAGTTCTTTAGGTCTTGTACTAACTCCTAGAATAATTAAAAATATAGCTGACAAAAATGAAGAAAGCTTTTTTAAAGATATGGATTTAAACTTAAATTTCATTTTTTTCATAACTGTTCCCGCTATTTTTTCTATGCTAATATTGGCTAATAATATGATAGAGATTTTATCGGGACAAGATTATAGAGATTCGATAACATCTATGAGAGTTATGTTACCGATTATATTTTTTATAAGTATAAGTGGTTTTATCTCTTCGCAAATTTTAATCCCTACAAATAATGAGAAAAAAATTTTAAAAATATCAGTAATAGGTCTGCTAATAAATTTTATATTAAATTTATTATTAATTAAAAAGTATGGAATATTAGGAGCAGGAATTGCAACATTAATGGCAGAATTTTTTGTAATGTTTTTCAGAATAAGAGAAATGGAGAAGATTTTTTCGACATATAAAATATTTTCAGCTAAGAGGATTATTTATATATTAGCTGGAGTTATATCTTTTGTATCAGGAGTAATAGTTAAAAAAGTTATTTCTATAGAAAATATATATATAGAATTTGTTTTTGTTTTTATTTTTTACAGTATTTTGTATATTTTTATATTGATATGGAAAAAAGAATATTTTGTAATTAAATTTATAACTTATTTTAAAAATAAATTTGTAGGAGGAGAACTATGAAAAAGGTAATAACATATGGAACTTTTGACTTGTTACATTGGGGACACATTCACTTGTTAAAACGAGCGAAAGAATTAGGAGATTATTTGATAGTTGCCCTATCTTCAGATGAATTTAATGAACTTAAGCATAAAGAATCTTATCATTCTTATGAAGAGCGAAAATTGATACTTGAATCCATAAAATATGTAGATCAAGTTATTCCTGAAGAAACTTGGGAACAAAAAAAAGAAGATGTAAAAAAATATGGTATAGATATTTTTGTTATGGGGAATGATTGGAAAGGTGAGTTTGATTTTTTAAAAAAAAGTTGTGAAGTTATATATTTAGAGAGAACAAAAGGTATATCAACTAGTAAAATAAAGATTGATTTGAAAGAAAAATAAAAATAAAACAAAAGAATAAAAAAAAGTGTTGACGAAAAATAACATCTATGATATTATTTATCTTGTCCACAAGGAAAAGCTTGTTGGGCACAAAAAGGACATTAACAACAGAATAGAGAAGAAAAAAAGTTCTTGAAAAAGAACAATGTCAAAACTCAGTAAGTTTGAAAAAA
>JBOFOQ010000069.1:0-33342 GCA_051659505.1 Fusobacteriaceae bacterium
ATAGGGCTTTTTGTCTTTCTTAAATTTTCTAAATTTATATAATTTTTAAAAAAAATTTAGAAATTAAGACTTCATGTTCTTAAATTTAAAAATTTGAATTTTTTCATCTTAAAAAACATGACTTTTACAATTGGCTATATAATACATTTATATAACTTTTCACTATTAAAAGTTTAACATTTTTTTATTTAATGTGTTAGAGACTAGTTTTTTCATTTTTTTTTGAAAAAAAATGAATTTATGGTAATATTAGATTATTTATAGTATTATTAGTCTGAAAACAAGTTTTTTTTGAATCAAGTTTTTTCAAAAAAAATGAATTTAATTTTCAAGAGGAGGTTCATTGTGATTAACACAAGAATTATTTGTATTTTAGAAATTCTTTTAGATAATTCAAAAGAAAAAAGCTTTAAATCTCTTTCTAAAATATTAAAAGTTAATGAGAGAACAATTAGATATGATATAGAGTTTATAAATAAAATATTTTTAGAAAAAAATATGCCTATTATTGAGAATATAGGGAAAGGAAATTTATTTGTAAAAGATCCAGAGAAAGTTTTGTCTTTTTTAAAAAAAAAATCCAATGTAAATTTTATAAATGAGTATAGAGAAGCCATTATTTTAATAAAAATTCTATTTCGAGAGTTGATAAACATAAATCAATTTTGTGAAGAATTAGATTTAAGTCGAACTACAATAAAAGAAACTCTTAAAGAGTTAAAAAAAATTTTAGAAGTGTATGATTTAAAATTAGAAATAGAGCCAAAACAAGGATTAAAGCTCGTAGGGGAAGAAGAAAATATTAGAAGGCTACAACTTAAAACATTAAATCAATATATGGTTATAGAGGCTCAAGACTACATAAAGAATTTTTTCTATGAAGAAATTAGTGTTTATTACCAAAATATTAATGTTAAAGAAGTTGAAAAGGTTATTTCTTACGTAATAAAAGCATTAAATAAGGTTATTTCTGACGAAGCTTTTATAACTTTAAATAACTATATACTAATCATGATAAAAAGAATTGAAAAAGGACAAATACTAACATCTTCACAGAATCAAAATTTTTTCTCAGAGACAAAGGAATATGAGATTTTAAAAAAAGCTTTGCCACTTTTAGAAGCAGATTTTGGTATAGAACTTAATGATTTTGAATTATATAAACTTACAGATTATTTTCTAGGAAGTCACAGTTATGTTATAGAACAGTCTTTTTACAACAATTGGATAGAAATTGAAATATTGATAAAAAAAATTATTGATAATTTTGAAAAAATTTACGGTCAAAAACTCTTTAATGATAAACTTCTTTTAGATGGTTTAACTAACCATATAAAACCTGCTATTTATAGAGTTAAAAATAAAATTGAGCTTCAAAATTCAATATATCAAGAATTTTATTTAAATTATCCTGCTGTTTTTGAAGCTACAAAGTTAGCATTAGTTCCTTTGATTAGTTTTATTGGGGAAAAAATAAGTGATGATGAAATTGCTTTTATTTCTCTTCATTTTAAAGCTTCTTTAGATAGAAATAAAACAGATAGAAAAGAAAGTAAAAATATTTTAATTATTTGTGGGTCAGGGTATGGAACTTCGAAGCTTTTAGCTCAACAAATTCTGGATAAATACAATGTTAATATTGTGGATACTATCCCTCATAATCAACTTAATTCTTATATTTTAAAAAATATAGATTTAATTATTACAACACTTTCTAAAGAAAAAATTGAAACTTCTATACCTGTTGTTACGATTAAAACAATTTTAACAGAAGAAAATATTAGTGTTTTAAATCAATATAATCTTCCGAAATATTTAAAAAAAATATCTCTAAATTCTCTTGTGGAAGTGGTTAAGAAAAGTGCATTTATTACAGATAAAAAAACTTTAATAGCCGATTTACAAAATGTTATGGGGAATAAATTAATTTTAGATTTTGAAAATAGAGCTCCTGCTCTTTCAGAGCTTTTGAAAACAGAAAATATTAAGCTTAATATTTCATCTAATAATTGGGAAGATGCTATTTCATTAGCAGGAAACATACTGGAGAGAGAAGGTGCTGTTTCAAAAGAATACACAGATGAAATAATTGAAAAAACAAAAAAATATGGTGCATATATGGTAAGTTCAGGAAATCTTGCACTACCTCATGGGAAAGGTGAAAATTCAGTATTCAAAACTTCCATGGTTCTTTTTACATTTTCTGAGCCTATTATATTTCCAGGGAATGAAAAAGTTAATAATATGCTTACATTCTCATCTTTAGATAACAGTGAGCATCTAGAGGCTCTAACTACTTTTATTGACTTAGTTAAAGAATATAATTTTTTAGAAAAAATAAAAACTATAAAATCTGAAAAAAAAATACTAGATATTATAAAAAAATATGAATTTTTAGCAGGGATAGGAAAGAAAAAAGAAGTTTTATAGGGGAACACTAATATATTTATCTTTATATCTATATTTGTGGTATAATAAATGAAAAATATTTATGCAGAAAGGGTGAGATAAATAATGATTTCTTCTTCAAAAAATAATGTTAAAGGTGCTATATATATGTGTCTGTCAGCACTTTCTTTTGCTACAATGGGAGCTCTTGCAAAAACTTCAAGCTCAGAGTTTTCAGGTTCACAAATACTGTTTTTTAGAGGAGCAATAAGTGCTATTTTTATCTATATTACAGCTAAAAAATCAGATTTAAACTTTTTAGGTGGAAGTTACGAAAAAAAGAAACTTCTTTTTTATCGTTCATTACTAGGAACCTTAGGTGCAATTTGCTATTTTTATGCTATAAAAAACCTATTTTTAGCAGATGCAGTTTTACTAAATAATTTATCTCCTATTTGGGTTACTTGCTTTGCTTGGTGGTTTTTAAAAGAAAAACCTAAGAAAATTCAAATTATATTGCTAACAACAATGCTAATAGGAGCAATATTTATAATTAAACCTAAATTTAATTATTCCATAATTCCAGCGTTAATAGGGTTTTCATCATCAATATTTGCTGGTGCTGCTTACACATTAGTGAGGCATATATCTAAAGAGCAAAAACCTTCTAATATAGTATTTTGGTTTTCTTTATATTCTGCAATTTTTATGATTCCAAGTTTACTAATATATGGTTTTATTATCCCTACTTTTTCACAGTTCATAACACTTTTATTTGTAGGTATAACATCAGCATTAGGGCAGTTATTTTTAACTCACGCTTACACAATTGCCATGGCAAATAAAGTTTCTATTTTTCAATATTTAAACATTGTATTTGCAGGTTTGTTTGGAGTTGTATTTTGGAGTGAAATACCTGATTATTATTCCCTTTTAGGCGCTGGTTTTATTGTTGTGTCAGGTGTGATAAGTTACCAAACTAATAAAAAATAAAGAGGTGTTTATAATGGACTTTACAACTTTAAATCCTGAACAGTTAGAAGCTGTAAAAACTATTTCTGGACCTCTTCTCATTCTAGCAGGACCTGGGACAGGAAAGACTTTTACTATAGTTAAAAGAGTTGCAAATCTTATTATATATGAAAAAGTTGACCCAAAAAGTATTTTAGTTACAACTTTTACAAAAAAGGCTGCTAAGGAACTTAAATTTAAAATAGCATTAGAACTTAAAGAAAATAATATTAATATAGATATAGAACAAATGAAAATAGGAACGATTCACTCTATTTTACAAGAAATTATAAAAACTAATAATCAACTTTTATTAGATGAATTTCAACAAAAATATCTTCTTCACAAAAACATTCATCTTTTTCAGTGTATTATTGGGTATAAAGATTTTATTAGTAAACTAAATTCTAATTCTAGGTTGCCTATTTCTAGTTTACTTTCATATTTTTCTAAATTGTCAGAACATCAAATAGATATTACAAAACTTTATTCTTCTTCTCACAGAGAGATTCAACTTTTAGGAATTTTTTATTCTATTTATCAAAAGATATTAGAAGATAATCAAGTTATTGATTTTTCTAAAATTCAGACATTATGCTATGATATATTAGTTAGTGATGAGGAACTTTTATCAAAATTAAAGAAAGAAATAACTCATATTATAGTAGATGAATATCAAGATACTAACACACTACAAAATAAAATTCTTTTCCTCCTAGCTGGAGAAAGAAAAAATATATGTGTAGTAGGAGATGATGATCAGTCTATTTATAGATTTAGAGGAGCTACTGTTGAAAATATTTTAAATTTTTCTAAATACTTTGAAAAAAATAATTGTAAAATTATAAATCTTAAAGAAAACTATCGTTCTCAACCTGAAATTATAAATTTTTATTCTAATTTTATAAAAGGGAAAGATTGGAAAGGAAAGAGAGTAGAGAAGTTTTTATTTTCCTCTAAAAAAGAAATTTCTGCTATACCTAAAGTTATGAAAGTTAGTGGGAAATCTAATTCAGAATATGCTGAAAACATTTCTAGCTTTATAATATACCTTAAAGAAAATAATATTATTAAGGATTATAGCGAAATTGTTTTTTTATCTTCTTCAGCTAAATATTCAGATTTTAATAGAATAATACATGAGCTAAATAAAAATAATATAAAAACATATTCACCTAGAACTGGAAATTTCTTTCAAAGGGAAGAAGTTAAATTTACAATAGGTTTAGCTCTGGTTTTTTATAAAGAGTATTTTAATAAAATATATAAAGAAAAAAATAACCTTGAATATGAAGATTATCATCCTTATTATCGTGATTGTATTAATTATTTAAAAAGTTGTTGTGTTAAGGGTGATAGCTCTATTTCTAAGTGGCTAAAAACAAAGTTAAACGAAGGAAATTATGAAAATTTTTTATCTCTCTTTTATGAATCTTTTAAATTTGATTACTTTAAAGAAATTTTTAATAAGAGTAATATTAATGAAAAAGAGTATGAGCTTAAAGAAAAAAATCTCGCACTACTAGCAAGAAAAATTTTTGAATATGAAGAGAAAAACAAAACTATATTCCAAGAGGAATTTTTTGATGAGTATCTTCCTTTTTTAATTGAATGTGGAGTGTTTGAGTATGAAGATGAAGAGGAAAAGATTTTAGAAGGACATATTTCTTTTCTAACATTGCATCAGTCTAAAGGACTGGAGTTTCCTATTGTTTTTTTAAGTAATTTAATAGATAAACCCAAAATTATTGAAAGAAATAATTTTAAAAAATTAGTAGAAGAAGAAATTTATGGAATAAATTCTCATATTTTTGAAGAAAATTCAGAGGAGGATTTTTATAGGTTATATTATACAGGTTTTTCTAGAGCTAAAAACTTTCTCTTTTTAAGTTCCCTAGATAACCGTTTAAATAATGTGAGTAAACCCGCTCCTTCTAATTTTTTTAGTGAACTTTTTAATTCTCTACCTGAATATAGTGAGTACTTGTCACAGTTTTCTCAAAATATGATTGTGTCCTCTCCTTATTTACCAGCTAAAAAAAGATTTTCTTTCACAGGAGATGTTGCACTGTATACTCACTGCCCCACTAAGTATAGATTTTTGAAATATAGTGGTTTTCCTATTTTTTATACTCAAGATGAATTTATAGGAACTCTTATTCATAACACTATTGATTCACTACATAAAAATATTTTGAATAAAATTTCTATTACTGAAAAACAAGTTATATTACAATTAAAACAAAATTATATTTTTATGAATATGAAACATGGAATAAGTCTTAGTAAAGAAGAGAAGGAAAAAGTTTTAAAAGATGTTTTTAGATATTTAGAAAACAATAAAGATTCACTAATATATATAAAGCAAAGTGAACTTTCTTTAAGTACCATAAGAAAAAATTATATTCTTTATGGAAATATAGATTTACTTAATGACGATAATGGTATTTACGATATTATTGATTTCAAAACTTCTAAAGTTGTATCTAATAAGGTTCCTGAAAATTTTAAAAAACAACTAATTATTTATGAATATCTAGCTCTTTCAAATAATTATAATGTAAAAAATTTAAAAATTTATTATACTTCTAACTGTGAAAATTTTATTGTTTCAATTGATTCATCTAAAGATTTTAAAAGTAAAGTCTTAAAGGAATTTGATGTTGTTGTTTCTAAAATTCTAAATAAAGAATTTTTTAATTTTTGTTTAAATAAAAATTATTGTTTAACATGTGAATTTAAATTCTTTTGTAATAGTGTTCAGAGTATTTTTTTAGAATAAACTTGACTTATATACTTAATGGAGTATACTCATTCTAAGTAAAAAAATATCATATTATATATGAAGGAAGGAAAATATGGACGAAAAAAGAGAGAGTTGGAAAAGTAGAAAAGGATTTATACTGGCCTCTATAGGTGCAGCAGTGGGGTTAGGAAATCTTTGGAGATTTCCATTTCAAGCTTATAAAAATGGAGGAGGAGCATTTTTCTTACCTTATATTATAGCTCTTTTTACCTGTGCTATCCCACTTATGATTTTAGAATATACTTTAGGAAGAAAAATAAAAGGTGGTTCTACAAAAGTATTTAAGCATTTTGGAAAAAAATATGAATGGCTAGGTTGGATGCAAGTAATGATTCCTGTGGTAGTTATGATGTTTTATTCTACAATTATTTCCATAGCAGTTATTTTTATGTTTTGGTCTCTTGCTCATGCTTTTGGAATTATAAATTGGATGTCTAATCCAGGTGAGATAATGGGAATGATAGTAGGAGGCGGCACTGGTCCTTTTGATTTTAGTGCTGGAATTAGTAAATATTTATTAGGATTTGTAGTTCTAGTTTGGCTTTCAAATTGGGCTATAGTTAGAAACGGAATATCTCATGGAATAGAAAAATGTTCAAATATTTTTACTCCACTTTTGATGTTTATGATGATTGTTTTTATGCTTAATTCTCTTAGTTTAACTGGGGCAAAAATTGGTCTAAATGCTCTTTTTACACCAGATTTTAGCAAAATATTAAATCCAAGTATATGGATTGCAGCATACGCTCAAGTATTTTTTTCTACAACACTTGCAGTTGGGGTTATGATAGCCTATGGTTCTTATATTCATGATGATTGGGATATTGTAAATAGTTCTTTTATTACTGTTTTATCCAATTCATCTTTTGATATTATTGCTGGAATAACAGTTTTTTCAACTTTAGGATATCTTGTTAACACCACAGGGGTAGAATTTAATTCTTTTGGAGACGGTGCTGGAATAGCCTTTATAGCTTTTCCAATAGCAATTTCAACAATTACTTCTAACATATTTTTACAGGGACTTATAGGTTTCTTATTCTTTTTTTGCTTATTTATAGCAGGACTATCATCTAGTATCTCTATGCTAGAATCTTTTGCCACAGCAGCACTGGATAAATTTAAAATAGAAAGAAAAAAGTTAATTACAATAATATCTGTAATAGGATTTTTAGGTAGTGCTTGTTTTGCTACATATGCAGGATTTAATTATATATTAGATATAGTTGATTCTTATGTTGCAAATTATGTTATTGCTACTTTAGGACTTGTTGAAACTGTTCTTGTTTGTCATTTGTATGGAATTGAAAATATTAGAAATGAAGCTAATGAATTTTCAGATTTTAAAGTTGGAAAGTGGTTTAATTTTTTACTGAAATATGTTACACCTTTTATACTAGGGGTAACTGTTATTAGTAACTTTATAAAAGGAATTACTAGTTTCAGAGATTATACTTTTACTAAATTAATGGCAGAAGTAGTGTTTGGATGGGGAACTGTCTTACTTATGGCTCTTTTTGCTACTATTTTATTTAAAAGGAAATGGGAAAATAAATCAAAAGATAAAGGATGTGAATAGCATATGAACACAGGAGCTCTAGTTATGATGATTGTAGGGTGCACTATTGTTTGGACTGGTTTATTTCTAACTTTAGTAATAGCTATAAAAAAAGAAAATAAAAAAAATAAAATATAAAAAAACAAAATTATAAAAGGAGGAATTATGAAGTTTGCAGATTATTCTTATGAGAGACCAAATTATTTAGAGGTTAAATCAAATATGACTTTTTTATTTAAAGCTCTTGCTAAAAGTCAAAAATTAGATGAGCAGTTAGGCATTATTGAGAAAATAAATAGTATGAGAAATAATATAGATACTATGTTAAATATTTCTCAAATAAGAAATAGTATAGATACTGAAGATGAATTTTATGATTTAGAGGCTAGTTATTGGGATGAACACTCTCCATTTTATCAAGAACTAGATTCAGAATTTTATAGTACAATATTAACACTTAAAAATATAGATGAGATAAAAAAAGTTTTAGGAGAACATTTTTTTAAATTTATTGAATTTACTTTAAAATCTTTTTCTAAAGATATAATTGAGGATTTACAAGAAGAAAATAAAGAATCTACAAAACATATGAAACTTCTAGCATCAGCAAAGATTCTTTTTGATGGAAAAGAAAGAAATCTTTCAGGAATGACTCCTTTCATTACCTCAAAAGATAGAATGATAAGACAAAGAGCACAAGAAGCTAAATATTCTTTTTATTTGCAAAATGAAGATAAATTAGATGAAATTTTTGATAATTTAGTAAAAATTAGAGATAAAATAGCTAAAAAATTAGGATATAACAATTTTGTAGAACTTGGTTATATTAGAATGAAAAGATTAGATTATAACCCAGAAATGGTTAAAAATTTTAGAACACAAGTAGTAGAGCAGCTAGTGCCTCTTGCTACTTCATTATATGAAAGACAAAAGAAGAGGTTGGGATTAGACGCTTTAAAATATTACGATGAAAAATATGAATTTGAAAGTGGGAACCCTACTCCTAAAGGAGATTCACAATGGATAATTAATGAAGGACAAAAGATGTACCATGAAATGTCCCCAGAAACAAAAGAGTTTATAGATTTTATGATAAATAAAGAGCTAATGGATTTAACTACTAAAAAAGGAAAAGCTGGAGGTGGTTATTGCACATTTATCCCTGATTATAGTTCCCCTTTCATTTTCTCTAATTTTAACGGAACTAGTGGTGATATAGATGTTTTAACACATGAAGCAGGGCATGCTTTTCAAGTTTTTAGAACTTTTAATTCAAGAACAGAAAAAAAATTGCCAGAACTTTTGTGGCCTACATATGAAAGTGCAGAGATTCATTCTATGAGTATGGAATTTTTTGCTTGGGATTGGATGAAGAATTTCTTTAAGGAAGATACTGAAAAATATTTCTATTCACACTTAGGTGGAGCAATTAAGTTTATACCTTACGGAGTTCTAGTTGATGAATTTCAGCACTTTGTATATGAAACACCAAGTGCAACTCCAAAAGAAAGGAAACTTATGTGGAGAGAGCTAGAGAAAAAATATTTACCTCATAAAGATTACAAAGAGAATCCTTTACTTGAAAGAGGAGGTTGGTGGTTCCAACAATCACATATATTTCAAATGCCTTTCTATTATATAGATTACACATTAGCACAAATTTGTGCTTTGCAGTTCTGGAAAAAAATGAGAGAAAATAAAAAAGAAGCATGGTCTGATTATTTACATCTGTGCAATTTAGGAGGAACAAAATCTTTCTTAGAATTATTAAAAGAGGCAAATTTAAAATCTCCTTTTGACAATAATACTGTAGCAGAAGTTGTTAAACCTATTTCTGAATATTTAAGTTCAGTTGATGATATGAAGCTATAAAAAAGAGGCAATGAGAATTTTTTCTTGTTGCCTCTTTTCCTTTAAAATACTTTTCTTGCTCTCAATGTTCCTTCTATTATTAAATTATAACCTTCATCACTCAAAGCTTTTATTAAACTTTCAGTCATTTCTCCATCAAATTTTTGAGTCTTCAAAACTGCAGCATCTTTATAGAGCTTTTGTAACTCTTTATAGTTAGGGTGTAGTTTTCTATAATCATCACCACTTATTACAATATAATCTTCTTTTCTTGCTTTTATAACTTTAGTTAATTTTGATATATGTACTCTTGTTTTGAATAGCCATGACTTCTTCCATTGTTTCTGTCTTGTATAGTTCTCTTCGCATTTTTTCTAATATTAATTAGGATTATCTCTAGACATATTTTATTTATATTATCATAGAACATCTTACTTATTTTCTAATAATTTCATTCTTGATGAAATTTTGATGCTTTTTTTTATTATTTGTAGTATAATTTATTCCATAGAGTCTTTCTCTTTTTGAGCTGGTTTCTGCTAAAATATTATATCATATTTGTGGAAATTATCTTCTTTTTTCACCAGTTGAAGAAGAAAAAATAAATAATCTGTTAGATAAAATAAAAGGAATCATAGTTAAATAAAGTGATTTTATAAAATACAGAGGAGATAAAAAATGATCGATAAATTGAAAATTGAAAATTTTAAAGGAATAAAACAAATTGAAATAGAAGAATTCAAAAGAATAAATTTTTTTATAGGAGGAAACAATTGCTGTAAAACAACAATTTTAGAGGCGATTTCTTTAATAAATACAGGGAATATAGTAAATATGCTAAATAATATTACCAAATATAGTACTGTAGGAAGTGTTGTTGATTCTTTTTTTTACGGAATGGACCAGAGTAATGAACCTAAAGTTGAAATCAATGAATCGAGTGATAAAAATCACTCAATTCTAAAAATAGCTTACATAGAGTCGTACGAAAAAATAACAAAAGAAGAAAAAACAGATGAAGCGCTCAGTATTGTTGATAGTGAAGTCAAAATATTAAATTATATATTTGAATTAGACAGTAAAAAAAATGTATTGATAGCTAAAAATAATAGATATAGATTTACAAGTAGTGAAGAGGTAAAAAAACCTTTTTTCTATATTCCATCATCAAGAAAGAGTATTGACTTTTTTAAGACAATACAAAAACTTCAAACAAATAAAAAAATTGATGAAATAATTCCAATTTTAAAAAATTATGATAAAGATATAGAGAGAATATACACAAATGGAACTGAAATAATGGTAGATTTATTAAGATATGACAAAAGTTTGCCTTTTGACTCAATGGGAGATGGATTTGTTTCGGCTGCTCACATAGCATCTTATCTTCTTTTTTATGATAATTGTGTTCTGTTAATTGATGAAATTGAAAATGGATTGTACAAAAACAACATAAAAAAATTAATAAAGTATATTTTGAAAATCGTAGAGAAAAAGAATATTCAATTATTTATAACTACGCATTCTGAAGAATTTTTGAAAAGTTTTTATGATGAGGTAGAAGAAAAAAGTGATGTTAGTAAAGTATTTAGAATTGAAAAAAGCCAAAAAAATAATGAAGAAATCAAGTTAGTTACTTATTCTCAAACAGAAGCAAAACAAGTGACTAGTGAAGGATGGGAGATGCGATAATGAAATTAATTATTACAGAGGGTGCAGGTGAAATAGGATTTTTATACTACCTATTAAAGCACATTGGCTGTAGTTTAAAAGTTGAAGAAAAAAAACTTTATAAATTTGAAAATTCTAAGAAATACACTGAAAATGAAATAGTGGAAAACATAAATATTCTAAATTTAGGAGGACATGGAAATTTAAATATGGTAGTATCAGTTTTAATGAAAGATGCCAATTTTAAGAACATTAAATCAGTTTCTTTTCTGATTGATGCTGAAAATAATTATGATGAGACAGTTGCCAAATATAGTCGTAAACTTAAAGATATGAATGAGAGTGAAGAATCGAATATACAACATACATCATTATTTGTATCTCCAGATGGGAAAAGCAAAGGAATGTTAGAGGATTTAGTTTTGAAAACTTTAAAATATCAAGAAATGAAAACCCATATAGAAGGCGAAACAATACCACAATTAGAAATTGTTAAAAAAGAAAAGATAAAAAACAAATCAAAAGCAACTTTAATGATCTATTCTGCTTCACAAAACTCACTAGATGGAATAAAAAAATTTATAAAGGAAATAATAGATTTTGAGCCTGTTAACTGTGAGAGTGTGTAGGTATTGATTAAATTGTTAGAATACTTACAATATTCCACTCGAAAGATAAAATAAAAAAGTAGTAATGTTAACACTTCCTTCAATTAGAATAGATTTATATAAAAAAGAAGACTTTTATAAATTTATTACAGCTTGACACTATCCTTAACAGAATTTTTATTGACTTTTATTTGTAAAAGCTATATAATATTTATTATTGAAATTACATTAAATCGAAAAGTTAAAAAACTTTTCCAGTGAGAAAACCACTATGGATAACCTAGGTGGTTTTTTATTTTTTGTATTATTTAAGCAATTTAAAATTAAAATAGGAGTGTTTGATGAGATTTAATTTATTAGAAAAATTTGAAGAAGAAAGAAGTTTTTATAGAACCTTAGTAGCAATAACTATTCCAATAGTTATTCAGAATCTGATAGCATCTTCTATTAATATGCTAGATACTGTTATGATTGGAAATGTTGGGCAAGATGAACTAGCTGCTGTAGGAATAGCAAACCAATATTATTTTCTTTTTAGTCTTGCAATTTTTGGAGTAGCAGCAGGATGTGGAGTTTTTATAGCTCAACTTTGGGGAAAAAAAGATATTAAAAATATTAAAAGTACTCTTGGTGTGGGACTGATTTCATCTGTTTTGATTACTTTAATTTTTGTAATTTTTGGAATAATCTATCCAAGACAAATAATGGGTATCTTTAGTGTGGATAAAAAAGTTATTGAGTTAGGAAGAGATTATCTTCTTATTGTCTCAGGAAGCTTTATATTAACTGCTATAAGTTTTAGTTACGCATCTGCTCTTAGAAGCACTAGAAACAGTTCTCTTCCAATGTGGGCTAGTGTTGGAGCTTTAATTGTTAATGGTGTTTTAAATTATATACTTATATTTGGAAAATTTGGTTTTCCCCCAATGGGAGTAAAAGGAGCTGCTATTGCCACACTTACAGCAAGAGCAGTTGAAGTTTCTATTCTTATATATTATATTTATGGAAGGGAACATGTTTTGAAGGCAACAGCCAAAGAATTATTTAATTCTTCTAGAAGTACAGTTATTAATATTTTTAAAGTGGCAACTCCTATTATATTAAATGATATTTGCTTTGGACTGTCAACAGTAACATATTCAGCTATATATGGTAGAATCGGAACTGAAGCTATTGCTACTATTCAGATATGTACAACAGTCTTTACACTGTTTTTAGTTCTAATTTATGGATTAGCAAATTCTGCTGTTGTTGTTGTTGGAAATGAAATTGGAGCTGGAAGAAGTGAACAAGGAAAAATATATGCAGATAGAATAACAAGTTTAGCTCTGCAAATAGGAGTGGTCTTAGCGGTTTTTTTAGCGGCAATAGCACCATTTATAGTTAAAATTTTTAAAGTGTCAGAAACAGTAAAAAAAGATGCTGTTATCGTATTGTTAGTTTACTCAGTTCTTATGATACCTAGAGTTTATAATCTTTTAATTATTGTAGGTATTTTTAGAGGTGGTGGTGAAAATATTTATGGTGGAGTTGTTCAAGGGGCAACATCTTGGCTAGTAGGAATTCCTTTAGCTTTCTTTGCAGCTCATATTTTTAATCTGCCAGTCTATTATGTGGTTATGTTTTGTGGGGCAGAAGAGTTAGTAAAAGGATTAGTTTTATATAGAAGATATAAATCGTATAAATGGATTAAAAATATTACCTCATCTTTTAATTCATCTGCTGTGGTTTAAAACAAAGAACTTTAGTGTGATATAGAATACTATATTTCCACTAAAGTTTTTTATTTTCTTGAAGTTATTAGAAAAAAAAGTTATTATATAGATAGAGTATTTTTAATTTATTTATGCAGAGTATTAATAAATTAAATATTATCAAATTAGACGGAGGATATTAATTTTATGAAAAAAACTTTAATCTTTATTGTTTTAATGTTACTTTTTATATCTTGTGGAACTAAAATAGCTAAAAAAGAAATATCTGTTAATATTTATATGTATGGTGGTTCTCAAGAGATTAATAATTTTATGGATAACATAATAACTCCAGAACTTGAAAAAAATTACTCTATCATCCTAAATCGTATTCCTATTGTAAATATTAAAGATATTTTAAATAAATTAATAGTTGAAAAAGAAGCGAAAAAAACAACTGGAACTGTTGATATTTTATGGGTCAATGGAGAAAACTTTAAAGTTCTTAAAGATTCGGATGTTCTTTGGAAAAATTTCCTTGGAGAATTATCAAGCTTAAAGTATATAAAAAAATCTACTTATCAAAAAGATTTTGGAGAGAAAATTTTAGGTTTAGAAGCTCCTTGGGGTGAATCTCAATTTAATTTTATTTATAAAGACTCAACAAATGAGAATATTAAGCCTTTTACTGATGCACAATCTCTTCTAAATTATGCTAAAAATAATCCAGGGAAATTTACATATCCCACAGTTATAGATCATACAGGAAATGCGTTTGTTAGAAATATAGCACTGGATATATTAGGCTACGAAAATATTTTATCTATGAATAGTGAAAGGTTAAAAAAGGAATTAAATATAGTTTGGTCTTATTTTAATACTTTATCTCCATATTTGTGGAGAAATGGGGAAACTTACCCAGAAGGGGAAGGGAAGATAGATACTATGTTCTCCAGTGGAGAACTTGATATTGCTATGGGATATACAATAAATAAGGTCAATAGTAAAATAGATGCAGGACTTTTCTCATCTTTAAGTAAAAGCTTTTTATTAGACAAAGGGACTTTATTTAATAATCATTATTTAACTATTCCTAAAAATGCACCTAATAAAGAAGGAGCACTAATTGTAATTGATTATTTGCTGTCTCCAGAGGCTCAACTTTTAAAACAAGATCCTAAAAATTGGGGAGATTTTACTGTTATAAATTTAGAAACACTTGCTCCTGAACTAAAAAATAAATTTGAGAAATTTTTAAATAATAACAATTTACCAACATCACTAGAACTATCTGAAAAAAGAATTGAAGAATTATCTCCAGATAAATTAAAAGTAATACAAGAGGGATGGTTAGAAAATGTGGGAAATAAAAACAACTAAAGCAGTTAAAACAGTTAAAATAACGAAAACAATTAAAAGATTTATTTTGATTTTACCTCTTGCTGCAATGGGATTAGTGTTTTTTTATTCTCTATGTTATACATTTGGTAATAGTATAGGTTATAACTTACCACTTAGGGAGAATTCTTTCACTTTGGAATTTTATAAAAATATTTTCTTTCAAAAAGATTTTAGAGAGTTCTTTTTTTATACTTTAAGGCTAACTATTATAGCGTCAGGAAGTTCTCTTATATTTTCTATATTTTTAATTTTTATTTTTTATCTCAATATAAAAAATAAGTTAATAAAAATTAAAATATTTAAACAGTTAATAGAACTTCCTCTTATTGTTTCATATTTAGTGGCTTCTTATATGATTTTATCCCTATTCTCTCAAAGGGGAATTTTTTCAAAATTATTCTTATTTTTAGGGATTATAAAGGATTATAATGCTTTTCCCATATTAACAAATGATAGAAATGGAATTGGAATGATTCTTACATATATCTGGAAAAGCTCAGCTTTCATAGTGGCTATGAGTATTCCACAGGTTATAAAAATAAATAAAAAATGGTCTGATTTAATAAAGGTTTTTAATCTATCACATTGGAATTTTTATAGAGAAGTAATTCTTCCTCTTATTTTTCCTACTCTTTTAACATCTTTTATTATAGTTTTTAGTTTTATTTTTACATCTTTTGAAACTCCTTATGTATTAGGGATTACTTACCCTAAAACTTTAGCAGTTTATTCCTACGAACTTTCAGTTCAAGGAGGGTTAGATAAAAGAGGTGAGCTTATGGCTTTAAACATGATTATTACATTAATAACGCTACTTTTAGGTAGTGTTGCTTATATTCTAGCTAATAGGGTATTAAATTCAAAATCAGAGAGGTGGGAAAGATAAAAAAAATATTTATTAAATTATTGATATTAATAACTGCTATAATTATTATGCTTCCTTTTCTATCTCTTATTTTTGATATTTTTAATTTTAAAAGCTATAACAATTTATTTTTATTTAATAAAAATTTTAAAGTTTTAAAAACAACAATAGATATAGCTCTAAAAACCCTAGTTTTAAATTTTTTAATCGGATTACCAGCAGCTTCAGTGCTTTATAAAAATAATACTAAACTTTTAAAAATAGGGAACGGCTTAGTTTATTTACCTCTTATTATTCCCAGTTTTATTATTACCTTAAGCTTGCACTACGGCTTTATAAAATTAAATTTAATTGAAACTGAATTGGGAGTTGTTTTAGTACATACTCTTTTAACTCTACCATACTTTATAAAAGCAGTAATATCTGGCTATAAAGCAATTAATAATAATTATTATACACTGGGAAAAATTGTAGGTGCTAACTCAATTCAAATTTTTTATAATATAAGTTTACCTAAATTATTTCCCTCAATAATTATAGGGTCTTCCCTTGTTATTATTGTATCTTTTGCACAGTATATAACTACACTTATTATAGGTGGTGGGAGAATAATAACTCTTCCTATACTTATTTATCCTTATATATCCAGTGGAGATTTAAAAAATGGAGCTTTTTTAAGTTTAATTTTTATTATATTAAACTTATTTTTACTTATTTTATTAGAAAAAATTTTGTCGTTACTATACAAAATTGGAGTTGAAAAAAATGTTGAAAATTTCAAATATAACTAAAAAATATAAAGGTTTTGAACTAATAGATTTTAATCTTCATATAAAGAAAGGGGAATTAGTATCTTTGTTAGGAGAATCAGGATCAGGAAAAACAACTATTTTGAGAATTGCAAGTGGTCTTAATGAAGAATTTTCAGGAAAAGTTGTTATAAATGAAAAAAATGTCCAACAAGCTCTAAGAGAGGGAGATATTTCAGTTGTTTTTCAAGATTCTTTACTTCTTAATCATAAAACATTAAAAGAAAATATAATATTCGGCATTAAATTTAAAAAACTAGGAAATACAGAAACAGAAAAAAGATTAAATGAGGTTTTAAAAATTTTAGAACTGGAAGGAATGGAAAATAAATATCCTAAAGAGCTTAGTGGAGGGCAAAAACAGAGAGTATCAATAGCTAGAGCTCTTATAACAAAACCACGTATTTTATTTATGGATGAACCTTTTTCAGCTCTAGATCCTCCTCTTCGTGAGAGATTGCAGTTAAAAATAAAAGAAATTCAACTTAAATTAAATTTAACAATCTTATTTATAACTCATGATAGAGATGAAGCTTTTACTATCTCTAATAGAATTGGAGTTATAAAAAATGGTGAGTTACTCCATATAGATACACCTAAAAAACTGTATGATTTTCCCAAAAATAGTACTGTGGCAAAATTTTTAGGAATAGAAAATATATTTCAAGATAAAACTAAAGATGGAGTAAAAGAATGGGCTATTAAAAGTGAAGATTTAAGAGTAGTTAACTCTTTATCTCAAGAGGAATTTAAAGAAGTTAGTTATTATAAAGGGATTATTTCTAGTTATAATTTTAAAAGTGGCTTTTATAATATAATTATAAGTTGCTTAGATTCTAAAAAAGAGATAAAAATAAAACAAAATAGAATATCTTTTAACCTAGAGGAATATCACTCTAAAAAAACAATTGTTTATATTACATATAGAGTGGAAGATATTGTTTATTTTAACAAATTTTAGGAAGTTTTAATAAAAATATAAAATAATATTAAAGTAATATTAATGTAATAGGAGAGTTTTTTATGTTAGATACAAATTTTAGAAAATATGTTCAGCCTTTTATACAACTAATAGCAGTTTTTTTTATTAAAATAAATGTAAGTGCTAATACTGTAACAAAAATTTCACTTATTTTAGGGATAGGTAGTAGTATTTTGATTTTTTATGATTTTAATATTTTGGCTATTTTACTCCTTTGGCTATCAGGATTATTAGATGCTGTTGACGGGTCAATAGCTCGTCTAACAAAATCTACACCTTTTGGAACAGTTATGGATATAACATTTGATAGAATAGTAGAACTTTCTATTATTGTTTCTCTTACTCTTAAATTTCCACAAAGTTCAATTTATATGGTTTTTTTAACAGCTAGCATAGTAATATCAATGACTATTTTTTTAACCACAGGACTTATGAGTCAAAAAACAAGTGAGAAATCATTTTATTATCAAGCTGGACTAATGGAGAGAAGTGAAGCTTTTATTCTTTTTTCACTTATGATTTATTTTCAAAATTATTTAAGTTTACTAACTATAATTTTTACCCTATTAATTTTATTTACTTCTGTACAGAGGTTTATAGAAGCTAGGAATATTTTGAATAAAGAATAAAAAAGAAAGAAACTAAAACATAACTACTAGCGCATGACTGCTGGAGTCCCTATGACAGATACAATAATTACAATCGTGCTTTATGTTGTGTTCATCTTCTAAGAGAATTAATATTTATCAAAGAAATTGAAATATTTAAATTACCACAATATAATATATTCTTTTGATGAGTACAAAGAAGTAAAAACTATTATCAATTTATCGTGCGAAATAAATAAAAAGACAAAGTTAAATTTGCCTTTTTATCTTGCTTATTTATTTAGCAACCTGCATAACTGAAAATTTAACCTGCATAAATTTATCTTTTTTCTGTAGTAATTTCTATGAAAAATAGGTGTAAGAGATAAAATTATATGCATAAATCACGAATCAACCTGCATAAATTTGAAATAACCTGCATAAATTTTATTAAATAAAAAATAATTAAGTTATTAGAGAATAGTGGACACTTTTGTGTGTTCCATTTTTTTTCAAGTATTCTTTTTCAATTAATTTATTCAACAGTGAAAGCGCAGAACCTCTACTAATATTTAAAAGATTTTGAATTTCAGAGTTTGTTATTTTATCATGTTTTAAAATATAAGCGATAATTATTTTTTCTTTTTCATTTAGATTATCATTATCTAAAATTTTAGAATCAGGAAGTAGAAACTTAGCTCTTGGTCATGTTATTTTTGACTAGTTTAACAAATAATTTTTCAGGGGGCAGATCAATTCTATGCTTTCCTAATATAAAAAACCTCCTATGCCAAATGGCACACAGGAGGTTTTTTTAATTGATTTACTTTTTTATAATGTTTCAATAAACAAAAGTAATTGTTCTTTTAAATTTTTCTTACCTAAGTCATTATAAACAATTGCTTCATAAGCAGTACCATCATGAAGAGTTCTTTTTTCTGCAAAAATACCATATGAAGAAGAATTTTTTCCAACAACAGTAGATTTATTCTGACTTTCTAAAAGTTTTTGATTTTTTAAAAAGTTATTAAATTGAGTTGAAGTAATAGTACTAACACCTATATTTTGTAGTATTGGATTAATTGGATTTAGAAATTGAGAAATAGTAATATTGTTAGGTGAAAAATTAACTTTAGCTAAAGCTTTAGAGCAAAGTTTTAATTTACTTCCAATATTAACTTGTCCTTTCTCAAATCTTTCCCTTAGTTCTAATTTACTTTTAATATAAGAGTTGTATCTTGTTTGAATATATTTTTGTTCTTTTTTATTTAGAGCTCTTTCACTAAAAAATTTAATTAAATTATCATTTTTAGAACGATACATATTATCAACTATATCAAAAAGAACTTCTACGTCATACATAGAACTATGAAGATTTTCTTTGTCCACATCAATATTGTAAAATGCTGCTAAATCAGAAAGCTTATTATATTTCCCAATATTAATTTTCATCGCTTCTAAAAAGGTACAAAAGAATAAAGACGTTTCAAAAGTAACAAATTCACGATCAAATGAAAAATTATGTGCTATAAAGTGATCCGCGTCTCCACAAAACTCTATAAAACTCTCTGAATCATCCATATAATATTTGGGATAATCACACTCCCCTCTAAAATTAGTTATACTTTCAGTTGTTAAATGATTAATATCAATAGCAACTTTATTCTCAGATTCTCCAGGTGTTCTATAATAAAAACGATTGAACCTTTCTATTTCTTCAATACTATTTTCCAAAACTCTTGCTTTTATAGCAGAAAGTGAGAGTACAGAAGTCCCTGTAAAACCATTTGTTTCAAAATCAAAAATAATAATTTCTTTTCCTTGCATTTAATTTTCCCTTCGTTACAATTTTTATTTTAATTATAGATAATTAATTTATTTATTTATTTATTTATTCTAGTATGTAATAATGCCATAATAAACATAAAAAGTCAACTATAACTAAAGTTAAGTCTAAAAATTACTTTTTTAGTTTAACATTTGGTTCGCGAGGTAGAGCGAATCTAGGTATATATCTGTCAAGACCTGTAAGTGTTAATACTAACATACTAGCCACAGCAATCATTGCAATAAAGTTATATTTTATAATATCCATAGCTACAAACTCGTGTAGAGGATAAACTGTAGATGCTATTCCTATATAAAAACCTATATATACATGCCAAGGTATTAATTGAGAACCAAAAACTCCCATAGCATCTCCAAATGTTGCATTTCTAAGTCTAAGTGTGTATAAATCCTCTGGAGACCCTTCTACGTTCTTATCAACTAATTCCTTAAGGATAGGTCCGATCGTTACTATTTGAGCCATCTCATCAGCAAGAGCTGCATTTCCTAGTATACACATAAGTGCATTACAGAACATTAATTGTCTAACATTTTTAACAATTTTAATAATGAGAAGTGATAAAGGTCTAAAAGCATCCATGATTTTCATAATACCACCAAAAGCACCAATCCACATCATCATAACAATAACCCATGACCCTGCAGAAGCAAAACCACTAGAGATCAAAGCTAAAAAAGCTGTAGGACTCTCAACAGTTCCAGCAATAGTTCCAAATCCAAAAGCACTAAATATTCCTATGAATAGGCATATAAAAGTAGAAAGTCCACTAAATGCAGCTATAAGAACAAGTACTAATGGAATTACCATATATAGAGGAACTCCTGTTTTAACCTGATTTAAAAGAGTAACTGCAGCTGGTCTTTCCTCTGCAAGTTTTGTCCAAACATCACTAGGAATCTGCTCAATAGCAAGACTAGCATTTCCAATATGATCTGGTAGTCCCATTGTTTGACCTGCAATATAGAAAGAAATAACTCCTAAAAGCAAAACTAAAGCAGACCAAACACCTTGATGTCGAATTCTTTTAATAACTTCAACATTTTGAATTCCTGAACTAACAACAGTTGTATCAGAGATAAGTCCTATATTATCACCAAAACAAGAACCACCTGCAATAGCTGCTGTAGTTAATAAAATATCTCCACCTACAATGTGGTTTAACCATAAAAAAATTGGAGCACAGGCTGCAAAAGTTCCCCAACTAGTTCCTGTTGCAATGGATAGAATTGAAGTTACTATAATTCCTACAACAGCAATAGTTTTTCCTGTTATTCCAACATTTAATGAGATGTTAATAATAGAAGCTCCTACTCCAGTGGACATAAATGTTTCAGCCATGGCGTATGCTACCATTAAAATAAAAAATACCACTTGCATCTCTTTTACATTGGCAACAGCAGCGTCCATAATTTTTTGAAATTTCATTTTTTCTAAAATCATTGCTACAGTAGCAGCATATACAGTTGCTAAAGGTGCTGCAAGTAAAGCATCCATTCCACTTATCATAAGACCAGCCAAAACAAATACTGGACTTAACTTGATTAATTCAATAAAATTCATAAATCCTCCCTATATTATAGTGTTTAGTTGTGTATTACTTTTTTTACTATATACAAATAATATATGGATTGTTGCATAAAGTCAATTATTTTTTTATAATATTTATAAAGTTAGACTATAAATAAAAAAAACAGTACATAAAAAACGCAAATTAGACACACTGTAATTTGATTATATTGAATCAGTATTTTATATTTAGAAACTAGAATATTTAAATAAAACTATTGACAAAGTAGAAAATAAGTTCTATTATTTAAGTACGAAGTGTTTAATAAATGAATAATAGGAATATATAGAGGTGCATTTAATGTGGTAACTGATAGAGATTATCTTCAGTGAAGGACATAATTGCCGAAAGAAAATTTTTCTTGGGGTCTATAGGTAATCTATAGAAACTGTCATAATCTTAAAGATGTGATTATGGAGAGCTATCTATTCAAATACGGTGATGTAGGAATTAGAAAATAGTCCTGCTAGATATTTGAATACATATAAATTTTCTGATTTAGGTTAATTATGTTTTACTATATTTAGATGTTTTTTTTATTTAAAAAATTATTTGAAGGAGGCAAAAATGAAATCAGTAATTAGATTAAGAATGAGCTCTCATGATGCACATTATGGAGGTAATCTTGTAGACGGTGCTAGAATGTTAGCTTTATTCGGAGATGTAGCAACAGAGTTATTAATTCAATTAGATGGAGACGAAGGGTTATTTAGAGCTTATGATAAAGTAGATTTTTTAGCTCCTGTATACGCTGGAGACTATATAGAAGCAGTAGGAGAAATTGTAGAAACAGGGAACACATCTAGAAAAATGGTGTTTGAAGCTCGAAAAGTAATAGTTCCTAGACCTGATATTTCAGAATCAGCAGCTGAAGTACTAGAAATACCAATAGTGGTATGTAGAGCAACAGGAACATGTGTTACTCCAAAAAATAAACAGAGAATAGCGAAATAAAATTAGTAAAATTTTATTTTTAAAAAGGAGAGTGAAATGGAAAAGTTAATTATAACAGCTGCTATTTCAGGAGCTGAAGTAACAAAAGAAAATAATAAAGCCATTCCTTACACTGTTGAAGAAATTGCAAGAGAAGCAGAATCAGCTTATAAAGCAGGAGCTAGCATAATTCATTTACATGCAAGATACGACGACGGAAAACCTACACAAGATAAATTAAGGTATGAAGAATGTATAAAAGCAATAAAAGAAAAATGCCCTGATGTTATAATTCAACCTTCAACAGGTGGAGCAGTGGGGATGTCAGGAAAAGAAAGACTTCAACCTACAGAATTATTACCAGAAATGGCAACACTAGATTGTGGAACATTAAATTTTGGTGGAGATGAAATCTTTGAAAATACTGAGAATATGATAAAAGAATTTGGAAAACAAATGATTGATAAAAATATAAAACCAGAATTAGAATGTTTTGATAAGAGTATGATAGAAATGGCAATTAGATTAGAAAGAAAAGGATTTATAAAATCACCTATGCACTTTAGCTTTGTAATGGGAGTGAACGGTGGAATTGGTGGTGATTTAAGAGATTTTATATTTTTAAGAGGGAGTATTCCAAGAGATGCAACTTATACAGTTGCAGGAATAGGACGTCATGAATTTACTCTAGCTACTGCAGCTATAATTGACGGTGGACATGTAAGGGTAGGATTTGAAGACAATATATACATATCTAAAGGTGTACTAGCAAAATCCAACGGAGAACTAGTTGAAAAGGTAGTAAGAATAGCAAAAGAACTTGGAAGGGAGATAGCCACTCCAAATGAAGCAAGAAAAATATTAGGATTAGGGAGAGATTAAATGATGAAAAAAGGATGTAAATTTGGAACTCATAGAGTAATAGAACCACAAGGAGTATTACCTCAACCAGCAAAAAAAATTAATAATGATATGAATATATATTCTAATGAAATACTCGTAAATGTTTCTGCTCTTAATATAGATTCAGCCTCTTTTACACAAATAGAAGAGGAAGCTAATCATGACATAGAAAAAATTAAGGCAAAAATTTTAGAAATAGTTTCTGAAAAAGGAAAAATGCAAAATCCTGTAACTGGTTCTGGAGGAATGTTAATAGGAACAGTAGCTGAGATTGGATGTGATTTAGAAAATAAAATTGACCTTAAAGTAGGAGATAGGATTGCAACACTAGTTTCTTTGTCATTAACGCCGTTAAAAATAGAAAAAATTATAGATATAAAACCTGATATAGACAGAGTTGAAATTATAGGACAGGCAGTTTTATTTGAATCAGGAATATATGCAAAATTGCCGAGAGATATGGAAGAGACTTTAGCTCTTGCAGCACTTGATGTAGCTGGAGCTCCAGCACAAACTGCAAAGCTTGTAAAACCAGGAGATAAAGTTTTAATATTAGGAGCAGCTGGAAAATCAGGGTTAATGTGTTCTTATGAAGCTCTTAAGAGAGTGGGACCAACTGGAATGGTAATTGGTTTAGTGAGAAGTAATGAGGAATTAGCACTTCTTAAAAGACTAAATTCTAAAATAATAGGAATAGTAGGAGATGCTAAAAAACCATTAGAAACACTAAATTCTGTTCTTGGAGTAACTGGTGGAAAAGAGGTTGATGTTTCTATAAATGTAGTAAATGTTAGTGATACAGAAATGACAGCAATTTTACCTGTAAGAGATAACGGCATAGTTTATTTCTTCTCCATGGCAACATCTTTCACTAAAGCTGCTTTAGGAGCTGAAGGAGTAGGGAAAGACGTTAATATGATAGTAGGAAACGGATACACTAAGGACCATGCAGAAATAACACTAGAAGAACTAAGAGAAAATGCTGTACTTAGAGAAATATTTGAAGAACTATATATTTAATTTTAATTTAATTTAATTTAATTTAATTGATTTTATTCTAATTTAAATGGAGGGCTTGAAATGAATATGAAAAACAGAAGAAAAGAGATGTTTCCAATGGTAACAGATGAGCAGTGGAACGATTGGAAATGGCAATTAAAAAATAGAGTTGAAACTTTAGGAGAATTGAAAAAATATATTGATTTGACACCTGAAGAGGAAAAAGGTGTAGCAGATACACTAGAAACACTTAGAATGTCTATAACACCATATTATTTAGCACTAATAGACCCTAAAAATCCAAATTGCCCAATTAGAAAACAGGCAATATCAACATCTGATGAACTTCATAAAGCAGATGCAGATTTACTAGACCCTTTACATGAAGATGCAGACTCACCTGTTCCAGGACTAACTCATAGATATCCAGATAGAGTTTTACTTCTTGTAACAGATATGTGCTCAATGTACTGTAGACACTGTACAAGAAGAAGATTTGCTGGACAAAAAGATGGAGCATTACCTATGGAAAGCATAGAAAAAGCTATAGAATATATTGCAAAGACACCACAAGTTAGAGATGTTCTTCTTTCAGGAGGAGATGCACTTCTTATTTCTGACGCTAATTTAGAGCACATTTTTAAAAAATTAAGAGCAATTCCACATGTTGAAATAATAAGAATAGGAAGTAGAACACCAGTTGTTCTTCCTCAAAGAATAACTCCTGAATTAGTTGCTATGATGTCAAACTATCATCCAATATGGTTAAATACGCATTTTAATCATCCAGATGAGATAACTCCTGAAAGTAAATTAGCTTGTGAAAGACTGGCTAATGTAGGAGTTCCATTAGGAAATCAATCGGTTCTTTTAAGAGGAATAAATGATTGTGTTCACATAATGAAAGAACTTGTACAGGGACTAGCAAAAATTAGAGTAAGACCTTATTATATTTATCAATGTGATTTATCTTTAGGATTAGAGCATTTTAGAACACCAGTTTCAAAAGGAATAGAGATAATAGAGGGGTTAAGAGGTCATACTTCTGGATACTGCATTCCTACTTTTGTAGTAGATGCTCCAGGAGGCGGAGGTAAAATTCCTGTAATGCCAAACTATATTATTTCTCAAAGTCCACAAAGAGTAGTTTTAAGAAATTTTGAAGGTGTTATAACAACATATACAGAACCAACACCTTATATTGACAAATGTCAGTGTAAACATTGTAAAGAAGGGAAAACAAATAGTGGAGTATCAGGATTATTAAGTGGTCATGGACTATCTCTTGAGCCTGCTAGCTTAGCTAGACATGAAAGAAATAAACATTAAAAAATATTAAAATATTAAAATATTAAAAATTATAATAAAAGGATGAAAAGATGTCTGAGATCTATGCTTTAATAAATAGTTATAAAAGAATATCAATTATAGGTATGGAAAAAAATGTAGGAAAGACAACTGTTTTAAATAAAATAATTTCTAAAGTAAGAGCTAAAAAGATTTTAGCTCTTACTTCCATAGGAAGAGATGGAGAAGAACAGGATTTAGTAACCAACACACCTAAGCCTAGAATTTATATTTATAAGGGCACTATAATAGCAACAGCTAAACAATGTTTAAATTTATGTGATATAACGAAAGAAATATTGCATGTGACTAATTTTTCAACTCCCATGGGGAATATTATTATATTAAGAGCTTTAAGTGATGGATATGTTGATATTGCTGGACCTTCTTTTAATAGTCAAATTATAAAAGTAGTGAAAAAAATGGAGGAATTTGGTGGGGAGTTAACACTTATAGATGGTGCTTTAGGAAGAAAAGGAAGCGCTGCAAATTCTGTGTGTGATGGTGCTATATTAGTTACAGGAGCTTCTTATTCAAGTAGTATGAACCAAGTAATTGAGAGTACTATAAATGTAGTGTCTCTACTGGAGATACCTGTATATAATGGAAAAAAAGATTTAGAAAAAATTATAGAAAATACAGAAGATTACAGAGCTATATTTTTTTATAAAGATGGAACTTTTGAAAATGTAAAAGAACCAATATTTCTGGAAAGTTCAGAAAAATTAAAAAAATATCTGCAAAAAGAAGTGGAAGCAATTTTAATAAAAGGTGCTGTAACAGATAGTTCAATAGAAGTATTTATTAAAAATAGAAATTACTATAAAGATTTAAAAATTATTGCAATAGATGGTACAAAATTTTTTTTGACCCCTTTAAACTATAAAAAAGCAAAGCTTTCAGGAATAGAGTTTAAAGTGGTTAAAAAAATAAAATTAATCTTTGTAGCATGTAACCCAATATCTCCAACAGGTTATAGTTTTCCCAAGTTAGAATTTAAAAAAGCACTTAGTGAAAGATTAGAATATGTAGTTTTAGATATGATGGATGAGGAGTGATTATTATGAGATTTATAGACGAGACAAGTTTAGAAAGATTGAAAATAAAAAATCTTCTTAACAGAATTGAACCTCATTCTCCTTATGGAAGGGAAAAATTAAAAAAAATAATTCCATTTAGTAGAGAAGATTCCAATAAATTAAAAAAAGAATTTGAAACTATGGAATGTTTTTTTCATTTTTTTGAAATATCTCCAGATGTAATAAAAAGAATAACAGAAATAGTTTATAAATTAAAAGATATAAGAACCATAGTTAAAAATATAATGGAAAATAAAAATAATATATTAGAGGATACAGATTTTTTTGAAATAAAAATTCAAGGTATAATAATGGAGGAACTGCAAGAGGTACTCAAAACTTTACCTCAAGAATTAAATTATTTTAATTTAAATTCAGTGTCTCAAATTATTGATATTTTAGATCCACAAAAAGATAGAATACCAACATTTTACATCTATAGTTATTATTCTAAAAAATTATCAGGAGTAAGAGAGAAAAAATCATTATTAGAAAAAAAGATTTATGAAAATGAAAATTTAAATGAAGTAGAAGAATTAAAGCAAAAAAGACTGATTTGTGTATTAGATGAAGAAAGAGAAGAGCTAGAAGTTCGAAAAATATTGCAATTAAAAATTCAAAAATATATAATAGATTTTAATGAGAATATAGAAATAATAGGGGAATTAGATTTCATACTGAGCAAAGTTGAGTTTGCTAGAAAATATGGAGGGATAAAACCAGAAATATCAGTAAATTATGAAGTTAATGTAAAAGGTTTGATAAATTTAGAGTTAAAGGAATTGTTAGATTTAAAGGGGCAAAAATTTACACCTATTGATATTGAATTAAAGTCAGGGACAACGCTTATAACTGGAGCAAACATGGGGGGCAAAAGTGTTGCATTAAAAACTATTACAGAAAATTTAATGCTTTTTCACCTAGGTATTTTTCCGTTATGTAGAGAAGCAAGTTTTCCTATTGTTGATTATATTTACTTTGTATCTGATGATATGCAAAACCTATCCAAAGGTCTAAGTACTTTTGGAGCTGAAATTATAAAATTAAAAGAGATTTCAATATTTTTAAAACAAGGAAAAGGTTTTGTAGTTTTTGATGAATTTGCAAGGGGAACAAACCCTGAAGAAGGGAAGAAAATTGTTAAATCTTTAGCTAAATTTTTAAATAAAAAATCTAGTATATCAATTTTGACAACACATTTTGATGGTATTGCTAATGAAGATATGAAACACTACCAAGTTATAGGATTAAAACATGTAAATTTCCAAGGGTTAAAGAAAACAATGATTTTAAATAAGAATTCCATGAGTATTTTGCAAGATTATATGGATTATAGATTAGAAAAAAAAGAAGATTGTATTGTTCCAAAATATGCATTAAATATAGCTACTCTCTTAGGAATGGATGATGAGTTTTCAAAAATTTTAGAAGAAGAGTACAGGGAGGAATTAGAATGAAAGGAAAGTTAAATTTAGATTGGAACCTTGTTGATGAAGCACGAAAATCAGCATCAAAAATAGCTGAAAATGCACAAGAATATATTGATAAGCACAGTACAGTTACAGTTGAGAGAACAATTTGTAGACTTTTAGGAATAGATGGAATAGATGAGTTTGAAGTTCCTCTTCCTAATATTGTAGTGGATTTTATAAAAGAAAATGGAAATATAAACATAGGAGTAGCTAAATATTTAGGTAATGCTATGGTAGAAACAAAATTATCTCCTCAAGAGATAGCTTTGAAAATATCAGAAAAAAAATTAGATATTACTAAAATTCCTTGGCATGATGAGTTTGAAATAAAAATGGCAATAGAAAAAATAGCTAAAGAAACTGTGGAGAAAATAAAAAATAATAGAGAAAAAAGAGAGGGATATTTAGAAAAGTACGGAGAAAAACAAGGCCCCTATTTATATCTAATAGTTGCAACAGGAAACATATTTGAAGATGTTACTCAAGCAGTTGCAGCAGCTAGACAAGGTGCTGATGTAATAGCAGTAATTAGAACAACAGGACAATCTCTTCTAGATTATGTGCCTTACGGTGCAACTACTGAAGGGTTTGGAGGAACTGTTGCAACGCAAGAAAATTTTAGAATTATGAGAAAGGCATTAGATGAAGTGGGAGAAGAATTAGGACGTTATATAAGACTGTGTAATTACTGTTCTGGATTATGTATGCCTGAAATAGCTGCAATGGGAGCGATTGAAAGACTAGATATGATGCTAAATGATGCTTTATATGGAATATTATTTAGAGATATAAATATGAAAAGAACATTAGTCGACCAATATTTTTCAAGAATTATAAATGGGTTTGCAGGAGTAATAATAAATACAGGTGAGGATAATTATTTAACAACAGCAGATGCCATAGAAGAGGCACATACAGTTTTAGCTTCACAATTTATTAATGAACAGTTTGCACTAGTAGCTGGGCTACCAGAAGAACAAATGGGACTAGGACACGCTTTTGAAATAGAACCAGGAGTAGAAAATGGATTTTTACTAGAATTATCTCAAGCTGAAATGGCAAGAGAAATATTTCCAAAAGCTCCACTTAAATATATGCCACCTACAAAATTTATGACAGGAAATATATTTAAAGGTCATGTTCAAAATGCACTTTTTAATATGGTAACTATAATGACTGGTCAAAAAGTTCATCTCTTAGGAATGTTAACTGAAGCAATACATACACCTTTCATGTCAGATAGAGCGCTTTCAATAGAAAATGCCCAGTATATATTTAATACAATGAAAGATTTAGGTTCTGAAATGGAATTTAAAAAAGATGGAATAATTGTAAATAGAGCTAAAACAGTATTGGAAGAATCAACAACTTTATTAAAAAAAATAGAGAATATAGGGATATTTAAAACTTTAGAACAGGGTATTTTTGCTGGAATAAAGAGACCAATAGATGGGGGAAAAGGACTAAATGGGGTATTTGAAAAGGACAAAACATATTTTAATCCTTTTATAGACTTAATGCTAGGAGGTAAAAAGTAATGTCCACTGGATTATATTCAACTGAAGAGAAAGTATATGATAAAAATTTAGATTTTCATAATATAAAACCTTATGGTGATACTATGAATGACGGGAAAATTCAAATGAGTTTTACACTTCCAGTTCCTTGTAATGAAAAAGGAATGGAAGCAGCTTTAGTAGTTGCTAGAAAATTAGGGTTAAAAGACCCAGCAGTAGCCCATACTCATTCTTTAGATAAAGAATTTTCTTTTTATGTAGTTTATGGAGTTATGCCTGTAGGGATAGATTATGAAAATATAAAAGTACAAGCAATTGAAATAGACACTATGGATATGCATGAAACTGAAGATTTTATAGAAGAGAATATTAAAAAACCAGTTGTTATAGTTGGTGCTAGTACAGGAACAGATGCCCATACTGTTGGAATCGACGCTATAATGAATATGAAAGGTTATGCAGGTCACTATGGTTTGGAAAGATACAAAGGGATAGAGGCATATAATCTTGGAAGTCAAGTCCCTAATGAAGAATTTATAAGAAAAGCAGTAGAACTAAATGCTGATGCACTTTTAATATCTCAAACAGTAACTCAAAAAGATGTACATATTCAAAATTTGACAAATTTAATTGAACTTATTGAAGCTGAGGGGTTAAGAGAAAAAATGATTATAATTGCTGGAGGACCAAGAATAACAAATGAACTAGCAAAAGAACTAGGGTATGACGCTGGATTTGGACCAGGGAAATATGCTGATGACGTAGCTACCTTTATAGTTAAAGAGATAGTTAAGAGAAAAGAGAACTAATAAAATATAAAACTCAAAAAAAATGACTCTCTAAGATAATAAATTATCTTTTGAAAGTCATTTTTTTTATTACACGTATATAATATTTAGGTTAAAAAACTTCTATAAAAAATTATTTTTTAAATAATTTTAAATATTTACTGTAACCAGCTTTTTCTAAGTCATCAACACCAATGAATTTAAGAGATGCTGAATTTAAACAATATCGAAGTCCAGTAGGGTCTGGTCCGTCATTGAAAACATGACCTAAATGAGAATCACTTTTAACACTTCTAACTTCAATTCTTTTTGTAAATAAAGTGTTATCTTCTACTAAAATAACATTGTCTTTTTCTAACATGTCATAAAAACTTGGCCAACCAGTACCAGAGTCAAATTTTTCAAGGGAAGAAAAAAGAGCTTCTCCAGATACAATATCAACATAAATTCCTGGAGCTTTATTGTCGTTATATTCGTTGTCAAATGGTCTTTCAGTCGCATTTTCCTGTGTAACTTTATATTGAAGTGGAGATAGTTTGTCTTTTAATTTCATTCTTTCTTGCCCCCATGTTTTACTAATAAATTGATCTCTTCCAGATCTATCTCTGTAATATTTATATTTAAGAGTATTTTTTTTATAATAATTTTGATGATATTCCTCAGCAGGATAAAAATTTTTAAAAGGTACTATTCTAGTAACAATTTTTTTATTAGCAAAAGGTCCAACTTTTTCTAAATAATCTTTTGATTTCTCAGCAAGTAGTTTCTCATTGTCATTTTGATAGAAAATAGCACTAGTATAAGAAAATCCTCTGTCAACAAAACTACCTTCGCCGTCAGTTGGATCTATTTGTCTCCAAAATACATGAAGCAATTTTTCATAAGAAATAACACTGTCATCATATAAAACTTCTACTGCTTCAACATGAGCTGATTTTCCAGGTTCAGGATGAGAGTACGTTTTATAAGTTGGATTTGTAGACTCTCCTCCAGAATAACCAGAAATAACTTCTTTAACTCCTTGATATTCTTCAAATGCTGATTCTATACACCAAAAACAACCACCAGCAAAATATGCTTTCTGAACTGCTGAAAAAGATAAAGAAGAACCTAAAAGTAGTGCAGAAAAAATCAATTTTTTCATTTGAAACCTCCTTAAATTATTTGATTTAATTACTTCTAAAAATATTATATGACCAGACGTCTTGAAAGTCAAGAGAAAAATATTGACATTTAAGACGAACGGTCGTAAAATTAAAATATATTAAATTATTATTTTTAATTTTAGCTATACAGGGAGGGAAATATGATTGAAGAAAAATTAACCTTGCTAAGGGAAGGATTTAAAAAAAGAGTTTCTACAGAAACAAAAAAAATAATGGAAAGTAGTTTGGCTGAATTAAAAAGAAAAAGAATAATAGAAACCTCTTTAAAAGTAGGAGATAAAATTCCTAACTTTACTTTACTTAATTCACAGGGAGAAAATATTAATTCCCAAGAGCTTTTATCAAAAGGTTCTCTTATTATTAGTTTTTATAGGGGGAGTTGGTGAGGATATTGTAAAGTAGAACTTGGAGGTTTCCAAGATGTATTAAAAGAAATATTAGATAATAAAGCACAAGTAGTTGCTATATCTCCAGAATTATCTAAAACCTCTGCACTTTTGAAAAAAGAACTAAATTTAGATTATGAACTTCTTTCAGATAATGAAAATAAAGTTGCGAAATCTTTTAGAATAGTGTTTTCTTTAGATGAGGAACTAAAAGAGTTGTATAAAAGTTTTGGTATAAATTTAGTAGAGTCAAATGGTAGTGAAAAATCAGAACTTCCTGTTCCAGGAACATATTTAGTCAGTAGTGAAGGGATAATTCTCTTTAAGCATTTAGAGTTAGATTATACAAAACGGATGGAACCTGAAGAGATATTAAAAATTTTAAAAAATAAAAATAGGAAATAATGGTGATAATATATCGTGGATAAAAAAACAATGAAAAAAAATGAAATTATAAAAAAATCTATAAATGTAATGCACGCAAAAGGATATAACGGCGTTGGAGTAAAAGAACTAACTGATGCAGCTGGAATTCCTAAAGGGTCTTTTTACAATTATTTTGAAAGTAAAGAGGATTATGGAAAAGAAGCATTATACTATTATTATTCTGTAATAAACAAAGATAAATTTAATATTCTTTCAGATGAGGATATTGCTCCTTTAGATAGAATAAGATTATTTTATAGAAATATGATAGATAAAATTTCTCAAGATAAAAGTCCAAAATTTGGATGTTTTATTGGAAATTTAACTCAAGAGATAAGTTGTGGAAGCTCGGTAATACAAGAAGCAACTAAAAAAATTCATCAGGAAATAGTAATGAAAATTGAGAATTGTTTAAAAGAAGGAAACATGAAAAACTTTAAAGAACTAGGGGAGTTCATAGCAAGTAGCTGGCAAGGAGCGTTACTAAAAACAAAAGCATATAATAATTGTGAACCAATAGAAAATTTTTATAAAATATTAGTAGAGGTTTTACTAAAATAAATAAATAAATAAATAAATAAATAAATAAATAAATAAATAAATAAATAAATAAATAAATAAATAAATAAATAAATAAATAAATAAATAAATAAATAAATAAATAAATAAATAAATAAAT
>JBOFOQ010000070.1:0-41132 GCA_051659505.1 Fusobacteriaceae bacterium
TTTTATGATATCATTATCTATACTCATGATTAATCTCCTTTCGCTGACGTTTAATTTGCGTTTTTCCTCAGCATACTGATTTTATCATGAGTTTCTTTTTTTGACTAACCTTTTGGGACAATTCATTATACAACTTAGCGTTCAGAAAAATCATAAAATTTCAAAATGATGTGCTCAACCTGCATCCTATGGGCCAAAGAAAGTTATATCTACTACCATTCCTCTTTTTTTATTTTATATCATTCCTAAAAATTTAAATTCATCTCTGAAATTTACAACATCACCTATAATAATTATTGCAGGAGATACGATTTTCTCTTTCACAGCTATTTCTGCTATAGTTTCCACTGTCCCTACATTTACTCTTTGATCTTCTGTCGCTCCTTTTTCTATTACAGCAACTGGAGTATTAATGTTTTTTCCGAATTTAGTAAGATTAGACATAATACTTTTTATATTTTTTATTCCCATTAAAAATATTATCGTTCCATCTAATTTAGCAATAACTTCAAAATCTAGTTCTTTTCTATCATCAGCTAAATGCCCTGTAAATACATGAAAAGAGTTTGCTACTCCCCGATGAGTTACAGGAATCCCTGCATACTGTGGAACTGCAATACAAGAACTAACTCCTGGTACCATTTCAAAGAGTATTCCATGCTCATTGAGAGCCTGAATCTCCTCTCCACCACGACCAAATACAAAGGAATCTCCTCCCTTTACTCTAGCTACATTTTTTCCTTCTAAAGCTTTTTTTACAATAGTTTCATTAATTTCTTTTTGAAGGAGCCCTCCACCAATATTTTCTTTTCCTAAATATACTAGTTCTGCTGTTGACTTTGCAAATTTAAGTATTCTATCATCTATTAATCTATCATAAACAATACAGTCTGCTTGCTCTATTAGTTCTTTTCCTCTAAGTGTTAAAAGTCCAATATTACTAGGACCTGCTCCTATGAAATATACTTTTCCCTTATTCATTTATTTTCTCCTTTATTTTTCGAGCTAATTCACGAGCTAACTTTCCACTATCACTTACTTTTCCAACTACTTTATCTTTATATTCTTTATCTTTATAAAAATAATTTCCGATTAAAATAATTTCTCCATTGATTTCTTTTGCACTACATCCCATAGGAGTATGACAACCTCCGTCAAATATTTTAGAAAATTCTCTTTCTATCAGAACAAGATTCTCAATTTTTTCATCATGAATACTTTTTAAAATGCTTTTAATCTCTTCATCTTTTTCTCTACACTGAATATATAGTGCACCTTGAGCTGGAGCAGGTATAAAAAGATCCGGTTGAAAATATTCTGTTATTTTACTTTCCAGTCCAACTCTTTTAAGTCCTGCTGCTGCTAAAACTATAGCATCATACTCTTTATTTTCAAGTTTTCCAAGTCTTGTATGAATATTTCCACGAATTTGCTTTATTTCTATATCCTCTCTTAAATTCTTAATTCCCATAGTTCTTCGTAAAGAACTTGTCCCTATTATACTACCCTTTGGAAGATTCATAAATTTAATGTTTTCTCTAGAAACTAAAACGTCTCTACTGTCTTCTCTTACAGGAGTTGCTCCGCATATAAGTCCAGGTGGTGAGATACTAGGCATATCCTTCATAGAATGAACTGCTATATCTATTATTCCATCTAGTAATTCTTGCTCTATCTCTTTAGTAAAAAAACTTTTAAGAGATTTATCGCTATTATTCCAATTTGAAACTAAATCTTTATCTCCACTTGTAACAATAATTTTTATTTCGCACTGCAAACCTTGATTTTTATTTTCTAACTCTTTTTTTATATACTCACTTTGGGCTAATGCTAACAAACTTCCTCTAGTTCCTATTACTAATTTTTTCATTATTTATCCTCTATATAATTTAATGATTTATTTACATTTTCCATTTGAGTATCCAATAAATGAGAATACTCTTCCAATAAACACTCTCTATTTTCTATATTTTCATTATATATATTCCAAATATCATTTAAATTGTAAAGAGTTACATTATCTCTTTTCCCTATTTCTGATTCAATATCTCGCGGTACTGCTAAATCTAAAAACAAATATTCTTTATTGTTTTCTAGTATTTCCATCTCTTTATTTCTTATTATGTAGTGAGGAGCAGATGTTATACTTATAACTATATCATTTTTTACGATTTCTTTATCTTTATCTGCAAAATCTATAAATTTACTATTGTATTTCTCTGTTATCTCAATTGTTTTATGACTAGTTCTATTCGTTATGGATAAATTTTCATGTCCCATTTTAACTAATATTTTCAGTATCCCTTGTGCTAACTCTCCCACTCCTAAAATAAGAATTTTTTTATCCTTTATATCTCCAACTAAATACTTTAAAAAGTTTACTGAGATAGCCTCTAAAGAAAGAGCATTTTTACAAATATTGCTCTCTGTTCTAAACATTTTTCCAAGAGCTATAGATTTATTAAAAACAATATTAAGTATCTTTGAGCTACATTTTTTTTCTTGGGAACTAAATAGTGCTTTTTTAGTTTGAGATAAAATTTGATCTTCACCTTTTATTACTGAATTAAATCCGCAGACAACTTTAAATAAATAATAAACTGCTTCACTTCCTTTTTTATAAAAAATATTTTCAGTTTTTGAAAAATATCCAATTACTTTTGAGAAATCCTCTTCATTTTGCAGTTCAATATAAAATTCAACTCTCAAACATGTAGAAAGATTTATGTAGCCTTTTATCTCTTTTTTTTCATAAAGTTCTTGAATTACTTTTTCTGGATTTTCTTTTATGAAACATTCTCTCTCTTCCATATCAACTTCTTTATGAGTTATTCCTAATACAATAAATTTGTTCAATTGCACTCTTCGTACCTCTCTTTGTCCTTGCTATCCTTACTTTTATTATTTTTTTATTTCTTTGTATAATTCTAACACAGAATCAAAAGTAGAACTACCATTATTTATGCTAGGTTTATCTAAAAAAATCAATTTACACTTAGTTTCATTACATGCATCTATTTTTTCTTTCTCTCCCCCAGTTGCCCCAGAGTGCTTAGTCACAAAATATTTTATGTTGTACTCCTCTATTAAAGTCTTATTCATTTTTTTTGAAAAAGGACCTTGAATGGCAAAAATATTTTTAGCTAAGATATTAGAGTCCTTACATTTTTTTAATACATCTACATCAGGTAAAATTCTAAAATAAATATTTTTTAAGTTTTCTAAATTTTTAAATTCAGATACAGAATTTCCACCTAAAGTAACTAATATCTTATCTTCTAACGTTCCTAAAAATTCTATAAGAGAGGTCAAATTATCAAAACTAATATGATTTTCATCAGTTTCATATATGTTTTTTCTTTCATATCTCATATAGTTAATCTTTTTTTCTTTTGCTATTTCCACTGCATTTTTTGTAACTTCAACAGCATAAGGATGACTAAAGTCCAATATTTTGTCAATTTTATTATCAGTGACAAATATTCTCATTTCTTCCACAGTCATTTTTCCAACTAAAACATTAGTTTTATATTCTTCTAATAGTTTCCCACCATATTCAGTGGCAACAGTTACTATAGTTGTTTTCAATAACTCTTTTTCCAAAAGTTCTATAAAATCTCTCGAATCCTTTGTACCACCTATAACCCAAATCATATTTTATATCCTCTAGGTGTTATCATTTTATTTTCATGTACATAAGTTTTTGAATTTCCTATAATAATTACAGTGAACATATCTATTTCATGAGTTAAAAATTCATCTAAATTTGTTAATGTGTAATTCTCTTCTTTTCTTCCTACGTGTCTTAGAAGTGCTACTGGTGTTTGTGGTGATTTATGTCTTAACATCACATCTCTTGCCTCAACTATTTGCTCTACTCTTCCTCTACTTTTTGGATTATAGAGAGAGATTACAAAATCAGCTTCACTTGCCCTGTCTAATCTTTTTAAAATTACGTCCCAGTCAGTCATGAGATCACTTAAACTTATAGTTGCAGAATCGTGCATAAGTGGTGCCCCTACTAACGCTGCCCCTGCTAGAGAAGAGGTTATCCCTGGTATTATCTCAACTTGATATCCACTATCCTTAGCAACTTCTATCATTATCCCGGCCATTCCGTAAATTCCTGCATCGCCACTACTGATTAGAGCTATACTTTTTCCTGTTTTAGCAATTTCTAGTACTTTTTCACATCTCTCAATCTCTTTTTTCATTCCTGAAGAATAAAATTCTTTCTCTTTAAACTCATCTTTAACTAAATCTATATACGTAGAATATCCTGCTATAACCTCTACACTTTCTAAAATCTTATGCGCTCTTCTAGATATGTCTTCCATACTTCCAGGACCTATTCCTATTACATATATTTTTTTTTCATTCTTCATTTATTTTCTCCTCATATATTGAAATTGTAACACCATTTTTTATGTGCTTTTGAACTATAAATTCCCCATCTTGATTCGAGCTTAAAAACGCACAAGGTTCTGAAACACTTCCAACTCCTATTGTTTCTCTTACAAAATCTGAAACTATAAATTTATCTTCTACAATTTTTATTTTTTTCCTATCCACTATAATAAGTTCTAAATTTAAAAATTTTGCAGCTTCTAAAAGACCAATTTCATCTTTTTTTATATCAACAGTGGCAATATGTTTTAAACTTTTTATTGAAATATTAGTGATTTTTAAAATTTCATTAATTCCATCTAATATTATTTCTTTACTTGTTCCTCTTTTACACCCTATTCCTAGCACTATATTTTTAGGATAAATTTGAGTTATTTTTATTTCTTCTCGATTTGAAACAAGTATTACTCCTTCAGCTGACCCTGTTTTCTTCATGTTTTTAGGTAGAAGTATTGACACTTTTTTTCCATCTACTATATAACTTGTAACTTCCTTCGCTGTTTCCAAAGATTTTAACTGACCATTTAATTTTTGTGCTAAAGTATCCACAGCAATTTTTCCAGTTATATCTGTTGAAGTTGTTATAATTGGTGTTATTCCTAATTTTTCACTCAGTTCTTTTGTCAATTCATTAGCTCCACCTAAATGCCCTGATACAAGAGATATTGCAAAATTTATATTTTCATCTATAACTATAACAGCAGGATCTATCTCTTTGCTATTTAGCAAATGTGCTATTTTTCTTACAACTATTCCCGTTGCCATAACAAATATATGAGCATCGTATTTATTAAATTTATGTTTTAATTCCTCTGTAAAGTCTTCTATTTCAATAGTTGTTTCTACTCTAAATTTCTTTAAAGTAAAAATATCTGCAGAGATAACATCTCTTATTTTTTTACTGTTCTCTCCCGCCATTCTTGTTACTGTCCAAATTGCTATTTTCATATTTTAAATTCCTTTTCTATACTCGTGAGTGAAATGCTTATCATAAAGTTTAGATTTTTCATATTTATTGCCTATGAAATCTCCAACTAAAATTTGAGCTGTTTTCTTAATTCCAGCTTTTTTAACAAGTTCTTCCACAGTATCTAATGTTGCATATAAAATACTTTGATCAGCCCAAGTAGCTTTTTCAACTATTGCAACTGGAGTTTCTCTAGGATAGTATTTTGTTAATTTTTCTACTACATCTCCTATCATATGAACAGATAAAAAAATTGCCATAGAAGCTCTATGTGATGCCAATTTATCCAGTGATTCCTCTTCAGGAACAGGAGTTCTTCCCTCTAGTCTTGTACAAATTACAGTTTGTGATACTCCAGGTAATGTAAATTCTTTTTTTATAGCAGCAGCAGCAGCTACAAATGATGACACTCCTGGTATAACTTCATATTCAATTTTTGTTTCATCTAACATATCCATTTGCTCTCTTATTGCTCCATATATTGAAGGGTCTCCTGTGTGGACTCTAGCTACTAATTTCCCCTCTCTTACTCCTCTTCTAATAACTTCCACTACCTCTTCCAAAGTCATTGAAGCACTATTAAAAATTTCTGCTTCCTCTTTGTGACAAGCAATTATTTCTGGATTAACTAAAGAACCTGCATATATTATTATATCTGCTCTCTCTACTATTTTTTTTCCTTTTACTGTTATTAAATCTGGATCTCCAGGTCCTGCACCTATAAAGAAAACTTTTTCCACTGTGAAATCCCCCTTGTTTTTAAGATTAATGTTGTGAAGTATTCAATATCTTCATTTTTAAGATTTTCTATATCCCAATATATTTTTTGATTTTTTTTCCCACAATTTGAAACCATAACTATATTATTCAAATTATTAGTTGCTCTCAATGCTTCTTTTAGCTGATTAAAATTTCTAGAAACTTTCATAAAAACTAAATTATCTGAATTTTCTATTTCTTTTTCTATATTTGTATTTTCATTTAATGAAATTACTTTTAGAGATTCATCTCCTAATACTAAGGGAATATTTAACATAGAAGCCATATCTATAAATGTTGGTATTCCACAGACTGTTTCCACGCTATATTTATTATCTAAATATTGTAAAATATAAGAATAAGTACTATATACCATAGGGTCTCCAATAGTTAAAAAAGCAATGTTTTTACCATTTTTCAAATATTCTTCTATTATTTCTGTGTTTTTTTTTCGAGATATTTTTCTTAGTTCCTCATCTCGTACCATGGTAAATTCTAAAAAAACTTTCTCTATATTTTCTTTTAAATATTTAGAAGCAATTTCATATGCAGTGCTTCCTTCCCCTATTTTTGCTTCTGGCAGTATAACAACATCTATTTTTTTCAGAGTTTCTATTGCCTTTAAAGTAACCATAGAAGAATCTCCAACTCCAACTCCAATTCCATAAAATTTATTCATCGTTCCCTCTCTTTATCGCCGTTATTATATATATTGGATTTTCTCCATACATCATAGTATAACCGCCTATTTTTCTTCCTCTACTTATACTTACATTACAAATTTCAATCTCTTTAAATTGTAATTCTTTTAAGTAAGTTGTAGCTAGTGTTAGTGTTTCAAGAGCAATTATATTTATTACTAATTTTGAATTTTCCTTTGAATATTTAATGAAATGTTCTAAAATTTCTTTTAAAGAACCTGTTGAACCACCTATAAACATTCTATCATAGGCTATTTTAGGAATATTCTCTGGAGCTCTTCCCTCTATTACAGTTAAATTGTTACAAGAAAATTTTTCTTTATTAGCAATTATTAAATCGCAACCTTTTTTCTCTTTTTCTATTGCAAAAACTTGACCTTTTTTTATATATGTAGCTCCTTCTATTCCTATTGATCCTGTTCCTGCTCCAACATCTATTAATATCGTATCTTCTTTTAAATCTAGTTTAGATATTGAAACGGCTCTTACTTCTTGTTTAGTAAGGGGTACTGCTCCCACGATAAAATCTTTGTCGTATATATGTCCCATTCTATATATCTCCTTTTTCTAGTATAACTACATTTAATGAAAACTCTTTATACTTATCATAGTCTTTTGCTAAAAAAGAATAAATTTTTTCATTATTATAGGATAAGTTTTCTCCCACTACAATTTTAGTGTTTCCCTCTCCATTTTCTGTTAATTTCTTCCCTATACTACTCGGGGTATTTATATTATCAGTAAGTAACACTAAACCCTTATTGCTAACTTTAAAAATATCTATATAGTTAATCTCTCTTCCGTGAAGACTCATTAAGAGATATTCATGCCAACATTTTTTTAACTTACTAAAAAGATATTGATACGATGAAATTCCAGGAATAACATTTAAATATTCAAAATTTTCACCTAGTCTAGATGCACTTACCTCTTTTTTTAAATAGTTAAGTAAACTATAAAAACCTGTATCACCTGACACTATTACAGCTATTTCCATATATTTTTTTTCTTCTAAGAAAGGTATTAAATCTATAAATTTTTTCAAAATAAAAATTGCTTTATTTTCTGTAAAACATTTTATAGATTCAATCTGTCTTTCGTCTCCTACTATAATACTACTTTTTTTTATAAGTTCTGCACCTTCAAGTGTTAAAAAACTACTTTTACCAGGTCCAAGTCCTATTACATTAATTTTTTTCAACACATTCACCTACTAAGTTATAAAAATTATCACTAAAACCTAAAATTTCTCCACTAAAAGAGAATACAAGTGCTTCACAAATAAGTTGATTTCTACTATATTCCTGAGACTTTAGAGAAACTTTATTTGATATTAAATTGAACAATTCTTTTTTTTCTACATATTCCGAGGCTTCATCAACTGTATTAGAGCTCATTATTTTTTTTATATTTTCTAAAGGTTCTCCTATTAAAACAGCATTTGCTGAAAGTATTTCCAGTCTTGCATCTGCTACTCTACTATGTGTATTAAATATCCCTCCTGCTATTTTCACAGCCTTTCCTATATGACCTATTAAAATTATTTTTTTAAAGTTTAATTTTATAGCTGACTCTAGCATAAATCCTATATAGTTACTAATGATAACTATTTGAGATTTATCTAGTCCCATAGTTTTACAAAATCTTTCTCCGTGATTTCCAAATACGAATATAGCCCAATCTTTTTTGCTATTCTCCTTCATCACTTTTAACTCTACATACAACGATGCCTTTAAGGCTTCCTCACTCATAGGTTTTACTATTCCTGTTGAGCCTAGTATAGATATTCCACCAAGTATTCCAAGTTTATAATTTAAAGTTGATAGAGCTTTCTTTTTTCCTTCTGGAATAAAAATTATTATCTCTATTTTTTTTTCTTTTATATTTAATTCTTCTAATATCTCTTTTGCAACTTGAAATATCATTTTTAGAGGACCTGGATTTATTGCATATTTCCCTATAGGAGCTAATAGCCCTTTTTTAGTAACTATTCCAACTCCTCGTCCACCACCAATGTAAATATTGTTTTCCACAAAACCTTTTTCTGTATTCTTGAAATCTTCAACTATTCTAACTCGAGAGCAAATTTGAATTCCATTTGTTACATCAGGGTCATCTCCTGCATCTTTTATTATTGAAACCCTACAACTTTTATTTGAAGAAAGTTTAATACTGTGAACAGGTATAATTATTTTTTTATCATTTAATGAGGTTATATCTACATATGAATATTCTGTATTTTTAAAAAGTTTTTCTAAGGCTACTTTAGTTGCTGCTGCAGAGCAACTTCCTGTTGTATATCCTATTTTTAGTTCTATACTCAACTAAAATCCTTCTCTTGCAAAAATTTGATATAAAATACCATGTAATATTCCAACAGCTATAGTACTTCCACCTTTTCTTCCTTTAACTGTTATATATGGTATATCACTATTTTCAAAAATTGTTTTAGACTCTGCAGCACCTACAAAACCAACAGGAACTCCTATTATAAGAGCAGGTTTTTCAATCTCACCACTATCTATAAGCTCTTTTAATCTAAAAAGGGCTGTAGGAGCATTCCCTATTAAAAATATTTTAGTATTTTTATCCTTTGCTGCTTTTTCTATTCCTACAATTGATCTTGTTACTTTTCTTTCCTTAGCTATTTTAGCAACTTCATCATCAGAAACAAGAGAGTATGCTTTTATTCCAAATTTTTCCAATGTTTTTTTACTTAGTCCATTAGCTATCATTTGAGTATCACAGTAAATATCAAAACCTTTTTTCAAAGCTTCTTTTCCTGATTCTACAGCATTATTTTTAAATTCCATTAAATTGGCATATTCGAAATCACCTGTCGTGTGTATCACTCTTTTTATTATTGGCAACTGATTTTCTTGATATTTTAATGCTAACTCTCCCATCTCTTCTGTTATTATTTCAAAACTTCTTTTTTCTATATTTTCTGGTATTTTAATATAATTAATTTTTCTCAACTCCTCTTAATATTTCTTCCAAAATATCTATACTTTTAAAAAAATGTAAATGTGGGTACCCAGCTAATAATTTCTTACTACTATAACCACATGACCAGTGTCTACCGTCTTTTTTATAAATTTCATATTTTTTATTCATTTCTCCTGATTTTGATATTTTTGAATAATGAAACTCATGCGCCTTTCCTTTTACTCCCTTATATTCAATATCTATATAGCCAAATCTTGATATATCTAATCGACTAAACATTTTAATTTCACACTCTACAAGGGAGCATAGTTTAAAAAATTCACCATTTAAATTTTCTATTCCTTGTGTCAGATACATAAATCCACCACATTCTCCTAATATAACCTTATTTTGTGCATGCAAATCTTGAATAGAATGAATCATCTTTTTATTTAAACTTAACTCTTCTAAATAATTTTCAGGATATCCACCACCAAAATACAAGAAATCTACTTCAGGAACTTTTATATCTTTTAAAGGTGAAAAATACTTAAGCTCTATACCCATTTTTTCTAGAAGTTCTAAATTATCTTTATAATAAAATGAAAAAGCTTTATCTTTTGCTATACCTACTTTAATTCCTTTATATTTATCTTTATAAAATTCGAAAATATCCTTAGGTTTTTCAATTTCAAAAGAACATTCTCTTTCAATAAACTCTATATCTACATTTTTTTTTAGTTCTTCAGATATTTTCTGAACTTTATTCTCTAATTCCTCTACTTCATTAGCCCTAAGGAGCCCTAAATGACGACTTTCAATATTAAATTCTTCATTTTTACCAAGATAACCAAGACATTTAATTCCTACATATTTTTCAATAGCTTCTTTATATAAATTATATGTTTTTTCACTATTAACTTTGTTAATTATAATTCCTATTATATTCACTCTAGGATCAAAAATTTTATATCCTAAAACTTGACTTGCTATACTAGTTCCTTTTCCTCCACCATCGACTACTAATATCACTGGCATTTCTAGAACTCTTGACAAGTGTGCCACACTATAGTTGTCTAAAGAATTATCTATTCCGTCATAAAGACCCATAGCTCCTTCTATAATATTAAAATCTTTTAAATGATTATAAAAACTATATTTAACTCCATCTTCCCCCATTAAAAACAAATCTAAGTTATAGCTATTATTTTTAGTTACAAAACTATGAAATGTAGTGTCTATAAAATCTGGACCTGATTTAAATGCAGAAACATTTTTAAACAAATTCATAAGTCCTATGGATATTGTTGTTTTTCCTATTCCACTACTTACCCCACTTAATATGAATCCTTTACTTTTTTTTCTGGTTTCTTTTTTATCTTTGTTTACTTCTATTTCATTTTTTATCTCAATATCTATTTTTTCTTTTGAAGTTATTAGTTCAATAGCCTCTATTATTTTTTTATTATTAATTCTATCTTTTATTGCTAATCTAACATAATATTTATCTAAAAATTTAAAATTTGAAGCATCTCTAATTAAAAAATCTTTTTTTAGTAGTTCTTCCTTGAGTGTATTAACACCTATATTTTTTAACTTAATTAATATAAAATTTGTTGAAGTCTCATAAGGGGTAATGTTTTTATTTTTTTTTAGTTCTTGATAAAACCATTTTTTTTCTTCTGAAATCCATTTATCTGTTTGAGCTATATACTCAGTATCTCTTAGTAAAACTCTTCCTCCTAGTTCTGCAAAAGCATTTACGCTCCAAGGTTCTCTTACTTTTTCTATATTATCCCGGACTTTATCATTAAAAGTTATTCCGTACCCTAATCTGAGACCAGGTATCCCAAAATACTTAGTTAAAGCTCTTAAAATGAATATGTTTTTACTTTTTAGCAATGAGGCAGTTTTATCTTTCCACCCCTCTATAAATTCTATGAAACATTCGTCTATAAAAAATTTTATTCCTTTTTTTTCAAGTTCATCATTTAAAAATTTTATTTTTTCTAACTCTATAAATTTTCCTGTTGGATTATTAGGGTTGCAGAGTACAACAAGGTCTTCTCCATTTAGGCTTTCTATAAGTTTTTTCGTATCTATATTGAACTCTTCTTCTTCCTTTAATTCAAAATAAGTTAACTCACTTTTAATGTTTTTTAAACCTCTTTCATACTCAGCAAATGTAGGGGAAACTATCATTGTTTTTTTAGGATTTTCTACTTTTAAATATAAAAATAAAACTTCCACTGCACCATTTCCTACAATTATATTTTCTTTTTCTAAGTTATTAAAACTACCTATACTTTTTCTAAGTTCTCTATAGTGAGGATCTGGGTATTTTTCTAAAAGTTCAAAATTTAAACCTATTTCTTTTTTTAATAAATTGCTTACACCTAATGGATTTATGTTAGAACTGTAATCAATTATTTGTTTTCTTTTTTCATCTTCATAATTAAAAATATTCCCACCATGCAAATCCATTTATCACTCCCTATATTAATACTCTCAATATAACTAATAAAAATAAGCCAATAAAAGATGATACATAGAGTAGTTTACAAGATTTCTTTATATCCTCAATGTCAAACTCCTTTATTTTATCTCCTATTGTAGGTTTATTCTGAACCTGTCCAAAATAGCTAGTTTTACCTCCAAATTGGAGACCAAGTGCTCCTGCAAAGGCTGCTTCTGGATTTCCTGAGTTTGGACTAGAATGTTTTAATCTGTCTCTAAAATATATTTTCCATGAATTTTTCCAATGTAATCCTAGTACCATAGAAGATATCGGAATTATAAAACCACCTGTTAATCTTGCAGGTATTAAGTTAACAAAATCATCTACTTTTGCAGAAAACATTCCAAAATTTAAGTATTTTTCATTTTTGTATCCTACCATGGAATCTAGCGTATTAATCGCTTTATATGCCATTGCAAATGGTAAAGCTAAAGAGTAACCTTTAATATAAAAAAAACTTCCTAAAAATGCAAAACACATGGGAGCAATAACGCCGTCAACAAGATTTTCACTTATTGTTTCTATTGTACTTCTTATAATTTGGTTTTCATCCATTTGATTTGTATCTCTACTAACTAAATATCCTATCTCTTTTCTTGCCTTTTCCATATCCCCTTTTTTTAAGATATTAAAAACTTTTTGCCCTTCATTTCCTAAACATCTAGTTGCTAAAGTTGTATATATTAAAAATATTTCCAAAATAATAGATACTCTAACTAAGGAATATGATATTACAAAGGTGACTACGACTACTACAAAAGTCAATAGTAGACCACCTATTTTTTTATTTTTAATTTTATATAAAACTTTTTCACAGTTCTGTATAAGAACTCCTATTAATCTTATAGGATGAAAAAAATAATTTGGGTCTCCTACACATAAATCTAAAATATATGCTATAAAATAAATTATTATGAATTTCATCTTTTCATTTCCATAATTTCATAAATTTTATTCATATCCAAACTCTCTCTTAAGACTGTCTCTAACTTATCGAATTCTTTTTGTCTATATTCATCAAATGATAGTCCATCAGTTACTGCAACCATTCCTTTTTTCTCTCTTAATGTATTTAAAATACTATCTATAAAATTTTTATTATCAAAAATACCATGAACATAAGTTGCAAAAATATTATTACTAGATATAGATGTTATCTTTTGATTATTTGGTATAGTAGACACACCTTGATGAATTTCATAACCTTTAATTTCAACGCCTTCTAATTTATGAAAAAAACCTTTACATCCTTCTAGTATTCCTGTGTATTGAGTTGTATTTTTTTCTTTTTCCATTATTGTCTCAATATCTAAAAGTCCAAGTCCTGGAATTTCTAATATATTTGACTCAATTTCATATGGGTCTTTTATTCTATTACCTAGCATTTGTAGTCCGCCACAAATTCCTATTATAGGTATTCCTTTTCTTGAAGCTCTTATTATTTCTTCACTTATCCCTTTATCGTGTAAATCTTTTAAATCTTCAATAGTATTTTTTGAGCCAGGTATAATAATTAAATCTTCATCCCCTATTTCTCCAGAACTTGTTATATAATTTACAGTTACATCATCATATATATTAAAGGGATCAAAATCTGTAAAATTTGATATTCTTTTATTTTTTATAATTGAGATTTTTAGGCCTTTATTTTTTTTCTTTTTCTGAAATTTAGCACTTAAACCGTCTTCGTCTTCAATATCCATATCTGCAAAAGGTACAACTCCAACTATTGGTATATTTATCATCTCTTCTATTTTTTTCAGACCTGGGGCTAAAACATTTATATCCCCACGGAACTTATTTATTATTATCCCTTTTAAATTTTTACGCTCTTTTTCACTAAGTAACATAACAGTTCCAAGAATAGATGCAAAAACACCTCCACGATCTATATCAGCAACTAACAAAACAGGAGCTCCTACCATTTCTGCCATTCCCATATTTACAATATCATCATCTACTAAATTTATTTCCACAGGACTTCCTGCCCCTTCTAAAATACAAACTTCATAAACCTCTCTAATATTTTTATTATATATAGATAAAACATCATTTTTTAAATTTTTCTTATACTTGGAATATTCCATCCATTCCATATTTCCAATAGATTTTCCATTTACAATAACCTGACTCTTTCTCTCGCCAGTTGGTTTTAATAGTATTGGATTCATAAAAGATTTAGGTTCTATAAAGCACGCCATAGCTTGAACAACTTGTGCTCTTCCCATTTCATAACCTTCTTTTGTTATAAAAGAATTTAGTGCCATATTTTGAGATTTGAAAGGTACAGTTTTGTAGCCATCTCTATAAAATATTCTGCAAAGTCCTGCAACAGTTATACTTTTCCCTGCTCCTGAAGATGTGCCAACTATCATTAAATTTTTATGTTCTCTCATTATAGTCCCCCTATCTTAGTCTACAATAATCTAGTAGTTCTTCATCTTGAAACAGTTCAATACCACCTGTTCTTACTATTTCACCTTTTTTAATAAATATATAATTCCCATTTAATTCCTTAGCAAAATTTACATCATGAGTGCTTAGTATTATCGTTTTTTCATTATTTTTTAGAGCAATTAGCATATTTTTTAATTTTTTTTGTTGATAAGGGTCTAACCATGTTGTAGGTTCGTCTAAAATTATTGTTTCAGGGTTCATTGCTAAAACTCCAGCTACTGCAACTCTTCTTTTTTCACCGTAACTTAGCATTTGTGGTATTTTACTTTTTAGATGTGTTATATCACACATTTCCATAGCCTCACCACTTTTAAGTTTGACTTCTTCATCACTCCATCCTAAATTGAGAGGACCAAATTCTACGTCACTTTCCACATCAGGTCCTATTAGTTGAACATCAGGATCTTGAAATATATAACCTATATTTTCTATTAATTTTCTTTTTTCATTCTTTTTATAAAAAATTTTTTCACCTTTATAGAAAAACTCACCTTTTGAAATCTTATTTATTCCTTTTAATAACATAAGAAGTGTTGATTTTCCACAACCGTTTTCCCCCATAATGATGGAAATCTCTTTCTTTTTCAGATTTAAATTTATATTCTTTAAAATTGGTATATTTTTTTCATACCAAAAATCAACATTTTTTAAATTAAACATTTATCTATCTCCTTTAAGAGTAACGTTACTAGTAGTACATATGAGCATGCTAATACATAATCAGCTACTTTTAAACTGTAATTTACATTGTAGATATTAAATTTATCTTTATAACCTCTACAATAAAGAGCTATATTAAAATTTTTCATATCTAAATAAACTTTTTTAAACATTCCATTAAATAAATATCCTGTATCACGAAATGATTGTTTAAATGAATTAAAAGCACCTCTATTTATTAAGGCTAATTTTACTTCTTTATAATTTTTTAGCATCAAAGTCAAAAACTTAAACATATAGATAATAATTTCACATAAAAAATCTGGAATTTTAATCGTTCTAAAAATATAGTATAATTCTTTTATTGTTATATCCAGTGCAAATAATGATACTGCTGTAAGAGTAGAAATCACTCTCCAAGCAGTATTATAATCTATTTTCAAAATTAATTTTCCCTCTTGAAAACTTATTCCTTGAACCAGTAAAGTTGGAATTACAAATACTAATGCTGGTAAAAAAAATAATATTTTTTTTCTAACAGGAACATCTTTTAAAATTAACAAAATTAAAGTCCATATAAAGATTAATAAATGAGATAAAATACTATTATTTATTCCTATTAATACTATATTTAAAAAGCAAAAAAGTCCTTTTTTCAAAGGATTATTTATTATTTTTTGCATATCTTTTCCCTTTTATATTTCCAATTATGTATCCAACCACTCCTGCACCTATAGCTGCTTGAAGAGAGAATAAAAAAGTTTCCATTTCTCCCCCTAAAGGTGGAAATATATTTTCAAACCATGGTTCATAAGTTGGATTTATTGCCATTATTAGTCCTTCTGACTGAGCATCTGAACCTGCAAAATCACCACCTATTACTAGAAGTGGTATAAAAACTATAAGCACAACAGCTAAAATTAGCCATAACATATTTTTTTTAGACATTTTCTATCACCTCATCAGTTTTCATAAACTCTTCTTTTTGTAAAATTGAAACTAGTATTATACTTATAATTCCCTCTACTATTCCTAAAGGAATTTGAGTAATTGCAAATAATGACATAAATTTTAGCAAACTTACCACAAAATTTTCTCCAGGGTGAGATAAACTAAGTTGTATCGCTGTACTGCTATAGGTTGCTAAATTTCCAATAAATGCGGCTAAAAATACTCCTGCTGTCTCTTGTCCTCTATTTTTAAAGAATTTATAGATAAAATAAGCTACAAGAGCACCTATTACTGCCATGGATATTGCATTTGCACCTAAAGTTGTATATCCACCATGAGCTAAAAAAGTAGCTTGAAAAAATAAAACAACTGCACCTATTACAAAAATTTCAGCCGGTCCTAACAAAATTGCTCCTAGCGCTATTCCTGTAGCATGAGATGAACTTCCAGTTACAGAAGGTAGTTTAATTGCTGAAATAACAAAAATAAAAGCACCTACTAAGGCAATTACTTGTTTCTTCTCTAATGATTTAGCTGAAGCTTTTAATTTTATTAAACCATAGAAAAAAAACGGTAAATAAAAAACCCACCAAAATATGCTCCAGTTGAAAGTTAAATAAGCCTCCGCAATGTGCATACTATAAGTAGGTACTGTAAATAATGCAAATAATAAAACAATTAAACTAAAATTCTTTTTCATTTGTTCCTCCTTTTAAATTTAGGAGAAAAGCATAAAATATAACTTAATAGATTTTAATAACTCATAGAATTATATTTTTTTATACCTTCCGTCCACGCAGAATAAATAAAATACATATGGTAGTTCTCCTGGCTTAGATTCATTTTACTCCTAGGCCTTCCCAATAATTTTATATTATCAGTGGCATATTCTAGTTTCATCATCTTTACAGTGGCGGGACCGCATAGGAATTTAACCTATTTCTCTTTTAATCAAATTAATATTGAACCATATGTTTAATTCTAAACTATAAATCAATTTTAGTCAAATCTTTTATAGATATATTGTAGTTTTTATCTATGCTATTTTTTAATTATCTTTTTCTATATAATTTAATTTGATTTCTTATTTTTTTATGCTATAATATAAATGGTCCATTGTTAAATATTAAAAAGTGTTTCTATAATACTTCTCATTGAACGATCATATTGACATTTTGTATTAATTATGTTATTATGTTTATTATGTAAATTTAAATTTATGGAGGTTTTTTAGAATGGCACATTCAGTATCAGCAAAGAAGAGAATATTAACATCAGAAAGAAACAGAGAAAGAAATCAAGCAGTTAAATCAAGAGTTAAAACTATGACTAAGAAAGTTTTAGTTACAGTTGAGAGCAAAGAGATTGCAACAGCTAAAGCAGCTTTATCTGTTGCTTACAAAGAGTTAGACAAAGCAGTTTCAAAAGGTGTATTAAAAGCTAATACAGCTTCAAGAAAAAAAGCTAGACTAGCTGCTAAAGTTAATGCACTTTAATTTGTTTTACTTGGGATATAGAAGAGTATCATTCTGGTACTCTTTTTTTCTTTAATTTTTTACCTCTATTTTATAATAAGGAGCTTTTTATGATTAAAAAAATTTATAAATATGTGTTTTTAACCATATATTTATTCCTAACAACTTTATCTTTTTCCGATGAAAACATTAACTATATTTTAAAAAATAAAGATAAGCCTTTCACTGGGATGACCGCCTTTTCCCGTGATCGCTCATTTTATAAAGATGGAAAAGCTACTGGGAAATGGCTTTCTTTTTATGAAAATGGAGATTTAAAATCTATTGAAAATTGGGAAAATGGACTTTTAAATGGGAAGTATATTATCTATAAAAAAAATAGAGTTAAAATTATAGAGCAGTCTTTTTTTAACGGAAAAGAACACGGTAAATATTTAATTTATCACGAAAATAAAAAAATACATATTTTAGGTGAATTCAATAATGGCAAACCATCTGGAGAATGGGGGTTTTATAATGAAGAAGGAATTTTGTATGGAAGAAATAATTTTAAAAAATAATTAAGATATTTTCAATTTTATTTACGGGGTGTATACTATGGAATTTAAAGGTTATTTATTCGCTTTATTATCTGGCATTATCTGGGGATCTATTGGTATTTTTGGAACTAAACTTAATCAAGTTGGATTTACAGGAAATGAAATTACTTTTTTAAGATTATTCTTTGCTGCTATTTTTGGGCTTTTATATATTGGTTTTTCTCAAAAAAAACTTTCTATCTTTATGATTCCTAAAAGATTAATAAAAGATGTTTTGATCATTGGAATAGTTACACAAGGTTTAATGAATATTTTTTTATTTATTTCTATTATCCGAGTAGGAACAATAACAGCTACTATGCTTCTTTGTACTGGTCCTCTTTTCACAGTTTTTCTTTCTATTTTTATACTTAAAGAAAAAATGACATTAGAAAAATATATAGCTCTTACATTCTCTATTTTGGGAGCTATTTTAGTCATAACAGAAGGACATATCACAAACATGAAATTTGATTTTATAGGAGTCTTATGCGGTGCAATAGCAGGTTTTCTTTATGGTTTTTATCCAATCTTAGGGAAACGAGTGGAAAAAAGTGGGAATCCTTTGCTTATAACTATTTACAGTTTTTTAGTAGCTTCTATTTTTTTACTTCCATTTCTCAATACAGAGGTTATTGTTACTAAGATTTTTTCTCTTAAAGCTTTTTTATTAGCAGCAGGATTTGGATTTTTTCCTACTTTTATTGCTTATTTACTATTTGTTAAAGCTCTTAGATACACTAGTGCTTCCAAAGCTAGTATTATTTCCATGGTAGAAGTCCCCACAACAGCAATAATTGGAATTTTTTTATTAAATGAAAATTTTAATATTTATAAATTTTTAGGTATAGTTATGGTTTTAATAGGTATTTATACAACAAAACTTGATATTACCTCTCTAATTAAAAAATTAAAAAAGAAATATATTTCCTTATAAAAAAATTTTTTTCAATAAAAAATAAAAAAATTTGACATTAACATAAAAATCTGTTATTATCCTTAATAATATAAAAAAAGGGGGAAATAAAGTGACTAAAAAATTATTACTTAGGAGTAGGGTATTCATTTTGATAATTTAATAAATATATCAAAGGGATTATTCTGTCTAGAAATAATTAGTTACTGTATTTAACAAACTTTTGCAAAGATAAAATATTATAAAATAATAAAAATTAAGAATCTTAAAAATTATCATGGGATTTTTTATTATATTAATATTTTTGATTATAAAAAATGTTTATTAACCACAGTAATTATATTATTATTGTGGTTTTTTTATAAAAAAAATTTAAACGTGGAGAACATATGGAATACTTAGGAACATTAAAAGAAATTTTTATTGAAGGAAATCGGTACCAGTATATTGTAAATGGATTATTTTTTTCCATTGGAGTAACCTTATTATCAACTATTTTAGGAACTGTTTTTGGAGCATTACTAGCTATTATGAGACTATCTAATTTTTATCCTTTTAAGTCAAGATGGAAAAAAATAAATCCACTAAATACAATATCATTAATTTATATTGACATAGTTAGAGGAACTCCAGCAGTTGTTCAACTTATGATACTTGCAAATTTAGTTTTTGTTGGGAAACTTAGAGATACTCCTATTTTAGTCGTTGCTAGTTTGGCTTTTGGAATAAACTCAGCTGCTTATGTAGCAGAAATTATAAGAGCAGGGATACAGGGATTGGATAAAGGACAAATGGAAGCAGCAAGATCTTTAGGTATGACTTATTCCACAGCAATGAAGGAAATTATAATTCCGCAAGCTATAAAAAAAATCCTTCCTGCACTGGTAAGTGAGTTTATTACTTTACTAAAAGAAACTTCAATAGTTGGATTTATCGGTGGAATAGATTTGCTACGTTCAGCAAATATTATAACAAGTCAGACATATAGAGGAGTAGAACCTCTTTTAGCAGTTGGATTTATCTATTTAATATTAACAACCTTATTTACCATGTTCATGAGAAAAATAGAAGAGGGGTTGAGAGAAAGTGATTAAAATTGAGAATCTACAGAAAAGTTTTGGAAAGTTAGAAGTTTTAAAAAAAATAAATATTAATGTGAAAAAGGGAGAAGTTATTGCTGTTATTGGTCCTTCTGGAAGTGGTAAGTCTACATTTTTAAGATGCTTAAATAGACTTGAAGAACCTAGTGGAGGAAATATATATTATAAAAATGAAAATATAAGCTCTCCTAATTCTAATATTAATCATATAAGAGAAAATATTGGAATGGTATTTCAACATTTTAATTTATTTCCTCATAAAACAGTATTAGAAAATTTAATGATTGCTCCTATGAAAGTAAGAGGTTTTTCTAAATCAGAAGCAGAAAAATTATCATTAAATTTTTTAAAAAAAGTTGGACTAGAGAAAAAAGTAAACGAATATCCAAATAAACTATCAGGTGGTCAAAAACAAAGAGTAGCCATAGCTAGAGCTCTTACTATGGAACCTGACCTTATGCTTTTTGATGAACCTACATCTGCACTTGACCCAGAAATGGTAAATGAAGTTTTAGAGGTTATGAAGGAACTAGCAAAAGAGGGAATGACTATGGTTATTGTTACCCATGAAATGGGTTTTGCTAAAAGTGTAGCTAATAGAGTTCTATTTATGGACCATGGATTTATACTTGAAGACGATAGTCCTAAAAATATTTTTGAAAATCCTAAACATTTAAGAACTAAGGATTTTTTAAATAAAATTTTAAATCATTAAAATAAAAAGGAGATGGAAAATGAAAAAATTATTAAATTTATTAAAAGTATCACTAATTTGCATTGTAGCATCTGTTTCAGTTTATGGTAAGACTTTATATGTAGGTACAAATGCAGAATTTGAGCCTTTCGAGTATTTAGACAATGGGAAAATTGTTGGATTTGACATGGAACTAATAGAAGAAATAGCTAAAATAATAAAAATGGACATAAAAATTGAAAATATATCTTTTGATGGTCTTTTACCTGCACTTCAAATGAAAAAAGTTGATGTAATTATTGCAGGAATGACTGCTACTGAAGATAGAAAGAAATTTGTAGGTTTTTCTGAACCTTATTATACTGCAAGACAAGTTTTAATAGTAAGAGAAGACAGTACAATTAACTCTCTAGATGATCTTAAAAATAAAAAAGTAGGTGCTGTTCTTGGATTTACCGGGGATTTAGTACTTACTAAAATAAAAGAAATAAATGTAGAGAGAGTTTCCTCACCAGTAGGTGCTATTATGGGAGTTAAAAATGAAAAATTAGAAGCATTTATTTTGGACTTAGCTCCTGCTGAAAATTTTGTTAAGAAAAATAAAGGATTAAAAATAGTTAACTTTGATGCTGAAAATGAACAGTATGCCATTGCTACAAGAAAAGAAGAAACTGAGCTTTTAACTAAAATCAATTTAGCTCTGAAAGAAATTAAAGAAAACGGAACTTATGATAAACTATTAACTAAATATTTTTAATACGTAAATTTGCAAGGAATATTTCTAGTTTTCTGTAAACACTAAAAAAATAAGTTAAAACTTTATAAAAAAATGGATAAATTTAAGTAATTTATCCATTTTTTTTAATATTTACTTGGTATAAAATTACTATTTGTCAAAAATTAACCATATTAAATTAATAATATTAGCAAATACTATAAAAAGTCCTACAGTAATTGATGTTCTTATTTTCGACTTACTTTTTAAATATGTGTCAAAAGTTCTAAATCTACTTTGATAAAACATACCTGCAAATACAGCAGCATTACGAATTTGTTGAACATTACTTGCTTTCACTAGTTTAGGAGTACTAAAATACAAAATTAAAAAAATTACCCATATTGCAATTAGTATTTCTCGCGATTTTAATTTTATATTAAAAAATTCTTCTTTCCCTAATGAATAATTCCAACCTACAGATTCAAGAGAGTTTGAAAACCTCACCTTCCAATCTCCAAGATTGCTAAACCATGCCATTTCTTCCTGATTAGACTTAATAAAAGAAAATACTTCTCTATTATTAGATATTTTTAATATAGCAACTAGAAACCCGTGATATCCGATACCTCCACGCCCACCATACTGACTATAGTACGCTTTATTCAATGGACTTCCTTCATTGAAATATATATCTTCTAAAACATCTCTTTTATCAAAATTTATTTTTATCATCTTTTTAAAGAGTGCTCTATGTGTGGAACCTAAGTCTGAATATTCTTCAGAGTTTAAATAATCTTTTATATTATCATATTTAAATTTACCTTGTGTATCTTCATTAAAAATTTCATTATATTTAATATTGTCTTCTGTTATTTGCAATTTGTTCACCTCATTATTTATTTTGATACTATTCCCCTACTATTATATCTTCTACCTGCATTTTTGTATGCTTTATTAATTCCTTAGAATTTATCTCTATTTGCAAACCTTTGCACCCTGCACTTAAGTAAATTTTTTCTTTTTCTAAAACTGAACTGTGAATAAAAGTTCTATGTTTTTTCTTAATCCCAACAGGCGAGCAACCACCTCTTACATATCCTGTATTTTCTAAAAGCTCTTTAACACCTAACATTTCAATTTTTTTAACTTCAGCTATCTTTGCAAGTTTTTTCAAATCCAATTCATCACTACCAGGAATACATGCAACTAACAGTTCTTTTTTTTCACTAAATAAAACCAAAGTTTTAAATAGTTTAGTAATATCTAATCCTAGTTTTAAAGCTACATTTATTGCACTTACATCATTTTCATCAACTACATACTCTACAAGATTAAAATGCACCTTTGCTGCTTCTAACTCTCTCACAGCATTTGTTTTTTTCATCATTTTCCTCCAGCTAAAATTTTAATATAAATATAAATTTATCATCTGTTGTTTTTATCTCATAATCTATTTCTAATATTTGTAAAGAATTTTTCACAATTGATAAGCCAAGACCAGAACCTTCAATTTTTTTTAGTTCTGTATTACTTCCCCGAACAAAAGGCTCAGTTAATTTTAGAATATCACCGTTAATTTTATAATTTATATTATTTTCAAAATAAATTTCATTTTTTATGCTATAAATTTTAAATTCCCCATTATAAGAGGAGTATTTAAGTGCATTTTGAATTAAATTATTAAATACTAACCTAATTAAATTCTTATTTGTAATTAAATATATATCCATCATTTCAACAGTAACATCTATATCATTTTCTAGTTCTAATAACTCAAAATTTAAAAGAGATTTTTTTATTAATTCTGTTATATTTATTTTTTCTTTTTTTATTTGCTTGTTAAAAGAATCAATTTTAGATAAAATCATAAGATTTTCTATTAAATTTGTAAGTTCTTTTGTTTCTTTAATTAGTATATCATATGATTTATTTTTTTCATCAATTGTATTTAGTTTATCATTTTTTAAATTTTGAGCAGTCATATTTATTATTGCTATTGGAGTTTTCATTTCATGAGAAGCATTAGAAACAAAGTTCTTAAGTCTATTTATAGACTCTTTTAAATTATTTGACATAAGCCCTATACTTTTACTTAACTCTCCAATTTCATCTTCTGTGTTTACCACTGTAAAATCATTAAATTCTAAATTAGATATTTTTTTTGCTACACTATTCAATTTTTCTATATTTTTTGTTATTTTTTTTAAAAATAAACTTCCAGCTAAAGTACATAATAATAATGCTAAAAATGAAGCTAATATATTTATTAAATGAATTTCATATTTAATATTGTCAACAGAACTTAAGTATGAGTAAATGTATACTTGAGTTCCTGTTTCTAGAGTTTCACGATAGGAAATAACTCTTCTTTTTCCCTTATCTACCTTTATCTGTATTTGATTCTCTTCTTCATTATCATCATGTTTCATGTTTCTCATCATATGGGACATTCTTTTATTCTTTTTTCTTAGTCTTACGACAACCCCTTCTTCCTCTCTTATTTTTTCTAAATAAAGTTCAAGCTCAAGAGAGTTTTCATCTAATGTTTTTATTTTACTTATTATTTGGGGGATTTCATTTTTTTTTCTATTTATATAAAATTTATCTAAAAATATAGAGCTAAACATATTGGATAAAAGCATCGCAAAAATTACTATAATTGTAGAATATATTAAAAGTTTCTTTTTAAAGTTTAATTTATATCTCTTCAAAAATATATCCTACCCCCCTGATTGTTTTGATGTTTAAACTATATTCTAGCATTTTTTTTCTTATTCTCTTAACTAATGTGTCTACAACTCTGTCATCACCGTAAAAATCAAAACCCCAAATTTCATTTAATATTTTTTCTCTAGTCAGAACTATTTTTTTATTTCGAACAAAGTACTCTAACAACTGACTTTCTCTTCCTGAAATATCAATTTTTTCCCCTCTTATAAAAAGTACTTGCAGTCTCATATCAAACTGAAAATCTTTATAGCTATATATACCACTTCCATCTATTTTTAAAGTTTTCTTTATTCTAGCTAAAAGAATCTTTAGACTAAATGGTTTAGTTATATAGTCATCTGCCCCTAACTCCAAACCTTGAAGTTCGTCAAATTCAGAGTTCCTAGCAGTCATCATTATTATGGGAATATTGCTATTTTCTTTTATTTCTGAACAAACTTCCCAACCATTTTTTTTAGGAAGATTAATATCTAAAATTATAATATCAGGTTTTTCTGTATAAAACACGTCTAATCCTTCATCTCCATCATATGAGTTAATAACTTCAAAATTTTCTGATTTCAAAAAATCAGTTAGTATTTTTGCTAAGTCTCTTTCATCTTCAATTATAAGAATTTTTTTTTTCATATTCCACCCTCTTTTAAATTATAAAAATATCTAAAATAATAGTTTTTATCATTTTTCAATTTTAATATCTCTTATCCTATAATTTTACCAAATATATATGTCTATTACATGTCAGTTTTTTATTTAATTTACACAATAATATGATATAATTAAATTATTAAATTTACTGTGAGGTTATCTATGACAAAATTTTTAAGAAATTTATCTATTATTTTACTTCCTTTTTACGCTTTATTGTTTCTATTAAATAGTTTTTTTCATATTAGTAAAGGTTTTAGACTAGACCCTTTAGCTCTAATGGCTGCTCTTACAAACTATATAGATAAAAGTGTTACTTATGGGCAAAGTACCCTATCTTTTATCATAGCTATTTTTATTATGATTTTACCATCTTATATAGCATTATTTCTAAAATTATTTTTTTTTAAAAACAAGAAAAATCAAAATAAAATAAAATAAATTCTATTTGAAAGAAAAGTTTTATATCTTTTTAATAAAGTTATAAAACTTTTTCTTATTTTGATTATATCATTTTAATCTAGCATCAATGCTTTTTCTGTTAATACCATTATTCTTGAATTATCATTATCTTTGTTTGCAGGGCATGGTGATTTTTCACAATTACTAGACGAGCAACCACTACACCCTTTTTTTTCTGATTTGTTTGTTTCTTTTGCCTTTTTCATTTTTTCTCTCTGCTCAAACTCTTCATATGTTTCCAGATATGACTCAGCTTTTAAATTTTCATATACTATTTTTAACTCTTTGTCACTTATTCCAAAATTTTTCTTAATAGCAGTATCACTATATGCTTTCCCTTCTACTAAAAATTTTAAAATTTCTTTTTCAATTCCACTCATTTTTACCATCCTTATATAGATATTTATCTATTATTTTTTATAGTATTATTATGTATCAATAGTAACCTAACATACTAATTATACACTATTTATTTATTTTCTAGAATTTTTTTATTTTTAGTGTATAATATGAATAATATCTGAATAAATAGTGAGGTACTCTATGTTTAAAAATGATTTAAAATATTTTATTCTAGAATTTCTAAAAGAGGGTAAAATTTCCAATTTATATCGTGCTTTTAAAGGAGCATTAAAAAATTATAAAAGAGCTAACTCTTCTCTTTGGGTAAACTCCCTTTGTTATATTTCAATTTTATCCCTTGTTCCTCTACTAGCAATCGGTTTTAGTATTGGGCGATGGTTAGGAATTGATGACTATCTAGCTAAGCAGCTATATCTTAACTCACCACTTAATGAGGAGACTCTAGGAGTTCTTTTAAATGCCTCTACAAATCTTTTAAATAATACTAGAAGTGGTTTACTTGCAGGTATTGGATTTATTTTTTTAGGTTGGGCTATTATTTCTATGTTTTCACTTATTGAAAAATCTTTAAATTCCATTTGGAGAATAAAAAAACAAAGAGCTTTAGGAAGACGTTTTTCAGATTATCTTACTGTTTTTATGGTTTTTCCCCTTACTATTTTATCTATGAATATTTTAACTGGTAATGGAAGTAAAATAATAACTCTTCCACCTTTTATAAATATAATAGCACCTTATTTATCTCTCTGGGCATTTTTCTTTATTTTTTATATGATAATGCCAAATACAAAAATAAGGTTAGTTCCTGCTATTATCTCTAGTTTTTTTATTTCATTACTTTTTAACCAAAGTAATGTTATTTTTCTAAAACTTCAAATTTTAATAACTGAATATAATAAAATTTATGGAAGTTTTTCAATTATTTTAATATTTTTAATTTGGTTAAAAATAATTTGGTTTTTAATATTACTAGGTTCTCATCTTACTTATTTCCTTCAAAACAATGATACTTTACTAAATATTGATGGAATTAAATATTTGAATTTTAATACTAAATTTAAGTTAACAACTATTATTGTAATTATTTTAACTAAAAACTTTGTGGATAATGAACCTCCTATAACAACTAAAGAGATTTCATCTAAAACACATATCTCTTTGGAAATAGTAAATGAACTTTTAGTTATTTTAAGGGAAAACAATTTTATTTTAAGCAATTTAGATGTTTTATTAGAAGAAAGCACTCACAAATTATCAATTAATTATGAAAAACTTACTCTTAAAGATATTTATATAATCTTAGAAAATTTTGGAGATACCTACTCTATAAAAGACAATCTTATTCCTTGGGAAAATAAAAATACAAAAATTATGGATTTAATTTAATAAAAAACTATGAGATTTAATTTGATAAATCTCATAGTTTTTTTATTTCCCTTTACTTTCTTTTTTTCCTAAGTATAGGATAATCCCGTTTAAAAAGAACGCTCCTATCAAGATATAATTAGAGTAATCCCCACCATAAACTTTTCCTATAAAGGCTAAAATTCCCCCTAGTACAATAGCTGTAATTGTAAAGTTTTTCTTTCCTCTATACCCTAACAATCCAAAAACACAAGGTATTATCAAAGCACCTGAATAAACTGTAAGTGCTAAAAGTAAAGAACTAAGAATAAATTTTAACTTTATAGCAACTAAAATACTAAAACTTCCTAGTATACCTATAAATATTCTTGTTAATTTTATAGAATTTTTACGTCTTAAATCCTTAGTGAATACTTGAGCTAAATTTGAAGAAGCTGTTAGTAAACATGTGTCTGCTGAAGAAATTACTGCAGAAAGTAATCCAAAATACAATATAAGGCTAACTTCCCATGGTAGAGATTTTCCAGCTATGTACAAAAGTGGTGACTGAGTAACTGTATTTAGCCCTGGATAGGAATGAGATACTTCTATTCCTATACTAGCTAATATAAAAGAAAGAGGAATTAATATTACTACTGCTAATATTATAGATTTTTTTATTGTTTTTTCATCTTTGGCACAAAAAATTCTTGAATATATATCAGGTCCAACTAAAAAAGTAGATGAATATGTTAAAATTAATACTAACAAATCAATATATTTAAATTTTTCATTGATAAGAGGTAGTGCAGTATATGACAAGCTATTTGTAGAAGAAAAAATATAGCAAACCACTATCCCCAAAAGAAGAAAAATTAGTTGAATACAATCTGTTTTTATTATTGATAACTGACCACCTAAAATAGTATACACAATAAATATAGCACCACTTATTACAACTCCTGTTGAGTAATTTATTTTAGTGAAAATCCCTATTATCTGAGCTGCACCTATTATTTGAGCTGCTACAATTCCTATCCATGCAACTGATATAATCACTGAAGATAATACTTTCACTTCATATCCATAAAAACTTTCTAATAGTTCAGGAAGATTATATCCTTTAAAGTTTCTAAAATATTTTAATAAGGGAAAAAGACAAATCAGTCCCAGTGCAGCACAAAGCATAAACCAAGCTCCTGCCCACCCTTTGGTGTATGACATTGCCACACTTCCTAAAATAGCAGAACTTCCTAATATTGAAGCTAAGAGGCTTCCAGTAACTTGCCATACTCCTGCTTTTTTGCTAGCTATAAAAAAATCTGAACTTCCCCTTATTTTTTTATAAGAACTATAACCAACAACTAAGACAATAATAAAATATATACTTAGTAATAACATATTCATTTTCACACCTCATTTTTATTTTAATAATAGTTTTTTCATTCTATTTATTCCCTCTAAAATTTCAGCACTATTTTTTACTAAGGATAATCTAATAAAACCTTCCATTCCAAAAGCTATTCCTGGAATAACTGCTACACCTTGTTCTTTAAGAAGTTTTAGAGCAAAGGCATAACTATCTGTAACTCCTATTTCTTTTAGGGATACAAATATATAAATTGCCCCTTGAGGTTTTATAGGACTTAAACCAATATCTTTTAAAGCTTTATAAGTGGCTTCTGCTCTCTCTTCATATATCTTTACATTTTCTTTTATATCACTGCATTTTTTTAAAGCTACCAAAGCTCCTATTTGAGATATAATTGATGGAGACGTTACAGTATATTGATGAGTTTTTAAAAGTTCTTTTTTTAATTTTTCGCTAGATAGTATATAACCTATTCTCCAACCAGTTAAAGAATGTGATTTAGAAAATCCATTTACTACTACTACATTTTCTTTATATTCATCACTTAAAAAACTATTATATTCTTCTCTATATACTAACTCACTATATACTTCATCACTAATTATATATAAGTTATTTTCCTTTGCAAAGAGTAATATCTCATCTCTATTTTTTTTCGAAATTATAACTCCAGAGGGGTTAGAAGGATAATTTAAAATTATAGCTCTTGTCTTAGTGGTTATATTTTTTTTAATTTTTTCTACAGTTAACTGATAATCATCACTAGAAGTATCTACCTTAACTAATTTCGCTCCTCTTAGTGTGATTAGTGGTTCATAACCGGGATAAACAGGTAAAGGACAAATAACCTCGTCTCCACTTTGGATTAATGTAGCAATAGTTGTAGACAACCCTTCAGTTGACCCCACAGTTATAATTATTTCCTCAGCACTGTAATTTACATTATATTTTTCTTTATAAAAATTTGAAATTTCTTCTTTTAATTCTAGCTCTCCACCTAATTTAGGATAACCTAATTTATTATTTTTCATATATTCTATAGTTTCATCTATAATTATTTTAGATTGGGGCAAATCTGGTTCTCCAATAGTTAAATTTATCAACTTTTTATCTGAACTAAAATTACATTTTAAACTTTCTTCAAAAAATTTTCTTATAATAGAAACTTCTATTTTTTTTAAATTTGAATTTATTTCTAGCATAAATTGCCCCCTATAGCTTATATTTTTCTTAAATCTTCTACTAATTCAGTTTTTCCTTCTGTTTTTGAATCTTTATTTTTTACTATTCTAGCTGGATTTCCTGCTACTACAACTCCACTTGGAACATCAGTTAATACAATTGCACCAGCAGCTACTACAGAACCTTTCCCTATTCTTACTCCTTCAATAACCACTGCATTGGCACCTATTAATACATCATCTTCAACTATTACTGGACTAGCACTAGGTGGTTCTACAACTCCAGCTAAAACTGTTCCTGCTCCTATATGACAATTGTTTCCAACTACAGCTCTTCCACCTAATATAGCTCCCATATCTATCATAGTTCCCGAACCTATTTTAGCTCCTATATTTATTATTGCACCCATCATAATAACTGCATTATCTCCTATTTCAACCATATCTCTTATTACTGCTCCAGGCTCTATTCTGGCATTTATTCCAGTTTTATTTAACATTGGAATAGCAGAGTTTCTTCTATCATTTTCTATGTAATAATCTGTTATTTTTTCTTTATTCAATGTAATAAATTTTTCTATAATTGAAAACTCACCTATTAAAACATAAGAATTACAACTACCAAATATCTTTACTTCCCCTAAAGTTTTACATTTAATATCCACATCTCCATTTAAATATACTTTAACAGGAGTAATTTTTTTAGCTTCTCTTATATATTTTATTATTTCTTGACCATGATTTATCATATCTGACATTTTTCCTCCAAAATTATTATATTTATTTTTTTCCTAAAAGTACATCACTCATTTTATACATTCCGTTCTTTTGATTAGCTAACCATATTGCACCTGTTATTGCTCCATTTGCAAATATTTTTTTAGAATGTGCCTCATGTTTAATTTCTATAACTTCGTCTTCCCCAGCAAAAATAACTGAGTGTTCCCCAACAATCGTTCCACCTCTTACACAGTGAACACCAATTTCTTTTATTTCTCTTTTTTCCATTCCTTCTCTACCGTATTTATATTCTTTTTTTTCTTTTAATAGATTATTTATATTTTCAAGTAAAGTCTTTGCTGTTCCACTTGGAGAATCTAGTTTTTTATTGTGATGCTTTTCTATAAGTTCTATGTCCCAATTTTCTAGTACAGGAACTATGTGCTTCATAAGTTCATTTAACAAATTTACACCTAAAGATGTGTTTGTTGTAACTAAAATAGGTATTTGTTTTCCAGCTTCTTCCAACCTACACTTATCATTTTCACTATGTCCTGTCGCTGCAATTAATAGAGCGACTTTATTTTTTTTACCGTATTCAAGAATTTCATTAATCTTACTAAAATGAGAAAAATCTATTATAACATCTGGTTTTTCTGGAAGAGACTCTAAATTTTTATAACATTGTGTATGAAGTGTCTCTCTTTCATCTACTGCACCTAAAAATACTATATTTTTTTTCTCTTTTAATATTTCAGCTATTAACTTTCCCATAGCTCCGTAACCATAAACTGCTATTTTCATTTTAATTACCTCACTTAAAGACCTATTTTTTTCATTTCCTTTTCCATAATTTTACTAGCAGATTCACTCATCTCATAAAGAGGTAATCTATATCCTCCAACTTTCCAACCTAAAATATTCAATGCTCTTTTTACTGGAATTGGATTGGTTTCTATAAATAATGAATGTACAAATCCGTTTAATCTAAGTTGTAATTCTTTCGCTTCTTGAACTCTTCCTTCTAAGTAATTGTATACTATATTGTGTGTATCAAGAGGTAAAACATTAGCAAGTACTGAAATAACACCTTTCCCACCTATTGATGTCATAGGAAGAATTATATCATCATTTCCAGAATAAATATCATATCTATCATTAAAAATTCTTGCAATATTCATAGCATAAGTCATATCTCCACTTGCTTCTTTTATTCCAACTATATTTTTCACGTCTTTTAACTCTTCTAAAACTTCCATGGATATACTCATTCCAGTTCTTCCTGGTACATTATAGAGAATTATTGGAATATTTACAGCAGAAGCTATTTTTTTAAAATGTTCAACTAGTCCTTTAGTGTTTGTTTTATTATAGTATGGAGTTATTACTAAAAGTCCATCTACACCTAATTTCTGTGCTTCACAACTTAATTTTATTGCATGTGCTGTATTATTTGACCCAGTTCCTGCTATTACTGGAATTTTTTTTCCTACAAATTTAACTGTTCTATCTATTAATTCAAGTTGTTCCTCTTCTGAAAGTGTACTTGCTTCACCTGTAGTTCCATTTATTATTATAGCATCAGTTTTATTTTCTATTTGAAAGGTTAAAAGTTCATTTAATTTTTCAAAATTCACTTCTTTATTTTCTTTAAAAGGTGTTATTAATGCTACTCCTGAACCTGTAAAAATTGTCATTTTTATCCCCCTATATTCCATTTTTCAATTAAAAGTTCTGCTATTTGAACTGTATTAGTCGCTGCACCTTTTCTTATATTATCAGCTACTACCCATAAGTTAACACCGTTTTCCACACTGAAATCTCTTCTAATTCTTCCAACAGATACCTCATCTTTTCCTGAACTTGTTATTGCCATAGGATAAATATTTTTAGAAATATCATCTTCTAAAATTATACCTTTAGTTTCACTTAATATTTTTTTTAATTCTTCTATGTTAGGTTCTTTTAGTAGTTCAACGTTCATAGATATGGAATGTGCGTTTTTAACAGGCACTCTTACACAAGTTGATGTTATTGCTAAATTAGGATATCCTAATATTTTTCTAGTTTCCATTATCATTTTTTCTTCCTCTTTAGTATACCCATTTTCTAAAAATGAGTCTATATGGGGAAGGCAATTATAGGCTATAGCATGAGGATAGTTCATTGCTTCTCTTCCTTTTATTCCCTCTTCTAAATCTTGTACCCCTTTTACACCACTACCTGATACAGCTTGATAAGTCGAATAAATTACTCTTTTAATACCGTATAACTTATCTAAAATCTTTAATGGTAAAACTGATTGTATTGTTGAGCAATTGGGATTTGCTATAATGCCTTTATTTGTAAATGTTGCTTCTGGATTAACTTCTGGAACAACTAAGGGAACTTCTAAGTCCATTCTCCAAGCACTACTATTATCTATTACAACAACACCATTTTTCACTGCAATAGGTGCATAAATCTTACTTAACTCTCCTCCTGCTGAAAATAATGCAATATTTATATTTCTATTAGTAAAAGAGTCTTTATTTAACTCCTCAACTATAATTTCTTTATCTCTAAAAAATATTTTTTTACCTGCTGAACGATTTGACGAAAACAAATACAAATTATCTATCGGAAGTTCTCTTTCTTCTAAAACTTGTAAAAATGTTCTTCCTACCATTCCAGTTGCTCCAACTATGGCCAAATTATACTTTCTCATTATTCCACTCCTATCTCAAAATAAATATTTTTTCTTCTTTACTAATATTATTATAAACTAAAATTTTCTGCTAATTTTTCTACAAATTTTTCAATATTATCTTTTTCTATAATCATAGATATAGAAATTTCTGAGGTAGTACACTGGTGAAAACTTACATTTGTTTCTGCTAAAGTTTGAAAAACTCTTGCTGCAACTCCAAAATTACTTATCATACCTATTCCTACTAATGATATTTTAGCTACCCCTTTAAGTTTTGTTTCTCTCATATCTGGAAATCTTCTTTTTATTTTTGTTAAAGCTTTTTCTAAAAAGGCTTCGTCTGTTAAAGGACAAGTAAAGGCTATACTCCCTTTTAGATCTGCAACGTCATTTTGTGATATCATATCCACATTGACCCCTTCATCTGCTAAAATCATAAAAATAGCTGAAACATTTTTAGGAAAAGTAGAAAAATTTTCTATATTAACCATTATAACATTTTCATTTATTGAAATACCTGTTATTATTTTTTTTTCTATTATTTCATGGCTATCACATATATATGTTCCTGTTTTCGTTCCTAATGTTTCCCCTACATAAATTTTTACACCATATTTTTTTCCAATTTCTACTGCTCTTGTTTCCATTACCCCAGCTCCTAAATTTGCCATTTCCATCATCTCCTCGTAAGATATTTTCTCTAATTTTTTCGCTCTTTTGTAAACACGAGGATCTACAGAATAAATTCCTTCTACATCAGTATAAATTTCACAATCACACCCTAATGAAGCAGCTATTGCAACTGCACTAGTGTCTGAACCACCTCTACCTAAAGTTGTTATATCCCCTTTTTCGTTTATCCCTTGAAACCCTGCAACTATAACTATTCTTCCCTCTTTTAAATATTCTTCTATTTTTTCTGTATCTATTTTGCTAATTTTATTTTTAGTATGCATTCCAACAGTGTTTATCCCTGCTTGAGCTCCTGTTAAAGATATAGATTTATGACCTAAAGCCCTAATGGCCATGCTTAGAAGAGAGGTAGATTGTTGTTCTCCAGTTGATAATAAAGTATCTAACTCTCTTATATCTGGTGTTTCAGATATTTCTTTTGCAAGTTTTATAAGGGCATCTGTTGCTTTCCCCATAGCAGATACTACTACTATTATCTCATCTCCATCTTTATTTATTTTACAAAGATATTCTGCAATTTTTTTTATTTTTTCTATTGTTCCTACTGAACTTCCTCCATATTTTTTAACAATTCTCATGAGCTCCTCCTTCTATCTATTTTGATTTTATCTATTCTACCACAAATAAAAAAAACTGCACAGAATAAATTTTATTCTGTGCAGTTTTTTTTATAGATTCTTTTTAACACAACTATAATTTAGAATTCTAGTAATATTTTAGATTTATCTTTTTCTTTTATTTAAAAAAAATATAAGTTATAATATTAATAAATTATTATTAAGGAGTGATTTATGACTATTTCAAAAAATATAATTAATAACTTAGCCATTCATAGAAGAGAGTTACACCAGATACCTGAACTTGGTTTTCAAGAGTTTAAAACTCAAAAATATCTTATGGAAAAACTCAAAGAAATGGGGTACGAACCTTTTGAAATATGTGGAACAGGAGTATATGTTTATATAGATAATAATAAGGATAATTCTTATGCTTTTAGAAGTGATATGGATGCTTTACCTATTGAAGAAAATAAACATAGTTTTTCTTCAACACATTCAGGTAAGATGCACGCTTGTGGTCACGACGGTCACATGGCTACTCTTTTAGGCTTTGCAAGCTATCTTAAAACATTAGATAAATATAAATTTAATTCTAATATCCTTTTAATCTTTCAACCAGCTGAAGAGGGACCAGGTGGAGCTAAAAACATAGTAGAAACAGGTATTTTTGATAAATATAAAATTAAATCTATATTTGGTTTTCATTTATTCCCTACTTTGCCACAAGGAACTATAGGGTCAAAAATTGGTGGATTAATGGCTAAAGCAGCAGAAATAAACATTGATATTATTGGGAAAAGTGGACATTCAGGTCAACCTCACAAAACTATAGATTCAATTCAAATAGCTCTATCTTTTTTACAGAGTATGAATACTATTGTGAGTAAAAATCTTTCCCCCTTTGATCCCTCTTTAATTTCATTTAATAAAATTATTGGTGGGACAGTGAGAAATATAGTTGCTGAAAAAACAAGATTAGAAGGAACTATTCGTTCTTTTTCTGAAGAAAGTTTTTCTCTTATTATAAAAAAAATTAAAGATATAATACATGGTTTAGAAATTTCTTGGAATTGTAAAATTAATATGAACATAGCTGAAGGGTATCCTCCAGTTATAAATGATAAAAAATATTATGATATCTTCAAAAGAGCAATGGAAAGTTCTTCTTCCATTAAACTGGTTGAAGTTGAACCTGAAATGCTAGCAGAGGATTTCTCTTTCTATCAAGAAAAAATTCCAGGAGTTTTTTATTTTGTAGGTACTTTAAACAAAGAGAAAAAGTTTGATAATGCTCTTCATAATTGTGGTTTTAATTTTGATGAAAAAGCTTTAGAGTACGCATTAGAATCATATATTTTAATCTTTAACTCTTTAAATGAATTAGACTAATCAAGAGTAAATAAAGAAGCAAGAAACAAAAAAATAATAAATAAATAAATAAATAAATAAATAAATAAATAAGTAGTAAATAATAAATTCAAGAAAAAAGAGAAAATTAATTTTTTAATTTTCTCTTTTTTCTTTAAAAAATATTTTATTGTTATTTTATACTTTTCTTTAATCCCAAGTTTCTATATTTTTATAAACATAAACACCGTTGTTTATATCTTTAACTTTATCTATACTAAATATTTTCATAGCACATCTTATAGCATCCAACTTAAAAGGAATAAACATAATTTTTACTCCACTTTTAGTTATTCTCTCTTGAATAACTTCCGGTAAATCTTTTCTCATTTTTTCATTTGCAGATTTTATAGTTTGAATATCAGTATATGCTACTATAATAGGAAGTTTTAATTTATCAATAGCTTCACTAAGTTCATATTTTAGAATTTCACTTTGATTTACTGTGTTTTTAGTCACAACTAAAAGAATAATTTTTGCTTTCTTTAATTTTTCTTTTATCAATACTTTTAATTCTTCAGTTAAAATATCATCTCTTGCTCTACAAACCTTGTCATGACTCTCTATAAAATTAATATTAATATTGGGATTTGGATTAGCGTCCCAGCCTTTTAATAAATTATAATGATCTACATCTGATTTTGTTGGAACCGCTGCTCCACATCCATTAAAAGCCAGATAAACGGCATTTCTATTTTTCATTCTTGCCCCCACCATTCTTTTTTTCCATATATATTATTTTTCCTATAATATATATGGTATCACAGATGTCTGAATATTCTAGCATAATTTTTTTATTTATTTTTTTATTTCTAACTAAGAGATTTCTCCCCCTATAATTTTTTCATCACTATCATTTTTAATAGCACAGATTAAAGACTGCTCTAACCCTCGTGTTATTAATTCTTGTGACATGTACGGTTGTCCTTTTTTATTTATTACTTGCTCTGGAAGATAAGGAACATGTATAAAACCACCTTTTATATCTAAATTATTTTTTTCAATAAAATACATTAATGCATACATAACATGATTACACACAAATGTTCCTGCTGTATTAGATACCACTGATGGAATTCCTTTTTCCTGAATAGCTAAAGCTATTTTTTTTATTGGAAGATTAGAGAAATATGCATTTTTTCCATCTTGAAATATTTCCATATCAATAGGTTGATTTCCTTCATTGTCTGGAATTCTTGCATCATCTAAGTTAATTGCCACTCTTTCTGGTGTAATTTCAAATCGTCCTCCAGCTTGTCCGACACATATAACTATTTCTGGTTTTATCTCTTTAATTAATGCAAATAATTTTTCATAAGATTTTATGAACACTGTAGGAATTTCCCTTTTTACAACTTCGTATCCTTCGATTACATCTTTTAGTCCTTTCACTGCTTCATAGGCTGGATTAATTTTTTCTCCTCCAAAGGGATCAAATCCTGTTATTAAAATCTTCTTCATTTTTCCTCCAAGTATTTTATTTAAATATTATCATATACACTATTTGAAATACCAACATTAATATAGCAATTATACATTGATTTTTTATTACTCCATACTTATCTTTCATTTCCAGCATGGCAACAGGAACTATATTAAAGTTTGCAGCCATAGGTGTTAATAGTGTTCCACAATATCCACACGTTAAAGCAAGCATTCCTATTAATTTTGGGTCAGCACCATGAGCTAATACAAAAGGTCCACCGATTCCCACAGTTATTACTGTTATCGCAGCAAAAGCATTTCCCATTATCATTGTAAATATTGCCATACCTAGGGCAAAAACAATGATTCCTACATTTACATTTCCTTCAGGTATTATTTTCCCTACAATAGCTGCAATTGTATCTCCCACTCCTGCTTTTGTATAAACTGCTCCTAAAGAAGCTAGAAGCATTGGCAAAACACTAAGAGGTCCTACAGAATCTAAAAGTCTTTTTCCATCATTTAAAAAAGTTGTCGGTTTATTTTCTTTAGAAAATAACATTAACATAACCATTGAGATTATTACTCCTATACCTACTCCAACTAGTGCTCCAAGTTTGGTAAACAACACAAAATAAAGTGCTGAGCCTCCTATTGTTAATGCAGGAATAAAAAGTTTCATTCCAATTTTATTTGCCATTTTACTTGTATATTCAGGGGTTGGAAAATCATTTTTCCCTACTTTTACCTTTTTTAAAATCCCTGGTATTGTCATAATTATTACCAGTGCCCCTGTTATATGAGCAGGCATCCATCTTCCAAAAGCTAAAATTATTCCAAATACGCACCAAAATACTGCTGTTCCCACAGGAGAAGTATTTTCTTTATCTTTCAGATTTTTAATCCCTGTATATATAAGAGTACAACCCATTATAATAAATATAATTTCTAATATCTTTGCTCCCAATGTAATTTCAGAACTTATAAAAAAATTCATTTTTTCCTCCTAAACTAGATAATTTTAACTTTTATTATATTTTATATTTTATATTTTATATTTTATATTTTATATTTTATATTTTATATTTTATATTTTATATTTTATATTTTATATTTTATATTTTATATTTAACTTTCTATCTTTTAATAAATAATATATAACAGATAATATTAAAGCAAAAATAGCTACAGGTATCTCTACTTTAGCTAGGTCTACCAATTCAACCTTATATCCTAAAGATGCTAAAGTTGATTGTACTAGAAGAGCACCGCTTCCCCCTACAAATAAAACTTGCCCGAAAAACCAAGCTATATTTTCCATTCCAGAAGACATTCCTTTAATCTCTTCTACATGTTCACTATTAGCAACCTTTCCTGAGGCCTCTATAGACCCTATTGCCATAGGGAGCACTATTGGACGAACAAATCCTGCAACACCTCCGAAACTAACATTAAAAGCAGCAAAGATTATCCTCATTACTCCGTAAGCCCCTATAACTTTTCCAGGAGTTGCATTTTTTAATTTTCCTATAAGAGAAGCTGCCACTTCCTTTAATCCATTTCTTTCTAAAGTTCCTGTAACTAGCATTATCATTACAAAAATAGCCATAGCTCTATTAGCTACAAATGTTTTTCCCAGAATTTCAAGAAGACCCATAACTCCCAAATTACCAGTAAAAGCTGTAACTATTGCAGCTGTTACAATTATTAAAATCGAATCTTTTTTCATAGCAAAACCTACTATAACAATTAATACACCTAATAAACTTAGCATTTCTCCTCCAAAATAATTTCTTTTTTTATTTCTAAAATTATATTATAAAAAATTTTTTTTTACAAGTTTTTCCCTTTTTAATCCTCATATCACTTTTTTTAAACAAAAGTTTGACAAAAATGAAAAATTATATTACTATGTGATACATATCTAAAATATTATATACAAAATAAATGTTTTGTATATTCAGGGGGAATTTTATGAAAAAAATTTTTTTATTTGTTTTAAGTTCTTTTCTTTTATTTAGTTGCGGAAAAGAAAGTCAAAAAGTTGCAGAGAAAAAAGATACACTTTATTTTGCACAAAGTTCAGAACTTAGAACTTTGGACCCTCATACTGCTACTGATGTTTACTCTAGAAGAGTTTTAGCGAACATTTTTGACAGATTGATTGAAAAAAATGAAGATTTAGTTATTGTTCCTGGACTTGCTGAAAGTTGGGAAAATGAAAGTGATACGAGAATGGTATTTAAATTAAAAAAAGATGTGAAATTTCAAAATGGAACTCCTTTTACTTCTAAAGATGTAAAATACAGTTTAGAAAAAGCTAAATTATCTCCTCATGTTGGGACTCTTTACGAATTAATTGATTCAGTTGAAACTCCTGATGACTATACGGCAATTGTTGTTACAAAAAAACCTTTTGGTGCACTACTTCATCATTTAAGCCATATTACTGCTTCAATAATGAACCAAGAGTATAACGAAAGTACTCCTGAATATATTCGTAATCCTATGGGGACAGGACCTTATAAATTGCAGGAGTGGAAAGCAGGAGACAGAGTCATTTTAACAAGATTTGACGATTATTTCAGAGGACCAGCTCCTATTAAAAACGTTCACGTGAGAAATATACCAGAAGAAAATAGTAGAGTTATAGGACTGGAAACTGGTGAAATACAAGTATCTATGGATATTACTAGTATAGCTAGACGTTCTATCCTTGAACATAAAAAATTAGAACTTTTTGAAAAAAGCGGTTTAGGTGTTTCATATATTGGCTTTAATACAGTGAAAGGTCCTTTAGCTAATAAAAAAGTTAGACAAGCACTGGCTCTTGCTATTAATAGAGATGATATAATTGAAGGAATTTTATTTAGTTCAGTAAAAAAAGCTAATAGTTTATTAGGTCCTGGTGTTTTTGGATATTCTCCTGAAACAAAACCTTTTGGATATGACACGAAAAGAGCTAAAGAATTATTAGTAGAAGCAGGTTATGATTATAATTCAAAACTAAGACTTATAACTACTTCTAGCGAAACAAATGCTCAACTTGCAACAGTCATTCAAGCTCAACTTAAAGAGATTGGTGTTCAAATGACTATTGAGCAATTAGAGTGGGGAACTTATCTTGCTAGTACAGGTCGTGGAGATGCTGATATTTATACAATGGGTTGGTCTAATTCTTCTGGAGATGCTGACTACGGTCTTTCTGCTATGCTTCATAGTTCTATGGCTGGAAGTCAAGGAAATCGAAGTTTTTTCAGAAATGATGAATTTGACGGATTATTAGATGCTGGAAAAATTGAACTTAATGATGAAAAGAGAAAACTTCTTTATGCTAGAGCACAAGATATTATGAACGAGGAAGTTCCTATTTATCCTCTGAATTTTTCTTTAGCTAATGCAGGAGTAAATATAGAGGAAGTAGGTGGTTATATTCAGTCACCTATAAATAATCCTAATTTTTATCAATTAAGATTATTAAAATAAGAAATTCAAATTAATAATAAAGATAATATAAAAAAAACTGTTAACCACAGATATAGTATCCCTGGTTAACAGTTTTTTTTTATATTTAATTTTTTTGTATTTAATTTTTTTAGTACTTTATCTTAAATATATATCTTTATTTATTTATTTATTTATTTATTTATTTATTTATTTATTTATTTATTTATTTATTTATTTATTTATTTATTTATTTATTTATTTATTT
>JBOFOQ010000071.1:0-21623 GCA_051659505.1 Fusobacteriaceae bacterium
AAAGAAATACTAGGACAAGCAGAAGAAGCATTAAATCCAAAGAAAAAAATAGGAGAAAGAGGAACAAAGAAACTATATTTTAAAGAGAAAGGATTTGAAGAGCTATTTAATTTAGAGATATTAAAAAAAGAATTTAATAACCAAAAATATCCTAAGCTAAAAATAAAGGAAGAAATAAAACAATATGGAAAAATGACTTTTACATTAGTACCAAAGAAAATAGAGAAAAATAAAAGAGGAAAAGTAACAAATGTAGATTTTTCAGAAATAGTAATAAGAGAAAACCATGTAAATACAAAGAGATTTCAAGAATTAAGCTTTGAGTATAACCGAGATAAAGCAGAATATAATGTAATGCAAAAAGTGTATGAGTATATTGGAGAGAATGACATATCGAAAAAATATTTAGGAGAACCAGCGAAGGTATATTCCTACCCAGTAAGAGCATATCAAACGATGGAGCGAGAATCAGTAGAAGAAAGAGCAAAAATGCCACTAGACTATATAGTATTGGAATGTTTAATAATAACAGAAGATTATACAATAGAAATAAACAAATGGATAAAGGGCGGAAGAAAAAACTATAAAGAATACTATAAAGAGTATGAAGAATACCTAAAATCAATAGCGAAAGCGTTGAGAAAGAAGTAAAAAAAGTATAGATAAATAAAGTACTGATAAAAAAAAGGTCATCAAATAGCAAACTAATACTATTTGATGACCTATGCTTTACTATCGCTAAAAGCAGGCGAGGAAGTAGCAGAAGAAAAAATTTAAATATTCAAATATTAAAATATACAATTATTAAGACTTTTAAAATAAATTATACCATTGACTTTATCTTTAATAATATGCTATATTGTTAAAGATAAAGTTATTATTAAATATGAAAAAAACTAAAAACAGAGCAGTAAATATTGCTTTGTCAGGAAATAATTTAAAATAACTATAAAACTAGATTTTAAATAATAAAAAAGAGGCGTAGAACTTATCTACCCCAAAAGTAAGGAGGCTTATATTATGAAGAAAAAAATTTTATCAACTGTAATTTTATTATCGATGCTAGTAGGTGGATGTGCACCTTCTTCAACAGCTATTTTAAGAGAAGGTCAAAATAATGAAATAATGATGCTACAAACATTAAAAAGACAAATACTTCTAACACCTGCAACTACACCAAAAGAAATGTTGGCGAAGAAAGCAGAGTTGAAATTAGTAGATGATCAACTAAGCTCTGCTATGATAGTTCAGCAAAATGCTCAAAGTATTCAAAATCAAAAAACAAGTAATGCTATAAAATCAGTAATAACAGGAGTAGGAGCAGTAGGAGCAGCAGCGATAGGCATTCATGAAATAACAAAATAATAAATTACAAGGAGAAAACAATGTTAGATTTAATGATAAAAAATACAGGAAAGTTTACTAAAATGTTGGTAGGGATAGGATTTGTGTCTGGAACATTATTACTAGGAGGATGTTTTTCTAAAAATAATAGTGATACCGCTAATACAGAAGCAATTGTTGAAGAGTTAGTAGAGGTATCAAGTCCAGCAGCAGCAATAAAAATAACTGAATCTAATAATAAAACAGAGCTTGAAAAAATGAAGACAGTAGATGTAAATAAGTCTGAAGAATTAAAAATGCAGTTAGAAATAAAAAAGTTAGAGTTAATTGAAGCTCAAAAATTGAAAAATGAACATGAAATAGAAAAATTAAATCTAGAAAATGCGTCTTCAGAAAAGAAAAGTCAAGCAAATGCAGCAGCAGCTAAAACAAGAGCAACAGCAGCAGCAAAAGAAGCAAAAGAAGCAAGAGCGGAAGAAGCAGCAGCAAGAGAAAGAGCAGCAAAAGCAAGAGCGGAAAGAGAAGAAATAGAAATATTAAAATCAATTGCAGAATAAAACAAATATGAGGACGAGGTAAAAATGTATCCATTAAAATTTAAAAAGAACTTAGTCAAAAAAGTTTGGGGTGGAAGAAAATTTCAAGAAATACTAAACATAGATTTACCAACACTAGAAAACTATGGAGAATCTTGGGAAGTAAGCTGCCATAAAAATGGGATGAGCTTTGTTGAAAATGGAGAGTTGAAAAATAGAAGTTTTCAAGAGTTGTTAGAAGAATTTCAAGAAAAATTAGTAGGGGAAGAAGTGTATAGAAAATTTAATAATAAATTTCCTCTACTAATAAAATATTTAGATATTAATGATAAGCTATCTGTTCAAGTTCACCCTAACGATGAATATGCAATGAGAGTTGAAGGTGAACTTGGAAAATCAGAAACTTGGTACGTTATAGATGCAAGTGAAGATGCAAGTTTAATATTGGGAATAAAAGAAGGTGTCTCAAAAGTAGAGTTTTTAGAAAAATTTGAAAAAAAAGAATTTAACTCTATTTTTAACATCGTAAATGTAAAAAAAGGTGATTTTATTGATGTTAATCCAGGATTAGTTCATGCTAGTTTGACTGGTTCTATTTTAATATGTGAAACACAACAAAATTCAGATACAACTTATAGAATATTTGATTTTGATAGAGTTGTAGATGGGCAGCTGAGACCTTTACAATTAGATAAAGCTATAGAGGTAATAAAATTTAATGAATCACCAAAAATAACAACAGAAAAAGCAAGAGAAAATTTGATTTTCAAAAATTGTATTATTCAAAAATTAGTATGCTCTGAATATTTTTCCATAGATAAACTTATAGTAAAAGGACAATATAGAGATGATATAAATCTTAATTTTAAAGTTTATTCTATTATTTCAGGAAATGGATTTATAAGAGTGAAGGAAAAAGACTATCCTATAAAAATTGGAGATACTTATTTTATTCCAGCTTTATTAGAGGTTGAAATAGAGGGGAATGTTGAAATATTGAAGTCATATTTATAAATAAAAAAAATATAAGTTAAAAATAAAAAATAAAGTTGACATACTTTGCTATTTATGGTATTATTATAAATGTATTAAAGAAGTACGGAATATAGCGCAGTCCGGTAGCGCACTTGCCTTGGGAGCAAGGGGCCGCAAGTTCGAATCTTGCTATTCCGACCATTTAATCTGCGGGAATAGCTCAGTTGGTAGAGCGTCAGCCTTCCAAGCTGAATGTCGCGAGTTCGACCCTCGTTTCCCGCTCCAAAATATTTGTGACTGTAGCTCAGTTGGATAGAGCAACGCCCTTCTAAGGCGTGGGCCAGGGGTTCGAATCCCTTCAGTCACACCATTAATTTTTAAAATTTTATATGGTGATCGTAGTTCAGTTGGTAGAGCGCCAGTTTGTGGTACTGGTTGTCGCGGGTTCGAACCCCGTCGGTCACCCCATAAATTTAATATGCGTCATTAGCTCAGCTGGTAGAGCACACGACTTTTAATCGTGTTGCCACAGGTTCAAGTCCTGTATGACGCACCATTTTAAACGCGAGGGTGGCGGAATTGGCAGACGCACCAGACTTAGGATCTGGCGTTTCGACGTAAGGGTTCAAGTCCCTTCTCTCGCACCATTTAAGTAATTAGAGACTTTTTTAGAAAGTCTTTTTTTTTTATAAAAAATAAAAATTTAAAAATAAAAATAATGATTTAAAAATAAAATATAAAGGTGGGAAACTATGAATTTTGAAGGATTAAAAATTTCTAATAATTTAATTGAAATAATGAAAAAGCAAGGGATAAAAGAACCAACTTCCATTCAAGAAGAAACAATTCCTTTTATTTTAAAAGGAAAAGATGTAATAGGGGAAGCAGCTACAGGAACAGGAAAAACATTGGCATTTTTACTTCCATTATTTGAAAAAAAAGAGAAAAAAGATGGAAAGATAAAAACTTTGATTTTAACTCCTACAAGAGAGTTAGCAGTTCAAATAAATGATGAAATCAAAAAATTAAACATGGAAAACACTTATAAGGTAGCTCTTGTATATGGAGGGAAGGAAATAAGTTCTCAAATAACTAAGTTTGAAAAAGAAATAGATATTGTTATAGCTACTCCAGGAAGACTTTTAGACCATATAAAAAGAAAAACAATAGATTTATCATGTGTAAGTAAATTAATAGTAGATGAGGCGGATCAGATGATTCAATTAGGTTTTAAAAATGAAATGGAGGCTATTATCTCTATTCTCCCTTCCAAAAGACAAACATTGATGTTTAGTGCTACACTGGACTCTGTTGTGAAAAAAATAGCGTATAGATACACAAAAGACCCGATTGTTGTTTCTATAAAAAATAATGAAGATAAGTTTAAAAATATAGAACAATTTGTAGTAGTAACTTCTGATAGAAAAAAACAAGATACTCTTACACAAATGTTAAATGAAGATAATCCTTTTATGGGAATAATTTTTTGCAGAACAAAATTAAGAGTGGATAAATTAGATGAAGTTTTGCATATGAAAGGATTTAAATGTCAAAAATTACATAGTGATATTCCGCAGTCTAAAAGAGAAAAAATAATGAAAAGTTTTAAAAATTTAGAGGTTCAATTTTTAATAGCCACAGATGTAGCAGCTAGAGGAATAGATGTAACTGGTGTTACTCATGTTTACAATTATGATATTCCAGAAAATTCTGAGCTGTATACTCATAGAATAGGAAGAACTGGAAGAGTAAAAGAGAAGGGAAAAACTTACATATTACTAGACCCTAAAGATAGTGTTAATTTAAAAAACTTAGAAGAGCAACTTGGATTTAGTATTCCTGTTAGAGAAGTAACTCATGATAAAGATATAATTTGTGAAAATGAGCTTCCAAAACAAAAATATGATAAAAGAATAAATGTAAGTTCAAAAAAAATAGAAGCAATAAAAATTATAAAAAAAAGAGCTAGATTAAAAAATATATCAGAATAAATTAAGAGATTTAAACTTGCAATTTAGCAATTAATATCTTAAATAAAGAAACAATTGACTCATAAGAAAAATTAAGATACAATAATATAAAAATAACTCATATATTCCCAAAATACGGTTGGGAGTTTCTACGATTAACCTTAAATTAGTCCCTATGAGTGATAAATTTAATCTTTGAAGTATATTTAAAATAAAATATATTTGTTAAGCTTACTATTATAATTTTTAATATTGTAAATTTTTACAATGTTTTATTAATTTTTAATTTGTAAAATACTTAATAAATATAAAATGTTTTAATAATAAAGATTATTTTCTTTCACTTATAGTAGAGAGAAAATAATCTTTTTTTATTTATTAAATGCCAATTAATTAATAGTAATTATATAAAAAAATCCAGGAGGAAAAATGAAAAACAGATCCATTTATCATGTAGACGGAGTACCTAGATTAAGAGAGGCAATACCTTTAGGGCTTCAGCATATTTTAGCGATGTTTATCAGTAATATTACCCCTATTATAATTGTAGCAGGAGTTTTAGGCATTTCTCAAGATACGAAAACAATTTTAATACAGTCAAGTATGTTAGTGGCAGGAATAAATACACTTATTCAAGCTTATACATTAGGCCCTATTGGAGCTAGACTACCTATTGTTGTGGGAACTAGTTTTGCCTTTGTTCCAGTGGCAATTTCCATTGGAACTAAGTATGGGTTTGAAGGAGTTTTAGGAGCTGCTTTAGTAGGTGGAATATTTGAAGCTTGTGTAGGTTTATATATAAAAAAAATTAGACACTTATTTCCGTCAATTGTTACTGGAATAATAGTTTTATCTATAGGATTATCACTTTTACCAGTTGGAATACAAAGTTTTGCTGGAGGATTTGGTTCTAGTGAATTTGGTTCTTTACAAAATTTAGGAGTAGGAGCATTGGTTCTTGCTACAGTGGTATTTTTTAAGCAATTTGGAAAAGGAATGTTAAGCACAGGAGCAATATTTATTGCTACTATTTTAGGACTTATTGTGGCTGGTATTTTTGGAATGGTAGATTTAGCTCCAGTAAAAAATGCAGCATATTTTAGTATGCCAAAACCTCTTATGTTTGGTGTAAGTTTTCATTTAGATGCAATACTTGCTATGATGCTTATGTTTATTGTTTCTGCTGTTGAAACTGTTGGAGATATGTCAGGTGTAACTATGGGGGGAGCAGGGCGAGAAACAACAGATAAGGAATTGTCAGGAGGAATTATTGCAGATGGACTTGGAAGTGTTCTAGCAACATTCTTTTCAGTTTTACCGACAACATCATTTAGCCAAAATACAGGAATGATAGCAATGACAGGGATTATGAGTCGATTTATAGTGGGAGTAGGCGCTATGTTTTTAGTTCTAGCTGCATTTATTCCAAAAATAGGTGCGTTATTAACAGTGATACCTCAAAGTGTACTTGGGGGAAGTTTAATTATGATGTTTGCAATGATTTCTATAAGTGGAATAAATTTAATAACTAAGGAACCTTTAAAGGGAAGAAATGCTATAATAGTTGCAGTTTCATTGGGAATGGGTTACGGAATAGGAACGGTACCAGCTGTCTTAGCAAATTATTCAGAAACAGTTAAACTTATTTTTGGTGGCTCTGGAATAGTTGTTTCTGGATGTATAGGAGTTGTATTAAATATAATACTTCCTGCTGATAAAGAGGTTGTCAGAGCAAAAGTATAGGAGGATTTTATGTTTGGGTTTAAGAATTATTTTCAAGCAAAGGATATTGAAACAGCCTATGAAGAGTTAATAAAAAATAAGAAAAATATAATAATAGGTGGAGGAAGTTACTTGAAAATGAGTAAAGTCCTTTATAATACTGGAATAGATATGTCAAAATTAGATCTAAACTACATAAAAGAAGATGAGAAATATATACTTATTGGTTCTATGACAACTTTTAGAGAAATAGAAATAAATGAACTTTTAAAGACTTATTATAACAATATGTTTACTCACTCAGTAAAGGATATTTTAGGCGTTCAATTTAGGAATAATGTAACAGTTGGAGGAACGGTTTTTTCTAAATATGGGTTTTCAGATTTAATTACCCCTTTACTAGCTCTTAATTGTATAGTTGTGCTTCATAAAGGTGGAGAAAAAAGATTAGAAGATTTTTTAAAAGAGGGAAAATCAACAAGAGATATATTAATTGAAGTTAAAATACCTAAAGAAGAATATATTGGAATATTTAAAAGTATAAGAAAAAGTTCAACAGATTATTCTCTTATAAACATTTCAGTTTCTAAAAAGAAAAATTTAAAAAGCTATAATATAGCTATTGGAGCAAGACCAGGAAGAGCAGTACTAGTTAAAAATAATATTGGTGAAAATATCTCAAATTTAGAATTAGACAAGAAAAATATACTTGAAAAAAGAGAACTCATATTAGAAATGTTAAATGATGAAGCAATGGAAAACTTATTAAAAGATATATCATTTGGGGATAATATGAGAAGTACTAAAGAGTACAGAAAAGAAATGGCAAAAGTCTTAATAAGAAAAGCTATTTTGGAAGGTGAGAAAATTGATTTTAAAAACAACAATTAATGGAATAGAAAAAGAACTTTTAATAAATGAAGATGAATTTCTTGTGGATACTTTAAGAAAAGCAGGTTATTTAAGCGTAAAAAGAGGTTGTGATACAAGTTCTTGTGGACTTTGTACAGTTTTATTAAATGGAAAACCTATTCTTTCTTGCTCAACATTTTCAGTTAGAAGTGAAGGGAAACAAATTGAAACCATAGAGGGAAGAGAAAAAGAAGCAAAACAATTTGGAGAGTTGTTAGCTTCTGAAGGAGGAGATCAATGTGGTTTTTGTGTACCTGGATTTGTTCTCACTGTTTTGGCTATGAAAAAAGAATTAAAAAATCCTACTGATGAGGAAATATTACATTATATGAATGGTAATTTATGTAGATGTAGTGGATATATGTCGCATTTAAGAGCTATAAAAAAATTTATGGAGGTAAATTAGTTTGAAAATTGTGAACAGTTCTATTAAAAAGGTAGACAGTCTAGGAATCATAACAGGAAAACCTCTTTATACAGATGATTTGTCTCTAAATAATAATATTGCAATAGTAAAACTTTTAAGGTCTCCCCATGCTTTTGCAGAAATTGAAGAAATAGATGTAAGTATAGCTAAAAAAATACCTGGTATTATTGAAATTTACACATATAAAGATGTTCCTAATACAAAATTTACATTAGCAGGTCAGAGCTATCCAGAACCCTCTCCATATGATAGAAAAATTTTAGAAAAAACACTTAGATATATAGGAGATCCAGTGGCTATTGTTGTGGCAATAGATGAAAAAACTTCTATGAAAGCTATGAGCTTAATTAAGGTTAAGTATCAAGTTTTACTACCAGTTTTAGATTATGAAAAAGCATTAGATAGCGATATTATAATTCATAAAGAAAAAGCATTTACAAATTATAATATTGGCTATGATAATACTAGAAATCTAGCTAGTAGTGTGTCAATGGAAAAACCTGGAGTGGAAGAAGGGTTTGAAAAAAGTGATGTGATTATAGAAAGAACATATAGAACACAGGCTCAAATGCATGGAATGATGGAAACTCAAAGAGCTATGTCTTATATGGATGAAAATAATAGACTAGTGGTTATCTCTTCTACTCAAATTCCTTTTCATGTGAGAAGACATTTAGCAAGAGCCTTAGAAATTTCACCTTCTTTAATACGTGTAATAAAACCTAGAATAGGTGGAGGTTTTGGAGCTAAACAAACGGCTACTATGGAAATGTACTGTGCATTTGTAACTTTAAAAACAGGAAAACCTGCTAAACATATTTTTACAAGAGAAGAAGCATGTACTTGTTCTACAACTAGGCATAGCATGAGAATAAAAATAAAAATAGGTTCAGATAAAGTGGGGAATATAAAAGCAATTGATATAAATACTATTTCAAATGCAGGAGCTTACGGTGAACACGCTCCCACAGTAACTCCTTTAATAGCTTATAAAAGTTTTCCTTTGTATGCTAAAGTTCCTATGAAATTTAGAGCAGATATAGTTTATTCCAACACTATGGTAGCTGGAGCTTTTAGAGGTTACGGTGCAACTCAAGGGGCATTTGCTATTGAATCAATAATAAATGAGCTAGCCAAGAAACTTAAAATAGACGAAACTGAAATTAGAATGAAAAATTTAGTAGAAACTAATTCTGAAATAATAAAAAATGAAGATGAGAGTATTTCACTTGGGAAAAATTATGTAAGTGGAGATATAAAAAAATGCATAGAGATAGGAAAAAAGCAATTTAACTGGGATTTAAAAAGAGAAAAAAGAGAAGTTGCTCCTGGAATTTATAGAGGTGCTGGAATGGCAGTAACTATGCAAGGCTCAGGAATTGCTGGTCTTGATACAGCAGCAGCAACAATAAAATTAAATGAGGTAGGACATTTTACATTAATGGTAGGAGCAACTGATATGGGACAGGGAAGTGATACTGTATTAAGTCAGATAGCGGCAGAAATTTTAGAAGTTCCCATGAGTAAAATTGTTATTCGCTCAGCTGATACAGACACATGTCCTTTTGATCCAGGTGCCTATGCATCTAGTGGAACTTATGTAACGGGAAATGCAGTTTTATTAGCTGGAAAAAAAATGAAAGAAAAAATATTAGAAGAAGCTTCAATACAAATGAATGAAAAAATAGATGACTTAAAGTATTTTGGTGACTATATAGAAAGTACCAGTGGTAAAAAAATAGAACTAGATGTATTAGCAAATAATTCTATTTCATTTGCAAGACAAAATCAAATAACTGTAACAGCAACATGGGGAGGGAAAACATCTCCACCACCATTTATTGCAAGTTTTGCTGAGGTGGAAATAGACAGCGCAACTGGTGAAGTTAAAATTATAAATTTTTTATCAGTTGTAGACTGTGGTTTAAGAGTAAATCCAAACTTAGCAAGAGTACAAGTGGAAGGTGGAATAGCTCAGGGGATAGGACTAGCTCTTTATGAAGATGTACAATATACTGAAAAAGGTAAAGTAAAAAATAATACATTTATGCAATACAAAATTCCAGGAAGAAAAGATATAGGAACTGGAATAGAAGTACTTTTTAGTGATTCAATAGAAGCAACAGGTCCATTAGGGGCAAAATCCATAGGTGAGGTAGTTGTGAATTCTCCTGCTCCAGCAATAGCAGATGCAATATATAATGTAACAGGGTACAGAGGAAGACAACTTCCAATAACAAGTGAAAAAATATATTTTTATTTAAAAAATCATTCTAAATTTTAGCAAATATAATTGACAAAAAGGGAAAAATAGTGATATCATAACTAAAATCAAAATAAAAGTTTACTCATATATCCCCATAATATGGTTGGGAGTTTCTACGGTTAGCCTTAAATTAGCCACTAAGAGTGAATTAAAATACCTTTTTGTAATACTAAATTATAAGTATTTTAAAATAGGCTATTTTCTTTCACTTTAAACCAGAAAGAAAAGGGTCTTTTTTTTTATTTAAATTACATATAATAGTGGAGGTAGAATGAAACTTTTAAAGGAGTTTATTTTAAAAGATGGAAAAGTTATTGGAGATTCAATATTAAAGGTAGACGGTTTTTTAAATCATCAAATAGATGCAAACCTTATGTCCGAAATAGGAAAAGAGTTTAAAAGAAGATTTAAAGATTTAGATATAACAAAAATTATAACAATAGAAGCTTCAGGAATAGCTATAGCCACCATGGTTGCCTATGAGTTTGGAGTTCCTTTAGTTTTTGCAAAAAAAGCAAAGCCTTCTACAATGAATAGTTTTTATTGTTCAAAAGTTATGTCATATACAAAAAATAAAGAGTACGATATATGTATGTCTAAAGAATATATAAATAAGAATGATAGAGTATTAATTGTAGATGATTTTTTAGCTATGGGTGGTGCTGTTGTAGGACTTTATGATATAATGGAACAAGCAGGAGCTGAAGTTTTGGGAGTTGGAATTGTTATTGAGAAAGGGTTCCAAACAGGAGCAGAAACATTAAAAGGAAAAGGACTTAAAGTTGAATCTTTAGCTATAATTAAAGGTTTTCAAAATGGAAAAGTAATTTTATAAATTAGCTTAATATAATATGAGGAGAAAAAATAATGAAAAAAAATAGTATTGTTATTCTTGATTTTGGTTCACAGTATAATCAGTTAATTGCTAGAAGAGTTAGAGAAATGGGTGTTTATGCTGAAGTTGTTCCATATTTTGAACCTTTAGATAAAATATTAGCAAGAGAACCTAAAGGGATTATTCTTTCAGGAGGTCCAGCCTCTACATATTTAGATGGCTCACCAACTGTAGACCCTGCACTTTTTGAGTCTGGAATACCTATTTTAGGAATTTGTTATGGAATGCAGCTTATAAGTAAACTTCTAGGTGGAAATGTAGAAAGAGCTGACAAACAAGAATTTGGAAAAGCAGAAGTTATTATTGATGATAAAGCGTCTAAATTATTTACTGGAATACCAAATAATAGTATATTTTGGATGAGCCACGGGGACCATGTAAATGTTATCCCTAATGGATTTAAGCAGATTGCTCACACTGATTCATGTATAGCGGCAATTGCTAATATTGAAAAGAAAATTTATTGTGTTCAGTTCCATGCGGAAGTTACACATTCAGAGTACGGAAAAGAACTTTTTAGAAACTTTGTATTTGATATAGCAAGTTGTGAGAAAAATTGGTCTATGGGTAATTATATTGAAACAACTATAAAGCATATTAAAGAGACTGTAGGGACAAATAAAGTAATGCTAGGACTATCAGGTGGAGTTGACTCTTCAGTAGCTGCTATGCTTATTCATAAAGCCATAGGGGACCAATTGATATGTGTATTTGTAGATACAGGATTACTTCGTAAAGATGAAGCTACAAATGTAATGGAAGTATATGGAAAAAACTATAATATGAATATAAAATGTGTAGATGCAGAGGCACGGTTTCTTGAAAAATTAAAAGGTGTTTCTGATCCAGAAGCAAAAAGAAAAATTATTGGAAATGAATTTGTTGAAGTTTTCAACACAGAATCAGCAAAATTAACTGATGTAAAATTCTTAGCTCAAGGAACAATATATCCAGATGTAATAGAATCTCAATCAGTAAAAGGACCATCAGCAACAATAAAATCTCATCATAATGTAGGTGGACTTCCTGAACATATGAAGTTTGAACTTTTAGAACCTTTAAGAGAGTTATTTAAAGATGAAGTTAGAGCTGTTGGAAGGGAACTTGGGATACCTGACTATATGATAGATAGACATCCCTTCCCAGGTCCAGGACTTGGAATTAGAATAATAGGTGAAGTAGATAAAGAAAAAGCTGATATATTAAGAGAAGCCGATGATATCTTTATTAAAGAACTTAGAAAAGATGGACTATATACAAAAGTAAGTCAAGCTTTTGTAGTATTACTACCAGTTAAATCTGTTGGTGTAATGGGAGACGAAAGAACTTATGAGTATACAGCAGTATTAAGATCAGCTGATACAATAGATTTCATGACTGCAACTTGGTCAAGACTTCCTTATGAATTTTTAGATAGAGTATCCAATAGAATAATAAATGAAGTTAAAGGAATAAATAGATTAACTTATGATATATCTTCAAAACCACCTGCTACGATTGAATGGGAGTAGTTGCAAGAAAGAGTGCTAAGCCTTGTTTTATTGAGGTTATAGTGCTCTTTTTTTTATCCCGTACTATAATCGTACTAGAGTTAATCTCTTTTGTTTTTTTTATTCATATATATTTCTTCTAATTTTATAGCAATTTCTTCTTGTTTATTTGGGTATAGATGTGCGTATGTATCTAGTGTTGTTTTTATATTCTCGTGCCCCAATCTTTCCGAAATAACATATATTGATTCTCCAATTTCAATAAGATGTGAAACATGTGAATGTCTTAAATCATGTGTCCTTATTTTTTTCAAGTTAGTCCCACTTACTCCTCGTTTCATTTCATGTAATGCATAATGTTTTGTTACTGGTATTAGCCTTTCTTCTGGAGTATAGTCATAAAGACGTTCACTATATTCTTTAACTAATTTAGATAAAAATAGTGGGATATATATTTTCCTTTTACTTTTTGGAGTTTTAGGTTCTTGTATCAGATCATTTTTATCATATCTAGAGTAACTTTTTGTAATCATTATATAATTACTCTCAAAATTGAAATCATTCAATGAAAGAGCAAGAGCTTCCCCTATTCTCATACCTGTATAAAATAAAAGATTGAATAATACTTTGGATATTGGTTTGTCTTCTACTTTTTTGATAAAAATATTAAATTCTTTTTCAGTCCAAAATAGCATCTCTTTATTAGATTTTTTTGATCCCATACTACCACAAATTCTAGCTGGGTTATTAGGTAAATTATAGAATTTTACTGCAAAATTTAAGATAGCTACCAATTGATTATTTATTGATTTTAAATACCCTTCTGCATATCTCTTATTACCTGAAATAATTGAATTTTGCCACAATCTCACTGTGTTTGGCTCAATTGTTAAAATTGGCATATTTGAAAAATATGGAAGAATTTTAAATTTGATCATATATTCTTTAGTTGCATATGTTGTTTTTCTAACATTTAATTTAGCGTCTTCCATGTATCGAGTACATAATTGTTCAAAATTTATTCCAGTTTCCATTTTATAGTTAATTATAAATTCGTTTTCATATTCAATGGCTTCTTTTTTAGTTAAAAATCCCTCCTTTTTCTTTTTTATTTTTTTATTTTCTGGGGTTATGTAGTAGAAGTAGCAATACCATTTTTTGTAGTTAGGGCTACTTCTATCTTCGCTCATTCTCTTACATGGCATGCAATAACCTCCTATACATATGTTTTTTCTTCAAAATATCGTTTGCTTATTTTTCCTGGAATAGTAATTTTATCTTTCTTTTTTAACTCCTCATTCAATATTTTTACTAATCTGTAAGCTGATGCAACTGAAACTCCTAATATTTCTGATACATCTGTTGCTGATAAAAATCTTGGTGTATTTGTCATTGGTGATACCTCCTTTTAAAATAAAGTTATTTCATTTGTGTTTACTTAATAAAATATAATAAAGTTATACTGCAACTAAACTAATTAAAGTTTAGTTCATTTTTTAGAAAAAGTCAATCAAATTATATAATAGAAAATAAATTGTTTAATAAAAAGTAAATTAATTTCATAAAATATATATATTTCTCAATAAACAGATTTTTATTGTTTGAAAATCTAATTGAAAATGGTATACTAAGATAATTAAAGTAATAAAGTAATGAAGGAGAAAAAATGACTCTTGGAGAGTATATAAAGAGAAAAAGAAAAGAAAACGGTATTTCAGTTTGGATTTTAGGTGAATTGTGTGATGTTTCAGGCTCGTATATTTCGTTGATAGAAACAGGAAAAATTTCAAATAATCCATCAGAAGAGCTAATAAAAAAGATAGCATTACAATTGAAGCTAAATGAGCAAGAAAAAAATATATTGTATGAATTATATGCTGATCATATTCTTCCTGCAATAATACGAGAAAAAAGAAAAAAAGAATTGAAATTAAAAAAAATGGATAAATTTGAGTTGTTGTTTTCATTATTTTTAGATGAAGGAATTGATATTGATTCATTTGATAACAAACAAATAAAAAGGTTAGTATCACAAGCAAAATTAATAAATGAGGAGAGTGATTAGAAATGTGCGATGAGACAAAAATTAATTTAGATTCATTTCAAATGAAATTAGACGAAGGGGTTGTTTGTTTAGAAGTTGACGCTTTAGAAGATGCAAAAAATAGTTTAGAAATAGCTAAAAAATATTATATAGGATTAAAAAATCCTATTGAGAGAAAAAATGCATATTTACTATACAAAAGCTTGGGAGATGTATATTTAAAACTGAATTATAAAAGAGCAGCTCATAAAGAATATTTAGTGGCTCGGATTATTGATCCCTCTTCTTTGTCAATACCGTATAAAAAAATCTTTTCAAGTAACGAGTTTATATTTACTAAAATACTAATATTTTTTATAGAAATATTTTCCATTTCTATTCGTATTATTTTAAAGAAAATTTTTATGGAAGTTGTATCTTTTTATATAAAATATAAAAAAGTATCAAGGCTTGATTGTATAGGATAAGAATTATATGATACTAAGAGATAATGAAAAATAAGATAAGAAAAGGGGTAGATGATGAATTTATATGATGAAATTGGGAAAAGAGCATTTGAACTAGGAATCGTAAAATCTTCAATACCAAGCGAGATTACCAAAAATTTAAAATACAATTTTTTTGAATGGCAAAAAGAGGCTATCAGAAATTTTTTAACGTATGAAGAAATATGTGAAAAAGAAGAGAAAAAAATTATATTTTTACATGAATTTACAGAATGGAAAATCAACATGATAAATTACTAAATGTTATAAAATTTTTTTTGAAATTAATGAAGAAAGACGGGGAAATACTATACGTAAAACCTCATCATTATTAAATACAATAAAAAGATAAAAAAATGATAGTGAAAGATTAAAAAAAAGGAGAAAAATGAGATTTATAGGAAGCAAATTACAATTATTAGAAGAAATAGAAGGATTTATCAATGAGAATATTCAAGAAAATAAAAATCAAATATTTTGTGATTTGTTTTCAGGTAGTGCTTCTGTATCTAGATTTTTCAAAAAAAAATATAAAATAATCTCTAATGATATCATGAATTTTTCATATGTTCTTCAAAAAGCTACTATAGAAATAAATGAAGTCCCTAATTTTTTTAAATTAAAAAAAATATTAGAGTTAGAAACAATAAAACAGATATTTGAATATTTAGAATCATCTCCGATAGAAGAAATTCAGAATAAATTTAAACTTGATAAGGCAGAACTATTTTGTTCTCAAAATTATGCACCAACAGAAGAAAATAAGAGAATGTATATGACTTTTAAAAATGCAGAGAGAATAGATATCATCAGATTATCAATAGAAAAATTGTTAAATGAAAAAAAGATTTCAGAAGAAGAATTTGAGTATTTACTAGCCTGTTTAATTGAAGGCGTTACTTATATTTCAAATATAAGTGGAGTTTATGGTGCATATTTAAAGTACTGGGATAAAAGAGCTTTAAATAATTTCAAGTTTATTGAATTGAATGTAGAGAATAATAACAAAAATAACAAAAGCTATAATGAAAATGCACACGAATTAATTTTCAAAATAGAGGGAGACATACTATATCTAGATCCTCCTTATAACAATAGACAATATCTGCCAAACTATCATGTATTAGAAACTATATCAAAGTATGATTATCCTGTTATCAAAGGTATTACAGGTCAAAGAAATTACACGAATGAAGTTTCAAAATTCTGTAAGAAAAAAGAAGCACACGAAGCACTAGACCAAATAATAAAAGAAGCAAAATTTAAATATATAGTTATGAGCTATAGTACAGATGGAATATTAACAATACAAGAAATAGAAGAAATAATGAAAAAATATGGGAAGTCTAAAACTTTTAAGATGGCAGTTCCTATTCAATACAGGAAATATAAAAGTAAAAATGAGCATACTAAAAAAGAATTACATGAGCTTTTGTTCTTTATAGAGAAAGAAAATAATTGGAAAAAAGAAAAGAGAAAAGCAAAAAATAAAAATAAAGAATTTTTAAAATGTCCATTTAATTATATAGGAGGAAAACATAAATTAATGGAGCAGTTAATGACTAATTTTCCAAATAAAATTAGTACATTTGTAGATTTATTTGGTGGAGGATTTAATGTTGGAATAAATGTTAAATCTAATAACACTATATACAATGATCAAATAACTCCATTGGTGAACTTATTTAAATATTTTCAAGATAATTCTTTAGAAATTATTTTAGAAAATATTGATGAAATTATAACTCAATATAATTTAAAGAAAGATGAAAATGAAGGATTTGTGTTATTAAGAGAGCATTATAATTCAGATAAAGTTAAGAATCCCTTAGTTTTTTATATTTTAATTTGTTTTTCTTTTAATTATCAAATAAGATTTAATAACTCTGGAAGGTATAACTGTCCCCATGGAACAAATAGAAGTAGTTTTTCTGAAAATTTAAAGAAAAGATTAATACTGTTTGTTGAAGCTATAAAAAATAAAGAAATTTTATTTAAAAACAAAGATTTCTTAGACATAGATTTTAAATCCTTAGATGAAAATTCATTGGTATACTGTGATCCACCGTATTTGATAACTACTGGAAGCTATAATGATGGAAATAGAGGTTTTAAAAACTGGAGAGAAAAAGAAGAAATAGAGTTATTAACTTTATTAGATTTTTTAAATGAAAAAAAAATAAAATTTGCTCTATCAAATGTATTGATTCATGAGGGAAAGGAAAATAAATTATTAGCGGAATGGTTAGAAAAAAGAAAATATAAAACCATGGAAATAAAATCAGATTATAGGAATTCAAATTATCAAAAAAATAAAAAAGAAAAAGGGATAACAAAAGAGGTTCTAATTGTAAACTATTAAAAAAGAGAGCACAATTGCTCTCTTTTCGCTAAATATTATAAAAAAAATTAATTGCTTCTCTTAATTCAGGAGGTGCATTAGGATTCAAAATTATTTGACCATTGTAGTTAATGTGTATCAAGACTTGAGAGTGGGGGATATTGTCTATATTTCCACCATAAGTCGTAACCCATCTTTGAATATTATCTCCATAATTTGGTTTAATATATTCGTTTTCGATTAAATCATAGTTGAGAATATCAGATAATCCAGCACTTAATGTTGAAAGTTTTTTACCTTCGATATTTAAAACTAAACCAGAGTTCAAACGAATTATTAAATCGGGAATATATAATTGTTGAGCATGTAATCTTTTAGGTAAAGTAATTGCAATTCCATTTAATGAATAGAAATAACCTCGTTCACAGCCAGCATGATTTTCATAGATTAAAGCTCCTAACTTAGAGTGCTCTAGTATTAAGTGAGTAAAAATAGTTGTAATTTTTTCAGAATTTACTATATCTGAAAAATAATTATCTCTCAAAGTGTTATAATTGTATTTTTCATATTCATAATTTAATCCGTATAATTTAACATTCAGAGAACTAGCAATATATAAAAACTTATTAGAACTATTTCTATTTATATAATCTTGGGAAACTCCATGGTGGGTAATGAAGATAGGTAGAGTACGAGAAAAATCTAAATATCTGATAGCTTGAGAAATAAGAGTAAGGCAACCAATATTAGGATCATGCCCAATATTTCCAGCTAAAAAAGGTTTTGAAAGAATACCAGATATAAAAATTCCATGTGGAAGCATAGATAAACAAGTGTCCCAAGAGTTATTTTTTGTTACAAGAACAGGAGTATTACAAGCTGGAGGCCTTCTCATATTCCATTTGTAACTAATAATGTCATCTATATTTTCAAATGGAAGTAAAGAGCTATAATAAATATTTCTACTAACTATATTAACTCCAATTGTCTTCAATAGTCTTGTTCCAAAAATTGCAGTATCACTAGGTTTATCTCTCGGATCAAACTGACTTGTATAAAGCATAAATTTTTTTATATTCGGAAATAAAATATTAGCATATACAAATTTAGATGCTCTTTGATAAACAGCAGTGTTCCTGGACTCGCTATCATCAGTTTTAGTTTCCTCTATCATTGCCACAAGGGTATCATTTTCAAACAACAAGAAATCAATAAAGCTAGATGGACCAGAGACAATTTTTAATGGAATTGTTTCCTGACCTAAAATATCTATAATTCTACGGTTGCAAATATTTACTTCGTAATTAAAGCTAAAATTTTTATTTCTGAAAATAGGAGAAACACTAAGAATATCAGTTTCATTAAAATGAATACTGGTGTTTTTGAATGATGATAAATAAATGTTGAGCACCTCTTTCAATGTACTTACTTTAGGTCTCTCTTCAGTTCTAATAGTCAACATGTAATTCCTCCTCTAGTTTTTTTAAAAAATCCGATAAATCTATTTCTAAAACATCTAGTATTAAGAAAAGAGTCTTAAATTTAAAATGAATGTAATATTCATAATCAAAAATCCTCTTTAAAGTTTTAGTAGATGGTATAGTTTCAATATTTGAATAGTTTATAAAAAAAGTGTTTTTTCTGTGATTTCCATTATTAAAAGCATTCTGTAATATTTTTTTACTCTCAAGAATACATTTTTTTATTTTGTTTTCAAGAGGAATTTTACTACTGTAATAGGGGAGTTTGTGAGTGGTAATTATCTTTTGAAATTCAACACTAGAGAGAATCAACAACTCAGGAAGAAGATCAAAAAGAAAACAAAGTTCGAGAAAACGGTAAAAAGATAGACTAATTTTAGAATTTAGAAATCTTGACCACCAAGCTGAATCGATCCCTTGAGTTGATAATATTTTTTTTATTTCTTCTCCTTTATTTAAGTTATATAACTTAAAATTATTACGAATATTTAGAGAATAAGAATTCAAAGAAATCACCCCTTTTAAAATTTTTAGTATTATTTGTATTATAAATCAAAACAACGCAAAAAAACGGACACATGCTACAATATGAGAAAGATTGATAAGGGGGTATACCGTTTTATCTAGCCTACAGTTAAAACTATCGATATTAACTGAATTAGAAAAGGACATTAAATACGTTTGAAATCACCTTAAAAAATAAAATATATTAAAATATTTTAAAAGCTTTTAAAATTGATTTTAGAGAGTTTAGAGTCTATTATTAGAAGAGTTACTAAAAAGAAACAAAAAATAAAAAAAGGAAAAGTTAGAGACAATCTACCTTTTCCTTTTTTTCTAAATTCTAAATATAAAATGGTGGTATTTATGATTTTCAAGATTATCTTATATATTAACTACAATATTTCTATGCTAAAAAAATCAATGTTATTAATGGTAAAAAATAAAATGCTATGATTGGTTTAGAAAAAAAAATATTTCTCCATAAAATAGGCTTATTCAACATTTCTTTTTTATAGGGATCTAAATCAAATAAAAAATTATTATTATTAATGTTATTTATAATCCAAGAATATTTTTCTCTATATAAATTTTCTAGATGTAAAAAATAACAATCGTACATTAAACAACCTAAAATAGGAAAAATTCCTATGAACATTAATGAAAAATCATTTTTAGTAAAAATATAGATTATAAAAGCCGACATAAAAGTTGTATACCAACCCTTGATTATAAAACTGTTCCCTGCCATTCTTTGGATCTGAATTTGTATTAAATTAAGCTCAGCTACTATTTTATCTTTTCTCTTCATCTTGGCATTATTGAATATAATATGTCTAATTCATTCTCTCCTTTATTTGATGAAATCACTTTTAGCAATTCAATCATTATTCCAGGTGGAAAACTGGGTTTTATCCATTTATCAAAAGCTACTTTATCTAGAGTTGTTAGATGATTACAATCTAACCAAAAACTAAAGGTAGCACTCATATTTTCCATGCCAACACTCTCTAAAGATGGGCTTGGTCTTTTCGGAGGTTTTCTTCTAATTATTCTTGTAGTTTCTATCTCAGAGAATATCCAAGGGGACTCTGTTCTATCTTGCCCCTCATAACTATGAGGGACAGAACTAGGAGTATTATAAAAAAAGATAGCTTCTGAATTATTTATAACTTCTTGTAATGCTGAATTAAGTATAATAATTACATTGTTACTACACCAATTGGATCCGCTATAATTATATGTACCATTGTTCTGTTTATTATATTTATTATCTAATTTTAGTTGAAGCTCTTCAAAATACTCCCATATAAAAGAATCAACAAAAACTCTTAAATTTTTTTCACTGATTAAATATCCAGCCAAAGCCTTAATTTCTTCAATATCTTTATGTGAGTGTGAAATAAAAACATCATATTCAGCTGTAGGAAACCAATCCTCTCTTAATTTTTCAACATCTATTTTATCATCTAGAATAAAATATTTATCCAGATTTTTTTTTATTGTCATTTTTATTTTTTTAGCTTCACGTTCATATAGATTTTTGTAAGATGGTTTTTGTAAAATTCCTGATATTGTTTCTTTTGTAATTTTAAATCCTCTGTACAAGAAAAATCACCTCTTTAATTTTTATTATAAAACAACAAAATTATATCATGAACCTCTAAATAAATCAAGATTTTACTTGCAATTTAGCGGCTAGCGCTACCTCGCTAAGTTGTATAATGAATAGTCCCAAAAGTAAGTCAAAAAAAAGAAACTCATGATAAAATCAATATGCTGAGGAAAAACGCAAATTAAACGTCAGCGAAAGGATATTAATCATGAGTATATATAATGATATCATAAAAAGGAAAAAATTTAAACAATTTACTTATTCAGAGAGATTAAAATTAGAAGCATTACTAAAAATAAAAAAGACAAAGAAAGCAGAAATAGCTGAATTATTGAAGAAAACAGTGAGTTCAATAAACCGAGAGATAAAAAAAGGTTTGGTAGAGTTAAAAAATACAGATTTAAGCATGAGACTTGAATATAGTTCACAAAAAGCAGAGCAAGTTAGTGTTAGAAGGGCAAGTAATAAAGGAAAAACAATCAAATTAGGGAAAGATCACAAATTAGCAAATCATATAGAAAATAAGATAAAGAATGAGAAATGGTCTCCAGCTGCAATAATTGGAGAAATAAAAGAAAAGGGATTAAATTTTGATACTCAAATATGCGTAAAAACAGTT
>JBOFOQ010000072.1:0-23035 GCA_051659505.1 Fusobacteriaceae bacterium
TCTTCGAATAAAATAGTCCTATTTGTTTGATTAAAAATTTTCTTCGGCAAAATATCCAGCCCCCTCATTTTTTGTCCTAAAACGAACTGAACATCGTTTTTTAGATTGAAATTTACTTTATTAGAGTATACACCTATGCCGGTGACTTGTCAACCATAATTTTAATAAAAAATTTGTGTTTTGTGAATAAAAAATAATAATGTCTTAAAATGTTTTTAGAATATAATATATTTAAGATTTTAACCTTGAAACTTCATAGTTTTAAAAAGCCCCCTACACAGTAGAGAGCTTCCCTTTTTTAATTTTCTTTTAAAGTTTCATATTCCGTTGTAGATTTGTCTACTAATTTATACAGAAGAAGTAGTGCTATTAAGTTTGGAAAAGCCATTAAACCATTAAATAAATCAGCTAAATTCCATATCACTTCTACTTTTGCCATGGAACCTAAGAAAATAAATAAAACAACTACCATTCTATATGGTGTTAATCCTTTTACTCCGACTAAATATTTTATATTAGTCTCACCAAAATAATACCATCCAATTATAGTAGAAAAAGCAAAGAATAATAAGCAGATAGCAATAAACATACCGCCATGTTTCCCAAGAGCTGAAACAAATGCAAATTGAGTAAGTTCTATCCCTGTTAATTTTATTTCCTTAGCTTTAACTAAATCCACATTCATAATAATAACTAAAGCAGTACATGTTAATACAACAAAAGTATCAATAAAAACTGTTATTATTGCTACAGCTCCTTGTTGTGCAGGATGCTTTACTTTTGCCACTGCATGGGCATGAGGTGTAGAACCCATTCCTGCTTCATTGGAGAAAATTCCTCTCGCTACTCCAAATCTTACAGCTTGTTTTATTGTTACCCCTAGTGCTCCACCTAACATTGCTGTAGGACTAAATGCCCCAACCACTATCATTTTTAATGCTGGAAAAATATTTTGAAAATTATACAGCACTATTAAAATAGAAGCTACTACATAGAGACCTGCCATTATAGGAACTACTTTTTCAGCAAAGGATGCTATTCTTTTAACACCACCGATAAAAATAAATCCTGCTAGTACAGCAATTATTCCACCTATTAAAATAGCACTTACAGGTAAAACATTTTTAAAAGCCACTGCTATGGAGTTAGATTGTACTGCATTTCCCATAAAAGATAGAGCTAAAACGCAAGAAACACTAAAACTCCCTGCTAATATTTTACTAAATTTTGTATTTCCAAGACCTTCACTTATGTAATAAGCTGGTCCTCCTGTCATTTCTCCACCAACTTTTCTTTTAAACAGTTGCCCTAAAACAGCTTCTGAATAAACTGTTGCCATTCCAAAGAAAGCACTTAGCCACATCCAAAATATAGCTCCTGGTCCTCCTGCTGCTATTGCTGTTGCTGCTCCTGCTAGGTTTCCTGTTCCAACTTGAGCTGCTATTGCTGTTGCTAAAGATTGGTATGAACTCATACCTTCTGCTCCTGCAGCTTCTCCATTTAAAGTTGCTCCACTAATTACCCTTTTAAATCCTTCTTTGAATTTTCTAATTTGAATAAATTTTAGTTTAATCGTGTAGAATATTCCTGTTCCAAGTAGCAAAAAAATTAGCACTGAATTCCATATTATATCACTAGCATTTTGAACCATTAAATCAAATGAACTCATTTAATTCCCCCTTTTAAATTAATATATAAAAAAATAAATTTTCCATTCTATTATTTATGTTTTTATTGTAAATTAATTTTTTGGTTAATTATTTTTATGAATTGTCCTTTAAAAATTGTTTTTATTTAAAGTTTTCTTTAATATATTTATCTATGGCCACTGCTGTTTTCTTTCCTGCTCCCATTGCTAATATAACTGTAGCTGCTCCTGAAACAACATCTCCACAAGCAAACACTCCTTGCTTATTTGTTCTTCCATCATCATCTGCTATAATATATTTCCATTTATTTACATCTAAACCCTTTGTAGTTTCTGGAATTAGTGAATTAGAACTTGTTCCTATAGCTACAATTACAGAGTTTACGTCCATTATAAATTCTGAACCTTCTATCTCAATAAATTTTGCTCTTCCAGAACTATCTTTTTCTCCAAGAGCTGTTTTTACACATCTCATTCCTATTACATTTCCATTTTCATCACCTAATATTTCTTTAGGTAATGTTAACTCATCAAATATTATACCTTCTTCTTTAGCATGGTGTATTTCTTCTAGTCTAGCAGGAAACTCTGAAACTCCCCTTCTATACGCTATGTGTGCTTCTGAGCCTAATCTTTTTGCTGTTCTTACAGCGTCCATAGCAACATTTCCACCACCTATAATAACAACTTTATCTCCTATTTTAACTGGAGTATCATAATCTGTTAAGTAAGCTTTCATAAGGTTTACTCTAGTTAAAAATTCATTAGCTGAAAATACTCCATTTAAGTTTTCGCCAGGAATTCCCATGAATTTAGGAAGTCCTGCTCCGCTTCCTATAAAGACACTGTGAAACCCATCTTTTTCCAATAAATCATCTATAGTTTTAGTTTTCCCTATAATTATATTCTTTTTAAATTCTACACCTAATTTTTCAATTTGCTGAATTTCTTTTTGAACTATTTTTTCTTTAGGTAGTCTAAACTCTGGAATTCCATATGTTAATACTCCACCAAGTTTATGTAAAGCCTCAAATACTTCAACTTTATACCCTAATTTAGCCAAATCTCCAGCAACAGTTAAGCCTGCTGGTCCACTTCCAACCACAGCAACTTTATAACCATTTTGCTCTGGAATTATTATCTCCGAATCAATCTCTAACATGTAATCTCCAACAAATTTTTCCAATTTTCCAATAGCTACTGCTTCACCCTTTATTCCTACTATACACCGTTCTTCACACTGTGTTTCTTGAGGACAAACTCTTCCACATACTGCTGGTAAACTAGTATATTTTTTTAAAATTTTCCCTGCTTCTAATATATCACCCTTTTTAACTTCTTGTATGAATTTAGGGATATCTATAGATACAGGACAACCATTTACACACAGAGGATTTTTGCAATTAAGACATCTACTTGCTTCTGCCATAGCTTCTTTTAAAGAATAATTTAAAGTAACCTCTTCAAAGTTTTTAGCTCTCTTCACAGGGTCTTGTTCTTTTATTGGAACTTTTTTTAGTCTATCAACTTTTATTTCTTCCTCATGACAACCGCAGTTTCTAGAATGGTGAGTATCTCCTTCGACCTCTTTAAGTCTCTCTCGCCCTTCTTCTGTTTTATAAAAAGATTGTCTTTTAATAGCCTCATCAAAATTAACTTTATGACCATCAAATTCAGGACCATCTACACAGGCAAATTTTATCTCTCCACCAATAGAAACTCTACAAGCACCACACATTCCTGTTCCATCTATCATAAGGGGATTTAAACTAACTGTTGTGGGAATATTATATTCTTTTGTTTTTAAACAAACAAATTTCATCATCATCATAGGTCCAATTGCAACTATATGGTCATATTTTTTCCCTTTGTTTTGCAGTAAATCATCTATTAAATTAGTTACTAATCCATGAAAACCATAAGAACCATCATCTGTACAAATGTATAGATTTTTAGCTACATTTTTTAATTCCTTTTCAAATATTAAAATATTTTTATTCTTTGCTCCAATAATAACATCTACATCAATCCCTTTTTCTTTCATCCATTTAACCTGTGGATATATTGGTGCTGTTCCCACTCCACCAGCTACAAATAAATATTTCTTCTTTTTTAGTTCAGAAATATTTTCATGTATAAATTCACTTTCTCTACCTAAAGGTCCTATTACATCTTGAAAATAATCTCCGACTTCTAGTTCTCCCATTCTTTTAGTACTTTCCCCTATGACAAAGTACACAATAGTAACACTTTCTCTTTTAATATCGTAATCACAAATTGTTAAAGGGATTCTCTCACCTTTTTCATCTAATTTTACTATTAAAAAATTTCCTGGTTTTGCTGATTCTGCAACCTCTTTTGCTTTTATTTCCATTAAACAAATTTCTTTATTTAACCATTCTTTTTTTAAAATTTCAAACATAAGTCCCTCTCTTTTTCTTTATTCAATACAACCCATTTTTTTTAAAAGAGTTCTAGCTAATTCCTCTTTATTTTCATTTACCATAACAATTGGACCTGTACAACCCATACCAGCTTCAGCATAAAGATTATTTGATAATAAAAAATTTACAGCGTTGTCTAGTTCCATTATATCTACTCCTGATATTTGAGCAGTTACAACTTCCTTAACCACTTCTTTTTGAGGTGCTAAGTTACTCGCTTTTTCTTGTTTTAAACTTTTTAAAATTTCATCAAAATTCAATTCCTTAAGTTTTTTATTTTCATTTTCCATAACCTTGCTCAGATTTCCCTTTACCATGTCCACAGCATACTCTACTGCCCCTTTAATTACATTTGGTCCTGAAGCTCTAGAGATAATAAATATTTTTCTTTCATACCCAAATCCAACACCAGGTCCGTACCCATATCCTAACACTTCTTCTGTTCCGCCGCTAGTAAAAGATGAAAATAATTTCATTAAAATATTTCCAGTAAGAGAATCTGTCACTACAACATCTGTACTTCCTAGTATTAAATCATTTCCTCTTAAGACAACTCCTTTATCACTTCTCTTAGATTCTCCAAAAGTTAAATCATAATTTTTATCTTTTAATTTTTTTAATTGTTTCTCAACTTCCCTAGCTCCATCAACATTTAAAATTCCTATAGTTGGATTAGATAAGCCTGAAACTTTTGCTACTATATTTCCATAAATTGCATTTTTTATCATACCTTCCACTCTATTGGTGGAAGTTGTTCCAGTTGTGTTTGCTATAAACATAGGTTTTCCTGTGGGAGTTAGAACTTTTCCTACAGTTGATACTCCAATTGGAAAGCTGTAGTGCATTGTTACTACACCATCTAAAACTTTAGAATCTAAAAGTTCTTCTAATTTATTCTGAGAATCTTGTTCATTTTCAACTTCAATTAGTGGTAACTCTGTTTTTACTTTAGGACCTATTAGAGTAATTGTAACTCCTAGTGATTTAGCTGCATATTCTGCTCCTGCTAAAACATTTTCTATACCTAATTCACTTCCTAAAAGAGTTATTCCTATATTAATTTTTTTTCCAAAATCTTTTTTCTCCAATTCATCAGCTAAACTTAGAAAGGTCTTACCAATAAATGTTTTTATGTTATTATTCATAAGCCCTCCTTATTCTTCTATTAAAAAATTCTTTGCAAACTCTCTCATAGAACTTGCTATCATTTTATTTATTTCATCTTGAGACACTTCTAATTTCTTCTCTTCTACTCCAGTATTTCTTTCTATAATAACAGAAACTCCATCAAATAAATTAGTCATTCTTCCTAAAAATAAAGACCCTTTCCCTACAACCATAACTCTATTTAAATTTCCTTTAGTTAATTCTTCTATGGCAAAACCACAATAAGGAACTCCTGAAGGGATATGTCCTTGAGTTGGAGCCCATCCTTTCATTCCATGTTGTTCTATGAAATTTTGAATTCCAGTTCTTTCAACTTCACCTCTTTTTACTCCAATAGCACCTATCATTTTATAATTCCCTTCTGGAACATCTCCTGCTCCTGCTGGTTTAGTTATATCTGGATTTTGCATCTCCACTGAATATTTATCCACATCAGTTACTTTTAGCCCTGCTTTATCTAGAGGTGCACTTATTAGAGCTGTTATTACAGCTTGTGGAGAAGAACCTGTTCCCACAGTATGCTTTCCTATAAGGTCTGTTCTTATTATTGGGGAAACTCCGTCATTCTTTGATATTAAAACTGCAAAAGCTCCTAAAACATCTTCTAGTATTGGTAAGCCTTTTTTTACATGGTCCTTTCCGTTCATACCTAATTTTGCTGTTGCTCCTCCAGCCACTACAACTACGTTGTTATAAGTTCCAGCTTTTACAAGAGAGGCTGCTGCTACTAATGAGTGAACTGGCGCTGCACAGAAACCTCTTATATCACAACCTGTTGCTTCTGTTGCTCCTACCATTTCTGCTATTGATTTAGCAAAGTTTCCTCCACCTCTTTGGTTTATATCTCCACAAGCTTCTTCTGAGCACTCAATAACATAGTCAATAGTGCTAGGCTCAATATTATTTTTATGCAATAAATGTTTAAAAGCCAATACTCCTGAAGCTTTTACAACTAAATTTTCAAGTATTGTATGAGATGACAGATTTATATCTATATCATGAGCTTTTTTTATACAACCTACTAATATATCATCACAGTACAGACCTTCACTCCCATCATTAAGTACAGAATTTTTTATAATTTCATCTGTTGTTCCTTTTAAATTTTTACTTTCTTCTATATTTGAAATTGGATTTTTTAAATATTTCTCAAGAGATACTTCTAAAAATTTTTCTTCTAGCATAACTAAATCAAATTTATCACAAATTTTTAGGAGAACAAAGAATTCATCTTGTGGAAGTATTTCACCATATTTACCTTCTCTTTGTGGTTTTAATTTTATATCTACCCAATTATCACCTAATTTTTTCAGTTCTTCAGGTGTTAAATTACCTATATATGTTTGGTTTGGTGGGTAACTAATTATATCTTCATAACTTCTGTATGAAGATTTTATATTTTTTAAATATTCAGACTCAGGATTAACTAATTTTTCAGTTGTTTGTGTCGCTCCATTATGTAAAATCATATCTGGTGTATGTACTAATGCATATCCTACATTTTTTAAAACAGCATAACTCATTTTAACCCCCTAATATCTTTATGAAAAAAGCTGAAGGTAAGACACTTCTCACCTTACAGCTAATTTTTTATTTTTCAAAAACAGTTTGAGTTTCAACCTCAGTTGTAAGAGCAACTAATGCTTTTTCAACCATATGTCTTCTTAATATTTTTTCTTCATCTTTATCTATTAGAGGGTTCCCTAATGGATAAGGTATTGCAAAGGCAGGAACTATTCTGTTAGCACCAACTGTTAAAGAGATTGGTACAACAGTACAAATATGTACTACAGGAAGTCCTGTTCTTTCTATTGCTTTTACCATCGTTGCCCCGCAACGAGTACAAGTTCCTCAAGTAGAAGTTAAAATTACGCCGTCTACTCCTGCTGCAACTAATTTTTGAGCAAATTCAGTTGCAAATGCATCTGAACTTTTAACTGAAGTTCCATTACCTACAGTTGTATAGTAATAAGGATAGATTTCTCCTATTTTTCCTTCTGACAACATATCTTTTAATACATCTACAGGAAGTACTCTGTTAGGATTTTCATTAGCATATGTTGGGTCGTACCCTCCATGTGCTGTTTCTCCCATATCATCTATTGAGTATTCTCCGTACTTTGAAGCTGAAGAAGATTCTATGTGATCAGGATTTTTAAACGGTACAATTCCACCAGAAGTAACTAGAGCTATTTTAGCTTTAGATAAGTCTTTTATTGCTTTTCCAGGTTCAACTCTATCAAATGTTGGCATAGCATATTCTGTTTCAAAAGCTTGGTTAGAAAGTTTTTTTATTAGCATATCTACTGCTCTTTCTGCACCAATTTTTTCAGCAAAATAATTTTCTCTAATTCCTCTTAGTATATACCCTTCTTCTTTTGGAGAACCTATTTTCTCTTTATTTACTAATTTCTTTGCAAGTTTTGCAATAGAAGGGATAGCTTTTCTCATATCTGCTGCAGAATTTTTTGTTTCTACAATGTATAAATCCTTTTTAAACATATCTGCACCAGGGTTTTCTATATACATCCCAGTTATAACAGGTATATTTAAATTTTCTTCTACAAATTTACAAAGTGTAGCACAAGCAACTCCGTATCTTCCTGCATTAAATGCTGGACCAGCAATTAATAAATCTGGCTTCTCTTCTTTTATTAATTCAAGAATTTTAGCTTTTGCTTCTTCTAAATTTTCATTGAAATATGAATCACCACAAATAATTGTAGCAACGATTTCACCTTCTTCTCCAAATTCTTTTTCAAGACCTAAACCAGGCCCAATTTTTCCAACTCTTTTTTCTGGGGGAATATGAGCCATTTCCTCTCCACCAATATTAGCAAAAAACTGATTTATATAGTGTACAATTCTTAATTTTGACATTGGATACTCCTTTAGATTTAAGGATTTTTGCACCTTATACTTAAGGTACATTAAATTAATATAAATGACCTAACCTAGGTCTCTTAGAATTTCTATGAATTATTTGGAATTTTTTTACTTAGGCAGTAACAATTTTTTTTATAAATATTTACAATTTTTTCTAACGCTTGTCATTTCTTCAACGATACTTGGTACATCAAGAACCATCTCCATCATGCCAATTTGCTCATCAAAAATTTCTGCATTAACAGAATTTTTAAATTCTTCTTCTAATACATGGTAAACAGTTAGTCCCAGTTCAACTCCTGCTAGTACTCCAGCATAAGTTGGGTCTCCTATTGTCACTGTTTCTGCTGCAAGTCCAGATGCTTCTGCTTCTGCTGCTCCTAACAAAATTAATATATTTTCTGCACCATACTCTCCTGCCAAAGAGTTGATTCTTTTTTGATTTTCCAAATCCATAGCTCCTGCCGCCGTTCACACAAAGCATTCAGTTGCAGCAAATAATACTTGGACATTTTCAATAGTTTCTACGCAAGCTTTTATTGCTTCCCCAGGAATACCATCTCTGTCTCCAATGATTATTACTTTTTTGTTTTCAAGAATATTCATTTTCCCATTCCTCCTAATTTTTTATTTTATATTTTACATTAAAAACTTTTTGCTGTTAATTTGTTAAATCCTAACTCATTTGTAGCACCTGTTATTACTTGTATCTCAGCTAAAATACTTCCATCTTCTCTTAGTGAACCATCAAATCCACCAGCAATTTTATCAGTATAATTAACCATTCCTATAATTTTTTTCATAGGTGGAAGTAAAATAAGTTCATTGGCATTTCCTCCACTAACTACAGCATCTGCTAATTTATCAGCATCAGCAAGTGATTGGGAAGCTCCGTCTCTTCCTGCATATTCATCAGTTACTATAACAGTTTTTATATTTTTTAATTCAACTTTTTTACAGTTCATAATTAAATCTGTATCTGGATTTCCAAAACCTTCTTGAGATATTACCACTCCATCAAAACCAAAATATTCACAAAGTTTTGCTGTCATGTCAGAAGATCTCATTTTATCTGCTAAGAATACATTTTCATTTGTAATGATTATCCCCATAAAATTTATCTCTTTTCCATGTTTTGCATATAAAGATTTTATAATAGGATTATTTAAATGGTGATATGTTGTATTTTTATCGCAAGCAGATACACAGTTTCCACTTATTATTGCTCCATCCATTATTTCAGTTGGATATAAAAAAGTAGGAATTATTTTTTTCCCGTCTACACCGTAAACATACGTATCATGTAGTAACCCTTGAGTTTGCAGCATATAAACATAACCAACTTTAGGTAGCTCTGGATATTCTTTAGCTTGCTCTAATAGAGGTTTAGTTTCATATGTAATAACTTCATCTGGAGTTATCTCTTTCCCTAATTTCCCTAAAAATTCAGCTGTTTTTAACCCTGCCATTCTAGCAGAATACTCATAATCATACTGCTTTAATCCTTCCACTGGTTCTATTACCAAACATAAATTATTAAGTTTTGAAAAAGGTGTGTATTCAGCACCTATCCCGCTCATATCAATAATTCCTTCTTGGAATCCAACTATTTTACCACAAGTAACTACACCCATATTTTTAAGTGCGTGAGTACGTCCTTCACCTACTGTATCTACTTTAGATAAAATCCCTGGAAATATCCCGCCGTTTCCTGAAACTTTTACTCTAGGTTCTATAACATCTTTTACAGGTGTTATTCTTGTAGAATCCCCTGGTCTTGCAATTTCAAGTGTTAAAGATTTTATTTTTTCATCTTCCATAACTAAACTCTCAATATCTTTTTTATTGACAAAGAGAACACCATTTTCTATTTTAGATATCTCGCTAAATTGAATATCTTTTATTTTGATTTCTCCAAACTCTAGACGCAATTTATTTCCTCCTCAATCTTTTGGTAAGTTAATTTTATAAAGATTTTAATATCATTTTTTCTATGTTTTCTATTGTTGCCTCTTCTTTTGTAAGTTCATCTTTTTTTACACCGTTTTCATATATAAGAATTGTTGGCAGTCCTAAAACCTTTTCTCTTATCGCTAATCTTCTTGCTTTTGTTGTATTGAATTTATAAAACTCAAGTTTTCCTTTGTAAGTTTCAGATAACTTCTCCATGTGGGGTAATAGAGCTTTACAAGGCTCACAACCATCACTAAAAAAATCTACAAGAACTAACTTTTTACTCTCAATAACCAGTTCATCAAAATCATCTTTCGTTAACTCAATCATTTAAATCATCTCCTTATAAAATTAAAATATTTATGTGTGACTAAACTTTATGTCCTATACTATCTATTCCGCTACTAATTACAGAATAGTCTATTAATTGAAAATCCTCCAACATCATTTGGGTGTATTTTCCAATATGCTCATTTTCTTTAAATCCTTTAACTAATTCTATAGCATTTTCAATAAAATTCAAAGATTCAAAATCTAACTTATCAGTATTTTTACTTATTAATATACTTTTATATGGAGTTTCATTTGGTTTTATACTACTTGTTAAAGGGTGTGATAATAATTTATGCCCTTTATGTACAAAATCTCTTACACTATACAAAAGTTCTAAATAAGAATAGTTTTTTAAAAATATTAATTCCATAGTTTTTATTTTATCTTTTACCAGTAAGTTATTTGTTATTAATAAGACATTGTTATAATAAAAAATTTTTTCTAATATTCCACCCAAGATATCCACCTCTATTGTGCTTTTTTTTAGAACTTTAGGTATTGTTTTTATGTTTTTCAAACTATAAACAGATTGTAACATCTTAATAAAGTTATAACTCTTATTAACACAAATGTCAATATTATTTTTTTTTTTAATAAATGGTGTTTTTCTTATATTATATATTAACTTTACTATCTCTTTATGTCAACTAATTATCATATTTTCTCAATGTTAAAAATTAGAACTAATTTAATTAGAACTAATTTAATTAGAACTAGTTCCCTTACTTATTAAAGTTATTTTTTGTAACGTGTATTCTTTTTTTGAATTTTATAAGTTGACACAACACATAACAATCAACTATAATACAATAGACTAATATTTAGTTTGAAGTTTATATAAAATTTTACTAAGGGGGTACTTCATGAAAAAATTAACACTTTTATCTATTTTAACTACACTTTTAATATCTGGTTGTGGAGAGAAAAAATCTGATGACAAAACAACTAAAACTACTTCTCCTACTACAAGCATTACTAAATTAGGTTTTACAATTTATAAATACGACGATAATTTTATGTCAACAGTTCGTCAATCTATTGAAAAAAATGCAGCCACTCATGAAAATATCGAACTATTAATGAATGACTCACAAAATGACCAGTCTAAACAAAATGATCAAGTTGATGTTATGCTTTCTAAAGGTGTACAAGGACTTGCGATTAATTTAGTTGATCCAGCAGCTGCCTCAACTATTATCTCTAAAGCTAAATCTGAAAATATTCCTGTTGTTTTCTTTAATAAAGAACCATCAAAAATAGATTTAGACTCTTACGACAAAGCTTATTATGTAGGAACAGACTCTAAAGAATCTGGAATTATTCAAGGGGAATTAATTCAAAAACATTGGAAATTAAACTCCCAGTGGGATTTAAATAAAGACGGTATTATTCAGTATGTTTTACTTAAAGGTGAACCGGGACATCCTGATGCTGAAGATAGAACTCTATATGTAATTAAAACTTTAAATGAAAAAGGAATACCTACTGAACAAATTCATTTAGATACTGCTATGTGGGATACAGCCCAGGCTAAAGATAAAACTGAAGCTTGGATATCAGGGCCAAACGAAAATAAAATTGAATTAGTTATTAGCAACAATGATTCTATGGCAATGGGAGCTTTCGAGGCTCTTAAAGCTCACGGTAAATCTAGTATTCCTGTATTTGGAATCGATGCTCTTTCTGAAGCTCTTAGCATGGTAGAAAAAAATGAAATGGCAGGAACTGTTCTTAATGATGGAGATAATCAAGCTAAGGCTACTCTTGATTTAATTGTAAATCTTGCTAATAATAGAGCTGCTACTGAGGGAACTGAGTGGAAATTAGTTGATAAAGTAGTAAGAGTTCCTTATGTTGCCGTTGATAAAGATAATTTAAAAGATTTTAAAAAATAAAATTACTATATAAAAGGGGATAATAATCATAAAATCCCCTTTTATAATATTAGATAATTTTTTATCTTAATTTAAAAGGAGTCTTTATTATGAATGTTAAAAATGAATTTCTTCTAGAGATGAATTCTATCTCTAAAAGTTTTCCCGGAGTTAAAGCATTAGATAAAGTAAATTTAAAAATAAGACCACATTCAATTCATGCTCTTATGGGTGAAAATGGAGCTGGTAAATCTACTCTTATGAAGTGTCTTTTTGGAATTTATGAAAAAGATAAAGGAGATATTATTTTCTTAGGAAATCATGTGAATTTTAAATCCTCAAAAGATGCACTGGATAATGGTGTTTCAATGGTTCACCAGGAGTTAAACTTAGTCACTCAAAGAAGTGTTATGGACAATATGTGGTTAGGTCGATATCCTAAGAAAAAAATTTTTATTGATCATAATAAAATGTATGAGGATTGTAAAAAAATTTTTGAAGAATTAGAAATAGACATAGATCCTAAAGTTAAAGTAGCTTCTCTCTCAATATCCCAAATGCAAATGATTGAAATTGCCAAAGCTTTCTCATACAATGCAAAAATAATAGTTATGGATGAGCCTACATCTTCTCTCACTGAAAAAGAAGTTGGACATCTTTTTAAAATTATAAATAAATTAAAGGACAAAGGTTGTGGAATAGTTTATATATCTCATAAAATGGAAGAAATAACTATTCTTTGTGATGAAATTACAATTTTACGAGATGGTAAATGGATTACTACAAAGTTTCTAAAAGGAATCACAACAGACCAAATTATTTCTCTTATGGTAGGTCGAGAATTAACTCAAAGGTTTCCTATCAAAACTAATAAACCAGGAAAAATTATTTTAGATATAGATAACCTAACATCTAAAACACAGCCATCTATAAAAAATATCTCCTTTCAATTAAAAGAAGGTGAAATTCTTGGTATTGCTGGCTTAGTTGGTTCTAAAAGAACAGATCTTGTAGAGACACTTTTTGGTATTAGAGATAAAAGTGAAGGAACTATTTTGCTACACGATAAAAAAATAAATATTAAAAATAGCTATGATGCTATTCAAAATGGATTTGCTTTAGTTACAGAAGAAAGAAGAGTTACAGGTATTTATTCTAACTTAGACATTACATTTAATTCTCTTATAACCAATATGAGCTCATACCTAAATAAATTTCATCTTTTAAATAATAACTCTATGACTAAAGACACCAATTGGGTTATTGAATCTATGAATGTAAAAACTCCTAGCCACAAAACTTCTATTGGTAGTTTATCTGGTGGAAATCAACAAAAGGTAATTATTGGACGATGGTTACTAACTAAACCTGAAATTTTAATGCTCGATGAGCCTACACGAGGAATAGATGTAGGAGCTAAATTTGAAATATACCAACTTATGTTAGATTTAGCTAATAAAAATAAAGGAATAATCATGATCTCATCTGAGATGCCTGAACTTTTAGGAATAACTGATAGAATTCTTGTTATGAGTAACGGAAAAATTGCAGGAACAGTGGAAACTAGTTCTACAACTCAAGAAGAAATATTAAAACTTTCAGCTCTATATTTATAAATTTTTTTAGGAGGAAATTAAATGGAACAAACTGGAAAAAAAATAAAAACTTGGCTTAAAGAAGGTGGTATTTATTTAGTTTTAGCTCTTCTTTTATTTGTTATAATTTTAAAAGAACCATCTTTTTTAAGTATTAGGAATTTTAGAAATATACTTACTCAATCCTCTGTAAGACTAATAATTGCTCTTGGTGTAGCTGGACTTATAGTTACTCAAGGAACAGATCTTTCTGCTGGAAGACAAGTTGGTTTGTCTGCAGTAATATCAGCTACCTTACTACAAAATGTTACTAATACAAATAAAGTTTTTAAAAGTTTAGGTGATATTCCTATCCCCTTAGTTATTTTATTTATCTGTCTTATCGGTGCTGTTATTGGGCTAATGAATGGTTTTATTGTAGCTAAACTCAATGTCACACCTTTTATTGCAACTCTTGGAACTATGATTGTAATTTACGGCGTAAATTCTCTTTACTTCGACTATATCGGTGCTCAACCTGTTGCTGGATTTGATCCTAGATATTCTAACTTTGCCCAAGGTTCTTTCAATATTATGGGAATTTTAATTCCTTATTTAATTCTATATGCTATTATTTCTGTTATAATAGTATGGGTGATTTGGAATAAAACAACATTTGGAAAAAATATTTTTGCCATTGGTGGAAATCCTGAAGCTGCAAAAGTTTCAGGAGTCAATGTTAAAAAAAATCTAGTTTTAGTCTATGCTATGTCTGGTGTTTTCTATGCTTTTGCAGGTCTTTTAGAAGCTGGAAGAGTAGGAAGTGCCACTAATAACCTTGGAAATATGTATGAATTAGACGCTATAGCTGCTTGTGTTGTAGGTGGTGTTTCTTTTAGTGGTGGGGTAGGAACTGTTCCAGGTGTTGTTACTGGTGTTATTATTTTCACTGTTATTAACTACGGTTTAACTTACATAGGAGTCAATCCTTACTGGCAATATATTATTAAAGGTATTATTATTATTATGGCTGTTGCACTAGATACTATGAAATATACTAAAAAGAAATAAATATTCAAAAACACTCAAATAAATTTAAAAGTTTTATGTATAAAACTAAAAGGAGCAATAAAATGTATTCAATTAAAGCTGTTTCAGAAAAAGTCGGTATCTCATCTCACACAATTAGATACTATGAAAAATATGGATTATTACCTTATGTTCCTAGAAATGTAAATGGTATAAGAACATTCTCTCAAGATGATATCTTTTGGTTAGAAATTATAAAATGTTTAAAAAATACAGGAATGACAATCGAAAATATAAAAGGTATTGTGGACCTTAGCCTAAAAGGGAACGAAACTAAGGAAGAAAGAAAAACTATTTTATTTAATCATAGAAAAAAAATATTAGAACAAATTAAAGAATTAAAAAATAATTTAAAGAAAATAGATTTAAAAATTGCTTGGTATGAAGATGATTCAAATTTTTTATAAATATATATTGACTTAGAGTTAACTCTAAGTTGTATAGTATAATTAACTTAACTTAACTATATAATAAGGAGGCAAAATTTATGTTAAATTTTAATTTTTATAATCCAACTGAGATAATTTTTGGAAAAAATACTTTAGAGGAATTAAATAATTTAGTTCCTAAAAATGCTAGAGTTTTAGTTACATATGGTGGAGGTTCTGTTATAAAAAATGGAACTTTAGAAATTGTTATAAATAATCTTAAAAGTAGAAAGGTTTTTCAATTTGGTGGGATTGAACCAAATCCACAATATGAAACTCTGATGAAGGCAGTGGATATTGTTAAAACTGAAAAAATAGATTTTTTATTAGCAGTTGGTGGTGGCTCTGTTATGGACGGTACTAAGTTTATAGCTCTTGCTTCTAAATACGATGGAACACCTTTAGATTTACTTACTCCTGAATTCGATCTAGCACCTGTTGACAGTGCTGTTCCAATGGGAACAGTTGTAACTCTACCTGCAACAGGTTCTGAAATGAATAACGGAGCTGTAATAAGTCATAAAAATCTTAAAGTTCCTGTATTTAGTATGTTTACTTTTCCTAAGTTTTCAATACTAGACCCAACTTTAACATTTTCATTACCTAAAACACAAGTCGCAAACGGAGTTGTAGATACTTTTATACATACTGTTGAGCAATATGTAACATATCCAGTAGATGCTAGATTTCAAGATAGAACTGCTGAAGGAATTTTAAAAACTCTTATAGAAATAGGAAAAACAACTGTTAATGAACCTACAAATTATGAAGCTAGAGCAAACCTTGTATGGTGTGCTACAATGGCATTAAATGGATTAATTGGTGCTGGAGTTCCACAAGACTGGACAACACACATGATAGGTCATGAGATTACTGCTATGTTTGGAGTGGATCACGGTAAAACTTTAGCGATTCTACAACCTGCTATTTGGGAAGTAAGAAAAGATAAAAAAAGAGCTAAACTTGTTCAATACGCTGAACGTGTTTGGGATATAAAAGATGGAACTGAAGAGGATAAAATTAATAAAGCTATAGAGAAAACTCGTTCTTTCTTTGAAGAATTAGGAATAAAAACTCATCTTTCTGACTACGGAATAAGTGAAGATAAAATAGAAGATTTAATTATTGCTTTAAAGAAAAATAAAAGAATAGCTCTATCTGAATCTAGAGATTTAACTTTGGATATTAGTAAAGAAATTTTGAAAAAAGCTTTATAAGTTTAGTATAAAATTAGAAGGAGATTATAGCACTGGTTAGTGCTATAATCTCCTTCTTTAATTATATTTTTATTTACTTTCTAAGTTGCCCTATAATTAAAGCAATATCATTTCCTGTGACTCCACTTATTCTAGAAGCTTCACCAATTGAAAAAGGTTTAACTTCCATTAATCCACAACGAGCAATATTAGAAATCCCTCTAAGCTTATTATAGTCAATATCGTTTGGAATTTTCATGTCCTCTAATTTTTTAAATTTCTCTATTTGTTCCTTTTCTCTAGCAATAAAAACCTCATATTTAATTAGTGTTTCTATTTGATTTAAAACAAAATCTGGATACTCATTTATCTCCATAACCATAGATAAATCTTTGTAAACTACATTTTTAAATTTTAATATATCAGAAGCTTTAACTCCTTTAGTTAGTCTTTGAACTTCTCCAACTTTTTCTAAAATTAAATTAGCCTCATTCATAGGAACACTAGTTTCTTTTATTCTTTTCATTTCTGAATCTATATTTTTAATTGCTTCTTCCATTATTTTCAATCTTTCCTTTGAAACTAATCCTATTTCTTTTGCTTTATCATAAAGTCTCATAAAAGCATTATCAAATCTTAAAGTTAATCTATATTCTGCTCTTGAAGGTAAAACTCTATAAGGTTCAGGAGTTTTTTTATGAATTAAATCATCTACCATTACCCCCATATAACCTTCACTTCGATCTACTACAATCGCCTCTTTTCCTTCTGTTTTTCTAGCTGCATTGACACCTGCTAAAAATCCTTGAGCTGCTGCTTCTTCATAACCTGAAGTTCCATTTAATTGTCCCGCCATAAAAAGATTTTCTATTTTTTTAGATTCTAAACTTGGATAAAGTTGGTAAGCTGGAGCATAATCGTATTCCACTGCGTAACCATATCTCATTATTTTAGCATTTTCTAGACCTGCTATTGTTTTTAGCATAGTATCTTGAACAAATGGAGGCATAGCTGTTGTAAGCCCATTTACATAAAGTTCGTTAGATTCTTCTGACTCTAACTCTAAAAATATTTGATGTTTTATTTTTTCAGGGAAATTTAATACTTTTCTGTCAATTGATGGACAGTGTCTAGGACCATGAGTTTCTATTATTCCACTTACAATTGGAGAAAATTTTAATAATTCTTGAGTTCTATCTATTGTTTCTTGAGTTGTGTGTGTAAGCCATGTAGGCACTGTTTTATTTTTCTTTTTTTCAGTAAAAATTGAAAAATAAGTTGGATTTTCCTCTCCGTACAATGCCTCCATTACAGAAAAATCAACTGTTCTACTATCTATTCTAGGAGGAGTTGCTGTTTGATATCTCTTTATTTCTATCCCATTTTCTCTTAAACTTTCAGATAGTTTCTCTGCTGAGTTTTCACCTTGTCTCCCTGCTGGATACTTCACGTCTCCTATAACTACTCTTCCCTTTAAAAATGTTCCTGTACAAAGAACTACTGTTTCTCCTAAATACTCTATACCTAAAGAAGAGACTACTCCGATACATTTTTTATCTTTAACAATTAATGAATCTATACATTCTTGAATTATGTCTAAGTTTTCTGTTTTTTCCACAACTTCTTTCATTTTTACTCTATATTTATATTTATCTGCCTGACCTCTTGTTATTTTAGCTGCTGGTCCCTTACTTGTATTTAAATGTTTCAACTGCAAATTGTGACTATCTGTATGATGGCCCATTTGACCACCTAAAGTATCAATTTCTACTACTAAATTACTTTTGCCTGGACCTCCTATTGAAGGGTTACAAGACATCATTCCAATATTTTCTAAATACATTGTAAATAGAACTGTTTTTTTTCCTAGTCTTGCTGCTGCAAGAGCGGCTTCAACTCCTGCGTGTCCACCTCCAACTACAATTACGTCATATTTATTTTTCATTTATATTTCTCCCATATAATTTAAATTGTTTTATTTTTCTCTTATTATATTTTAACATATTTTTAAGTAAAATCGAACACATTATATAGATGATTAATTTAATAAAAAATAAAACATTTAACACTCTTAAATTTAGCAACCAAATTTTTTCACCTAAAAAAAAACATGACTTTTTCAATTGGCTAATAGTTTATGATATATATATTTATATAAAGTTAACAACTATTCCAGATATTATGATTGAGAAAATACCCGTAACAAAACCTGCTGTTATCATTTTAGGTCTTAAATAATTTTCTAGAACTTTTACATCTTCTTCATTCGCACCTATGGCAACTGCTACTTCATTTGACATAAACATTGTTGTAGGAAATCCAAACATACAAGTTAAGCACATACAAATAGCCATATATGTTTCAACTTTAAATATTTTTCCAAATAGATATCCAGCTAAACATGCTCCTAAAGCTCCTATTGTCAGTGTGGAAATCAAAGGGAATATCAATGATAAAAGCTGTGATGGTTCTGCTTTTGTAAGATTTGTAAATAGTAACATAATACAAGCAAAATATATAAATCCTGATGCCTTTGTTTTTTCTAAAATATTTTTCTCTAAAAATCCAAGTTCTGTAAAAATAGTTCCTAATATAAGTGCAACAACAATATAGTTTAAAGTTCCATTTGTAAACTCAGAAATATAAAAACTAATCACTGTTACAACTCCTAACTTTGCCATTGCAAAAGATGGCTTATCAAAATCAGCTGGTAATTCAAGTATTTTTCTTTTTCTATTCTCAATAATTTCATTTGAAAAATTCAAATATAATTTACGTTCATCTTCATTATTTTTAAATTTTTTTGCTGCTATTTTTAAAAGATATGATGCTAATGGTACCCCTACAAATGTTTGACAAACAAGCATCAATATTACAAATAATGCTAAATTATCTTTTCCTTGTTTTATTAATTCTGTATTCATAACAAGAGACGCTGTGCTACTTCCTGCAAATATAGGTGCACCTGCTAATGCTAGATCACGTCCTAATATTAATTGTCCAACTAAAAATACAATTGATGTTGCCATTATAACTGTACATATTGAAACTGCAACTGTTTTCCATTGACGTTTTAATTCTGCAAAATCTAATAAATTTCCCATTCCTGTAATCAAAATTCCTATTAAAATACCACCAATAGGCAAAATTCCTGACTTTACAAAAAGATCTTTAGGCATTCCCATAAAAAATCCTAACAATAATAAAACTGAAGACACTAAAACTGTTGAAAAAGTTGCCTTTGTTTTTAATGCAATATATTCACCTATTGCAAAAATACTTATTAAAATTGTAAAAGCTACTATACTTGGCATATTTTTCTCCTTTATTTTGCATTTCCTGTATATTTTTTTGATACTGCAGGAAAAATTCTTTCAGGTTTTCCTAAAGCTATATCTCCTTCGATCACTCTTATAGTTTTTATTATAACGGGAACAAGCGGAGGATTAAACTTACCTGGAGTACTATCTGTTTCCGTATTTGCAAGCTCTTCTAAAAGTTTTTCTCCTTCTATCAAAGTTCCAAAAGCTGCATAATTTTCATCTAAAGTTTCTGCATGAGCCATATGAACAATAAAAAATTGAACTCCCGCACTATCAAAATGATCATATCTAGCCATTGAAATAGTTCCTTTCTTATGTTGTATATTATTTGGAATCCCATTTGCCGAAAATTCACCTTTTATTGAAAACGCTGTTTGAGATTCACATGTTCCATCTGTTGACCCTCCTTGTAAAACCCAATCTTTTTTTATTCTGTGGAACGGTAATCCATCATAAAATCCAGTGTTTGCTAAATTCGCAAAATTATTTGTAGTTATTGGGGCTATTTCAGGATACAATTCAAAAATAAAATTTCTATCATCTTTCATTGTGATAATTGCTTTTGTTTTTTTCATTTTATTTTCCTCCAATATTTTTTATATTATTATTTTATCACTTATTCTTTCATTTTAATATAGAACAATATTTTTATTATTTTGTTCGTTTTTATAAAACATATTAACCTGTACCTACTTAATATAAACATCATTTTTCTATATATTTATGTTCGTTTTTAAAACTTAAAAAATTTAAATATTTGAATATTTGATTTAAAACAAAATCTAGATACTCGTTTATCTCCATAACTATGGATAAATCTCTGAAAACTACATTTTTAAATTTTTATATATCAGAAGCTTTAACTCCTTTTGTTAATCTTTGAACTTCTCCAACTTTTTCTAAAATTAAAATACTCTATACCGAAAGAAGAGATTACTCCGATACATTTTTTATCTTTAACAATTAATGAATCTATACATTCTTGAATTATATCTAAGTTTTCTGTTTTTTTCCCAGTCTTGCTGCTACAAGAGTAGCTTCAACACCTGCGTGTCCACCTCCAACTACAATTACGTCATATTTATTTTTACTTAAAATTTACAAAAAAATTATATGGGTTTCACATACTCAGGTTACTATATCTTTGTAGTTCGATTGTACGAGGAGGAAAAATTGAATATTAAAAATAAAAAAGAAGTAACAGGATTGTTTTTTATGTTTCCTGCATTTTTAATAGTTAGTTGGTTTTATCTATACCCACTATTAAAAACAATAATTTATTCTTTTTTCTTTACAGATAATAGAGGCATAATTGTTCAATTTGCAGGATTAGAAAACTTTATAGAACTTTTTACAGATAAATATTTCTATGAAAGTCTTTTTATTACTTTTAAATTTGCAGGAATCACTGTAGTATTAAGCATTTTAATAGCTTTGATTTCAGCAATACTTTGTAATGAAAAAATGAAAGGAATACCGTTTTTTAGAACCGTTTTTTCATCTACAATGGGGGTTTCAGTTTCAGCAGGAAGTACAATTGTACTTTTTATGTTTCATCCTAGTATAGGAGTAATCAATAATTTTCTTGTGAAATTAGGAATATTACCTATAAATTGGTTAACTAGTAGTAAATATGCTCTTTGGGCAGTCATTATTTCCACTGTTTGGATGAATATAGGATTTGGATTTTTAGTTTTGACTGCTGGACTTCAAAATATCAGTCAAGAAATAGATGAGAGTTGTCAAATAGATGGAACAACATATTTTTCCAAACTTTTTAAGATTACGCTACCTCTCTTAGGCCCTAATCTCTTCTATCTGTTGATAACAACAACTTTAAAAGCTTTTCAAAACTTCGGACAAGTTGATATTTTAACAGGAGGTGGACCATCAAATTCAACTAATATGCTCGTCTACAGCCTTTATAAAACAGCTTTTGTTGAGTTTAGATATGACTATGCTAGTGTAAAAGGTTTAGTTCTTTTAGTAATAATAACTTCAGTAATGCTTATAAAATTTAAATTAGAAAAGAAGGTGCATTATCAATGATAGAAACTAAAAAAAATTTTGTTATAAAAAAAGAAAAAATTATTTTAAATGATAGTTCAGTATTGAAAAAAATTTTTAATTTAAATGAGAAAAGTATAATGATAAAAAATTTTGTATTTTATATTTTTTTATCTATTATGACTTTAATAATATTTTTTCCAATTTTTTATGCTCTTGGAACAAGTTTTATGGACAGTAAAGATATAGTTATAGGAAAAATTATCCCTAAAACTATAACTTTTTCAAATTACATTGAGTTGTATAATAAAATTCCTATGAGTAAATTTTTTTTTAACAGTTTATTGACATCCATACTAGGTATGATTATGCAACTTTTAACATGTAGTTTATGCGCTTATGCAGTTGTATTCATAGAGTTTAAAAGTAAAAAACTAGTTTATATGACTATACTTTTATCAATGTTTATCCCTTGGGAAGCCATTTTTATTCCTAATTATTTAACAATTTTAAAGATGGGACTTTTAAATACTAAAACCGCAATTATTCTTCCTTTTATTACAAGTGGATTAGGTGTATTTTTAATGGTACAACAGTTTAAAGGATTGAATAAAGCTCTTATAGAAGCGGCCAAAATAGATGGTTGCAACGATATTTTCATCTATACAAAAATAGTTCTTCCTTTATCAAAATCAGTATTAGGAACTTGGGGGGTATTCTCTTTTCTATCTATGTGGAACATGTATCTTTGGCCTCTTATGTTGAGTACACGTCCAGAATCTAGAACAATACAAATTGGTCTTAAAATGATGAGAGTTCAAGAGGGAGTAAATAATTATGGTGTTCTTATGGCTGGAGTTGTAATGGTTATAATACCATCTCTTATAGTATTATTTTTAGGTCAAACACAGCTTCAAAAAGGTTTAACATCAGGTGGAGTTAAAGAATAAAAAAAATAAAGAATAAAAATTTATAATTAGCCAATTGTAAAAGTCATGTTTTTTAAGATGAAAAAATTCAAATTTTTAAATTTAAGAACATGAAGTCTTAATTTCTAAATTTTTTTTAAAAATTATATAAATTTAGAAAATTTAAGAAAGACAAAAAGCCCTA
>JBOFOQ010000073.1:0-67274 GCA_051659505.1 Fusobacteriaceae bacterium
ACTTTTTAGTAGAGTATTTTGAACAATTCAATAAAGAATTTTCAATAGACTTTAATTCTATCAAATCCGTATTTGAAAAGCAACTAACTTTAGAAGAAATAAATCTTCATTTATCAATTTTGCATGAAAGAATAATAGATAAAGGACATTGTATAAAATTTGAAAACAATTATTATTTACCTTTAGACAAACATGGAAAAGATTTGTATTTAAAACCTAAAACACAAGTAGATATTTTAAAATCATTAGATGGAAAGACTTATTTATCTTTAGAAAATGAAGTTTATGACATAAGAATATTAGAATTACATGAAAAAAAATCAAAAGAATTTGATTATATGGAAGAAGAAAAACCAAAGAAAAAAGAAAAATACATTCCGCCTGCAGACCATCCGTGGAAAAAAAATAGTTTCCGTAGGTACTTAGAAAAAAATTCTCCTAACAAGGAACAACTAATAGAATTTAGCTAAAAAAGAATTAAAATTAGCCCTAATTTTTAGGGCTAATAAATTAAATATTTTGTGACATTTTCATTTTTCCTTGACACAATAAATTTGAAAAAATATTTAAAATATAAATTGCAAGTGCTATAAAAAAACTTTATTGCTGCTTTTTCAACAACAATAAAGTTTTTCTGATTTTTATTTATTTTTAATTTTCTTTGTTTTTCCCCTCTTCAAAAAGAGTTGAGAATGTCATTAAATCTTGTAAATTTGATGGAACAATTATTTTTGTTGCTTTTCCATCAGCTATTTTTTCAAAAGCTTCCATTCCTCTTATTGTTAGAACTTCTTTATTTGGTTTAGCTTCTCTTATTAAAATTATAGAATCTGCTTTAGCTTTTTGTACACTTAAAATAGCCTCTGCTTCTCCTTCTGCTTCTTTTATTGCAACTTCTTTTTGAGCTTCTGCTTTTAGTATTGAAGACTGTTTTTCCCCTTCAGCTTTTAATATTGAAGATTCTTTTTCCCCTTCAGCTATTAGTATTGATGAACGTTTTTGTCCTTCTGCTATTAATATTAGCTCTCTTCTTTCTCTTTCAGCTTTCATTTGCTTTTCCATAGCATCTTGAATTCCTCTTGGTGGTAATATGTTTTTTAACTCTACTCTGTTAATTTTTATTCCCCAAGGATCAGTAGCTTCATCTAAAATTATTCTCATTTTAGTGTTAATTACATCTCTTGAAGTTAAAGTAGAATCTAGCTCCATATCTCCTATTATATTTCTCAGTGTTGTAGCAGTAAGATTTTCAATAGCATTTAACGGATTTTCCACACCATAAGTATAAAGTTTTGGATCAGTTATTTGAAAATAAATAACCGAATCTATTTGCATAGTTACATTATCCTTTGTTATAACTGGTTGTGGTGGGAAATCAATTACTTGCTCTTTAAGAGAAACCACTTTTGCTATTCTATCTAAAAATGGTACTAAAATATTTAATCCTACATCTAAGGTCTTAGTATAAGCACCTAATCTCTCTACTACATAGGCTTTTGATTGTGAAACTATTTTTACATGCATTGACACTAACATGGCAGCAATTAAAATTATTCCAAGTATTATAAACATAATTTTCTCCTTTTAAATTTTTTTTTTATAAATATATCTAATAAATATTATACACTATCATAAATAAATTTACAATATTAATTTAGTTTTTGTTGTTATTCTCCTTAGCATTTATATCTTTTTCTATTTTTTTAACTTTTTTATGAATCTCATTAATTCTAAATTCCAATGAGTTTAAAATCCAAAACTGAAAATGATTTATTCTTTGGAATTCATATAAAATCCAAATTATTTTAAATATACCAATTAAAATTGCAACTTCCAGTGTTGTTACTAAATCAATTTTTTTTAGAGCAACTCCTGCAATAAGAATTATAGTGATTATTACTACTAGTAGAGCATTTACAATTCTGTGTTGTTTGTTTTGAGTTGCTCCACCTATTTCTCCTACAATATCTTTTATTCTTTCTTTTTCCTTTTTGAAATCTTCAATCTCTTCTCTTAACAGTTCTTCATTTGTCATAAAATATAACCCTCCTTTTCTAAGTTCCCCAATCTCTTGGATATCTAAAGTCTCTTCCTATTGTTCTTTTTGAAATTTTTGCAATAACAGGAAGTTTTCTTTTATACTGAGAAAGTTTAATTTTATTTTCTATTTTTTCAACAATATTAACATCAAAACCATCTCGAACTAATTCTTCCTTTGATTTTCGTTCATCTACTATTTCATATAGTATTTTATCAGCTAAAAGATATGAAAAACCTAATTCACTCTCGTCTGTTTGCCCTTCCCATAAATCTGCACTGGGAGATTTTTCAATTAATTCCTTAGGAATTTTCATATATCTAGAAAGTTCCCAAATATGTGTCTTATACAAATCTCCAATAGGATTTATAGCTGAGGCTGAATCTCCAAATTGAGTACTATAACCTAATAGTATTTCTGTTTTATTTGAAGTTCCTAAAACTAAGGCATTTTCTTTAGCTGAATAATCATAAAGTACAGTCATTCTTTCCCTAGCCATTTTATTCCCTTTTCTCAAGTTTGAAATTTCAGGTTCTAAAGAAAAATAAGCATCTACCATGGGAGTTATCTCAATTAACTTACTTTTTATCTTTAAATCATTTACTACTAACATAGCATGTTCTACACTTTCTTTACTTGAACTTTTGTAAGGCATCATTATCCCTAAAACATTCTCTGGACCAAGGGCTTTCGCTGCTATATATGCTACAATAGCAGAATCTATTCCTCCAGATAATCCCAACACAACTTTTTTGAACCCTAATTTTGTTACTTCTTCTTTTACAAAATCAACTAAAATGTTTTCAAGCATCTCCAAATCAATATTCAAATTATCTTTCATAAATTATACCCCTTGAATTATTTCTAATTTTTTCTCTTTATCTACTCCAAACTTTCCTAGTTTACATGCTCTGTAATCTCTTAAAATAGTATATGATGCTTGAAGTATATTTAGTGCTTCCCCTTTCATTATCATATTCATTCTAAGTGCTATTTTTTCAATTATTTCTCCGTCTATCTCACTATAATCTTCTTCTAGTAATTTGTATTTATCTTTTAATACTTTCCACATACCATATGCTTTCATTTTTGATAAAAGTTTTCCTGCTACTTCTTCTAAAGGTAAAATTTCATCTTTTATTGCACCTGCTATTGCTAAATTATATCCTACTTCATCATCTTCAAATTTTGGCCATAAAATTCCTGGAGTATCAAGTAGCTCTAACCCGTCTTTAATTCTTACCCACTGTTTTCCCTTAGTAAAACCAGGTTTATTTCCTACTCCAGCACTTTTTTTTCCTACAATTGTATTTATTAGTCTGGATTTCCCAACATTTGGAATTCCTGCGACTAATAATCTCGTAGTTACTGTTCTTAAACCTTTAGCCATCATTTTTTTTCTTTTTTCCTCTGAAACTTTATCTATTACTGCAAAAAGTTGTTTTATATTCAAGCCTGTTTCTGCACTTATTTCTAATATTTCATCAGCCATATTATTTTTTTTAAAATATTCTTTCCAAAATCTAAGTTCATCTTTGTTCACTAAATCTGATTTGTTTATAAGAAGTATTCTTTTTTTATTTTTTGCAAATCTAACTATATCTGGATTTTTACTTGAAAGAGGTATTCTCGCATCAACTATTTCTAACACAATATCAACAAGAGCCATATTTTCTTGAATCATCTCTTTTGTTTTTTTCATGTGTCCAGGGTACCAATTTATTTTTGTCATTGACATTTTATACTCTCCAATTTACTCTTTATCCATTAATTATCTTCATTTTCTAACGCTAGTTTCTTCCTAGCATATTTACTTAGTGTTTTATGTTCTATTTCAACTTCCTCTTCTAGTTCTTCTTCTTCTTCATATTTCTCATCTAAACCTTTAATTAAAAGAACTATTTCCCCTTTTATTGGGCGCTCTTCTAATTTTTCTATTAGCTCTGATGTTGTTCCACGAAGAATCTCTTCATACATTTTAGTTATCTCTCTTATAATCACTACATATCTTATACCCATAAACTCTTGAATATCTTTTAATGTTTTTTCTATTCTATGAGGTGATTCAAAAATTATTATAGTTCTCTCTTCTTTCGCTAGTTCTTTCAAAAGTGTTTGTCTACCTTTTTTCTTTGGTAAAAATCCTTCAAAAGCTATTCTTCTTGCTGTTATTCCTGCCACTGAAGCAGCAGTTGTCATGGCACTAACCCCAGGTACAGGAATAACTTTTATTCCTGCTTTTAAAGCTGCATCAACTAATTCAAAACCTGGATCTGATATACATGGTGTTCCTGCATCTGTTGTTAGTGCTACAGTTTTTCCATCATTTAACAAACTTAAAATATTTGGTATTTGATGATGCTTACTGTGCTCATCATATCTATACACAATATTTTTAATATCTAAATGTGTTAAAAGCTTCTTTGTAACTCTTGTATCTTCAGCGAAAATATAGTTCGCTTCTTTTAGTATTCTTACTGCTCTAAGAGTTATGTCTTCTAAATTTCCAATAGGTGTTGCCACAACATATAGCATTTTTTCTCCATTTTATTTTATTTTTTTTCTACAACTTTTTCTGTAACTTTCTTTTTTTCTACAACAACTTTTTCAACTTTAGGTGTATAAGGAGCTCCCATCTTTTCTGAAAGTACTTCCATAGCCTTTTCCAATTGAACATCTATTTTTTCTTCAAATTCTTTTGCTTCTTTATTTCCTATAACCTCTTTTATAATTTTAGCTTTATTTTCTTTTTGAGCTTCTTCATTAATATTAGTCACAAAACCATCAAATAACATGTAGTTTTCTTTTTCTTCCACTTTTATATTAGGTTCTATTCCCACTCCATGAATTGATATATTATTCGGAGTATAGTATTTTGCTATTGTAAGTTTAATTCCATCTCCGTCAGGTAAAGCAACTAATGTTTGAACACTTCCCTTTCCAAAGGATTTCTCCCCTATTAGAGTTCCTCTTTTATGATCTTTAACAGCACCTGCAACAATTTCTGATGCAGAAGCACTTCCACCATTAATAAGTATAACTAAAGGAAAACCACCAAAATATTTCCCTTCTCTCAACCCTATTTCTTCTGGTTTTGTTTTCCCTTTTGTACTTACAACTTTCCCTTTTTCAATAAACATTGAACTAATTTTTACTGCTTGGTCTAAAGAGCCTCCAGGATTACTTCTCAAATCAAAAACTAGTGCTTTCATTCCTTTTTTCTGAAGAGCTTCTAACTCTTTAGCCAAATCTAGATATACATTTTCTCCAAATTGAGTTAATCTTAAATATCCAATTTTATTTGCTAACATTTTACTTTTAACATATTTAAGTTTTATTACTTCTCTTATTAATATAACTTCTTTAGTTTCTTTTAAACTCTCTCTATATATGTTTAGCTTAACTTTAGTTCCTGGTTCACCTTTAAGTTTTTTAGAACTTTCATCTGAAGTTAAAGTCAAAGTTGAAACTCCATCTATTGATAGTATTTTATCCCTTGGTTTTATTCCAGCTCTATAAGCAGGTGTATCTTCTATTGGTGATACAACTAAAAGAACATCTGAAGGTTTCTTTTGAATAATCATTCCTACTCCAGGATATTTGCCTTTTATATCCTCTGTAAACTCCTTTAAATTATCCTTTGTAAAATAATTTGAATGTGGATCTTCTAGTGATTCAACAATTCCTTTTAGAGCCCCTTGAAGCATAACTTTTCTGTCTATAGTTTTGTCTCCCACATGATTGGCACTAAGGATATCCATAACATCTGAAATTTCTTTTAGCTCTCTTATGTTTCCTAAAAAACCATTATTTTTTACTTCTTCAGAAAAACAGTTAGTTGAAAATATCAAAACAATAGATAACAATATTAAATTTTTTCTCCATAACTTCATTTTAATTCTCCTCCTAGGGTTTGACCATTTTTTATAATTTCTTCAAATATATCTCTATTTAATTCTGTATCATTTTTCTTCAAACTAAAAAGAGAAATATACTCAACATTTCCTTTCCCACCTCTAATAGGAGAAAAATCTATTTTTTTTAGATATAATAAATTCTCTTTTGCACTTTTTATTACTTTTTCAAAAACTTCAATATGTTTTGAAGTGTCACTTATTATACCACCTTTTCCTATATTTTCCTTAGAAACTTCAAATTGAGGTTTTATTAGAAACATCAAAAGTGTATCTTCGTGACAAAATTTTATAAGTGAAGTTAATATTTTAGTAATAGATATAAAGGATACATCCATTACTATAACATCTATTTTTTTTCCATCTAAATCTTCTTCAGTTAAGTCTTTTATATGTTTATTTTCAATAGATTTTACTTTTTCATTTACTCTTATTTTATAATCCAGTTGGTTTGTTCCCACATCAACAGCATAAACAAAATCCGCTCCATATTGAAGTGCACAATCTGAAAAGCCTCCTGTTGAAGCTCCTATATCTAGCACAATTTTATTCTTTAACTCAAGATTAAATTTACCAATTGCTTTTTCTAACTTGTACCCCCCTCTACTTACATAAGGGCACAAATCTCCTTTTATTCTTATATTAGGTTCTTCATCTATTTTTATAAAAGTTCCACATTTATCTATTTTTTTTTCATTCACTATAACATTTCCTACCATAATCCCTATTTTTGCTTTTTCAATAGTTTCAAAAAAACCTTTTTTCACAAGCAAAACGTCCAATCTTTCTTTCACTTTTTAAACACTCCTAGTTTAAGTTTCTTTAATTATTTGAAAAATTTTCAAGTCTTCTAATTTTTCCATTAGTTTGTTTTCTAAAATAAGTTTTTTGAAACCTTTTTTATTTACTAAATTTATTAATTTGTCTGTCTCTCTTATCCTTTGTTCAAAAAAACTATCTCCCAAAGGTACTTTTTTATTTTTTTTATAATAACTAATCAATTGTTTAGTATTTTTCATTCCAAGTTCTTGTTTTGCCCTTTTTAGTCTATCTTTTAATATTCCTGTAGTACATTCTAATTTTTCTGAAACTTCTTCTAAAGTTAACCCGTTCTCCATATGTTTTAGTATTTTATCAGCACCTATTGGTGTTATTCTATGATGTTTAGCTGAATATTCATCTGATTTATGTACTAAATGAGCTTCTCTACTTCCAGGTTGCACTTTCCCCCATCTTCCATGATGAGAAAGTACTATATGAATAATATTTTTTATAATAGATTTTCTTATTTTTAAATTTTCTTGAATCTCTATTTCTTCTAATATTTTTTCAGATTCTTTAGCAATATACTCAGGTTTTTTTATCATCATTTGAGAGTGAGATAATCCTTCGTCATCTTTTCTTAAACTTCCTTTACTTAAATCATGAATAATAACACCAACTATAATAGCAAAATAATCTAATTTTTTATTTCCATGCTGAAAATTTTTAGAGTTTTTAATTAGTTCCTCTTCACAACTTTTTAAAACGTCATAAGTATGCGTTGAAACACTTACACCTTGGTCATCATGATTATCTAAGTCCTTTACTTTTGGATGTTCTAAAAGACTTTCAATAAATTTAAAAGCTTTATTTCTCCTATTGTGCATCTATACTTCCTTTTATTCGCTCTATTAATCTTTCTCCTCTAAGACCTATTTCTTTTAAGAGAACATCTCTTTTTCCATGGGGAATACTTGGGTCTTCAATAGAAATTTTATTTATTTTTTTATAAATTTTATTTTCATTTAAAAATTCTATTATACTACTTCCAAAAGAATTAATTGTATATCCCTCTTCTAATATAATAATATTATCATACTTTTTAAATTCTTCCACTATATATTTTTCATCTAAAGGTTTTATTGAAGCTGCACTTACTATTGTCGCATCTATTCCCTGTTCTAGTAATTCATTTTCAATACTCATCACCTCTTGAAACATACTTCCAGTAGCAATTAATAAATTTTTCATACCTTTTTTTACTTCTCGCCATTTTCCAATTTCGAATTTATCAGAAAATTCATATTCATAAGCAACTTCTCTTGGATATCTTACCATAACTGCACATTTTGTTATTTCTTTTGTTTTCTCCATTATTTCAGCTAATTCTTCTCCTGTTGTAGGTGCAAATACAATAAAATTAGGTACAGTTAAAAACATTCCAATATCATATATTCCGTTATGTGTTTTCCCATCTTCACCTACTATTCCTGCTCTATCTATCATTACTTTTACTGGGAGTTCTTGAAGGGATATATCATGTATTAGTTGACTGAAACCTCTTTGCATAAAAGTTGAATATAGTGTTAAATAAGGTTTTTTTCCAGAAATTGCAAGCCCTGCTGAATAAGTTACTCCGTGCCCCTCTGCTATTCCTACATCTTTAATTCTATCAGGATATTTTTTTTCAAACTTTCCTAGCCCTACCCCTTTTATCATAGCACCGGAAATAGCAATAATATCTTTATCTTTTTCCCCTAGCTCACATATTTTTTTTCCAAATATAGAGGAATAACTTTCCTTATTTTTCCCAGTTTTTCCAGTTTCTAAATCAAATGGAGAAACGCCGTGAAATTTTTCACTATCCTCTTCTGCAAAAATATATCCTTTTCCTTTTTGTGTTTTAACGTGAACAAAACATGGTCCTTCTTCATCTTTTGCCTTTGTTAAATAATCTTCTAACTCTTGAATATTGTGTCCATCTACACTTCCGAAAAATTTAAATCCTAAAAGTTCAGATATACTTAATGGTGAAAAAAATTGTTTCACTGAGTTTTCAACTCTTTCCAATGTGGAAGTTATTTTACCTCCTATTTTTCCTTTGTTTATTACCCCTCTTATATCCTTAGTTAGTCCTCTGTAAGGCGTACTGCTCATTAATTTACTCAAAAAATTAGATAGTGCTCCAACATTTTTACCAATGGACATTTCATTATCATTTAAGATAACAATAATATTTTTTCCATCTTCACCAATATTATTCAAAGCTTCCATAGAGTGCCCATTACACATAGAAGCATCTCCTACCACTATTACTATTTTTGAGTTTGGATTAGCCTTTGCTATTCCAAGTCCAGCAGATATTGCTGTTCCAGCATGTCCTGAAATAAAGACATCATGGTCACTTTCTTTAGGGTCTGAAAATGGACCTATACCAAACCTCTGTCTTAAAGTAGAAAACTTATCTTCTCTTCCTGTTAATATCTTATGTACATAAGACTGATGTCCTACATCGAAAATAATTTTATCCTTTGGTGAATCAAAAATACGATGTATTGCAATGGTTAGTTCAACTACTCCTAGATTAGGAGCTAAATGTCCACCTGTTTTGCTCACTGTACTTATTAATAACTCTCTTATATCACTTGCTTTTTTTTCCAACTCTTTACTATTCATTTTTTTTATATCTATCATCTCTTAGCTCCTCACTAAATTAGATATCCCTTAAAGAAAAAAGCCACTATTATTCCTAAAATAGCACCAACTACAACTTCAAAAGGTGTATGACCTAAAAGCTCTTTTAGTCTTTCTTCTCTAACTCCTGTTAAATAAGGATTGTGTGGAATTTTATCTAGTAATCTATTAATAATTCCAGCTTGTTTCCCTGCTGCTCGTCTAATTCCAGCTGCATCATACATTACTATTCCTGAAAAAATCATTGAAATAGCAAAATAGCTTCCACTAAAACCATGTATTAATCCTATTGATGTTGATAGAGCTGTTACTGTTGATGAGTGAGAACTGGGCATTCCACCTGTTGACCACAATGTTTTTAAATTTAATTTTTTATCTACTACAATTTCAGCAAGTATTTTATAGAGTTGAGCTAAAGCCCAAGATATAAAAACTACATCTAATATTCTATTATTAAATATAATACCTATTTTCAAAAATCTTCCTCCTCCATTAATTTTTAAACTCTTTTTAATTCCAGTGTTAATTCTGAAGGTTTTTCTTTGTTTTCTTTATATAGTATAACAGTTCTTCCTATTAAGCCTACTATTTCTGCTTCTGTTCCTTCTGCTATTTTATTAGCTACTTCAGTTTTATCTTCTTCACAATTTTGTAAAATTTTTATTTTTATAAGTTCTCTAGTCCCTATTACATCTAGAATACTTTGTACTAATGTGTCAGAATATCCCTCTTTTCCAACTCTTACTACAGCATTTAACTCATGTGCTCTTTTTCTTAAAAACGATCGTTTTTTACTTGTTAATTTCATTGTGTTTCTCCTTGTACTCTAGTTTACTATTTTTAGTTTTTATTATCTTTTTTATTTTAAACTTCCATTATTATTGGTAATATCATTGGATTTCTTTTTATCTTAACGTAAAAATGTCTAGATGCAATATCCTTAATACTATTTTTCAAATTATTTAAATCCCCTATTCTTGTATCCTCATAAATCTTTAATCTTTGCTTTATATTTTCAATGGATTCTTGAACTAATTCTTCTGATTCCTTTGTATAAATAAATCCCTTTGTTGCAATATCAGGTCCTGATAAAACTTTCCCAGTTTCTTTATCTAAAGTAAATACAATAATTACAATTCCATCTTGAGATAATTGTTGTCTATCTTTTATAACAGAATTTCCTATGTCCCCTATTCCAAGTCCGTCTACTAAAGTTACACCTGTATTAACTTTTCCTACTATTTGAACTTTAGTTTTTGTAACTTCCACTTTACTTCCATTTAGTGCTATAATTATATTTTTAGGATCTATTCCTGTTTCTATTGCCGACTCTTTGTGAGCCTTTAGCATTCTATATTCACCGTGTATAGGCATAAAATGTTTTGGCTTTACTAAATTTAACATAAGTTTCTGCTCTTCTTTACTTCCATGACCAGAAACATGTATCCCTGCAATTTTTCTAAATACTATCTCTGCATCTTCTTTAGATAAGTTATTTATATTATGAGAAACTGCTCTTTCATTCCCTGGAATAGGTGTTGCTGAAATTATTACAGTATCTCCAGATTTAACTTTTATGTGTTTATGCATCCCTTTAGCTATTCTTGAAAGAGCTGCCATTGGCTCTCCTTGTGTTCCTGTACATAAAACAACAACTTTTCCGTCTTGCATTTCGTCTACTTCTCTTAATGAAACAATTAATCCTTTAGGTACTTTTAAATAACCTAAATCTGCTGCAATTTCAAAAACTCTTACCATACTTCTTCCATCTATTGCAATTTTACGCCCATTTTTACTAGCAATATCAACTATTTGTTGGAGTCTATGAATGTGAGATGCAAAAGCTGCTATAATTATTCTTCCTTTAGCTTTTAAAAACTCACTTTTAAAGGCTTCTCCCACACTTTTTTCAGAAGGAGTAAACCCTTCTACCTCGGCATTTGTAGAATCTGATAAAAGAAGATCGACTCCTTGTTCTCCAAGTTGAGACAATCTAGCAAAATCTACACCTTGTCCATCTACTGGAGTTAAATCAATTTTAAAATCCCCTGTATTTAGTACAGTTCCTGCAGGAGTAGTTACTGCAATTGCATAAGCATCAGCAATAGAGTGAGTTATTCTTACAAACTCAACTGTAAAATATTTTCCTACTTTAACTTGTGTCCTCCCTTGAACTTCCTTTGTTGGTGGAAGTGTTCTAGAAAAGTTAAATCCTTCAAATTTAGATTTAACTAAAGCTAATGTCAATCTACCTCCAAACATTGGAATAGTTTTATCTATCTTTTGATATAAGTAAGGTATGGCTCCTATATGGTCTTCATGACCATGAGTTAAGAATAGTCCTTTTATTTTATTTTTATTATTCTCTAAATAAGTAAAATCAGGTATAACTAAATCTATCCCTGGTAAGCTATCATCTGGAAATATTACTCCACAGTCCATAATTATAATCTCATCTCTATATTGTACAACTGTCATATTTTTCCCAACTTCATCAGTTCCACCAAGGGGAATAACATACATTTTCTCATCTTTATTTTCAGTTGTATTTTCTTTTTTACTATTACTTTTTTTTGCTGTTTCTACATTTTCAACTGATATTTTTTTTACCGAACTAGATTTTGGTTTTTTGGGTTTTTCTTTTTTCTCTAGCTCATTTTTCATATCATCTTTATTTTCCAAAGATATTGTAGGTCCAGAGGGCAGTTCTTGATTAAGTCCCGGTTCTATTTTTTTTATTTTTTTCAAATCCTCTAACTCTTTTTTTATACTTTTTAATTTTATTAAATCAGTGTTTACTATTTCTTTTTTCTCCATTTTTTCTCCTAATACCTGACTGGTATCTCAAATTAAGTTATATTTTTTTTAGTCATGATTAAAAGTTTTTTCATCCTCTTTTTTCAGTTCTAAATATTTATCCACGAATTTTTTAGCAACTCCACCAGCTACTTTTCCTCCACCACCAGCACCTTCTAATAAGGCTACAAAAACAATTTCTGGTTTTTTCAATGGAAAAAATCCAGCTACCCAAGCATGTGTTTCTTTAGAGCCACTATTTTGTGCTGAACCACTTTTAGCTCCTATACTTAAACCTTGAGTTCTCAAAATTTTTGTTGTTCCATTATTATCATCTACTGTTTTTCTTAAAGCTTCATTCATTAGTTTATAATGTGTTTTTGGTAGTTTTATTTCGATTGATTTTTTAGGTTCAATATTTGAAATTTGTTCATTTTTTGATTTTGCTTTTACCAATCTAGGAAAGTAAGCATAACCTTCATTGGCTAATGCTGCATATAACTGCGCCATTTGAATTGGAGTTACTAAAAGATACCCTTGCCCTATTGACATATTTATAGTATCTCCAGTATACCAAGGTTGATTAAATCTTTTTTTCTTCCACTCTGGAGTAGGGAGTACTCCTTTTTTCTCACCTGGTATATCTATTCCTGTTTTTTCTCCAAGACCAAACTTTTTACCATATTCATGTAGAGGTTTGTATCCAAATTGATCTGCAAATCTATAATAATAAGGGTTCACTGACTCAACTATTGATTTTGTCATATCAACATAACCATGTCCTCCTAGTTTCCAAGCTTTCCATGTCCAGTCTCCAATAGAATAATACCCAGGGTCAAAATACTTTTGATAAGGATCTACACCTTTAGATAAATAAGCAAAGGCTGAAATAGGTTTTATTATTGAACCTGGTGGATATACTCCTGCTATAATTTTATTACTTAGTGGTTTTCTTTTATCGTTTATTATTCTGTCCCATTCTTCTTGGGATATTTGTGAACTAAAAGTATTTAATGGATATGTTGGATAACTAACCATTGTTAAGATTTCTCCATTTATTGGATTTAAAGCTATAAAAGCACCTACCATTTTATCTTCTTTTAGCAAATTCTCCATATATTCTTGAAGTCTATAGTCAATGGTTAAATAAATATCTTCACCTTGTTCAGCAGGTTTTTTATTTATTTTTTTTTGAAACCTATTATAAGCATTAACTTCAATTTTTTCATATCCTGCACTACCTTTTAATACTAAATCATATTCTTTTTCAATACCATCTTTTCCTATGGCATCTCTTGGAGTATAACCTTTATCTTTTAATCTATCATATTCCTTAGAGGATATTTTTTTTACGTAACCCATTATATGAGAAGCAAACTCATCATAAATATATCTTCTCTTAGAGTATATTTCTACATCTATTAAGTCACTCTCTCCAATTTTTTCCATAACTTTATGAGCTAATTGCTCCTCTAAATTTTCAACCAATATATTTTCCCTTGTATAGGGTGATATTTCTCCATATTTAATTCTTCTTCTTAAATATTCTTCTGTTAAGCCTGTTATCTCAACTATTTTTTTTATATCTTCTTCTTCTGTTTTTCTCTCTTTTTTATAGATCAATCTATATCCTGAACCATTTGTGGCTAATAAAACTCCATTTTTATCAAATATTTTTCCTCTTTCAGGTTCTAACCGTCTTAATTTTATTCTGTTTCCTTCAGACATATCCTTATACTTTTCAAATTGATATATTTGAAGATATACCATTCTAAGAAACAAAAGTGAAAATATTAAAACAACTCCATATTTAAAAATAACCGTTTTACTTGAATGATCATTTCCTATTTTTACAAATATTTTTTTTTTATTTTTCACTTATCTCACTTTTTCCTTTCAACATTGCTTATAATAATAAAATTAACTATGATAAAACCTATAAAATTAAATATAATTCCATTTATTGAAAGATATTTATAAAAAAATAAACAAACAAGTAATATATTAATAAAAGAAAAAATTACTATATTTTCTTTATTGTACTTTAAATATAGCAACGCAACAAAAAATACAAAAGAAAACACTAAAAATAAAAAGCTAAATAACACTATTTTTTCATTTTGGAAAGAATAGATCAATATTAACAATAGCAGGTATATTATTGTTTTTATAGAATTCTGGCTCACTAGATACAGTATATATGGAGTAATTATAATAAGACACAAAAATTTCCCTGCTAAAGTTATCTCTATAAAAATTAGTACAAAAGCTATAAAATCAAACATAATCTTCACCCTTTCATCAATATATCGTTATTTTTATAATTTTATTTTAATAATATTATTTTCTTCTTTTTTCTCTATCAAGTTATTAACACCTATTTTTTTTCCTATTTTATAGGCTATGAAATAATCCTCTTCTGAATATTCAATTACAGATTCTTTAGAATTAACTGCTATTTTTTCTAAACTTATATTCTTATAATCATTTTTTTTCAATGATTTTTCAACTTTATTTATTTCAGCTTCTTTTCCTATAATTTTTATTTTGGTAGAAACATTTTCTTCTTTTCCTAATCCAAATACTGCACTGGCCAAGGTTGGCATAGTAGATGTATTTTTTATTTTCAAATAATTTTCATCTAGTTCCATAATTAGTTTTTCCACTTTGTCCTTTGATATTCCATCGTTTAATATAACAAAACTTTCCTCTTCATTTTTTTCAAAGTTTGCAGCATTATATTTTACACCATAAACTTTTTTTAATTTTTCCCCAACTCTTCTTGCATAACCTGACGTTCCTTTAGCATTTAATATATCAATAATGATATCTTTATATGTTGCATTTTGCTCTTTGTTCCCTTTATAATAATCTTTGAACATAGCATAGACACTAGATGTTAGTATATAACGTTTTTCATCTAATATCATTTCTGGTATGTTCTTTTGATTTCTTGCGTCTATCTCTATATTTCCAAATTTAACAACTTTATATGTATCTATTTTTTCTGGAAAAATTCCATTTATAGTTTCTAAAACTTTATCATAATTTTTTAATTTAACTATATCTCCAAATGTCTGTGTTTTATCCACTTGAATTTCATAAGGAATTTTTATTGCTAATTTTTCTTCATATACAACTATTAAATTTCCCTTTCCAACTATCATGTATTTATTAAAATTTTTAATATCAGAATTATCACTATTTATACTTCTCATAAAAAAAACTACTAAAATAACTATTATAGAAAAAATTATTCCAACGCTATACAATATTTCACTTTTTTTTTTCACCTACAAGCAACTCCTTTTCTACTTTTTTCAATAAAACTTCATAAATATTTCCAACTACAATATTTTCATTATTTATCTTTACTTTTATATAATTTTCACTATGACCAAATGCATAACTACCTTTTATCTCTTCTACTAAAACTTTTAAATTTTTATTTAAGTATTTTTGTCTTCTTAACTCCACCATATTCTCTCTTAATTTTTGTAATTCTTCTGCTCTTTCTTTTTTTTCTTTCGGCCCTACTTTATTAGGTAGTTTCTCTGCAACAGTGTTTTCTCTATCAGAATATTGAAAAACATGTAAATCAGAAAATCCAATTTTTTCAATTAAGTTATAAGTGTTTTTATGCATCTCCATTGTTTCCCCTGGAAATCCTACAATAACATCTGCTGTGAATTCTAACTTTGGAACCATTTCTCTTAATTTAAGCAGTCTTTCTTCTATTAAACTTGTCCCATAATTTCTTTTCATCATTTTCAAAATATTATCATCACATGACTGAAGTGAAACATGGATATGAGGAACAACTTTTTCATTACTAAAAAGAGAGATAAATTCATCACTTATTTTGTCTGGATACACAGAACCAAAACGTATTCTTTCAATCCCCACTATTTTTACTGCTGCATTTATTAAATCTTCAAAACTTATAACTTCTTTTAAATCTTCCCCGTAAGAACCTATATTAATCCCTATAAAAATAACTTCTTTAAATCCTTCTTCAACTAACTTTTTTATCTCTAACAAAATATTTTTAAGTTCTCTGGATCTACTTCTACCTCTAGCAAATGGAATTTTACAGTAAGAGCAAAAACTATTACAGCCATCTTGTATCTTAACATAAGCTCTTGTCATTTCTCTCAAAGTTGCAAATTCATATTCTTCATATACTTCAGATTCAAATACATTATGATTTAAAATTTTATTTTGTTTTTTTTCATCTAATTCATTTATTAATTTAATTATAGATTGCTTATCTACATTACCTACAACATAGTCTATTTCTTCTATCTCCATTAGTTCTTTTGAATTAGTTTGAGCATAACATCCTGTTAATATAACAATTGAGGCAGGATTCATTTTTTTTGCTCTTCTTATCATATTTCTTGTTTTTTTATCTGCTATACTAGTTACAGTACATGAGTTTATTATATAAATATCTGACTTACTTTCAAAACTTACATTTTCGTATCCGTATTTAATCAGCTGATTTTTTATACTTTCACTTTCATACTGATTCACTTTACAGCCTAAAGTATAAAACGCTACTGTTTTATTCAAATTCATTAATTAATATTCCTCCTACAACAATAGAAGCTGTTTCTGCTCTTAATATTCTTTTTCCTAAAGTTACTATTACAGCCCCTTGTTTCTCTAAATAAACTATTTCACTATTTTCAAATCCACCTTCTGGACCTATTATATACAAAATTTTCCGTGGTTTAAATTTCAAATTTTTTATTATATTTTTCAAATTTTGTTCTTCTGTCCCCTCATAAGGTACGATAACTAAATCATAATCACTTAAATCTAATTTTTCTAAAGTTAAAGGTTCAGGTATCTCTACAAATTTTACACCTTGACACTGTTTTAATGCTTCTTTTGCTATTAAATCCCACTTATCTTTTTTTTCATTAAGTTTAATTATACATCTTTTACTAAAATATGGAATAATTTTTTCTATTCCAATCTCTGTTAATTTTTGAATTGTTAAATTCATTTTATCATTTTTTAGCATTCCTACAGCTGAATGTATAATTGTTTCTTTAGAGAATTTATCATTATTTTTTTCTATAATACCACAAATTATTTCCTTTTTTTCAATTTCTAAAACTTCAATAATATATTCAAATTCACCATCTACAGCTCTAATTTTTTCTCCAATTTTTATTCTAAAAGAGTTTTTCAAATGATTTATATCATTTTTTTCTTTAATTATAATTTTTTTTTCACTATTAATTATTTGGTTTTCAGTATCTTTATCTATTATAACACTTATCACTATTAATCACCTATTAGTTGTTGATTTTTCACTAAATCTTCTAAAGTTGTATTAACTAATATTTTTATCATTGCAGCATCTAATTGTCCCCAAATACAACCATTATCACAACCTTTTTCTCCACAAAACTCCTTTTTTGATGTACTCTCATTACAATCTATCACTTTTTCATCTTCATCTAAAATTCTGTATAAATCGTGAAGAGTTATATCTTTTGGATCAAGTAGCATTTTATATCCACCACTTGGTCCTCTTTTTCCTTCTATTATTTTTTCATTTTTCAACTTAAATAATATCTGTTCCAAATACTGAATAGATATATCCTCCGCTTCAGAAATTTCCTTTATACGCACTAATTTATTTACTTTCCCCTCTTCCACTATATATTTAAGAGCTTTTATTCCATATCTAACCTTTGTACTTATTTTCATAACAACTCCTTTGTAGACTAACTAATTTTTATCTGATTTTTTAGAAAAGTATTCTCTTGCTTTTTCAGTTACAACTCTTCCTCTATTTGTTCGCTTTATATAACCAATTTTAACTAAATAAGGTTCATAAACCTCTTCAATAGTTCGTTTATCTTCTCCTAGCACTAAAGATAAAGTTTCTATTCCAACAGGTCCTCCACCGTAATTTTCTATTATAGCCGTTATGATTTCACGGTCCAGTTCATCTAACCCTGAACTATCTATCCCTAATATTTCTAAAGCTTCCCCAACTAGTAACTCATTTATACTTCCATCACCTTTTACATCACAATAATCTCTCACTCTTTTTAATATTCTATTAGCAATTCTAGGTGTACCTCTGCTTCTTAAAGCTATTTTTTCAGCACTTTCAACATTTATTTTAGAGCCTAGAATATTAGCACCTCTTAAAATTATTTTTACAATTTCATCATCAGTATAATAATTCATTTTATGAGTCACTCCAAATCTATCTCTTAAAGGTGCACTTAAGAGTCCTGCTTTTGTTGTAGCTCCTATTAAGGTAAAGTTAGGCAGTTCTATTCTAATAGATCGAGCCGATGGTCCTTTCCCTATTATTATATCCAACTCTCCATCTTCCATAGCAGGATATAAAATTTCTTCTACTGATGTATTTAGTCTATGAATTTCATCAATAAATAAAACATCATTCTCTTCTAATGACGTTAATATTGCTGCAAGGTCTCCTGCTTTATCTATTATGGGCCCTGATGTTATTTTTAAATTAGAGTCCATCTCATTAGCTATTACCCCTGCTAATGTAGTTTTTCCAAGTCCTGGTGGACCATACAACAAAATATGGTCTATAGAACTACTTCTCTTCTTAGCTGCTTCTATGTATATTCCCATTTTAATTTTTAAAGACTCTTGTCCTATGTAATCTTCCATTTTTTTAGGTCTTAAATTTTTTTGAACTTCTGCTTCACTTTGAAGCTCGTTTGGAGTTAAAACTCTCTCTTCCATAATTCTCCTATTTTTAGAGGTTTAAATTAAAAAACTTATCCCTACTTGAATAACTCCTATAATAGCACCTAGTACTGCACCTATAATTTCTATGTGCTTTAGCTCATTCTTAGCCAATGTAAAAGTTATTTTCTCCAATTCATCTAATGAAAATGCATCGATATTTTTTATTATTATCTTTTCTAAATCAACATTTTCCTCTAAAGTTAAAAATATAGTTTCTATTATTTCGTCTCGGTTATCTAGTATAATTTCTTTTATTGAATTATTTATTTTATCAACTACAGAATCTGATAAAAACATTGCTGCCATTGGAAATTGTTTTATTATCTCTGGTTTTATTCTTCCACCTAATATTTTATCAACTATATTCTCTAATTGACTTCCTAACTCCTCTTTATTCATAGAGTTTAAAATATCTTTCATTGAAATAACTTGATTTTTTATAGTTTCTGCTAATTTAACTCCTATCTCATGTTTTCTTTTAGGGATCACACCTTGAATTTTAAAAAATAAAACTCTCACTTCTCTATGTGGTTTAAAAAGCATTTTTATTGCTATATAATTAGTTATCCATCCAATTAAAGAGCCTATAATTATTATCAGTATAGCTTTTATTAACATGTTTAATTACCCCTTATAATTTTATTACTAATCTAGTAAACATTCTACCATAAATCCTAATTTTTTTCAAATTAAAAATGAGGGAATTCATCCCTCATTTTTAATTTATAAATTTATTTTGAGCTTGATTCTGAATACTTTTCAATCAGTTCTTTCTCTTCTGTTTTTGCTGTATCTAATTCAAGTTTTTTTATAGACATTTTTATCTTCTTTTTTTCTTTATCTATTTCGATAATTTCAGCAGTTATAGATTGTCCTACTTGAAATTTATCTTTTAAATTTTTAATAAAATCCTTTGAGGCTAATTGAGTTGGAATAAAACCATCTATTCCTTTTTCTAAATTTACAAACATTCCAAAATCCATTATAGTTTTTATATCTTTTTGAACTTTATCTCCGATTTTATAAATTTCTACGACTTTATCCCAAGGACTTTTTTGTAATATTTTTATACTACCTTTAATTTTATTTTCTTCTTTATTTAATTCACTAACTTCAAATTCAATAATTTCACCTATTTTATATTTTGGTATCTCTTCACCTTGCCAAGATACGTCAGATTGGTGTATAAAAGCATCTACTCCATTCCCGATTTCTACAAATATTCCAAAATTTTTAATTTCTAATATTTTACCAGATAACTTAGTTCCCGGTGCAAATTTTTCCGTTGCATTTGCCCAAGGATTTTCACTAAGTTGCTTTATTCCTAACTTTAATTTTCTTCCACTTGCATCAAAATCCATAATTTTAACTTTTACAACATCTCCAATTTTAACAAAATCAGAAACATTTATTTTTTTCTTATTCCATGTGAAATCTGAAGCGTGCACTAATCCTTCTACTCCTGAAGTAACCTCTACAAACACTCCGTATGGAACTACTCTAGTTATTTTCCCTTCTACTATTTCTCCAATTGTTACAGTTTCTTTAGCAACTTCCCAAGGATTTCTAGTTAACATTTTTATAGATAATTTCAGATTCTTTTTCTCTAAATCTATAGCTAAAACTTTACATTGAATTTTATCTCCAGAATTATAGATACCTTTAACAGAATCTATTTTTTTCCAAGATATTTCAGAAATATGAACAAATCCTCTTACAGAACCATATCTAATATTTACCCCAAACTCAAGTACATCTGAAACATCACAATCTAGAATATCTCCAATTGTTATAGCCGCTAACTCTTCAGCACCTTTTAACAGAGTAATATCTTTTTTAGAGAAAGTAACTCTTTTCCCTTTTTTATCCATTTTTATATCTTTAACCATTACATCTATTAATTTTCCAGCTGCATTTTCTGAATCTTTCATTGGTATTTCAGATAAAGAGTTTGGTAAGAATCCTTGTTGTTTCATAAATTCAAGAATATATCCACCATTTATTTTTTTTATAATTTTACAATTTAGAATTTCTTTTGTTTCAAAAGCTTGCTCTACAATTTTCATTCCTTCTTCCATATCTACTCTTCTTCTAGAACCTACTAAAAACTCTCCATCTTCAGTTTCTCCAATTAAAAGAACATCAATTTCGTCTCCAAGATTATACCCTTCTAATTCTTCTGTTCTAACTCTTATTGCAGTTGGTTGCCCTGCTGCATCTAAATAAGCAAAATTCCTATCAACTTGTGATATTTTCGCTGTTACTTTTACCTTTCCCTTTTCCTCTGGCGGAAGATATTCGTTTAATAAAGCTTCAAATTCGTTGTACTGATCCATGTTAGACATTCAAGTGCCCCCTTATTTTATTTTCTATTTTTTTTATTATCTCTTCAGGTGTCGAAGCCCCTGCTGTAATACCTATTTTTTTTACTCCTTTAAACCATGACATCACTAATTCATCTTCACTACTCAATAATTTTGTATTTTCATTTATCACAGAAGAAATTTCATACAGTTTTTTTGTATTAGAACTTTTCTTTCCTCCAACTATCAAAATTATATCAGTTTTTTTCGCTAACTCTTCCACAGCAACTTGCCTTTCTTGAGTAGCACCACATATCTTATTAAATATATTAACATTCAAGTGACTATTTTCCAAGTGATTTTTTATTTCTTTTATTTTTTCTTTATTTAAAGTTGTCTGAGTTAGTAAAGAATATTGTTTTTTTTCATCAATATTAAATTTTTTTAGCTCTTCTAAATCTTTAAATATATGAATATTTTTACCAAAAGAGATAATCCCTTCAACTTCTGGATGATTTTTATCTCCTATAAATATTATATCATTATTTTTATTTTCTCTCTCTATAATTTTTTTTCTAATATTTTTTACAAAAATGCAAGCTGCATCTTCTAACTTAACTTTTTTTTCCACAAGCTTTTCATACACTTCTTTTTTTGTTCCGTGAGCTCTTACAATAACAACATCTTCCTCTGTTAAAATAACTCTTTCTAAAATAATATCCTCTTCAGTTATCATTTTAAAACCTATTTCTTCTAATTTTCTAACTACATGCTCATTATGAACAATCATACCTAGCAAATAGACGTTGAAACCTTGTTTTACTCTTTCTACATATTTGTAGCAAGTGTCTACTGCCACTTTAACTCCAATACAAAAACCCATTTTTTCAGCTCTTATAATCTCCATTTTACTCCTCGTTGAATTTTTTAATCTCTACAAGGTCTCTTAAAGCTTCTAATAATTGTTCTTCATCTTCTCCATCAGCTTCTAAAACTAATTTTCTTCCTTGCTCAGCAGCTAAAAGCATTAATCCCATAATACTTTTACCATTTATTTCTTCATCATCGCATTTCACTAATATTTCAGCTTCAAATTCTGATGCAACTTGAACAAATAAAGATGATGGTCTCGCATGTAATCCAGCTTTGTTTTTTATTTCCACTATTATAGTTTTCACTTGAAATACCTACCTTTTTATCGTAATATTTATAATTATATATAATATAATTTTTATCAACATTATATTATACCACTATATTTCTATTTTTTTAAATATCCTTTTAATATTTTTTTTATTTCTTCAGAATTTTCTGCTTTTAATATTTCTTCTCTTATTACTTTTAGCTCAGATATATTTATTTTTCTAACAACACTTCTTGCTTTAGCGACTGAAGAACGTACCATACTTAAGTCGTATATTCCCAGACTTAAAAACGCTACTATCCCCATTTCTTCCCCTGCCATTTCCCCACAAACTGAAACATTTTTATTATTTTTTTTTGCAGCATCAGCAACAAAAGATATTGCTTTTAGCACTGAGGGGTCATAAGGATCATAAAAATCAGCTAAATCCTCTGATAATCTGTCTGTTGCTAATATATATTGGGTTAAATCATTTGTTCCTATACTGAAAAAATCTACATGTTTTGAAAATTGTTCAGCCATTAAAGAAACTGATGGAACCTCTACCATTATTCCTTCTTTTATATTTTCATTATATGGAATTCCTTCATTTTTCAATTCATCTTTACACTGTTTTAATATTTCTTTCACATCTAAAAGTTCTTTTATTTTTGTTATCATTGGATACATTATTTTTATTTTTTTTCCATAGGCAACTCTTAAGATAGCTCTTAGTTGTATTTTTAAAATCTCTGTATTTAGTAAACTATGTCTTATTCCTCTAATTCCTAAAAAGGGATTACTTTCTTCTTTCATTTCGTAGTAAGAAAGCTTTTTATCAGCACCTATATCTAGAGTTCTTATTACAACTTCTTTTTCTTTGGCTATATTCCCTATTAATTCTTCATAAATTTCAATTTGCTGCTCTTCTTTTAAAAATTCTGTTGATTCCATGTACATAAGTTCTGTTCTAAAAAGCCCTACACCATCAGCTTTATTTTTTTCTATATCTAATAAATCAATCATTCCTGCTACATTTATTTTTAGACTTATTTTTACCCCATCTTTTGTTTCACACGGCAGATTCAATGATTTTTCCTGTTCTTCTTTTTCTAACTGTATATTTTTTTTAAGAATTTTATAGTCCGCTACAGTTTTACTATCTGGTGAAATTATAATCTTTTCAAATTTCTTTCGTGCATCTAGTATTATTTCTTCATTTTCTGGGAACTTTTGGTATAAAACATTATTAATTCCCATTAACATAGGTATTCCTAAACTTTTAGCTAAAATAGCAACATGAGAGGTTTCACCACCATTTTCTAAAATTATTCCTTTAAACACTATATTTTCATGTATCGAATCTAGCAGTTCTGAAGGAAGCATTTCTTGAGCTACAAATATTTTTCCACTCATATCTTTTTTATGTTTTTTATCATTTACTAAATTTTCTAAAATTCTTTCAGATATATCTTTCACATCTGATTTCCTTTGATTGTATACAGGGTCTTCCAACTGTTCAAACAGATTAAAATATTTATCTGATATTTTTTTTACAGCATACTCTGCATTTGCATTTTCAGCTCTCATTATTTTTTCTATATCCTTTATATACATAGGATCGTCTAACATTACTATATGTGCCATTAAAATATCTAATTCTTTCTTTTTTAATTTATTTTTTAAACTTTGCTTTAATCTTCTTATATCTTCTTTTGACTTTTCCATGGATTTTTTCCAACGAACTATTTCTTCTTCTATTTTTGATGGTTCAATTGTTTTTTTCTCCACATTAAATTCTTTAGGTTTGTGAATAAATACTTCTCCTATAACCACTCCTTCACAAGCGGTCTTTCCTTTTATTTCTAACATGAATTCCCCCTAAGTTGTTATTTTTTTATTTTTAGCTATAAAAATAGCAGAACTTCTTCTTGATACACTGTATTTTCCATTAAAAATAGCTATTGTTTTTTCTAAAAACGATTCTTTCCCTTGCTTTTCTGTATCAGAAATTACGTGCCATTCTTTACCATGAATAACAGGTAGTTCAAACTCTAAATTTTTATAATATGAGTTAAAAGCAACATATATTTCAGCATTTTTTTCATACTCAAACATAAATGCAACAGAGTGAGACTCATAAGATAAATCTGGAATCCAAGCTTTTACACCGTGAACCGATATTTCTCCTAGACGTGTATAATGTTTCTTTTCTTTTAATCCCTTATGTATTTTTCTAAATTTAATCATTTTTGTTAAAAAATAGGTTATTTCAGAATATTCCTCTGCTCTCTCCCAATCTAACCAATTGATTTTATTATCTTGGCAGTAGCAATTATTATTCCCCTTTTGCGTTTTCCCTATTTCATCTCCCATTAATATCATTGGTATTCCTCTTGATATAAGAAGAAGCATCATTAAATTTTTAATTTGTTTTATTCTTAACTTATTAACTTTATCACAACTTGTTTCCCCTTCTAATCCGTGATTCCAAGAGTTATTATCATTTTCACCATCTCTATTATTTTCACCATTTTCTAGATTATTTTTTTTCGTATAAGAAACTAAATCAAACATTGTAAAACCATCATGAGCAGTTATAAAATTCAGACTATTCAAAGAACTTTTTCCTGAGTTTTTAAATATATCAAAACTTCCCATAACTCTTTGAATCAACTCATTTATCACACCTGTATCACCTTTTATAAATTTTCTGGTAGTATCTCTAAATTTTCCATTCCACACACTCCAGTTTTCAGGAAATTCATCCATAAAATAACCGTTTCCTGCATCCCAAGGTTCTGTCATTATTTTTGCTTTGGAGAGAATTATATCATTGGAAATATCATTTAATAATGAGTTTTTAGAACCTAACCACTCTCCTGTTTCTCCTCTTCCCATTATCGCTCCTAAATCAAATCTAAATCCATCGACACCTACTTTATCATACCAATATCTAAGTGAATCTATTATCATTGATTTCACAACTGGATGATTGCAGTTCATTGTATTTCCTGTTCCAGAATAATTTAAGTATTCACCAGTTTTTTTATCTAGAAGATAAAATATTTCTTTATCCATCTCTTTAAAGTTAAATGTTTCTCCTTTTTCATTTCCTTCTGCTGTATGATTATATACTACATCTAAAATAACTTCTATTCCATTTTTATGAAAAAGATCAACTAACTCTTTAAATTCTTTTAGTGGTTCTTCATATCTCCCTTTTATATTATTTAATTCTGAATAATATCTTGAACTTACTGCAAAAAACCCTATTGGATTATATCCCCAAACATTTTTAAGGGGTTCTTTAGTTAAAGGGGCCGTCCCTATTACAAAATCATCAAATTCAAAAACTGGTAAAATTTCCACTGTTGTTATTCCTAATTTTTTCAAATATTCTATTTTTTCCATTACTCCTTTATATGTTCCTGGAAATTCTACTTTTGAAGTGGGGCTTTTTGTGAAAAGAGATATGTGCATTTCATAAATAATAGTATCTTCTAACAAGATATTCGGTCTTTTTATTTCTCTATTTAAAAAATTATCGTTAATAATTACAGCTTTTTGAAATCCCATTTCTTTTTTTTCTGTATAAGCTCTAGAATAGGGATCAATTATATGTTGTTTTTTCTTTGAATTTAACTTATCATCTCTGCACATGTTCCAAGTGTAAAACATATTCTCTTTTAATCCCTCTATAAAAACATGCCAAATATCACCAGTTCTATTTTTATTAGAAATCAATTTATAAGAAAAAATTGGAATTTCTGAATTTTCCTCATGAAAAATGTTAAGCACTACTTCTTTTGAGCCTCTTGAAAATATTCCAAAATTAACTCCAGCTTCTTTAACAATAGACCCTAGTTTGCATTCTCCTCTCTCAACTCCATACATCAGTGTCTCTCCTTTACGCTAAATTTTAGATTAAATAACAATATTCTTCATTTTTTTTATTTATTTTTATTTATTTTTATTTATTTTTATTTATTTTTTTATTTATTTACATTTCTTTTTCTTTATATTATAGCACATTTTCACCAATTTTTTTTTCATTTTAAGTTTTTTTAACATTTTAATATATTTTATTTTTTTTTAACTTTTAATAATTTAAAAAGCTTGAAAAAAACCATAATTCATTGTACAATATACTGATTATAATTGTGAAAATTTCTTTTATTTATATTATGATATTTACATAAATTTAAAATAAGGTTTTACAGGAGATAAAAATGTTTATAGATGAGGTAATAGTAACTATAAAAGCAGGGAACGGTGGAGACGGAGCATCTACCTTTAGGAGAGAAAAATGTATTCAATTTGGAGGTCCTGATGGTGGAGACGGCGGGAATGGTGGAGATATTATTTTTATAGCTGACCCTAATATCAACACTCTTATTGATTTTAAGTACAAAAAACTTTTTAGTGCTCAAAACGGTGCTAATGGTGCAAAAAAACAAATGCATGGTAAGACAGGTGAGAACCTTATAATTAGAGTTCCTGTAGGAACACAGGTTAGAGACACACAAACTTCTAAACTTCTTTTAGACTTAGACGAAGTTCATGCTGAGAGAATATTATTTAAAGGTGGTAGAGGTGGAGACGGAAATGTTCACTTTAAAACAGCCACTAGAAAAGCTCCAAAGATAGCTGGAAAAGGGAAAGAGGGAGCAGAGTTAACTGTTAAATTAGAACTTAAATTAATTGCTGATGTTGCTTTAGTAGGATATCCTTCAGTTGGTAAATCAAGTTTTATTAATAAAGTTTCAGCTGCTAACTCAAAAGTTGGAAGTTATCATTTTACAACTTTAGAACCTAAGTTAGGAGTTGTGAGATTAGAAGAAGGTAAGTCTTTTGTCATTGCTGACATCCCTGGATTAATAGAGGGAGCTCATGAAGGAGTTGGCTTAGGACATAAATTTTTAAGACATATAGAGCGTTGCAAAATGATTTATCACATTGTTGATATTGCAAGTCTTGACGGTCGAGCAGCTATAGAAGACTATAACAAAATAAACACTGAACTTTCTAAATTTAGTGAAAAACTTGCTAATAAACAACAAATAATTTTAGCTAATAAAATGGATCTTTTATGGGACGAGAAAATTTATGAAGATTTCAAAGCTCATGTTGAAGCTGACGGGAACTTAGTTTTTCCAGTTTCTGTTGTTCTTAACGAAGGAATCAAAGAAGTTCTTTATAAATCTTGGGATACTATTCAATCTGTAAAGAATGAAGCTCTTGAACTTGAACACGATATAAAAGGAGTTTTAAAAGAAATTAAAGGTCACGTGGAAGACTATATTATTACTCAAAATGAAGATGGTGTTTTTGAAATTGGTGGTAGAATGGTAGGCAGTGTCCTTGCTAAATATGTAGTAACTTTAGAAGAAGAGTCTATTATTGATTTCTTACATATGATGAAATCTCTAGGTCTTGAAGAAGCGATGGTTGAAGCTGGAATAGAAGACGGAGATACTGTTAAAATTGCTGGTGTTGAATTTGAATATTTAGATTAAAATTGTATAGTGAGGCTTTTTATGAAAAATTTAAAAAATATAGGAATAGTTATTGCAGGTCCTACTGGAGTTGGAAAAACTTCTCTTTCTATTAAATTAGCAAAAGCTTTAGGGGCTGAAATTATTTCAGCAGACTCTGCTCAAGTTTTTAAAGATTTAAATATTGGTACTGGTAAAATAACTTTGGAAGAAATGGAAAATATTCCACATCACCTTATTGATATACTTGAGCCAATTCAGAAATATAGTGTAGGTGATTTTCAAAAAAATACTGATTTCATATTGAACAAACTAGAACTTAGCAATACTTTCCCTATAATTGTCGGTGGAACTGGTCTCTATCTAAGTTCTGTTATAAAAGGGCTTTCTTGTCTTCCACCAGCTGATAAAGATTTAAGAGAAACTTTTACTCTTCTTTCCACAGGGGAATTGTATTCCAAGCTGAAAATATTAGATTCTCAAGCTGCTAAGAATATTCATGAAAATAATAGAGTGAAAATTGAAAGAGCTCTTGAAGTTTGTTTACTAACAAATAATAAATTTTCTGTTCTCTCTTTGGAAAATATAAAAAACAATAATTTTTCCTTTGAAAAGATAGCACTTGAAAGGAATAGAGAAAACCTTTATCCTCGTATTAATAAAAGAGTTGATCAAATGGTTAAAGACGGCTTAATTTCAGAGGTTAAATCTCTCTATGAGAAATATGGAAATAATTTGAAAACTCTTAATATTATTGGATATTCTGAAATTATTTTAGCATTAGAAGGAGAGATTTCTATGGAAGTTGCCATTGAAAACATAAAGCTACATTCTAGACGATATGCTAAAAGACAATTTACTTGGTTTAAAAATAATTCTGACTACACCTGGTATAATTTAGATGAAATGTCTGAAACTGAAATTATAAACACAATTTTAAAAAAATATATTTAATCTATATCTTGATAAAATCATCTCTATATGTTATTATTTAACAATAGAATTTTTTAGGAGTGAATGAATGTTTAATAAGAAATTAATTCTATTTCTAATCATTTTGTTAACTGGTTGTTCAAATTTAAGGGTAAAAGAAATCTCAATTTTAGAACAACAAAAATTATCTGTACAATTAGATAATTTTAAAAATAGCTTAAAAACAAATTCAACAAATAATTTTGATAGTTTTTTTAATGATAATATAAAAACTCAATATATTTTAAAAGAACTAAAAAAAATAGATTTTTCTGAAGTTCGTTTTTTCTATTCAAAACCTCTATTTAATAACACTATTGCTACTAATACAATTGGTATTAACAGCTTTGATAGAGTGTTCTATTTTGATTTAACTTATCAATTTAAAAATGACAATTGGATAATAATAAACATAAAAGAAATACGGAGATGAGAGTGTGATAAAAAAAAATGAAGTGAAACTCAATGTTCCTTCTTCACTTGAAAATCTTTCTCTTATTAGAGCTCTCGTAAAAACTTATTTAGTTTTTCAGAAAGTTGATGACAAAGATGTTTTTCAACTCTTATCTGTTGTAGATGAACTTGCTACCAATGTTGTAGAACACGGATATCAATATAAACCTGGTAATATGATAATTGAAATTCAAAAATCAAATGATATTATTAAGCTAATTGTTGAAGATAATGGTTCAGGATTCAACGAGAGAAATATAAGTAAAGATGAAGGTGGCATGGGACTATTTTTAGCAAGAGCTATTGCTGACGATTTTAAAATTGAAAAAAAAATTAATGGTACTATTTTTAAAGTAGAAAAAAAGATTAAGGAGGGGAATTAAAAGATGACTACAGATTTTGAAATTATTGAAAAAAATTTAGGTGACATTAAGGTAATAAAAATTATTGGTGAATTAGACGCACTTGTTGCTCCTAAACTTAAGGATAGAATTGCTAAACTAGTAGAAGCTGATACTATTAACTTTATAATTGATTTTGAAGAATTAGTTCATATTAATAGTTTAGCTATGGGTATTTTAAGAGGTAAATTAAGAATTGTAAAAGAAGCTGGTGGAGACATTAAGCTTATTAAACTTAATAACCATATTAAAACAATTTTTGAAATGATTGGTTTAGATGAAATTTTCGAAATTTTTGAAACAGAAGAAGAAGCTGTAAAAAGCTTCAAATAAAATAAAAATAAAAGGGTGAGGTAAAAAATAATGACAATAATTCTTGGAGTAGGATTAATTGTTATAGGAGTATGTATTTTTGCTTCTGTAATATTTAAAAAATCCGTTTTAGATGTAAAAATAAACGAACTTAACAATCTTGAAGATGAAACTCTTAAAGCAAAAATAAAAGCTAAAGAAATTTTAGAGTTCGCTGAAAAAGAGGCTTCAGCAATAAAAAAAGAAGCTGAATTAAGAGCTAAAGAAGTTATTTATTCAATGAAAGAAGAAGCTGAAAAAGAAATAAAAAATTCTAAAAATGATATTCTTCAAAAAGAAGCTAGATTAGCTAAAAAAGAGGAGTCTTTAGATAATAAAATTGAAAAATTAGAAATAAAATCTTTAGAACTTGAAAAAATTTCTGAAGGATTAGAATTAAAAAGAGATGAAATAGACAAAATAAGACATGAACAAGAATTAGAACTTCAAAGAATAGCAGGACTTTCTAAAAATGAAGCTAAAGAGATTTTCATGGCTAAACTTAAAGATGAACTTACTCATGATTCAGCAGTTGCAATAAAAGAATTCGAGCATAGATTAGATGATGAAAAAGATAGAATTTCTAAAAGAATTTTATCTAACTGTATAGGAAAAGCTTCGGCAGAATATGTCGTAGATGCTACTGTATCTGTTGTTAATCTTCCTAATGATGAGATGAAAGGTAGAATTATAGGTAGAGAAGGTAGAAATATTAGAGCTATTGAAGCTTTAACTGGTGTCGATATTATTATTGATGATACTCCTGAAGCTGTTGTGCTTTCTAGTTTTGACGGTGTTAGAAGAGAAATTGCTAGACTTGCAATTGAAAATCTAATTACTGATGGAAGAATTCATCCTGGAAAAATTGAAGAAGTAGTATTAAAAGCACAAAAAGAAGTTGAAAAAGACATTCTTGATTCTGGAGAAGCTGCTCTTATGGAACTTGGAATAACTAGTATGCATCCTGAAATTGTAAAAGTAATTGGTAGGTTAAAATTCAGAACAAGTTATGGACAGAATATTTTAGTTCATTCTATTGAAGTTGCTAAGTTAGCTGCTAACATTGCCGCTGAAATTGGAGCTGATGCTACAATTGCTAAAAGAGCTGGTCTTCTTCATGATGTTGGAAAAGTTCTAGAGCACGACATAGAATCTTCTCATGCTATTATAGGTGGAGAATTCTTAAAAAAATTCGGTGAAAAGCAAATCATTATAAACGCTGTAATGGCACATCATAATGAAGTTGAATTTGAATCTGTAGAAGCTATTTTAGTTCAAGCTTCAGATGCTGTATCAGCATCTAGACCTGGTGCTAGAAGAGAAACTTTATCTACTTATATAAAAAGGTTAGAACAACTTGAAGAAATTGCTAAATCTTTCCCTGGTGTTGAATCATCATTTGCTATTCAGGCAGGAAGAGAAGTTAGAATTATAATTAACCCAGAAACTGTAACTGATGATCAAGCTACTATAATGGCTCGTGAAATGGCTAAAAAAATTGAAGAAACTATGCAGTATCCTGGTCAAATTAAAGTTACTATTTTAAGAGAAACTAGAGCTGTAGATTACGCTAAATAAATAAAAACAAAAACTCAGAAGTTTATTAATTCCTGAGTTTTTTTATTACTGATAATTTATGAACTATGAAAAGAGTTATAATAAGAGCTTCTATTTTAATTTTTTTACACAAATTTCTTTTCCACATCTATTTTCAAATATTCATTCTTTATTTCTCCTGAATTTTTCTCTAAGTATTCTATGCACTCATCTCTTATTTGTTTTATAGTTTTTATGTCATGTACTATATCTATAAATTTCAAATCTGTTACTCCACTTTGCCGTGTTCCAAAAATTTCACCAGGTTTTCTAAGTTTTAAATCTTCCTCTGCTATTTTAAAACCATCTTGTGTTTGCTCCATTATGCTCATTCTTAAATTTGATGTTTCATTCTTAGTTTTTGAAATTAAAAAACAATAAGAACTGTGTTCCCCTCTTCCGACCCTTCCACGGAGCTGATGAAGAGATGACAGACCAAATCTTTCAGAATCACTTATTACAATAATAGAGGCATTGGGAACGTTTACTCCTACTTCTATTACTGTTGTTGCTACAATTATATCTAACTCTTTATTTTTAAATTCATGCATTATTTTGTCTTTTTCCTTTGAGTTTAATTTTCCATGTAAAATACCAATTTTAAAATTAGGTAGATTTTTTTTTACTTCCTCTTCTAATTCTATTACAGATTTTGTTGAAAGTTTTTCACTTTCTTCTATAAGAGGTGCTATAAAATAGGCTTGTCTCCCTTCATCTAAATTCTTTTGAATAAAATTATACATTTTTTTTATATCACTATCATTTGATATGTGTTTAGTTTTTATTTTTTTTCTTCCAGGAGGTAGTTCATCTATAATTGAAACATCTAAATCACCATATATAGACAGAGCTAAAGACCTTGGAATGGGAGTTGCACTCATTACTATTAAGTTGGATAAAATCCCTTTATCCCTTATAATTTTTCTCTGCTCAACTCCAAATTTATGCTGCTCGTCTATAACAATAAGCCCCAATTTTTTAAACTCTACACTATCTTGAATAAGAGCATGAGTTCCAATTACAATATCAATATCTCCATTTTTTATTTTTTCTAAAACCTTTAATTTGTTTTTAGCAGTTAAACTTCCTGTAAGTAGTTCTATTTTTATTCCTAGTTCTAAGAAATCATCTTTATTTCCTAGATAGTGTTGGGTAGCTAGTATTTCAGTTGGTGCCATTATAACACCTTGATATGAATTTTCTACCATATATAAAAGTAAAATCATAGAAACTATTGTTTTACCACTTCCCACATCTCCCTGAATTAATCTACTAATTATTTTCCCTTGTAAAAGGTCTCGATATATTTCTGTTATTACTCTTTTTTGAGCTAAAGTAAGTTCAAATTTCATTTTTTTTAAAAAACTTTTAACTAATTCTTTTTTATCCTCTAATTTATACAATTTCTCATTTTTCAAATCATTAGTATATCTAGAACTTAAAATTCCCATCTCTAGTATTAGAAGTTCTTCAATTGCAAATCTTCTTCTAGCTTCTTCTAAATACCTTTCATTTTTTGGAAAATGTATATAGTATAAAGCCTCTACTCTAGATATTATTTTATATTTATCAATAATTTCTTTTGGTATATTATCACTAAAATTTTTTTTAAAATTCACTAAAGCCATTTTTATAAATTTTCTCAATATATTCTGATTTATATTTTTTACTGAACTATAAATAGGAAGTATCTCACCTTTTTCTTCCCCTATATTTTTTTTACTTATATATTTATACTCTGGATTTATCATACTTAGTCCATAGCTTCGTTTTGCTACTCCTATAAAAAAATAAGTTTCACCTATTTTTAGAGTTTTAGCTATATAAGGAGAAGAAAACCAAACTAAATCCATAGTTCCACTATCGTCCATAACTCTTATTTTTACAAGTTTTTTATTCGTATCATATGAATTTGTAGGTAGAATAGCAGCAACTGTTGCTTTTATCACTACATACTCATTATCTCCAACTTCATTTATTTTTTTTAAATTAGTTCTATTATCATATGCTCTTGGAAAATAATATAATAAGTCATATATGCAATTAATTTTTAAGCTTTTTAATTTTTTTAGTTCTTTTTTATCTTTTTCAGTTAATTTAGGGAAAGTTAAATCTGAAATATCCCTATATATTTCATTATATATAATATTTTCTTTCATTCGTACTCCTATTTTATTCTTTAATCCCACAATTATATTTTTAGATATATAATAGCATACTAAAATTAATAATGGAATAACTAGAAGTTTTTATAAAAAAATGTGATTAAAATGATATTACTCATCTAATCACATTTTTCTCTTATAGTTGCTCTATTAACTCATCTGAAATATCAAAATCTGCATACACATCTTGTACATCATCAAGTTCATCTAAAGTATCGTATAAAAACATAACTTTTTTAGCAGTTTCTATATCTAAGATATTAACTTTTATATCAGGAATCATAGTTATCTCTGCTTCTTCATATTTATATCCTAATTTTGTTAAATTTTCTAATACACTTTGAAATTCAGTGAAATCTGTAATAACTTCATAAGAATCATTTTCCTCTCTTACATCTTCTGCTCCAGCTTCCAGTGCAACCATCATAAATTCATCTGGGTCTAATCCTGTTGTTTTTATTATTATTAAACCTTTTTTCTTGAACTTCCAAGAAACGGCTCCATCAGTACCTAAATTTCCACCTTTTTTTGTAAATGCTGCTCTTACTTCTCCAGCTGTTCTGTTTTTATTATCAGTAACACATTCAACTATAAAAGCAGTACCACACGGACCATACCCTTCGTATCTTATTTCCATCATTTCATCTGAAGCTAATTCTCCAGTACCTTTTTTTATAGCTCTTTCTAAAACATCTTTAGGCATGTTTGCTGTTTTTGCCTTTTCCACTGCAAGTCTAAGTCTAGGATTAAAACCTATATCACCACCGCTTTCTTTAGCTGCAATAGTTATCTCTCTTCCTATTTTGGTAAAAACAGAGGCTCTTTTTTTATCTTGAGCTCCTTTTCTATGTTTTATATTACTCCATTTACTATGTCCAGCCACTGGATATCAACTCCCTATATTTAATTTTATCTAGGTTATCTTAGTTATCAAATTTAACTTTAATCTCTTCTTTCATCATACTAACAAAATCATCTAATGAATAAGATTCTTGCTCTTGAGAACCAATTCTTCTAACATTTACAGTTCCATTTTCAACTTCATTTTTACCTATAATTAGCTGAACTGGTATTTTATATTTTCCGTTAGCTTCTCTTATTTTATAACCAATAGATTCTCCTCTATCGTCTAATTCTACTCTTATTTCATTTTCTTTTAATACTTTCATAAGAGTTTTAGCATAAGGAACTACTTCGTCATTTAATGTTAGTATTTTTACTTGAGTTGGTGCAAGCCATACAGGGAAAGCTCCTGCATAATGCTCCATTAGTATTCCCATAAATCTTTCAATTGAACCATAAATAACTCTATGAATCATAACTGGTCTATGTTTTTCTCCGTCTTCTCCTATATATGTTAAATCAAATCTTTCAGGAAGGTTTAAATCTAACTGAATAGTTCCACATTGCCAAACTCTTCCAATAGCATCTTTAATTTTAAAGTCTAATTTAGGACCATAAAAAGCTCCATCTCCTGGATTTAATTTAAAAGCTCTACCTAACTTGTTTAGTGCTCCTTCCAGTGCAGCTTCTGATCTATCCCAAATTTCTTGTGTTCCTATAGCTTTTTCTGGTTTTGTTGAAAGCTCTATTGAATATTCAAAACCAAATAACCCTTTATAGAATTTATCAATTAAGTTTATTACTCCAATTATTTCCTCTTCTATTTGATCCTCTCTCATAAATATATGAGCATCATCTTGTGTAAATGTTCTAACTCTCATAAGACCGTGTAGAGCTCCAGAGAATTCATGTCTATGAACTATCCCTAGTTCTCCTGCTCTAATTGGTAATTCTTTATATGAGTGCAAGTGATGTTTATAGATAAGCATTCCACCTGGACAGTTCATAGGTTTTATTGCAAATTCTGTATCATCTATTTCTGAAGTATACATATTTTCTCTATAATTAAACCAGTGTCCTGAAGTTTCCCAAAGTTCTTTATTTAACATTATAGGAGTTTGTATTTGGTCATATCCAGCTTTTACATGTTCTTTTCTCCAAAGGTCAGTTAAAACATTTCTCATTATCATTCCTTTAGGCAAAAAGAAAGGGAATCCTGGTCCATAATCACTCATGAAAAATAAATCTAATTCTTTTCCTATTTTTCTATGGTCTCTTCTTTCTGCTTCTTCTAAAAATTTAAGATGTTCTTTTAGTCTTGTTTCATCTGAAAAGGCAAGACCGTATATTCTTTGAAGCATTTTATTTTTAGAATCTCCCCTCCAATAAGCACCTGCAACATTTTTAAGTTTAAATGTTTTTAGGTAACTTGTAGAAGGAACATGTGGACCACGACAAAGGTCCATAAATTCCCCTTGCTTATAAAAAGATAATATCTCTCCTTTAGCAATACTTTCAATTATTTCAACTTTATAATTTTCACCTAATTTTTTAAAATGCTCAATAGCATCTTCTCTTGTCATTAAAATTCTTTCTATTTTTATGTTTTCTTTAACTATTTTTTTCATTTCAGCTTCAATTTTTTCTAAGTCTTCATCATTAAACTGAACTTCTGGATCAAAATCATAATAGAAACCATTTTCAATAGATGGTCCTATAGCTACTTTTGTGTTAGGAAACAATCTAACTACAGCATCAGCCATAAGATGTGCTGTAGAGTGTCTTAAAACATCTTCTCCCTCTTCTGAATCTATCATTATAAATTCCACACTGGCATCTTTTTCTAGTACATGGCTCATATCAAATAATTCCCCATCTATTTTAGCTGCTACTGATTTTTTTGATAAAGAATTACTGATTTTTTTAGCAATTTCAAACATATTTACTGAACTTTCAAAAACTAGTGAATCTCCACTTGGCAATAAAACTTTCATAATGTTCCTCCTTTATTTCATATTTTTTTATTTTTTATTTTATTTAAATATCATTCTACTACTTTCTTTGAGATTTGTCTATACTTTCAATAGATATCTAGTCTAGTTCCACATCGTCGGCTTTTATTCCACTCATAATAGACCATGTTGGTTTAGTTTTACTCATTGGACCTATGTTTCTTTTTGCACCTAATCCAAATAGTGGCTTATCTGGGAATGTTAACAGTGTAAATTGTAGAGCAACTTTCCATTCATAGTCTCTAGTTCCATAATCATATTCTCTTAAATATGCAACTGACCATTCATAATAGCCCATTTCTTTTCCTAATTCAATTCCTATACTTTTCCCTGATTTCTTTTCATCTTGAAAATATATATGGTCTTTAAGTTTAGCATAGGTTGTTACTCTATATCCTTCACTCGGCTTTCCAATTTTTGCATTTAATGCTAACAAGTGTTCTCTTGTTCTGCTGTTGCTCCAGTTTGCTGGATTTTCAATTTCTTCAGAATATGAATATCCAACTCCTATTCTTCTTTGTGAATATCCTAAATTTACTGTGAAATCTTCAATAGAGTCTTTTTCTTTATTTTTTTCAATTGTAGAATCAATAGAGAATCTTCTTGTATAATCACCTGTAAAAGCAACTGGTCTTTTCCACACACTAGTTAAGTCAAATTTAGTACTCTTCCCTTCTATATTTTGGGCTCTTCCTTTCATAATAGAAGAAACTCTGTCTAAATCTTCACTAGTTAATTCTTCATAATCTTTATCAAACTCCCTCATGGCATACTCTTTTAAAAACTCTTCATCCATACTTTTATCTAAGAATGAATAGCTAAGAGAGTAGGTATCAGATGAGTATTTTCCAGTAGCACCTTGACCGTATCTATTTTTTCCATAATTTATTCCATAATTATTTTCATAACGTGTTCCATAGTCAAAATATGAAGCTCCATAAGATGATTTTTTTATGTCTATCTCTTTTTTATTTAAAGTTAAATTCTCTCTTTTGTCTGTTCCTTCTGTATAATTCAATCCAAATCTATCTTTATTTTTTAAATTATATGAATAATTATAAAAATCTGTTTTTATTATTTCTTTTGAATCATCAGTTTTAAGTAATCCTCTATCTTTTATTTTCCAAATATTAGAATCTATTTTTTCTGTTCTATATGACAAGTTGTGTCTATCTAATCTGTAACTAGCTCCAAAATTTTCTAAAGTTAAATCATTTTTATTAGATTTTTCTGTGTTTTCACTAGTAAATCTTTTATTTGTTCCATAATTTAAACCTAAAGTTTGTTTTTCAGAAATATCAAAAACAAATTTATTATCAAAAGCTTCATATTTTCGTTCATTATCATTAGCACCATCTACTAATTCAACTTTTCCTATATATTTTCCCTTAGTATCTCCTAAATTAAATTCAACTTCTTCACTGAATTTATGAAAATTCTCTTTTGTTCCTAATCTTATGTTTTTTTCATCATATTTTTGAAAACTATAGTTAAACTTATTATCTATATCACCAGATTTTCCGTCATATAAATTGATACTGTGCTCTAACCCTGCTACTGTTTTAAGAGAAGAATCAATTAATTTTGAAGACTCTACTCCTGTTACACTTCCCTTTTTATAATCGTCATAGCGAACTCCTATATAAGGTTTAAATATCCCTAATTTTCCTATTTCTAGTTTTCTATTCTCTAATTTAATCTCAGCAAAAGAAGATTCATTTATATATTTAGTATAAGCTTCCCCTTCTATAAATTTTGTATAGTTATAATAACCATCTCTATCCCAAATTATCTCTTTGGAATTTCCACCGCTAATGGTTATAAAATTATTTTTATTAGATAGTTCTAACCAACCTTTTTCCTCTTGAATATCTTCATATGCAATATTATTGTATCTATTTAATTCTTTATCTCTGCTATTATTATTAACAGAATTTTTTCTAAATGGATCTTCAAATATAGCAAGTTCCTTCTCTGTTTTAAGATTATTGTATCCTGTTTTAAATCTTATATTCTCGTATAGCTCATAATCTCCCACTGAAAATTCTAACTTTTCCCTGTTATCTTTCTCATATTCTGGAACAGTTAAAAGAGCGTAATCTCCCCTACGACCTACTAAAGAATTTTTTATAGGTCTATCAAACATTAGTGGTTTTAAATCAGAATCACTTTCTATAAAAGTAACTGGTCTCCATTTATCACCAGTTTCTTTGTCATAACTTAAATTTATTTTATTCTTTTTATCTATTAATTCAAAACCAAAATTTTCACTTTTAGATTGTAAATCATCTGGATTGTTTCCTGGATTTATGTCATCTAGCTGTTTATAGTAACTACTGATTTTATAATCTTTATTTTCTTTAATTAATTTTAAATCAGTAAATAAATCATAGTCTCCTGTATCGTCGTCATCTATTGTGTCATAAGCCATTAAATTATAAGTTTTTTTATTACTAACTTGCTTAACTTTACCACTAAAAGTTATGTCTTTTTCTTTCCCTAATCCTTTTAACTCTGTATCTAAAGAATAAAAATTCAGATGATTATTAGGCTCTGTTTTTTCATCTTTTAATCCTGCCCAGTCATTACTACTAAAATCTTTTATTGTATCATCTAAGCTAGGTACCATATTATTAGTTGCACTTAAAATATCTAAGTCTAATGTTCCATATTCTCCAGAATAATTGTGAAGAAGATTTATACTATATTTACGGTCCTTGTCATCTCCATTCTCTTTTTTATAAACTAAAAGGTCATCTATATTTAATTTTGTTGTTCCATATTTTTCTGTTTCATACCAATTTTCCAATCGCCCTATATAAAATCCTGATTGGTCGCCGAACTTTGGAGCAAAACCACCTTTAAATTTATCTTCTTTCTTTCCATAAAGCATACCCCAAGTTGCATAACTTCCAAAATCCTTATCACTTCCCCAAACAGGAAAAAGAGAAACTGTAGATCCTTGACGAATATTAGCTCTATACCAAGGAAATCTAAAAGGTAAATAACTTGTTTCCCCTTTATAAAAATCTATTCCTTCTAGTGTTACTTGCTTATCAGGTTCTATACTAATATTTTCTGTTAGTAAATGATAGCCTGCATCTTTTGGATTTTTAGTATTTTTTATTTTAGGGTCTGTTGTTAGCCAACCATTTTTTATAGTTGCAATTCCGTTATTATATTTAATTAAATCTCCACCGTAGTAGACTCTATCATTGGGGTATTCTGCTCCTGTTACCTTCCCTACTGCTACATATCCATAAGAATCATAAAACACTCCGTTTTTACCGTCTAAAGTTACCTCACCATGACTTCCTTCTATGTAGCTACTTCCTTTTGGATCATATATTTTACTTGTAAACTTTTTATTTAAATAAGCAATATTTTTACTTGTGTCTCTTTTTAAATCTAATATATTTAGTTTCATATTTCCATAATTTACAATTACACCTTCAGTTGAAACAAAACTCTCATCATTTAGATCTATGTCTACTATATTTTCACCAGATAAAATAGAGGATACAATTAGTAAAGCACTTATAAAATAAGCCCTTCTCTTATGTATTTTATATTTCAAATATTTCTTTCCATTCTTTTCACTCACAAACTTTCCCCCTATAATATCTTTCAAAAATATAATTGTTGTAAATTTATTAATATGCTCCTAGCTTCTCTAGTATTTCATCTTTTGATTTAAATCCTATTAAATGATCTATTTGAATACCATCTTTAAATATCATCATAGTAGGAATACTTCTAATTTTAAAGTTTGAAGCTATTTCTGGGTTGCTATCTACATCTACTTTGCAAATTTTTATATTTGTTTCTTGTGAAAGTTCTTCTAAAATTGGTCCTAACATTTTACATGGTCCACACCACTCAGCCCAAAAATCAACTAATACAATTCCTTCTCCTTTTAACACTTGCTCTTCAAATGATTGTGTGCTTAAATTTATTATTTTACTCATTTTATTCCTCCTTAAAATTAAATCTTTTTATTTTTTTCAAGTTTTTCTCTTTCAGCTTGAGTTTTACTTATATAAAATGGTTCTAATGTAATTAAATTATCTTTTTCCTTTTCCAGTGAAAGTTCCGCTAAAATCAGAGCTCTAGGTAGAGATAAAGCTTTTGATAAAAATATAGCATTCTCCCCCATAATTTCAGTTATTTCATTTTTATAGGCAATAGCTCCGTCTCCTACAAAAATAATTTTGTTGTTTTTGTATTTAGGTAAAAATTCTAATATTTCTCCATCTAAATATTCTAATTCAGAGTTTAATTTTCCTAGTTCATTTTTACCATATAAACTGTAGTAAACTCTTAATTTTCTTGCATCTATCATAGGCATAATCTTTATATTCCTGTCTTCATTAGTAGCAAGGTTTGCTATTACTTCTAATTCATTAACACCTACAATGGATTTGTTTAAAGAAAAAGCAAGACCTTTAGCAAGAGCAACACCTATTCTTATCCCTGTAAAAGACCCTGGCCCTGTGCTTACTGCCACTGTATCAACATCTTTAATGCTCAAGTTTGTTAATTTAAAAAGAGAATCTATTCCCCCCATAATAGTTTCTGAATGATTAGAATTGCTATTAAGAGTTATCTCTCCAACAGGTCCTTTTTCTTTTAAATAAAGTGCCATTGTTCCTACTTTGGTTGAGGTATCAATTGCTAAAACTAACATTTTCTACCTCCTTTTCCAACTCTTTATTTCCATATACATTTATTTCTATCTCTCTTTTTTCATCTTCAAAATAACTAAATTTTATCTCTATATATTCTTTAGGAAGTTCTGACTCAATTATATCTGCCCATTCAATAAGAGTTACTCCTCCTGAGTTTAAACAATCTTCATACCCCACTTCATACACTTCCTCACCTTTTGTTAATCTATAAACATCAAAATGATATAGAGGTAATCTTCCTGATTTATACTCTAAGTAGTAGTTAAAGGTAGGACTTTTTATATTTTCTACTACTCCAAACTCCTTAGCAAATGTTTTAACAAAGGTTGTTTTTCCTGTTCCTAAATCTCCAATTAATGCTATTACAGTATTTTCTTTTACTAAGTTCGCTAAATTCTTAGCTATAATATTTATTTCATCAAATGTGAGTATTTTTTTCATTAATCCTCCTACTTTGAATTAATTTTATTAACTATATTAGTTGTTGATTTCCCCTCTACAAAACTTAAAATTCTAACTTCACCACCATTTTTTTCAACTACTGCTGTTTCAGGTAGGTCTTCTTTTTTATAATCTCCACCTTTAACATGAATACTTGGTTTTAACTCCTCTATAATCTCCATAGGGGTATCCTCTTCAAATATCACTGTAAAATCTACTGCTTTTAATCCTGAAAGCATTTCTGCTCTGTCTCTTTCATTATTAATAGGTCTGCTCTCTCCTTTTAGCCTTTTCACAGAAGCATCTGAGTTTATCCCTACTATTAGCATATCCCCTTGATTTCTAGCTTCATTCATATATCGCAGATGTCCCACATGAAGAATATCAAAACAACCATTTGTAAATACCACTTTTTTTCCTGATTCTTTTAATTCTTCAATAATTTTTTTAGCTAATTCTCTTGAAAGTATCATTTCTCTCCTTTTAATTATATTATTTATATTTTTCTATTTTTTTTATACATTTTATCGTATATTTAATTATACTCTAAAAATGCATAAAAAAAAACAAAAAAAAATAGAGTTCCAACTAATTTTATAGTTTAGCTCTATTTTTTTTCATAAAATATTATTTAGTACCAAATATTCTATCTCCACAATCTCCTAAACCTGGATATATATATCCGTTAGAATCTAGTCCTTGATCTATTTTAGCTATGTATATATCTACATCAGGATGCTTATTTAATATTTTAGCTATTCCCTCTGGAGCTGCAACTAAACACATGAACACTATATCTTTTACTCCATTTTCTTTTAAATAATCTATAGCATAAACTGCTGAACCACCTGTTGCTAACATTGGGTCTAAAAGTAAAACTTTTCTTTCTGCTATATCCTCAGGAAGTTTACAATAATAATATACTGGTTCTAAAGTTTCTTCATTTCTATAAACTCCAATATGACCTATTTTTGCAGTTGGTATTAAATCTAAAATTCCTTCTACCATTCCAAGACCAGCTCTTAAAATTGGTACAATTCCAACAGACTTATCCACCAAAGTATATCCTCTTGTTTCCATAATTGGAGTTTCAACTGTAGTCTCCTCAACTTTTATACTTTTTGTAGCTTCATATGTCATAAGTTTTGCAATTTCATTTAAGTTTTCTCTGAATGTTTTAGTATCTGTTGTCTTATCTCTTAAAATTGTTAACTTATGCTGAATTAATGGATGATTCACTTCTATTACTGCCATTTTCTTCCCCCTTACTCTTTTTTTTACAAAAAAAAGAGGCAATTCGCCTCTTTTGATTATTTAGCAATTTTGAATTTTTTATTAAATTTATCAACTCTACCGTCAGCATCATTAAATTTAGCTTTACCAGTATAAAATTGATGGCAATTAGAACATACAGCTATTTTTAATTCTGGTTTTGTTAACGTTGATCTAGTTTCAAATTTAACCCCACAAGTACATTCAACTGTTATTATGTCATATTTTGGATGAATATTTTTTTTCATTTTAAGTGTCACCGTCCTTTTTCCATTCGTTTTCAATATTACAAGGAATTTTACCATGTATTATTGTTTTTTGCAAGAATTTTATTTTACTTTCTTTAATTTTTAAGTTATAATTTAATAATAAATTATATAAGAAATCTATACAAGGTGGTGCTTAGTTAACTATGGCTTCTAAAGGTAAAAAGTTTTATGCTTACTTACTCATAAATAAAAATACTCAAGGAATCACAACTTCTTGGGACAACTGCAAGGCTACAGTTGCTGGAACTCTCTCTCGTTATAAGTCATTCGCTTCAAAAGAGGAGGCTCAAATATGGCTTGATAAAGGTGCTATATATGATATTAATCCTAAGTCAAAAGAGGAAAAAGAAAAAAAGGAAAAAAAAATTGAAAATAATAAAATTTTGAAAAGTCAATTAACTGAGGGAATTTATTTTGATTCTGGAACTGGGCGTGGAATTGGAACTGAAATTAGAGTTACTAATTTAAAAGGATTTTCTTTTCTCACTGAATATTTTCCCGATAAAACAAATGAATTTGGAAATATTAATTTGGGAAAAGATAGAACAAATAATTTTGGGGAGTTAGCTGCCCTATATTATGCACTGGATATTGCTATTCGTCAGCAAAATTTTGAAGTTTTTGGAGATAGTCATTTAGTTATTAATTTTTGGTCTTTAGGTAGATCAAAAAAAGAAAATCTTCCTGATGAAACTAACCAACTTATTGAAATTGTAGTTAAAAGAAGAAAAGTTTTTGAACAACTTGGTGGAACAGTGAAATTTGTTCCTGGTGATATTAATCCTGCTGATTTAGGTTTTCACAAATCTTGAAAAAGAGAAGATTTTTTCTTCTCTTTTATTTTCTTTTATTTTATTTTATTTTATTTTATTTTATTTTATTTTATTTTATTTTATTTTATTTTATTTTATTTTATTTTATTTCTCTTTTTTTAAATTTTTACGACTAATATACTAGATATTAATTTTATATTAAAATACTGTTCTTTAGATAATTTAACTAAATAAGTTACCCTTTCACTATAATTCTTTTCTAAAATATCTATATTGTTTACTTTTAAATAATTATCAACATCACTATTTTTTTCATAAGAAAAATCTAATATATATTTATCTAGTTCTAAATATACCTCTATTTCAGCTTCTTGAACTGCTAATTTAACTGTTTTAGCATAATTCCTAACAAGACCTCCTGCCCCTAATTTAATACCTCCAAAATATCTTGTAGCAACCACAACTAAATTTCCAACTTCCATATATGTTAATATGTCTCCCATAGGTTTTCCTGCAGTACCAGAAGGTTCCCCATCATCGTCGACTTTAAAATATTCTTGTCCGTTTTCAAAAACTTTATAAACACTACAGTTATGACTAGCATCTTTATGTTTTTCTTTTATCTCGTTTATGTAGAGTTCAGCTTCTTTCTTAGTTTTTATAGGTTTTATATAACCTATAAATTTAGATTTTTTTTCTTCAAATTCTATACAAGTTTCTTTCTTTACTGTTTTCATCTCTTTCACTATTATTTATCCTTATATTTTTTTATAAATTCTATCTTTATATTTAAAAAATCATCTAAATAATTTAGACACTGAGCTAGCATTGCTCTATTTTCAAATTCTTCTCTTGTTTTAGGCAATTCCATTCTTCTAAATGTGTATCTTAGTGTTATTAGTTCTGCTTTGAGATCAGACATTAATCTATCTTGACCCATTGAGTTTCCAATTTTTTTCATATAATTAGATATCATTAAACTTTGCTCATAGGTTATGTGAAAACTTCTAAAATTATATCTCATTCTTTTTAAAACACCATACTGATTTCTTTTCATATTAAATAAGTCTATCTCATAAGTTGTATTGCTTAATAATGCATTATTAAAATTTGTCAGAGCTAGTGTTTTTCCTAATTCTATCTCTTTTTTTAGCTCTACAAATAATTTTTCTTCATTTATAGAAACACAATTACATAATAAATCATCGGACATATCTTTTATTATCTCTGACATTAGATTTATTATTTTACCATCTGTCTTTTTTATTTTATTTTCAAGTTTAGGCATATATAAATTTAATAATATAGCTATTGTTCCACCTAATACTAATATTACTAATTCATTTGCTAAAAATTTTGGAGCTATTGATTTTTCAACTAAAATATGTGTTGTTAAAACTACTGTTACTAAAAAACCTTGAAGTAAATTAAATTTTATACAAATAGGCATAAAAATTAAGATAAATATCCCTAATACAACTGGGGTATATCCAAAACTATAAAACAAAAATACTGATATGCAAAGTCCTATTAGAGAAGCTATCAATCTTTCCAGTGCCACTTTCAAAGATTCTTTTTTTGTTCCCTGTATACTTATTATTGTTACTATACCTGTCGTAGCACCATATTTAATTCCAAAATAATTGGCAATTAGAATAGCTAAGCATGTTCCAAATGCTGTTTTGATAACTCTATGATCTAAATACTTTAACATATTAATTCCTCCTAAAAATATAAACCCATATTTAATTATATCACACTATAAGTTCTCTTTATTTGTTTTTTCATAAAACTAACCTAATAATAATTCCATAAAATTTATTAGTATATAATATAAAGTATTTGTAATAAACATAGTTGGAAATAAGAGAGAAATAAAGCAGGAAAATATATATGCTGTTCCTATTGGGGTTATTAATGAACTGTACAATATTGTTTTTATAGAAAATTTATCAAAATAATAATAAATTAAAGGGGATAAGATAAGTTGTAGGAGTAAAGTAAATAAAAAATAATTTAATATGTAACTAATATATCTTTTTTTTATATAATCTTTTGTTAAGTTATTTATTTTTTTTAGTAACGGTACTATTATAGCTATTCCTAAAACTGCTGAATATGATAAAACAAATGAAACATCATAAAATATAACAGGGTTTAAAAGTAAGCTAATAATAAAAGAAATAGATAATGATTTTATAAAATTGGTATTCTCATAAAATATTTTTCCTAAAAGATAGATAACAGCCATTGTATAAGCACGAACTACTGAAGGAGAGTTTGGGATACCTAAAAAGTATAAGGTCAAAAATAGTAAGGTTAAAATATCTCTAACTCTTTTTTTCACTTTAAATTTAAGCAATAAACTGGAAATAATATATAGGACAATTCCCATATGTAACCCTGATATTGCTAAAAGATGAGCTACTCCTGTATCTATAAAAAGTGTTCTTATCCTTTTATAAATCAATTTTTTTTCTCCTAACACGATTCCTTTATATAAATTTTTTTCTTCGTTACTAGAATTTTTAACTACTGTATTCACTCTTTTTTTTAAAATATTTTCTATAAATTTTTTTTCTATTTTTTTAAATTTCACAATATTTAAAGTGTACTGATTGGAATGTTTAGTTTGATACTTATCTTGAATAATACCTTCTATGTGATATTTCCCACTGGGAAGATTGGACACGGTTACATAGTTCTTTATTTTAGAAAACTTATTATTTATTTTTAAAACTTCTCCTCTTCCCTCATAAATTTCAGAAATAACAGTTATTTTTTCATGTCTATTATAAGAGTTATTATTAACACCTGTATAAGTTCTTGCTAAAAATACAAAAGGAATTATGTAAAAAAGAATGTTTCTCTTTTTATACACAATTCCTATTATTAGTACTGCTATTCCTAATATAATTAATATTTTTACACTTGAAAAAAAAATAGTTATCATTATAATAATTAAAAGCTCTATTGCTACAATCATAACTATATCCATTTTAATCACTCCTCATATTTAAAATAAAAGATTAGAGCAACTAAAAATGAAAAAGCTGAAAATAAAGATGTTGAGTATATACCAATTTTTCCCACTAGTCCATTACCCTTAAAAGATAATATTATTGGAAGAATAATTATGGAAATCATAAAAGCTAATTTTAGAAAAAATCCTTGTATTCCAAAACAAATTCCTTCTATGCTTTGGTTATTTTTTTTACTAATTTTTACACTAATTTCACTAAGCATTACTGGTGGAAATATAAAAGCCGCTCCTGACACTGGTATTCCTAAAAGTCCAAAAATAAGAAATCCTAATTGTTTAGGCAATATATTTCCTACAAAACAAAGAGTAATAGAAAGGACTATTAAAAGTAATAAGCTTATTAGCATTAATTTTCTATAACCATATCTTTTGGACAGTTTTGTTATGGGATAAAAAAATAACCCTGCCACTCCAAATAATAGTATAGAAACTATTGTTATACTTTCTTTCCCATATCCCATAATATCCTCTACATAGTAGTTCATTATGGCTCTTAGACTGTTAAAACCTACAAAGAAAAATAATAAACCTAACAGATAATTAATAAAGAATTTTTCTTTGAATAATATTTTAACAGTTTCTTCAAATTTTATTTTAGAAACTTGGTTCAGTGAATATTTTTTTTCGTTTACTCCAAATATTGTGAAACAAGCTCCCACAGCTGATACAATAGAAAGAACTATTACCATACCTCTTATTCCTACTAAAGTATTCCCACCACCTATATATTTTATTAAAATACCAGGTGTAATCATAGCTACACCACTATAAAGCAATCTAAATATAGACTGCCATGTGGAAAGAGTAAGTCTTTCTTCACTACTTTTTCCTATTTCTGGTATAAGGGCATTATAAGGTCCTCCAACAATTGTATAAAAACTAAAAAAAACAGAACCTACCACTGCTAAATACAAAAATGTCGTCCCTTCACTTGAAATAGGAGGATAAAAAAAAGCTATTGTAGATAGTGTTAGTGGAATAGTTCCAAAAGCTATAAAAGGAATTCGTCTCCCCCACTTTGTATTTACTTTATCAGATATATAACCAATTAATGGATCAGTTACCATATCTACCACTCTTGATATTCCAAGAGCTAAAGAGAGTAAAATTGGTGATAAAATTCTTGGAAGTTCAGAACTTTCTGGTGGAAGATAAAAATAAAGTATCCACTGAGCAAAAATTTGATCAACAATGGCATAACTCACTCCTGCACCGTAAAATATTTGTGTTTTTAAAGATATTTTATTATTTACTAATTCTCTCATCAGTTGATTCCTTCCTTTTACTATTAGTTCCTTTCTTTTTTTATTAACGGTATTTTTTCCTCATTATAGTGAGAAATCATTTTATAGATAAAAGAACATTTTTCATTAAAATTTAATAATTCTCTTTCTTCCTCTGAGAGTTCTTTCGTTATATTTTTTAAACTTGTTATTATTTTAGGTAAGTTTATCTCATTTTCCTTTCTTTCTTTTTTTAGTTGAGAAAGATATTTTTGTCCATTTTCTGAAAATCCTAAAACTCGAACATAAGGAATTTTTTCTTTTACATTTTTTGTTAATTCCTCACTTATACCAAGAAGAATATGAATCAATACTCTTTGAATTCTACCTTTAGTATATCTTTTTGTCATTAAATTTTCAAAAAATTCTTCAAAGCATGAATATTTAAGTGCACACTGATATAACCTGTTCTCTAATCCAGTTTCAACATCTTGTACTTTACTTAATTTCGAATAATTATTTATTATTTCATATCTAATTAAAAAATAAAAATCTTTAAGCTCAATTATTTTTTTTTCTTCTACTTTTTCTTTTATTATTGAGTAACTTTCTTTAGGAATATATTTTTCTATATTTTCCATATTAAATATTTTCTTTCTAATTCCTGTTGCACTTGCAATATTTTCACTTACTGCTATATCATTGTATTCTACACCAATTCTAGATATACACTTCATAGCTATTCTATTTTTTAATTTTAATTCTGCTTTTATATACTCAATACCTAATATATCATTAGATTTTATCTCTATATTTGGAAATATATCTTTTAGACTATTTGTGTACGCTACAGGATATGATTTTCCTTGTTTTAATTCAGAAAGTAATTTTTCTTTAAATTCCAAACTTTCTTCTACTAAAGAAATTTTTTTTAATTTTTCAATATCCCCATATTCAGAACCAAAAACAATTGAACTTACTCCAAGTGAGTTTAAAATTCCCACAGCTCCAATAGAAAAAACTTCTGCATTTTGTGTCGAATAAAAACTAGGTAACTCTAATACTATATCAACTCCATTCTCAAGTGCCATTTTTGCCTTTGTCCATCTATCTAAAAAAGAGGGTTCGCCCCGTTGAACATAATCACCACTCATTACAGCAACAACAATATCACAACCTGATTCTTTCTTAGCTTTTTCCAAATGATGCTTATGACCGTTATGAAAAGGATTATACTCTACTATCACTCCAACCGCTTTTAACATTTAACTTCTCTCTTTATTTTCATTTAGTTGATAAAGAGTATACAGACCTTTTATACTCAGTTCTGAGTCATATACGTCAATTTCTTCTATTTCTGCTGATAAAATCTTTCCCAGTCCACCAGTTGCAATAATAAAAGGGGTCTCTACCACTTCTTTTATTTTTTTTATTATATGCTTTATTTGACCAGCATATCCATAAAATACTCCTGCTTGTATCTGTTCACTTGTATTTTTACCTAAAATACTTTCTGGAGTACTAAACTTTACCTTTGGCAGTTTTGCTGTATTTCCAAAAAGTGCATTTATTGACATTTCAATACCTGGAAGTATACCTCCACCTATATAAACACCATCTTTTAATACTTCATATGTTGTTGCCGTTCCTAAGTCAAAAATAACTAAGTTTTTTTCTTTATATTCACTTATAGCCTGTACAATATCTATTATTCTATCTGCACCAAACCCTGAATAGTTCATTCCCACCTCAAATTTAAAAGGAAGATTTAAATTTAAATCTACTATTATAGGTTCTATATTAAAATATTTTTTTCCTAAAAAATTGAAAATATTAATAAGACTAGGCACAACTGAAGCTACTATTATCCCTTTAATAGACTTTACATCTATTAAATTAAACTTTGAAATATTTCTTAAATATGAAAAGTATTCATCCTCTGTCATTTTTTCATTAGAAGCCACTCTAAAGCTCAGTAATACTTCCCCACAATCATTTAATATCCCCGTTACAACATGAGTGTTTCCCACATCAATAGCTAAAATCAATTTTCTCCTCCTAAACTTACATCTTTAGAATTATTTAAGTATAGTTAACTATAACATTTTATAGAGTAAAAATAAAGAAGAAAATAATAATGAAAAAATGATTTTACTTTGAACTATTCAAAATAAAATCATTTCTATAATTTTTATTTTATATTTTTTATAAAATTATAATTTGATAAAGAAGATTTCAAATATTTATTTTGTTCGTAATAATTTCCTGGATATAATTTTTTAGCTTCTTTCTCAAAGTGATTCATAACTTCTTTAGGAATCAGCGAATTTTTAATTAAAGCTTCTACTTCCTCTTTATATTTCATATTTTTTTCTTTTTCAAGTTCTCTTATTTTTTCGCTAGAAATTATATAATCAATTTTCTCATTAACTTTTTTCTCTATATCAATTTTATTTTCTTTATAAAGAACTATCTCTTCTAATAATTTTATATATTGTTTAGTAAAATTATTAGGATAATTTTTTCCTAATTTATTCAATATTTTTTCTTGTTCTTTTTCTAATAAACCGCTTTGCTCTAATTCTTTATATATATTCCCATAAGCATTTTTCTGCTCAGAAACAAATTCATACATTGAAGCTTTTTCATCAGGTTCTGAGAAAATTCTTCTCGCCTGATTTGTAATTTTTTTTTCAATATCATCAGGAATTTCCAAGGAAAAGCCATAACTAAATAATAAACATGTAGTGCACAATAATAGTGTTTTTACTTTCATTTTTATTCTCCCCATTATAAAACATCAGATAAAAGGGGAAATCTATCTTAAAATTCTAGATTATCCCCTTTTGATATTTTTATTTATTTATTTAAAATGTAGCTTTAAATCCTGCTCCTGCCATAGGTCTCCAAGTCCAACCTTGAGCTGAGCTTACAGCAATTTCATTAAAGTTTCTATATTCTGCTCCTGCATACATAAATACACCTAAGCTATTATTAACTTTATGATCTACTCTTAAGTCTAGTTCTGCATAATATTCATAGTACTCTTGAGCTTTTCCAGCTTTATTTTTATATTCATAATTACCATAGTCATCCAGTCCACCTGTAAATCCAAAACTTAATTTTTGATTCTCATCCATTGATTTTGCAAGCGTCCATCTGTTACTTAAATAAAATTCAGTTGTAAAATCATTAGCTTGCTTGTAGTCTCTATTAAACTCAGCAACAGTTCCGTAGTTATCATTATTATAATAAGCGTTCCAATCAAATACAAAGCCTAAAGGTAAAGCCCAACTCGTATATAGATCTGCTCCGTATCTCATGTAATTGTTCGTATCCCCTGCTTCACTTTTAACATATCTAACTTTTGGAGCAAATGAAAAACTACTATTTTTAAACCATTCTGGGGTCCATGACATATATTCTGAAAATTGTAATTCTAAATAAGCTGTTCCTCTTTTAAAATTCGAATTTCCATCTTTATAAGCTCTCTGCTCATAATGTAATTGAGTTTTAATACCAATTTTACTATCTAGTAAATTACCCAAATCATGCCACCATCTTAAATCAGCTCTTATTCTATCTCCAGTTGTTGTTTGATTCGTCTCTGCAGAGCTTAGAGTATCATAAGCTCTTGTTCTAAAGTAAAATTCATCTTTTTCAGTTAAAGATAAACTTCCTGTTAGCTCTGTTCTTGTATAATTTCCTGAAACAGATTTATGTTCTCCCTTAGAGTAATATTTACTCTGAAGTCTTATCCAGCCAGTAGATTTAAATTCAGATGTTTTTTCCAGCATAGACTCTTCTATCATTACTTCCTCAATCATTACTGGCTCTTCTACCATTACTGGTTGAACTACAACTTCTTTTGCACTTGCCACTGCTGATACTACTAATATTGATCCTAATACCATTCCTAACCTTTTCATAATTTTCTCCTCCCTAACTTTTAAACAAAATATTCTGTCAAGTAATTTTAAAACATATCTAAAATATATGTTTTTACTGATTATCATTAGTATAACATATAATTATGGAATTTCAATCTTTTTTATTTTTTTTATAAAATAAAAAAAATCCACTCTTTCACATAAAGGAAAAAGTGGATCTTATTTATTTTTTAATTATTAGAATTTAACATTCATAGATGCGTATGCAAGTGGTTGCCATCTCCAGTTAGATGCACCTGATTGTGCAGTTCTATTCCAGTTTCTGTACTCTGCTCCAGCTCCTGTTTTCATTGATAAAGCTTCTGTTAAGCTATATGTTAAAGATACATCCATTGTTGTATAAAGACTGTATGCTTCTTTACCTGTTGTCGCTACCGTCATATTAATGGGATCAATAGCTACACGCTTATATTGATTCATTGTGTATGCATCATATCCACCTTCAAAATTAAAGTCTACTTTATAAGTATCTCCAGTGTATATATTTAAAGTCTTATATAAATAAAGTTCCCATATTGCTTCAAATTCTTTCTTTTCTGTTTCTAATTTTCCATTTTTCATTTCTGTTGCAAATTCGTCATTATACATGTTGTAATTTAAATATAAATTATTTTCCCATGTAAATCCTAATGGTAAGTTACCAGTTAAGTATAAATCTGTTCCAAATGTGTTTGTATAATTTTCTTTAGCTAAATCTGAAAACTTATATTTAGGTGCTATTGTAACCATATCTAAAATTCCACCTTCATTTCTATAAGGTGTTACTCTTAGTTGGTACTCATATGTTTCTTTATTGTCAGAATGATCTCTGAACTCTACTCTTGATGTTAACATTTCTGAATGATCATAGTATGCTCTTAATCTTGTATCTGTTCCTGCTTTTGAGTCTTTATTAGGAACTCTAGAATTATCTGTTCTTTCTAAATTATTGTAATCCCTTACTCTTCCTTCTAATTTAAACTTTTCTGTAGCTTGAACACCAAAACTTGTTTGTAGTCTTGAGTATTTGTTTGCTCCTCTGTTCCACTCATCTTGAGTTGAATTTTTTACAGAACCAGTTTTAGAAATTTTATCATTTTGCCCTTCTGTATCTCCATAACCTCTGTACTCTAACCCAACATATCCAGTAGGTTTAAAAGCTGCCATTACTACTGGCTCTTCAACCATAACTTCTTCTACCATTACTGGCTCTTCAATTATTACTGGTTGCGCTACAACTTCTTTTGCACTTGCTACTGCTGATACTACTAAAATTGATCCTAACAACATTGCTAATCTCTTCATTTTTCTCTCCCCTTTTTTCTAAGTATTAAAATAAATTATCTTAATACTAGATTTTTTTTTATAAAACACTTTTTTAACTATATTAATCTTTTCTCTCTTTAATAACAAGAAAAGAAATTAACCTAAACACTTTTATAATTTTTAAAATATAACGCACTATTTTCTTTTACTACCACAGTAATTATAACATATAATAAAAAAATATCAACAGTTTTTATTATATTTTTTAACTTTTTTTATTTTAATTAAAAAATAACGATTTTATAGATAAAAAACCCCACAAACATTTTAGCTTGTGAGGTTGTAATTTTATTGTAATTATCTTTTTGAGAATTGAGAAGATTTTCTTGCTTTTTTCTTTCCGAATTTCTTTCTCTCTACCATTCTTGAGTCTCTAGTTAAGAATCCTGCTTCTCTTAAAGCTGGCTTAAGAGTTTCATCAGATACTAGTAAAGCTCTAGCTACACCGTGTCTAATTGCTCCAGCTTGTCCTGAATTTCCTCCACCTTTAACATTAACTTTAATTCCAAACTTATTTAAGCTCTCTGTTAATACTAATGGTTGTTCAGCTATTCTAGATAAGATATCTCTTCCTCCAAAATACTCTTTCATAGTTTTTCCGTTTATTTCAATCCCGTTACCACCTGGGATAAGTCTTACTCTTGCTACAGAAGTCTTTCTTCTTCCTGTTCCTAAATATTGAATCATCTCTGCCACTGTATTCCCTCCTAATTAATTAAAGTACAGCCTTAGCTGGTTTTTGAGCTGTATGAGTATGTTCTGCTCCTACAAATACTCTTAGTCTTGTTAATTGGTCTGCTCCTAATTTATTCTTTGGAAGCATTCTTCTAACAGCTAACATTAAAGCCTCTTCAGGTCTTTTTTCTAAAATTTCACCAAGAGTTCTTTCTTTTAATCCACCTGGGAAACCAGAGTGACTATAATATTTTTTATCAGTTAACTTTTTACCAGTTACTGCTATTAATTCTATATTAGTAATTACAACGAAATCTCCTCCGTCAATATGTGGAGTATAAGTTACTTTGTTTTTACCCATTAATTTCTTAGCTATTTCTGCAGCTAATCTTCCTAATATTTGTCCTTGTGCATCGTAGTGGTACCAATCTCTAACGACATCTTCTTTTCTCTGCATAAAAGTATATTTTTTCATTTTTCCTCCTAATTTAGTTATATTTCCTTTCAATATAACGCAACGGTCCTTTGTGGGAAAGGTTAAATTAGTGCTTTTATATTGGTAATGATTTTTTTCTAACAACCTAATTATTATATCACATTTTATAAAGTATTACAATATAAATATTAAGTTATTATATTTTTTTTATTAATTTACAAGTTGTGGAGCCTCTTCTTCCTTTTCTTCTTGGTTCTTTTCTCCAATTTCCTCTTTGTTTTCTTCTGGTTTTGGAATTGGATTTCCATACATCCACTCCACTTGTCTTCTTACTCCAGTAAGGTCATATTCTTTTTCTTCTATTACTATTTTATCATTTTCTGGCATAGGTATATACCCTTCTTCAAGAGCTACATTTTTGTCCAATGAAATTTGAATTTTAACTATTTTTTCAGGATTATCAAGAGGTCTAAACTCAGTTTTAACAAGTTTTATTATCCCTTCTTCTGCTTTTAGTATTTCCTCTATCATTTCTGGAGTAAACTGTCTCTGTGGCGGATAATCAGCTATGAAAAGATTCGCACTTTCTAAAAAATTCACCTCTTTTCCATTTTTTTCAAATATATCAATAGTATAAATACCTCTATCTTTTATTAAAACCTTTTCTAAATCTAATATTTTCTTTCCAACACCAAAAGGATCAATCATTGGAACAAATTCACCCATTGTTATAAGTTCATCTGTTGGAGAGTTTATTCTTATTTCAAAAACCACAGGTTTTAAAATTTTTTCAAATGTTAAGACTATTGAAAGGCTGTGTAAAGGATGTGGGTACACAGGTTGAATCATATTATCAAACATCCCTATACAATCTATTCCTCCTGGAATTTGTCCACTCATTTGTGCTTTATGTGCCACTATTACACTTTTTAATTTTGCCATGTTTCCTCCATTTATTCTTTGTTTTATTAATATTTTTATTATCATAATAAACTATTTCAACTCATATTGTCAAGATAAAAGAACTTCTAGTTTAGCTTTCTCTTTGAATCATATAGTCTACTAAAGATATTAAAATTTGAGCTTGTTTGTTTTTAAAATTTGTTTTTATTATTTCTTTTGCTTCATTTCCTATGGAAAAAAGAATTTCTTTGCTTTTTTCCATTCCAAAAATTAGGGGATAAGTTGATTTTTTCGATTTCAAATCACTACCTATTGGTTTCCCTAGTTTTTCAAAATCTCCTTCTACATCTAAAATATCATCTTTTATTTGAAATATTAATCCTAAAAGTTCCGCATACTTTATTAAAATTTCTTCTGTTTTTTTGTCAGCTTTTCCTATTATACAAGCTGCTTCTATTGGTAGTCTAAGTAACTTACCAGTTTTGTTCTCATGTATATATTTTAAAGTTTCAAAATCTATCTCTTTTCCTTCACTTTGAATATCTACAGTTTGACCACCAATCATTCCATTAATTCCTGAATATTTTGATGTTAAAGATACTAATTTTATTATTTGAGTTGGTTCTAAGAAATTATTTTCATCTACTAACACACCAAAAGCATACGTTAAAAGAGAATCTCCTATTAAAATACCTTCAGCTTCTCCGAATTTTTTATGAGTAGTTAATTCCCCTCTTCTATAATCATCATTGTCTAAAGCAGGTAAATCATCATGAACAAGAGAATAAGAATGAATTAACTCTATTGCTATAGCTGTCGGTATCCCCTGTTTTTCATCTTTTTCTAAAAGCTCTAATATAGCTAAAAGTAAAATTGGTCTTATTCTTTTTCCACCATTTAAAACTGAGTATCTCATCCCTTCTGAAATCACTAAAGGATATTTTAACTCTTTTAAACAGAGTTTTAAACTTTCATCTATTAATGCTTTTTTTTCATGTAAGTATTTTTTTAGCACTACTATACCTCCTCTAGCACTAACTCATCATTTAGATCTTTTGTTACTTTAATTATTTTCCCTTGAGCTTTATTTAATAAATCTGAAGATTTTTTTAATAGTTTCATTGCTTTTTCATATTCTTTTATACTTTCATCTAAAGTAAGTTGTCCACTTTCTAATGAATCTATTATTCCATCTATATCCTCTAAATTATTTTCAAAACTTCCTGAATTTTTTACAGCTTTTTCCACTCTCCCCTCCTTAGTACTTAAAAAAGCCCCACTGGACTTTTTTTATCTTGTGTAAAATGTTATAGTTTTTTTTCCATATTTTCGACAATCTGCTTTTTTAAATCCTGCCAATTCTTCATCTAAGTCCTCAAATAAATGATGTTCACAAATTATAAGACCACCTTCTGCAAGTATCCCTGCCTTTTCAATTGCAACCATTACTTTTTGGCAAAGGTCTTGCTTGTAAGGTGGGTCCATGAATATAATATCGAATTTTTCATCTTTTCTTCCTAAGATTTCCACAGCTCTAACAACATCATTTTTGTAGGCTCTACATCTATTTTCAAAACCTAAAGAGTTAATATTTTCAATTATTACTTTAAGTGCAGCTTGCTCTTGCTCTATCATGATAGCTTTTTTTGCTCCACGACTAAGAGCTTCTAACGCTATATTTCCAGTTCCACTAAATAAATCTAAAAATCTAGAACCATCTATATAGGGTGAAATAATAGAAAAAAGAGATTCTTTTACACTACCTAAAGTTGGTCTTGTTTCCATTCCTTTTCTACTTTTAAGTTTTTTATTTTTTGCTTCACCGGCTATTATCCTCATTTTTCAACTCCTAATTTTTAATAAATAAACATTGCATCTCCAAAGCTAAAAAAATGGTATTCTTTTTTTACACCAATATCATATACAGACATCATAAACTCTCTTGTTGAAAAAGCTGACACAAGCATAAGAAGAGTAGATTTAGGTAAGTGAAAGTTTGTTATGAGTGCATCTACTATTTTAAATTTATAACCAGGATATATAAATATCTCTGTTTCAGCTTTTCTTTCTTGTAAAATACCATTTTCATCTACTGATGACTCTAAAGCTCTTGTAGAGGTTGTTCCAACTGAAATTATTCTTCTTCCCTGGCTTTTAGCTAAATTTATTTTTCTAGCAGTTTCTTCTGGAATTTCAAAAAATTCACTGTGCATTTTATGATCTAGTACATCATCAACTTGTACAGGTCTAAATGTTCCTAGTCCTACCTCTAAAAAAACATCTACAATTTCTATCCCTTTCGCCTCTATTTTTTCTATTAAATCCTTTGTAAAATGGAGTCCTGCTGTTGGCGCTGCAACTGATTCCCCTTTCATTGCATAAACTGTTTGGTATCTATCTTTTTCTTTTAAAGTTTCCACAATATAAGGAGGTAATGGCATTTTTCCAAGTTTATCTAAAACTTCTTCAAAGCTACCATTATAAGAAAATTTTAAAACTCTATTGCCATCATCTTTTACTTCTAGTAACTCTGCTACCAGTTCATTATTTTCTCCAATAGAAAGAGTTTGTGAGATTTTTAATTTTTTAGCATGTTTTATTAAACATTCCCAAGTATTTAAATCAATTCTCTTAATAAGTAATATTTCCAATACTGCTCCTGTTTCTTTTCTTCCAAATAATCTAGCAGGAATCACTTTAGTTGAGTTTCTAACTAACACATCTCCTTCTTTTAGATAATCTATTATGTTGAAAAAATTTTTATGCTCAATTGTTTGACTTTCTTTATTAACTAGCATAAGTCGAGCACTATCTCTAGGTTCTCTTGGAGTTTGCCCTATTAGTTCTTCTGGTAAATTATAATTATAATCATTTAACTTCGTCGACATCTTCTTCTCCAGTTTTTATTGCTATTACAACTCTCTCTACTCCACAATAATCTTTTATAATTGCAATTAATTTAAATTTATTTTCTTCCATAATAGAAGCTACTTTTTCAGCTTGGTTATACCCTACTTCAAAAGCTAAGTAGCTACCAACCTTTAAAAATTCTCCTGCTTCTTTAGATATTTTTTCATAGAAAAAATATCCATCACCATTATCAGTTAAAGCTATTTTAGGTTCATATTTTTTTACTTCTATCATTAAGTTTTCATATTCATCTAAAGGTATGTAAGGGGGATTTGACACAATCAAATCAAATTCTGTTCCTTTTTGAATAGAGCTAAAAACATCTGATTTTTGAAACACAACATTTTTTACTTCATTTAACTGAGCATTTTTAGTAGCAATTATAAGAGCCTCATCACTTATATCAACTCCTGTAACATTGCTACTAGGGAGTTCTTTCCCTAATGTAATCCCAATAGCTCCACTTCCTGTACCAATATCTAAGATTTTAGGGTTTTCAATTTCCATTAAAATTATCTTGCACTGTTCTACTAGTACCTCAGTGTCAGAACGGGGAATTAAAACATGTTCATTAACTAAGAAAGGGTAACCATAAAATTCCCATTCTCCAAATATCTGCTGAAGTGGCTTTCTATACTTACCTCTTAATATTGTCATTCTTTTTATCTCTTTCAAGTCTTCCTCTTGAATTTTTTTAGACAACTGAAAATTTAAAAAACTTCTATTAACTTTTAATACCTTAGAAAAAATATACTCAGCATCTAGTCTAAATTCAGGAACTTCTTTCTCTTTTAAATAATCAATAGTTTTATCTAAAAGTTCTAAATTAGATTTTTTAAAATCTTCTTTATCCTCAAGAACTAACTCTTTAAATGTAAGTTTATTCATTGTCATCTCTTTCAAATATCTTTTCACTGTTTCTTTATCTTCTAAAGTCATCTCTGTCTCAAAATTAGTATATAAAGCTAGTCTATCTAATTTCAAAACATGACTAATTAATTTTTCTGCTTCTAATCTTGGTTTTAAAAAAGAGTATTTACTTAAATACTCTTCAGCAAATTTTAATATTTCTATTAGTGTCATAATTAATCTTCCGTGCTACTTAACATTTCAGCTTGATTAAATGTGATTAGTGCATCTATCATCTCGTCAATGTCTCCGTCCATAAAAGCTTCCATCTGATGACTTGTGTGCTTTATTCTGTGATCTGTTATTCTTCCTTGAGGATAATTGTATGTTCTAATTTTTTCTGATCTATCTCCTGTTCCAACTTGAAGTTTTCTATCACTAGCTATAGAACTTCTTCTTTTTTCTGCTTCTGCTTCATATAATTTTGCAGCTAAGTGTTTCATAGCTTTTTCTCTATTTTTTATTTGTGATCTCTCATCTTGACACTGCACTATTACACCAGTTGGTAAGTGAGTAATTCTAACAGCTGAGTCAGTGGTATTTACGTGCTGCCCACCTGCTCCACCTGATCTGTATACATCAATTTTCAAATCTCCTGAATTTATTACTACATCTTTCACTTCATCTACTTCTGGCATAACTGCTACTGTTGCTGTAGACGTATGAATTCTACCTGATGATTCAGTTTCTGGAACTCTTTGAACTCTATGAACTCCTGATTCAAATTTAAGTCTAGAATAAGCACCTTGTCCCATTATCATAAATACAACTTCTTTCATTCCACCAACACCAACTTCTTGTTGACCCATTATTTCATATTTCCACTTTCTTCTTTCTGCATATCTACAATACATTCTAAATAAATTCCCTGCAAAAAGAGCGGCCTCATCTCCTCCTGCTCCACCTCTAATTTCAACAATAACATTTTTATCATCATTTTCATCTTTTGGTAATAGTAAAAGTTTTAGATTTTTTTCATACTCTGGTAATATCTCTTCCAACTCTTTCATTTCTTCTTGAAGCATCTCTCTCATGTCTGCATCTTTTTCATTTTTTATAGCTTCTTTTGAATATTCATAATTTTCCGATGCATTTTTATACTCATTATATCTCTCTACTATTTCTGATATATTCGTTAAAGCTTTGTTGTATTCCATCATTTTCTTAGGATCTGCTAGTACTTCTGGTTGTCCTAATAGCACTAAAAGATCACTGTGTCTTTGAACAACTTCGTCTAATTTTTTAAACATCTATAATCAACTCCTTTTTTCTCTATAACTTATTAATTATATCACAAAATATACTGGAAATCAAAAAAAAGAGATAATATAGATTAACTCTTTTTTTTAATAAAAATATTTCTCTTTAAGAATATACTCAATTTTTATATTCTATTTTTTTTATAAATTTGTTTTTAATATTTTTATACTAGTTTGCGACTCTAATTTAACTCTATTTTGTTGCTCTTTTTTTATTCTTTCAACAGCATATTTTCTAGCTTCTACATACTGCTGACGGCTTATGTATTTAAACATTTCCATTTGACTTCTTATTTTATTTTTCAAAATTTTTGCTTCAATAACACCAATTTTATCAAAAATTTCATCTAATTTTTCTAAATTCTTCTCAACGCCATCTAAAATATACTTATTAGCATCTAATTCTAATTGTTGCTTATCTAAAGTCAACTTTTTAAATTCCAAAGATGTTTTTTCCATAAGAACTTTAGCTTTTGTTAGATTTTCAAGTTCAACACCTGCTTGTTTAAAATCTTCATCGTACACAATACCAAAACTTCCCTCTGCACTTCCTAAAATAACAACAGAACAAATTGTACATAGTAATAAATAATATATTTTTTTCATTATTAACACTCCTAACTTTGAAAATCAAACCCAAAAACTTGGTCTGTATTTACTTCTATTTTTTCAGTTTTAAATATATCTTTTGTAAAAAAATGATCTATTTCTATCTTATCTGTATCATTTGACATTTTGTCTTTATTAAAAACCATTATACTTGGACTTATTTCTCCTACACTAGATTTTATATAAGTATGATATGACGTACTACTTATTATACCTACTAAAAAAAGAGAAAGTGAAGCTTTTAAATATTTTTTACTTCTTATTTTTTCTTCTTGTAGCAGATTTTTATAAATATTTGCTCTGACCTTATCCTTTGGTGACATCTGTTATACCTCCATATCTTTTAGTGCTTTATAGTAGATAGATTTTACTGTGGATATATTTAAATTTTTCATTTCAGCTATTTCTTTAAGCTTATAACCATACAAATCTTTTAGAATAACAATTTCTTTTTCACTACCTTTAATTTTAGTTAATTGTTCCTTTAGTATTATATTATTATTGGGATCTATACCATCTTCAACATCAAAAATTTCTTCATTTAACTCTAAATTAATTTTCTTTTTTCTAAAAAAATCATATGTTTTATTTATTGCTATTTTGTAAATCCAGGTATATATATTACTATCAGATCTAAAGCTTTTGAGATTTTTATACACACTCATAAAAACTTCTTGAGCAATATCTTCTGCATCCTCAGAATTTTTTACACTTCCAAGAATTTTATAATATATTTTATCAAAATATTGTTCAAAAATATCATCAAAATTCATCATCATAGTTTATTCCCTTCCCAATCATTTATAATATTTAGACTGCATACTTCTCAATAAAGTTTAAATTTTTATAAATATTCGATATCTTTTTTTATCATTTTTTTTAATTCGTCTAAAATATCTTCCTCTTTTACCTTTTTAATAACTGTGCCTTTTTTAAATAGAACTCCTATTCCCTTTCCTCCAGCTACGCCGTAATCAGCCTCTTTAGCTTCCCCAGGTCCATTGACTACACAACCCATAACTGCTATCTTAAGATTAAGCTCCTTATCTTTAAATTCTTTTTCAACTTGCTTAGCTAAAGTAATCAAATCAATCTCTGTTCTTCCACAAGTGGGACAAGATATGATTTCTGTCCCTTTTCTTAGTCCTAATACTTTTAATATTTCTTTTGCTACTTTTATCTCTTCCACGGGATTTTCTGTTAACGAAACTCTTATTGTTCCACCTATTCCATCTAGTAAAAGAGAACCTATTCCTATAGCAGACTTAATACTCCCTTGAAAAGCTGTTCCAGCTTCGGTTACACCTAAATGAAGAGGATAGTCTATTAATTTACTTATCTTTCTATAGGCTTCTACCATCATTTTAACATTACTAGATTTAATCGAAATAATTATATCATAAAATTTATATTTTTCTAGTAATCCAACATGGTACATGGCACTTTCCACCATTCCATCTGCTGTTATTTCTCCATATTTTTCTAAAATATGTTTTTCAATTGACCCAGAGTTAACTCCTATCCTAATAGGAATTTTTTTTAATTTAGCAGCTTCCACTACTAACTTTATCTTCTCTTCGTCCCCTATATTTCCAGGATTAATTCTTAACTTATCAATTCCATTTTCAATGGCTAAGAGAGCTAGCCTATAATCAAAATGAATATCCCCTACTAATGGAATATTGACTTTTTCTTTTATTTTTGATATAGCTTCGGCTGCTTCTTCATTATTTATTGTCATTCTTACTAATTGACACCCTTCTTTTTCTAGTTCTAAGATCTGATTAACTGTTTTCTCTATATCAGAGGTAAAGGTATTTGTCATAGATTGAATAATAATATCATTAGTTCCACCAATATAGATATTCCCTACTTTTATTACTTTTGTCATGGTCTTCTCCACTACCTTTTTTTAGCTACATTCATAGGATTCATAGTTCTTCCATTTTTTCTTATTTCAAAATGTAGATGTGGTCCAGTACTTCTTCCTGTATTTCCTGTTTGAGCTATTCTATCCCCTTGATTTACTCTCGCACCAACTGAAACATAAATTGCATTTAAGTGAGCATATCTTGTTTCGTATCCATTTTCATGTGAAATAACTATTATTTTACCATATCCGTTCATAGTTCCTGCAAATGTAACAGTTCCTTCTTTTGATGCATAAGCAGTTATATATTTAGCTTTCAAATCAACGCCTGCATGCCCTATATATCTTCTTAAAACTGGATGAAATCGATTTCCATAAGGGCTACTTATTCCTGTAAACTTTATAGGCATTACAAAATTTTCAGTTTTAGCTAGTTGTGTATTTAAGCTTGCTCCTTTTTTCGCTACCACTTCTTTCCCTTTTAAAGTTATAAATTTTAAATTAGGGTCTTTAATAAATATCTCTTGTCCTATATCTAATTTACTTCCTTCTAATTTATTATATTTTTCAAATGAATCAACTTTAACTTTGTAAGTTTGAGCTATTTTAAATAAAGAGTCACCTTTTTTCACTTTATAAAAAATTCCATTTTCTGAAGGTATTTTTAAACTCTCTCCAATTTGGATAACTTTTCCTAACTTAGGATTGTTGGCTTTTAACATTTCTTCGGTTATGTTATATTTTTTAGCTATATCGTAAAGATTATCACCTTTTTCAATGACGTAATCTATACTTTTAACTTCAATGACAATCTCTTCTTTTTTTTCTGAAAATGTTCCATTATTTTCAAAAGAACTTCCGAAATTATAAGTTCTTTTTATTGTGAAATAGTTACTAGAGAGAATTCCTTCTCCCTCTTCATCTTGTACATTTTCTGCGTAATAGTCAGTAAACTTATCTAAATCAACAACTTCTGGATTAAAAACATCTAGTTGTTCTATAGCATAAGAAAATACAATAATCAAAATTATTAAAAAATTAAATCTTAACTTTATCATTTACACTACCCTTTTCCTTTCAATTTTTTATAATAAGTAATTCAAGATTATTTTTAGTTGTTTCTATTTTATCTATAAGTTTTCTTGTTGCAGTGACTCTATCAAACTGTGCTAAGTGCCTTCTTATAGCCCATATATTTTCAAGCTTTTCTTTTTCAATTAAAAGTTCTTCTTTCCTTGTTCCTGATTTTTGAATATCAATAGCAGGGTACACTCTAAGTTCTGCTAAAGTTCTATCTAGTTGAATTTCTAAATTTCCAGTTCCCTTAAACTCTTCAAAAATAACTTCGTCCATTTTACTTCCCGTATCTACAAGCACTGTTGCAATGATAGTTAAACTTCCACCGCCACTTATATTTCTTGCTGAACCAAAGAATTTTTTAGGATAATATAATGCGCTAGGGTCTATTCCGCCTGATATTAGCTTTCCACTAGAAGGAATAACAATATTGTATGCCCTTGCCAGTCTAGTTAATGAATCCATTAAAACAACTATATGTTCTCCATTTTCTATTTTTCTCTTAGCCCTTTCCAGTATCATTTCTGTTACTTTAATATGATTTCTAGGGTCTTCGTCAAAAGTGGAAGAAAACACTTGTGCCCCTGTAACACTTTCTCTTATATCTGTTACTTCTTCTGGTCTCTCATCTATTAATAATATCCATACCTCTACTTCTTTATTATTTTTTATTATAGAATTTGCAATGTTGCTCATAAGAATTGTTTTTCCTGCTTTAGGTGGTGCTACAATAAGTCCTCTTTGACCTTTTCCTATTGGAGCTATTATATCTATTATTCTTCCTGAAATATTTTTAGGGTCTGTTTCTAATTTAAGCTGACACGTTGGATAAGTAGGTTTTAGTTCATCAAAAGGAACTCTTGACTCTGCTTTTAGTGTGGTATCACCGTTTACTAACAAAACTTTACGTAGTGCGTAGTTTTTTTCTTCCCCTACTGGTTCTCTCACTTCTCCTACAACTCTATCTTCATTTCTAAGTTTAAATCTTTTTATTTGTGAGGCAGAAACATAGATATCTTTTCCTACATTAGTTTCTCTTAAAAATCCATACCCATCTGGAAGAACATCTAAATTACCCCAACCTATATCTAATCCCTCTTTTTCCTCAAACCATTCTTCTACTACTTCTAATATATCACTTTTTTTTGTTTTTCGTCCTAAGATTATCCCTAACTGTTTAGTTATTTCCAAAATCTCTTTCAAGAGAAAACTTTCTAAGCTTTGCATTTTTCCTCCGTGTTTATCTATACTTTTAAAACCTAATTATATCGCCGTAAAGAGTCCAAGTTTTTGCTGATGTTATTTTTATATTTACAAACTCTCCAGCTAGCTCTACATCACCTTTAAAGATTACTACTTTTCCTGAACTTGTTTTCCCTGTTAATGTTTCTTTGTTTTTTCTACTATGACCTTCAACTAAAACTTTTTCAATCTTTCCAACAAAGTCTTCACTATTTAATCTTGCATTTGCATTTTGAACATCCATAAGTCTGTGTAATCGCTCTTTTTTTGTAGTTTCATCTATCTGGTCATTCATTTTAGCTGCTATAGTTCCTTGTCTTACTGAGTACATGAACATATATGAATTATCAAATTTTAAATTTTCTATTATTTCCAGTGTATCTAAAAAATCTTCATCTGTTTCACTTGGAAATCCTACTATTATATCAGTTGTTAGCCCTACTCCAGGTATTTTTTCTTTCATTTTTTTTATAAGAGATATATAGTGCTCTTTTGTATAACCTCTATTCATAAGTTTTAATATTTTACTAGAACCAGATTGAAGAGGTATATGTATTGCTTTTGCTATTTTATCAGATTTAGCTATAACATCTATAACTTCTTCTGTCATGTCTCTTGGGTGTGGTGAAATAAATCTTACCCAAAACTCACCTTGAATTTTCTGAATTTCTTCTAGTAGTTTTGCAAAATTCTCTCCAGAGTGTAAATCTTTTCCGTAAGAATTCACATTTTGACCTAATAAAATTATCTCTTTATAATTTTTATTGATATACCCTTTTATTTCTTCTAATATTTCTTCCATAGGAACTGATCTTTCTCTTCCTCTTACATAAGGAACTATGCAAAAAGTACAAAAATTATCACACCCATAAGAGATTGGAATTGACGCTGTATATTTAGAATCAAAAGATGCTTCTAATGTTGTAGGCAGTTCATTTTCATCACCAATATAGATAACACTTTTTAAATCTCCATTCTCAATTCTTTCTATTGCTGTTGGAAGTTTCCCTATATTTTGATTTCCCATAATAATATCCACAACAGGAAATTTTTTAACTAACTCTTCCCCCTGCTCCTGTGCAAAACATCCTGTTACTCCAACAATTATTTTTTTTTTCTCTTTTCTTGTTTTCAACTCACCTAACTTACCGTAAATTTGAGTTGCAGCTCCCTCTCTAACAGTACAAGTATTTAAAAAAACTGCATCTGCTTCTGCTATTTCCTCGGTTATTTCATATTCCATATTTATTAGTATTTTCTTTATTTTTGCACTTTCATTTACATTCATTTGACATCCATAGGTTATAATTAACGCCTTTTTCATTTAGCCTCCTAGCTCATTTATCTAGTTTTTATATAATTAATCTCTACCAAAAATTTTAGAGTATACTATTCCTAATTTTAACATAGTATTGTATCATATTTTTTTTACAAATTGCAAGCTATAATCTGTTTTCCATATTACATTATATTTTTTCTTGACAAAACTACTACGATGAACTAGAATAGTTCAATTAAAGTTTTTAAGAGAATTTTTTAACCTTCACTCATATTATAAAGTATCCTAACCTCTTTATTTTAGGATACTTTATTTTATAATATAGATTAGCCAATTGTAAAAGTCATGTTTTTTAAGATGAAAAAATTCAAATTTTTAAATTTAAGAACATGAAGTCTTAATTTCTAAATTTTTTTTAAAAATTATATAAATTTAGAAAATTTAAGAAAGACAAAAAGCCCTAT
>JBOFOQ010000074.1:0-1830 GCA_051659505.1 Fusobacteriaceae bacterium
ATTGTTTAAACATATATTTTTGAGAATTATATATATTTATACATCTTTCAATGTCATTTTTATTATTTACTTTTGAAACTATACATAATGTAGGTTTATTATAAGTAATATCATAGTCTAATTTATTTATAATATAAAATAAGCGATCTTTATAAGTGTGATTATTTAATACACATCTAATTCCTTGTATAACCTTTTTATAATAGTATTTTTCATCGCTGGAAATTTTTAAAAATTCATTTTCTAATTCATAATAATCATCACTCATAAATACCATATCTTTAAGATTAAGACTAATAGCTATTGAAAAAGAACTAATAATTGGGGTTCCTGAAGCTAAACTTTCAAATACCCTCCTGGAAAACATAGTACTTGAATCTTTTACACTATTTACATTTATATTTACCTTATACCCTTTATTTGCTATACAAATATTTTCAGCATCTAAATATCCTTTTATAAAAGGTTGAAATTCTTTTGGGTACTCAAAATTTGGTAATCCAGAATTGTATTTTCTATCGTATATATCCACTCCAATAGTATTCATAGCTGCATTAAGTAATTTATTCAACTCTTTACATCTTTCAGGAAACATATTTTTATAATAAGAACCAGCAAAGCAAGCCTTTGAACTTTTAAAATCAGTATATCTTATAGGATTGTGTATTTTAGGTTGAGCTGCAAACATTAAGCAATACACATTTTCATGATTTATTATTTTTTTATATTCTTTTATAGACTCTTTATCTGTTGTGAATATATAATTAAAATACTTAGCTATGTTTATAAATTTATTAAAATGAACAGGGTCTTCTTTATTCCAAAATATAGTAGGAATAAAGTTATCTTTACACCAATTTAAAATATCTAATAATTTTTTAATCTTAATTTCATCTCCTGATGAAATAATTCCTCTCCATAGCCCTTTGTATCCTAACCAAGCAGATTCAATCATAAAAAGATGAGGTTTATACAATAAAAAATCTACTTTCCATGAATCTGGCCTAATATCTATTATAGTACATTCATATTTGAAACATTCTCTAGTAAAATCATCAAATATACAAGCTATTTTAAAATTATTTAATTGACTAGGTATATTTAGCTTATACTCTATTAAATCTTTATAATCATTAATATTATCTTTTATACATTCATAAATATTTATTCCTTCTATCCAACACCGTCCTTCTCCTTTTACTTTTATATTAAGATAAAAATGTTCAATACTATCGCTAGTTTTTATGAATATTGAACTACCTAGTTCTACTTTATAATCTTTATTCAAATTGTTATTTTTTGGATATAAAATACAATGTAAAATAATGGGCATATTTTTATTTGGACTTCCAATAAATTCAATAATATAATTAGCTTTATAATCTAAGTTAGTTTCGTTATCATTACATATAGGAAATATAATATTTTTTTCATATATTGAGATATATTTTTCTTCATTATATTTAATTATAAATTCAAATATATTATCTTTAAGTACATTTAATGATATATTTTTATTTTCTAGAAAAAAATCTTCACTACTAAATTTTATATTTTTAATAATTCTATATGTTCTATTGTCTATTTTTTTGTTATATTTCATTAAATCCTCCCCTAGTTATCTATGTTTTATTATTTGTATTTTATTTTATAGCAAAAAATATTTTATGTTTGAAAATTTTCAATATTATACCTGAATTATTCATTAAATAATTAAAGCTACGCTTAAAAAGGCGTAGCCACTAATGTCCAGATATTAAAAATTTTCACCTAAAAAGTGAAAAAGTATATGAAAAAAGTCTCAAATTTGTTATTGTTAATTTGCGAAAA
>JBOFOQ010000075.1:0-84410 GCA_051659505.1 Fusobacteriaceae bacterium
AGAGATGAAAAAAGGAATAATAAAAATAGGAAAACATGAAGAAAAAGAACTGAATTACCATTACAATGAGAATAATAAAATTATTGGTGGTGATTACCAAAGTAAAATATGGGGAATAGACTTATTCGAAAAACTATAGTAAACAGTTAAAAAATTTTTCTTTTAATTTTCATAGTTTTATTATATAATATAACATAAAATAAAATACGGAGGAAAATATGGAAAGTTTAGTAACAGTAGTACTTTTTATATCTGCAATAGCTTTAATAGGATTAGTTCTGATTCAACCAGATAGAAGCAATGGAATGACATCTAGTATGGGAACAGGAGCTTCTACAACAATTTTTGGTATATCGAAAGATGGGGGACCACTAGCTAAAGCAACAACAATAGCTGCAATAATATTTATAGTTTCTGCACTTGTTCTATATATTATAAAATAATGTAAGAGGCGTATTGCCAGTCAATACGCCTTTTATTTTTTAGAGAGGAGTAAATGAAAAATATATTTAGTGATAATCAGGAAAATTCTCAGCCACTAGCTCTAAAATTAAGACCAACATCTTTAGATGATTTTGTAGGTCAAGATAAAATTTTAGGTCCTGGTAAAGTTTTGAGAAAACTTATAGAGCAAAAGAAACTAACTAATTCAATATTTTATGGACCACCAGGAGTGGGGAAAACATCTTTAGGTGAAATTATATCTAAGGAGTTGTCGTATAATTTTGAAATTTTAAATGCAACAACATCTGGAGTTACAGAGTTAAAATCTGTTGTTGAAAAAGCAAAAAAAAATTTAGAGTACTATGGCAAAAAAACAATATTATTTTTAGATGAGATTCATAGATTTAATAAATTGCAACAAGATTCACTTCTTTCTAGTACAGAGTCTGGAACAATAATACTAATAGGTGCTACAACAGAAAATCCATATTATAATCTTAATAATGCTCTTCTTTCAAGAGTTTTAGTATTTGAGTTTAAACCTCTAACTGATAAGAATATAGAACAAATACTAAAAAGAGGCATAAAATATTTAGAATTAGATAATGTACCAGAAAAGTTGATAGAAATAATAATTTCCATGTCTAGAGGAGATAGCAGAGTAGCAATAAATTATCTAGAATTATATGAAAATGTAGGGAAAGGTTTAGACGATGATGAACTTTTAGAAATTTTCACTGAAAGAAGATCTAGTTTTCATAAAGAAGAGGATAAATATAATATAATTTCAGCTATGATAAAAAGTATAAGAGGAAGCGATCCAGATAGTTCTGTTTATTGGATGGGTCAACTTTTAAACGGTGGGGAAGACCCTAGGTATGTAGCAAGGAGACTAACTATTTTAGCTAGTGAGGATATTGGAATGGCAAATCCTGAGGCTCTTCTTATGGCAACTTCAGCCCTTACAGCAAGTGAAAGAATAGGAATGCCTGAAATTAGAATAATTTTAGCACAAGTAGCTATTTATTTAGCTATATCAACAAAGAGCCCGTCATGCTATAATGCTATAAATAATGTGCTAGAAGATTTGAAAAACAATGAAATAGAAAAAGTACCAAGGCATATAGATTCAAATGCACAGGGGTATAAATATCCTCATGACTTTCCAAATAGTTTTGTTATACAAAAATACTCTGAGAAATATGGAGCTTACTATATTCCAGGAGATAACAGAAATGAAAAGTTAATAAAAGAAAAACAAGAAAAGCTATGGAAAATTAAATAAAGCGAGGTAAAATATGGAACTTATAAAAGGAGTTAGAGGAACTAAAGACATTTATGGAACTACAAGTATAAAATATAATTATGTTACAGAAAATGCAGCGAAATTTTTTGATAACTATGGCTACGGAATGATAAAAACTCCAATATTTGAAGAAACAGCATTGTTTAAAAGGGGTATAGGAGAAGGAACAGATGTTGTAGATAAAGAGATGTATACTTTTGTAGATAAAGGAAATAGAAGTATAACTCTAAGACCAGAAGGGACTGCCTCAGTTGTTAGAGCATATTTAGAGAATAAAATTTATGGACAAGAAGAAGTAAGTAGATTTTACTACATAGGTTCTATGTTTAGATATGAAAGACCTCAAGCTGGAAGACAAAGAGAGTTTAATCAAATTGGTGTTGAAGTATTAGGTGAAAGTTCACCTATACTAGATGCAGAAGTTATTGCTATGAGCTATAAATTTTTAGAAAAAATTAAAATAACAGACTTAGAACTTGTAATTAATTCTGTTGGAGGAAATGAGTCGCGTTCTAGATATAGAAATGAACTTTTAAAATTTCTAAAACCATTAGAAGAAGAACTGTGTGAAGACTGTAAAAATAGAAAAGAACATAATCCACTTAGAGTGTTAGATTGCAAAAATGAAAAATGCAAATCTCTCACTAAAGAAGCTCCTAGTATAATTGATTGCTTAAATATAGAGGAAAAAAATCACTATGAAGAGCTAAAAAAATACTTGAAAATATTTGGTATAAATTATAGAGAAGACTCAAGACTTGTAAGAGGATTAGACTACTATTCTGGAACTGTTTATGAAGTTATAACTAATAAGTTAGGAGCTCAAGGAACTGTTTTAGGCGGTGGAAGATATGATAATTTACTAAAACAATTAGGAGATAAAGAGATTCCAGCTTTTGGTTATGCTGCAGGAGTAGAACGAATTATGATGCTTTTAGATGATTTTCCTTTAAATTTACCTAAAGTGTATATAGCTTGGGTAGGAGAGGAAAGTGTAGAAATAGCTATGAAAATAGCTAATGACCTAAGAGTAGCTGGAGTAAAAACTGTAGTGGAGTATTCAGAAAAAAGTATAAAGACACAAATGAAAAAAGCTGATAAATTAGGTGTTGATTATACTATATTAATAGACAAAAATGATGTAGATAATAATAAATATATATTAAAAGATTTTAAAAATAGAGAACAATTTGAACTTACATTAGAAGAGATAAAGGAGAGACTATTATGATTTATAAAACGCATAACTTAGGAGAGTTAAGACCTAATAATATTGGTGAAAAAGTAACTTTATCAGGTTGGATAGATACAAAAAGAGATTTAGGTGGCTTAACTTTTATAGATTTAAGAGATAGAGAGGGAAGAACTCAAATAGTTTTTGATATAGATGTAGCAGATAAAGAAGTAGTAGAGTCAGCTCAAAAATTAAAAAATGAATCAGTTATAAAAGTTTCGGGAATAGTGAGAGAAAGATATAGCAAAAATATGAATATCCCAACAGGTGAAATAGAAATATTTGCAACTGAGTTGGAAGTTTTAAATGCTTGTGATGTTTTACCTTTTCAAGTTTCAGGGAATGAAAATGTAAGTGAAACTATGAGATTAAAATATAGATATTTAGATATGAGAAGACCTCAAATGTTAAATAATCTTAAAATGAGACATAAAATGATTATGTCAATAAGAAATTATATGGACGAGCAAGAGTTTTTAGATATAGATACTCCTATTTTAACAAAATCAACTCCAGAAGGAGCAAGAGATTTCTTAGTGCCTAGTAGAATATCTCAAGGGGAATTTTATGCTTTACCTCAGTCACCACAATTATTTAAACAATTACTTATGATAGGTGGAATAGAAAAATATTTCCAAATAGCTAAGTGTTTTAGAGATGAAGATTTAAGAGCAGATAGACAACCTGAATTTACTCAGTTAGATATAGAAATGTCCTTTGTAACACAAAATGATATAATGGACACAATAGAGGGCTTAGCTAAAAGAGTGTTTAAAAATGTAACAGGGGAAGAAGCTAATTATTCCTTTGAAAAAATGCCGTATTTTGAGGCTATGGAAAGATATGGTTCTGATAAACCAGATGTAAGGTTTGACGTTGAGTTAAGAGATTTAACAGATATAGTGAAAGATGCAGGATTTACAGCATTTAAGAATTGTGTAGAAAATGGTGGAGTAGTTAAATGTGTTGTTGCTCCAGGTGCAGCAGAAAAATTTAGTAGAAAAATAATTGGAGAATATGAAGATTATGTCAAAACATACTTTAATGCAAAAGGAATGGCGTATATAAAAATTACTGAAGAGGGAGTTAACTCACCCCTTGCAAAGTTTTTTACTGAAGAGGAAATGAACGCTATTGTTAAAAGAAGTGGAGCAGTTATTGGAGATATAATATTGATTATAGCTGATGTAAAAAAAGTTGTATATGGTGCTCTTGGAGCACTGAGATTAAGAATAGGAAAAGAATTGAACCTTATAAATAATGATGAGTTTAAATTCCTATGGATAGTTGATTTTCCAATGTTTGAATACTCTGAAGAGGAAGGAAGATATCAAGCTCAACACCACCCTTTCACTTCAATAAAAACAGAAGATATGGAATTGTTTATGTCTGGAGAGATGGAAGATATCAGAACTAACTCTTATGATATGGTCTTAAATGGTTCTGAGATTGGAGGCGGTTCTATTAGAATTTTTAATCCAGAAGTTCAGGCGAGAGTTTTTGAGAAATTAGGACTTTCTGAAGAAGAAGCAAGAGATAAATTTGGATTTTTCATAGATGCATTTAAATATGGGGCACCACCACACGGTGGACTAGCATTTGGAATTGACAGATGGCTTATGGTAATGTTAAAAGAAACTTCTATAAGAGATGTAATACCTTTTCCTAAAACAAATAAAGGGCAATGTTTAATGACAGAAGCTCCTGGGAAAGTAGATGAAAAACAACTGATGGAGCTTTCATTAAAAGTTATATTAGATGAAGAGAAAAATAAAATTTAAAAATACAGTTGAAAAAATTTTTTTTTAATGTTATAATCCAGTAAAGAATAAGAAAAATCTGACTTATACGCTATTTTCACGAGGTTTTGGGCCTAATGTCGTCACTGGAACTGGCGCTGCTTTTTATACATCAGTTAAGTCACGAAACCCCTTTTGGTTTACGGACCCTGTACATAAATAGTAACTGGTTACCACCGTATAGTACTGGCGACTAAAACTATACTGAAGGCGGTAAGTTGGATTTATTCTTTAACTGGGCAATAATGCCCATTTTTTTTTATTTTATAATTTTAAATTATGGAAGATGTTCCAATACTATATAAGAGGTGAATGATTTGGTTAAATTAATAGATAAAAAAATTGCTGAAATATTTGAAACTACCATGAAAAACATATATCCAGAATTAACATTTAAACCAGTGGAAATAACAGTGGCAACTAATGAAAAGTTTGGAGATTTTCAAACAAATTTTGCCATGATGAATACAAAAACATTAGGAAAATCCCCTAGAGCCATAGCAGAGGAAGTTGTTGGAAATTTAATAAACAATGATATTATTGAAAAGTTAGAAATAGCTGGCCCTGGATTTATAAATATATATTTAAAAAATGAATTTTTAAGTGAGTATGTAAAAAAAGTTGCAACAGAAGGAGTGGATTTTTCTTTTTTAAATAGAAAAGGAAAAGTAATAATTGATTATTCTTCCCCTAATATAGCTAAAAGAATGCATATAGGACATTTGAGATCAACAATTATTGGAGACTCTGTTAAAAGAATTTATAATTATTTAGGTTATGAAACTATAGCAGATAACCATATTGGAGACTGGGGAACACAGTTTGGAAAACTTATAATAGGGTATAGAAATTGGTTAGATAAAGATGCATATAAACTAAACCCAATAGAGGAGCTAGAAAGAGTCTATGTGGAATTCTCTAACAGAGCTGAGCAAGAACCGGCCCTTGAAGAACAAGCTAGATTAGAACTAAAAAAACTACAAGATGGAGAGGCTGAAAACAGTGAACTGTGGAAAGAGTTTATTGAGGTTTCTTTAAATGAATATAACAAAATGTATAATAGAATGGATGTAAAATTTGATGTTTATAACGGAGAATCTTTCTATAATGATATAATGCCTGGTGTTATTACAGAATTAATAGAGAGAAAGATAGCGGTAGAAAGTGAAGGAGCAAAAGTAGTAATATTTTCAGAAGAAGAAAAACTAAATCCATGCTTAGTACAAAAAAGTGATGGAGCATTTTTATATTCAACTTCTGATATAGCTACAATAAAATATAAGTTAGCAACTTATGATGTGAATAAATTGATATATTTAACAGATGAGAGACAACAAGATCATTTTAAACAACTTTTTAAAATAACAGAAAAATTAGGATGGGAAGTGGAAAAACAGCATATATGGTTTGGAATTATGAGATTTGCTGATGGAGTCTTCTCAACAAGAAAAGGAAATGTAATAAGACTTGAACAACTATTAGATGAAGGAAAAACTAGAGCTTATACTGTAGTAAATGAAAAAAATCCTACCTTATCAGAAGAGGAAAAAAATAAAATAGCTGAAATAGTAGGAATGGGAGCTATAAAATATGCGGACCTTTCACAAAATAGACAAAGTGCTGTTGTTTTTGAGTGGGATAAGGTATTAAGTTTTGAAGGAAATACAGCACCGTATTTACAGTATGCTTATGCTAGAATTAAATCAATTATAAGAAAAGCAGAAGAAAAAGGAATAACAATAGACTATAAACATAGTATTAACTTTACAAGTACAGAAGAAAGAACTTTAGCTCATCAATTAACACTATTTAATAATTTAGTGTTAAAAGCAGCTGAGACTTGTAAGCCAAATTTAATTGCAGACTATATATTTGAACTTTCTAAAAAATTCAATAGTTTCTATAATAGTTGTCCTATTCTTAATCAAGAAGCTGATATATTGCAATCTCGACTTTTGCTAGCAAGCTTGACTTCAGAAACAATAAAAACAGGATTATCTCTTTTAGGAATAAAGACGTTAGAGAGAATGTAAGATAAAAAAGCTGCTATTATGCAGCTTTTTTATTTTTAAAGTTTTGAGATTAGGAGGGAATTATGATAGCTATAGAAAGTTTAGTAATTGTTACAGGTTTAAGTGGTGCTGGAAAAACATCAGTTTTAAATTTTTTAGAAGATATGGATTATTTAACAATGGATAATCTTCCCTGCACATTAGGTAAGTTTATAATTGAAAAATATAGTCTTGATCATGAAGAGTTAAAATCCCAAAAAGAAGAAATAAATAAAATAGCAATAGGTTTAGATATAAGGTCCTTTGAAAAGATTTCAGAATATATAAATTTTCTAGATTTTGTCAAAAAAGTAATTCCTAACAATGAAATAATATTTTTAGAAGCCACAGATGAGGCGATTTTAAATAGATATAACTTAACAAGAAGAAAACATCCACTTGAATTTTCTACACTTTTAGAAAATGTAAAACAAGAACGAGATATTATGTATAAAATAAGGGAAAGAGCGACTAAAATAATTGATACTTCCTATCTTTCGGCTAAGCAATTAGGCGAAAAAATTAAAGAGAATTATTACTTGAAAAATAAAGATTTAAATGAATTAAATATTCATCTTCAATCTTTTGGTTTTAAGTATGGTATGCCTATAGATTTAGACTTGGTTTTTGATGTTAGATTTTTACCTAACCCTTATTACATAAAGGAATTAAAGAATAAAAATGGTAAGGATAAAGAAGTTAGAAATTATGTTATGAATAGTGAAGTTTCACAAGAGTTTTATAATAAACTGGTGGATATGATTAAATTTTTAATACCTAACTATATAAAAGAAGGGAAAAAACATCTTTCTATAGGTTTTGGATGTAGTGGTGGAAAGCATCGTTCAGTAACTTTTGTAGAACTTTTTAATAAGGAACTTTCAAAAATAAAAAATATAAAAATATATAAATCAAATAGAGAAGAAGAGAAAGGACACTGGTAAAATTATGAGTATAAATATTGTTGATATCCCTGAAAATCCAGGGGTTTATATTATGAAAAAAAAATCAGTTGTAATTTATGTAGGAAAAGCTAAAAATTTAAAAAATAGAGTTTCATCATATTTTAATAGAGAGCATGAAAATAATAAAACAAGAGAATTAGTTAAAAATATTGAAGATATTGAATATATTATTTGTAATAGTGAAATAGATGCACTTGTACTAGAAAATAATTTAATAAAACAATATTCACCTAAATATAATATAGCTTTAAAAGATCAAAAAACATACCCATATATAAAAATAGGAAATGAAAAATTCCCTTCCCTAACTATAGTTAGGACAATAAGAGCTTTAGACAGTAAAAAAGGGACTTACTACGGACCTTATCCACATGGAGCTTGGAACTTAAAAAAAGCTTTACTTAGAATTTTTAATATTAGAGATTGTAATAGAGATATGGAAAAAAAATATTTAAAACCTTGTTTGAAATATTATATGCATTTTTGCGTTGGACCTTGTGTTTATAAAAATATAGAAATGGAATATAGTTTAAAAATAGAAGGAATAAAAAAAATTTTAAAAGGTAACGGAAAAGAGTATACAAATGAAATGTATGATAAAATGATAAATTATTCTAAGGATATGAAATTTGAAGAAGCACTTGTTCTAAAAAATCAAATAGATGAACTAAAAAATAGTACAATATCACAAATAACAGAATTAAAAAATTATATTGATGAAGATTCTTTTGTTTATAAAAAAGTTGATGAAAATGTTTTTGTATTAGTATTGAGCTATAGAGAAGGAAAAATTATAGGAAAAAATAGTGTAATAATTTCACTAAAAGATAAAATTTATGAAGATTTAAATGAAATGATAATTTTTGCGTACTATTCTAAAAATTTTATTCCTAAAAATATAGTGTTGGAACCTTCATTAGAAGCATATAAAAGTTTGATGGAAAAATATTTTAATACATATTCAGAAAATAATGTGGAGTTGTTTTTTCCAAAAATAAAAAGTAGAAAACAAGAAAGTCTATATATGGCGAATTTGAATTTAGAAAAAGATATAGAATCTTATTATAAAAGAAAATCAGTTGTGGAAGAGGGACTTTTACATATATACAAAAAATTAGCACTGAAGAAATATCCTAGAAGAATAGAGTGCTTTGACATTTCTAATATTTCAGGAAAGGATGCAGTTGCCTCTATGAGTGTTGCTATTGAAGGTATTGCTAAAAAAAGTGAATACAGAAAATACAAGATAACTTGTAAAGATACACCAGATGATTTCGCTATGATGGAAGAGGTAATCACAAGAAGATATTCAAAATTAAAAGAAAGTGAATTTCCAGATATGATTTTAATTGATGGAGGAGTAGGTCAAATAAATGCAGTGGGAAAAATATTAAAAAAATTAAATAAATTACATTTGATAGATTTATTAAGTTTAGCTAAAAAAGAAGAACTTGTGTATAAATATGGAGAAGCAACTCCGTATGTTCTCGATATGGCAAAAGAATCTATAAAAATATTTCAAAGAGTAAGGGATGAAGCACATAGATTTGGTGTAACTTATCACAGAAAATTAAGAAGTAAAAGAGTGGTGACATCAGAACTTAATGAAATAAAAGGGATAGGAGAAAAAAGAAAATTACTTTTAATTAGTAAATTTAACAGTATAAAAAATATTTTTGAGGCTGATATAGAACAGTTAAAAAAAATAGTTCCTTTAAGAGTAGCACTAGCGATAAAAGAACATGAAAAAAAGGTTTAAAAACATTGAAAAATAGAGTATACTATAATTGACTAATATAAAAAAATAACTGATAGGAGACATTATGAGTTTAGGTATAATATTTTTTCTTTTTATTGGTTTTATTTATGTATCAAAAAGGCATGAAAAGAAACAAAGAATTATTATAGAAAATATAATGAGGAGCTTTAGAACAAATAAAGAGTACGAAAATATTCCAGAGAATCTAAAGGAAGAATATAGAGATTTATTTCAGGAGTTAAGAAAACAAAAGAATGAGCTAGATAATTCTATAGGTGAGTTAAAAGAGTATAGAACAGAATTGGAAATAACATATAATGCTCTTGTTACTAAATCTAATCAGCTTAAATATAGTAATCAAGCACTTGAAAAAAGAGTCGCTAACTTATCTAATTTAAATGCCCTAGCAAGAACTGTTTTATCAGTAATTGAACTTGAAAAAACAGTGGATATAATATTAGATGCTTATTTTGTTTTAACAGGAGCTAAAAGGATAGCATTATATTTGTGGGAAAATGGTGAGTTAAAAAGAAAAAGAATAAAAGGAAACATTAGTTATACAGGTGAAGTTTTTTATGATATAGATCAGTGGAAAAAATTTAAGAGAGAAAAGTTTTCAAAAATATATAAAGAATTATCGGAAAATTTTTTATTAGAGAAAGAAGAAACGGTTATAGTTTCACCTCTTGTTGTAAAAGGGAAAGAACTAGGAGTAATTTTCGTTATTGAAGACAAGGATAAATTAATTGACTTAGATGAAGAAACAATTTCAGCTTTAGTTATTCAAATTTCAATTGCAATAAATAATGCACAAATTTATGCAGATTTACTAATAAAAGAAAGAATTTCAAAAGAATTAGAGCTAGCCTCAAAAATGCAAAAACAAATAATCCCGCAAGATGTTAAATCTGTTTTTGGTTTAGATATTGCTAATTATTTTGAACCTGCGAAAGAAATAGGGGGAGACTACTATGATTATTTTATTCATGAGGCAGAGAACCTTTATGTAACAATGGCAGATGTAAGTGGAAAAGGGATGCCAGCAGCATTTTTAATGGCAATTGCTAGATCTATATTAAAAACACTAAGTACTAGAGGGATAGCCCCTAGACAAGATTTAAATGCTTTAAATAAAATTATTTATCCTGATATTGCAGAGGATATGTTTATTACTATTATGCATTGTAAATTTGATTATAAAACAAAAATTTTGTCCTACTCTAATGCAGGTCATAACCCCATTATAGTCTATAGAGCTAAAATAGATAAAATAGAGCTTCATACAGTAAAAGGAGTAGCAATAGGATTTATAAAAGATTATAGATATAATCAGTCAGAAATAAAACTAGATAAAGGTGATATTGTTATATTATATACTGATGGGATAACTGAAGCAGAAAATAAAGAGAAGGAACTTTTTGGAATAAATAGGTTAAAAGATATTATTTATGAAAATAGATATGAAACTTCAGAAAATATAAAAATAAAATTATTAGAAAAGTTAACAGAGTTTGAAAAAGAACATGAACAAGTAGATGATTTAACATTTGTAATAATGAAAAGTATAGAAGATTAAAAATTAAATATTAATAGGAGGGCACGGTGGACCAATATATCTTAAAAATGGAAAATATTAGGAAAACTTTTGTAGGTGGAAAAGTAGTTGCTAACGACTGCATAAATCTAAATATTCTTAAAGGCGAAAAACATGCTATAGTAGGAGAGAATGGGGCAGGGAAATCTACCTTAATGAAAATATTAAACGGTTTATACCAACCAACATCAGGAAAAATAATATTAAATGATAAGGAAACAATAATAGATGGTCCAAGTGTTGCAGCAGAATTAGGAATAGGAATGGTTTATCAGCATTTTATGTTAGTTCCTACATTAACAGTAGCGGAAAATATGATACTAGGAGTTGAGCCAAAGAAAGGAATATTTTTAGATTTAGACAAAGCTAGAAAAGATGTAATTGATGTTTCTCATAAATATGGTTTAGATATAGAGCCAAATGCCCTTGTAAAAGATTTATCAGTTGGAATGCAACAAAGAATAGAAATTTTAAAAATTTTATTTAAAGGAGCTAATCTTTTAGTGTTCGACGAACCAACAGCAGTTTTAACTCCACAAGAAACAAAAGAACTTTACAAAATTATAGATAATTTAATAGCTGAAGGAAAAACAATAATATTTATATCTCATAAGTTAGAAGAGGTTTTAGCTATTTCAGATAATATAACTGTTATTAGAAGAGGTAAAGATATTGAGAATTTCAAAACATCAAAAGCGACTAAAGAGATGATAGCTAATGCAATGGTTGGAAGAGCAGTACTTTTTACAACAAAAAAGCCAATAGTTAAAATAGGGAAAGAAATATTAGCAGTGAAAAATGTTTCTTTAAAAAATAGTTTTGGAGTTATGAAAGCAGAAAATGTTTCTTTTTCAATTAGAGAAGGAGAAGTATTAGGACTAGCAGGAGTAGAGGGAAGCGGTCAAACGGAGTTAATAGAAGCTTTAACAGGGCTTATGAGAATAGAAAAAGGTGGAGAAATAAAATTAAATGGCAATATAATATCAAATATTGGAAGACGAAAACTAAATGATGCAGGGATAGCTCATATTCCAGAAGATAGACATAAAAGAGCGGGAATATCACAATATAATCTTATGGAAAATTTTGCTTTAGGACAGCATGAAACATTGTACTCTAAAAAAAGATTTTTTATAAACTTTGAAAAAATAAAAAGTACAACACTAAAATATATATTGAAGTATGATATTAGACCTGTTGAATCAGAACTTAAATTCGGAAAATTCTCAGGTGGAAATCAACAAAAAATAATAGTAGCAAGGGAACTAGAAAAAAAGAATTTTCTTATAATCGCAGCACAGCCAACAAGAGGAGTGGATATAGGAGCTATTGAATCTATACATAAAATGCTTTTATCAGAAAAAGAAAAAGGAAAAGCACTATTAGTTGTCTCATCTGAACTTTCAGAGATAATGAACTTATCAGATAAAATAGCTGTTATGTGTGCAGGACGGATAACTGGAATTTTAGATAGAAAAGATGCAACAGAGGAAAAAATAGGAATATTAATGGCGGGTGGTAAAATAAATGAATAAAAAATTAGAAAATATACTAATCCCTATAACAGCTGTAGTAATAGCTCTATTAATAGGAGCTATAATAATAGCATATTTAGGGGAAAGTCCAATAACAGCATATTATTATTTATTTACTGGAGCTTTTTCAACACAAAAAGCAGTAGCTAGAACATTATTAGAAGCAACCCCTATGATATTCACTGGACTTGCTGTACTCTTTGCATTTAAAGGTGGAATGTTCAATATAGGAGCTCAAGGGCAAATAACAATATCAGGACTTGTAGCAGCTGGTGTTGGAGCTTTTGTAGCTAATACTTTTATAAATAACGTTTATATAGTTATATTATTAGCAGTTTTAGGTGGTTTTTTATGGGCACTAATAGCAGGGTTCTTAAAAGCTAAGTTAGGTATTCATGAAGTAATCTCAACAATAATGTTGAATTATATAGCTATGAATGTAGAGCAGTATATGATAAATTATCCCCTTAAGCAAGGTGGAATAAATGGACCTAATCCGCAAACACCACCAGTTCTAGACTCGGCAAAATTACAACAACTTATGCCATGGACTAATGAAGCACTTAATTATGGTTTTATTATAGCTTTAGTAATGGTAGTGATTGTTTGGTTTATTTTTGAAAAAACAGTATTAGGATATGAGATAAAAGCGGTTGGTTATAATCCTACAGCATCAGAAAATGCAGGAATAAATGTGAAGTTAATAATGGCACTTTCTCTAGGTATATCAGGAGCTTTAGCAGCTTTTGCAGGAGCTGAAAGAGTTTTAGGAGGAGTAGGACAATATACGTATAAACAAGGTCTTATGGCGACTTTTGGGTTTGATGGTATATCAGTTGCACTTTTAGGAAAAAATAATCCTTTTGGTGCCTTAGCAGCAGCAATTTTATTTGCAGGTCTAAGAGTAGGTGGAAGATCAATGCAGTTTAATACATCAATTCCAAGCCAAATAATAATAATGATTCAAGCTATTATAATTTTACTTATAGCAGCAGAAAATATGTTTAGATTTGCAATAAAAAGAAAAAAGGTGGTGTAGTCCATGGTATCGATTATAATGAGCTTATTAATGGCAACATTAAGACAAGCAGCACCTATTATGATAACTGCAATAGGTGGAATGTTTTCTGAAGTTTCTGGAGTTGTAAATATAGGTTTAGAGGGAATGATGTTAATGGGAGCTTTTTTTACAGCCATAACATCTTACTATACTGGAAGTTGGATTTTAGGACTTTTAGGTGGAATAATTGGTGGTGGATTTGTTGCTTTAATTCATGCACTAATAAGCATAAGATATAAAGGAAATCAAGTAGTATCAGGAGTAGCTATAAATCTTTTTGCTTCTGGATTTACAGTTTTTATGCTAAGAGTATTATTCCAACAATCAAGTAATACACCTATAGTTCCCAGTGCTCCAAGAGTTTTTGGGGTATCTGCTGTAATTTATATTATTTATATAGTGGTTATACTATCAGGGATATTTTTATATAAAACTGTTACTGGTCTTAGAATTAGAGCAGTGGGAGAATATCCTTTAGCAGCAGATACTGTAGGAATAGATGTGTATAAAATAAGATATATTGGAGTTATTTTATCTGGAATGCTAGCAGGTCTAGGTGGAGGATATCTCTCTATAGGAGCTTTGAGTCAATTTACGAAAGAGATGTCTGCAGGAAGAGGTTTTATAGCACTGGCAGCACTTGTTTTTGGAAAATGGAAACCTAAAGGTGTGATTTTTGCAAGTTTATTATTTGGATTTGCAGATGCAGCTCAAGTTCTAATTCAACAATATTTTACTTTTATACCACCACAATTTATTCAAATGATACCATATATACTTACTTTACTTGCTTTAGCAGGAGTAGTAGGAAAAGCTGTAGCCCCTGGTTCATCAGGAAAAGCATATGATAAAAATGATTTATAATTTTATAATATAATTTAGAGGAGTTTGCTATGGACAGTGCAGTAATATTAAAATTTAAGAATCAAAGACTTTCATTTATATTGGACAACATTCTAGAATTTAAGTTTCTACAAAAAGAATTTGTAAAAAAAATACTAGAAATTGAAAATATGGTGGCAGATTCAAAGATAGAAGTTGAGTTTAAAGGAAGGAAACTATTAGAAAAAGAAAAAAATAAGTTAGTTGGAGCCTTGAAAAAAGCAACGTCAATTGAAATAACATATCTTTATTATAATCAAGAAGAAAAGATAGGGGAAGAAAAAAAAGAGAGCGTGTCTAAGGAAATTGTTTTTTCTATTGAGGAAGGAGTAACAAAATTTCATTGGGGGACTTTAAGATCAGGAGCAGAAATTCGTTTTGAAGGTCATGTTGTGATATTTGGAGATATAAACCCTGGTGCAATTGTAGAAGCCCTAGGAAATGTTGTTGTAATTGGAAAAATATCTGGTATTGTCCAAGCAGGAAAAAATGGAGATGAAAAAGCCATTATAGCAGGAAAAGCTTTTAATCCGATTCAACTTAGGATAGGAAATTATATTGCTAAGCATCCAGAACAAGGGATTATAGCAAATAAAAAAGTTGATAAAACTGTAGGTTTTGAAGTGGCATACATAAAAAACAAACAAATAACGATAGATTTTTTAGATAAAAATTTTGATTTTTAGGGGGAATTATGGGTAAGGTATTAGTAATTACATCAGGAAAAGGTGGAGTAGGAAAAACAACAACAACAGCAAATTTAGGTGCAGGTCTTGCAATGTTACAGAAAAAAGTTTTACTTGTGGATATGGATATAGGACTTAGAAACTTAGATGTAGTTATAGGTTTAGAAAACAGAATAGTTTTTGATCTTGTAGATGTAATAGAAGGACGTTGTAAGGCTAAGTCTGCCATGATAAAAGACAAAAGATGTCCATCGTTGTACTTATTACCTGCTGCTCAGTCAAAAGATAAAAATGATGTAAGTCCAGAACAGGTAAAAGAATTGGTGAACTCTTTAAAAGATGATTTTGACTATATTATATTAGATTGTCCAGCAGGGATAGAACAAGGATTTAAAAATGCGATAATAGCAGCAGATGAAGCTTATGTAGTAACAACACCAGAAGTATCAGCTGTAAGAGATGCTGATAGAATAATTGGACTACTAGAAGCTAATGAAATTAAAAATCCTAAACTTATTATTAATAGAATAAGGATGAATATGGTTAAAGAGGGAAATATGCTTAGTGTGGAAGATATTGTTGATATTTTAGCTATAGAAATTATTGGGATTATTCCTGATGATGAAAATATAGTTATATCTACAAATAAAGGAGAACCTGTAGTTTTAAAAGGGGAATCATTAGCAGCTCAAGCTTATAGAAATATTTCTAAAAGAGCAATAGGAGAAGAGGTTCTATTTTTAGATCTAGATCCACAAAAAGGTTTTATATCAAAATTTAAAAATATATTTAAGAGATAGGTGAAAAAAAATGGGAATATTTAATTTTTTATTTGGAAAAAAGAAGTCGAAAAATATAGCCAAAGACAGATTGAAATTAGTTTTGATTCATGACAGAGCTATTATTCCAGAAGAAATGATGAATCGAATGAGAGATGAAATAATTCAGGTTATTTCTAAATATGTTATAATTGATTCAGGAGAGTTCAACATTGAAGTTTCTAATTTAGCAGAAGCAGATAGAAAAACAGCATTGGTAGTAAATATACCTATTAAAAGTTTAAAAAAATAGTTTAAAATAATCAGAGTAAAAAAACTTTTATTTTTTAATTTAAGATATAAGCTAGAAAACTAGTAATTGCTCTAAAGTATGAGGAGGTTTAATATTATGAATAATGAAGTTTTATGGGGGATGTTAACAGTTGTCTTTCTTATAATTGAAGCTGTAATACCTGGATTAATTTCTTTATGGTTTGCTTTAGGTGCTCTTTTAGCACTGATATTTTCAGTTTTTTTTTCAAGTATAGTATGGCAAATAACTATATTTATTACGTTTTCCATAGTATCAATGATTACTTTAAGAAAAATGAGTTTAGATAAACTTTATAAAAACAAAAAAAAAGTTGATAGAATAATTGGAAAAATAGTAAAGGTTAAAAAATTTGGTGAAAGTCCAAATTACGGAGTATATCTTGATGGTAAAGACTGGACAATAAAGTTTGAAGAAGAGATAAAAGTAAATGACATGGTAAAAGTATTAGAAATAGAAGGGAATAGACTAGTTGTAAAAAAAGTTTAAGCTAAAATACTTTAAGCTAAATATATTTTTCATATAATATTTTTGACATATCTATGACACAGTTGCGTGATATTATATTTATAGATGTAGCAATACACAAAACTTAGGAGGTAGTAAAAATGAAAAAAATATTAATAGTAGGTATATTAGCTTTAGGAACAATGACTTTTGCTAATGGCTTTGGATCTCACGGAAAAAGACACAACAACTCAGGATATGGTTGTAACTCAGCAAATATGAACGGAAATATGATGAATGGAAATATGAGTCACGGAAAAAGAGTTAGGACAAAAGAAGAGCTAAAAAATAATATAAATATTCAGGAAAAAAGAATAGCAATAAAAAAATTAATGTTAGATGATAATGTTGATTGGAAAGCAATTGAGAAAATAAATTTAGAAATCTCTCAAATGCAAGCAAAAAATAGAACTCTTATGATGCAAGAAAATCACACAAGATTTAATGAGATGCAAATGGAAGAAAATAAAGTAAAAAACTAAATATAAGTTAAAAAAATGAAAATTATAAATGAAAAAATAATTTTCATTTTTTTATGTTATAATAATTTAATAAAAAAATTAAGGAGGATTTTATGAAAAAAACTTTTGCAAGTGATAATTATAGTGGTATTCATCCTAAAATTTTAGAAAAAATAATAGAACTAAATACTGATCATGTATCAGCTTACGGATATGACGAGGTAACAAGAGAAGCAATTGATGAGTTTAAGAAATGTTTTGGAAATAATATAGAAGTTTATTTTGTGGTTAATGGGACAGGAGCCAATGTGTTGTCCTTAGAAGCAATGAAAGGGAAAGCTTCTGCAGTTATTTGCCCTGAGAGCGCTCACATACTCCAAGATGAAACAGGAGCACCAAGCAAGATAACAGGAATGCAATTACTTCCAGTTCCAAGCGAAGATGGAAAATTAAACTTAGAGCTAGCTAAAAAATGGTTGAACTTTAAGGATACTTTCCATAAACCCAGTGCTGATATAATATCAATTAGTCAAACAACAGAATCAGGAACTATATATTCATTAGAAGAAATAAAAGAAATCTCAGCTTTTGCAAAAGAAAATAATATGTATTTACATATGGACGGAGCAAGGCTAGCTAATGCTGCTGTGGCTTTAGGCTGCTCTTTTAAAGAGATGACAGGAGATTTAGGAGTTGATGTATTATCTTTTGGTGGAACAAAAAATGGACTTATGTGTGGAGAAGCAGTTGTTTTTTTTAATAAATCTTTAGCTAAGGATTTTAAAAGTATAAGAAAACAAAACCTTCAATTAATTTCAAAAATGAGATTTCTATCTGGGCAGTTTATTCCTTATTTAAAAGATAATTTATGGTATGAATGTGCTAAAAATGCAAATGATATTGCAAAATATTTAGAAAAACAACTGAAAAATATAAATATAGAAATAACAAATGAAGTTCTAGGAAACGCAGTATTTGCAATATTGCCAAAAGAAATAATAGCCCCTTTACAGGAGTTTTGTCATTTTTATGTTTGGAACACTGAAAAAAATGAGATAAGACTAGTAACTTCATTTGATAGTACTAAAGAAGATGTGGATATATTTATTTTTAAATTATTAGAACTAAAAAATAAATAATTTTTAATTTCCAATAAATAGTTGTGTCCATATATTTTTATTGTAAGAATCTCTACTAATACCCATTTCATGAAACTTAGGATTTAATATATTTTTTCTATGACCAGGAGAATTCATCCAAGAATTAACAACTTCTTCTGATGTTTTTTGACCTTTAGCAATGTTTTCTCCAGCAGTTAAATATTTAATCTTATTTTTTTTAATCATGTTAAAGGGGGACCCTAATTTTGGAGAGTTGTGACTGAAATAATTATTAGTAGACATGTCGTTAGACTTAATAGTTGCTAGTTTATTAAGATTTTTATTCAGTACCAGAGGATTGATACCTGCATTAGTTCTTTCTTTATTTATAAGTGTTAGAATAAAGGATTGTTCCTTAGTTGCTCCTAAAGAACATATGGATAGTAGCAAAAATAAAATTAAAGTAATTTGTTTTTTCAATTTGACACCTCTTTTATATTTGATTTTATAATTGTATATGCTTTTATATTAAAATACAAGTATTTTTTATTCCTTGACATAAAAAATATAACTTGATACTATGTATATAGATTCACGGGTGCCTTTGTGCTGAGATTATACCGTTTTAACCTGCTAGGTAATTCTAGAAAGGGAAAGAATGTAACGGAATATATTCTTTAAGCTGTAGTTGTGAAAATTACAGCTTTTTTTTATCTAATTTTATAAATGTTAAGGGAGTTAAAAATGAAAAAATTAATAGTATTAATTTGGGCTTTTATTTCTTTAAATATCTTTGCTGAAACTATTGTTATTTATGCTCCAGAATCTATGAAATGGTTAGAGAAAGAATTTAAAGAAGATTTTAAAGAAAAAACAGGAGACGAAATAAAATTTATAGGGATGAAAGGTATAGTTCCTAGAATGAAGTTAGAGAAAAATAATCCTCAATCAGATGTAGTTTTATCTCTAAGTCTAGTTAGTGGGGAATTAGCTAAATCTGAAGGTTTATTGGAAAAATATATATCTCCAAATTTAAACCTTATAGCAAAATCTGAGTATATAATGGATGAAGAAGGATATATAACACCTTTTGACTATAGCTTATTAGGAATAAATTATGATAGAACATTATTAAAAAATCCACCTAAATCATTTGAAGAATTAAAAAAATTAAAAAAACAACTTTTAATTCAAGATCCTAGATCATCTACAGGGCAAGAAATAATGTTATGGACAATTGCAGTTTATGGAGATAAATGGCAAGAATTTTGGAAAGAGTTAACTCCTGCAATACTAACTACAGCTTCTGGTTGGGATGATTCTTTTGCAAAGTTTCAAACTGGAGAAGCACCAATGATGATGGGATTTGCAACAAGTAATATTTTTTTCTATGAAGAAAAAAATCCTAAATATGACACAATAATTCCTGTTGAAGGAGCTTATTTATGTCTAGAAGGAGCGGGATTGACTAAGAAGAAAAACATAAAAGAAGGAGCGAAAAAATTTATAGACTATCTCTTAACTCCAGAAGCACAAGAGATAATAATGAGAAAAAATTATATGTTACCTGTAACAGATATTAAATTAGAAAATGAATTTGCATATATCCCAGTTTCTAATAAAATTGTAAAATTAAATAGTAAAGAAGCTGTAAAAAACTTGGAAAAATGGAAAAAAGAACTTTTAGAAATTTTAAGAACAAATTAAAAATAAAAAAATAAAAAATAGAAAGGATTTTAATATATGTTTAATTTAACTACTAAAAATAGAAAAAAAAATAATTTATTTAATTTATTTTATTTTTTTATCTGGATAGGACCATTATATGTTTTTACAAAAGATTTTTTTATTGGGGAAGAATTTATTAATTTTTTTACTTCAGGAGATTTTGATTTTTTTACTTTGAAAAATTCATTTGAACAAGGGATATTAACTGTTATTTTTTCTTTTATAATAGGAATAATACCTGCTTATTATATGGCATATAATAAAAATGTTTTAACTAGATTACTGGATAAACTGTTTTTTATACCCTTTATGTTTCCACCAATATCAGCAATAGTATCCTTTAGTATTATTTTTAATATACCTTTTTTAAAAAATAGTGGATTAAATTATAGTTTAACTAGTATTATTATAGCTAACTGCTTTTATAATTCACCTATTTTTTTAAAGTATATTGCTGAAGCTCTAAAATCTATTCCTAAGGAAGTGGAAGAAGAAGCTCAAATAGCGGGAGCAAAAGATTATGTTGTATTCTTTAAAATAAAATTATCATTGATACTACCACAAATATACAGAGGAGCTTTTTTAGTTTTTCTTTATTCTTTTACATCTTTTATTTTAGTATTAGCTTTAGGTGGAGCTAAATATACAACTATGGAAGCAGAAATAGCAACAACTTTAATAGGTAGTTTTAATTTCACTAAAGTTATGATTTTAGGTGGAATTCAATCGTTTATTTTAGTTTTTATAAATACTTTAAGCCTAAAACTATATGAATATGAGTTAAATGGGACTCAATATATAAAGAAAACAACTAAAATTTTTAAATATATTTCAGTTCTATATTTTGTAGTTTTGACTTTAATTATATTAGTTAGTTTTACTTTTAGTTTTTTTAATTTTTATATTGGAGAATTTTCATTAGAACACTATAAAACCATATTTTCATCTAAATTTAATGAAACATATCCAGTTATTAAAGGGATATTAAATTCAACTTTTTTATCTGTTATAGGAGGCTTGATAGTTACTACTTTTTCTTATTGTATGATAAAATCCTACAATAAACTCACAAATTTTATTGTGTACTCAACCTTTGGAATATCCAGTGGTTTTTTAGGAATAACTTTAATTTATTTAAATATTTCCTTTAATATTCCTTTACCTATAATATTGATTCAAGGTTATGTATTAGTTTCTCTCCCTCTTGGGTACTCTTTTATGTGTAGTTATATTAAGAATTTTAATAATGAAATTTTAGAAGCTGCACAACTAGACGGAGTAAATTATTTTACAAATTTTATTTATATTGAATTTCCATTATTAAAAAGAGTTTTCCTATGGGTATTTATGCAGATATTTGCAATTTTGTTTGGGGAGTTTACAATAGGATATACAATGCAAATATCAAGAGTTTTTCCAACTCTTCCTTTGGTAAATTACTCTTTAATATCTGAAAAGAAATTTTTAGAAAGTTCAGCACTAAATACAGTAACTTTAATATTTTTAATAATGATATTTTATATTTCACAAAAAATATTGGAAAAAGATTAAAAAAAATTTAAATCAGGTTATATATTGGCAGCTCTGAAAACTAAACGCCCTGTGTAAGTGAAGCACAGGGCGTTTATTTGCACCTTGTACGTAATGTTTGTACTATTTTTTTTCGATTAAGTTTATTTTTTTACAAAAAAACTTGAAAAAAATGAAAAAAAAGATTACAATGAAATGTAGTTTTAATCATACAACATTTATTTGAATAATTAATAAAAAAGGAGATGTGGAAAATGAATGGGAAAAAATTAATATCTTTTGATTTTTGGCAAAAATTTGGAAAAGCATTAATTGTAGTAATAGCTGTTATGCCAGCTGCAGGACTTATGGTTTCCATAGGGAAATTAATAGGTGGAACAGAGCTTGGACTTCTAGGAAGAGTAATGGAAGATATGGGATGGGCTATAATAGTAAATTTAAATATATTATTTGCAGCAGCTATAGGAGGTTCTTGGGCAAAAGAGAAAGCAGGTGGTGCCTTTGCAGGAGTGATGGCATTTATTCTTATAAATAGAATATCTGGAAGTATTTTTTCAGTAAATGCAGGAATGTTATCTGACGGAACATCACTTGTGAAATCTTTTACAGGTCAAGAACTTTTAGTAAAAAACTATTTTACCATGGTTTTAGGAGCACCAGCTTTAAATATGGGAGTATTTGTTGGAATACTATCTGGATTTTTAGGAGCAGTACTTTTTAATAAGTATTATAATTATAATAAACTCCCAAAAGCACTAGATTTTTTCAATGGAAAAAGATTTGTTCCTTTTGTAGTAATTTTTGCTTCTGTTGTTGTAGCAATTTTACTTTCTATTTTATGGCCATTTATTCAATGGGGATTAAATACTTTTGGGCAATGGATAGCTGCCTCAAGAAATACAGCACCAATAGTTGCCCCTTTTGTATATGGTACATTAGAAAGATTATTACTGCCTTTTGGACTTCATCATATGTTAACGATACCTATGAATTATACAGATTTAGGTGGAACATATAAAGTGTTAACAGGAACAGGAGTAGGAACAATTATAGCGGGTCAAGATCCAATATGGTTAGCATGGATTACAGATTTAAATAATTTAAAAGTATCAGGAGATATAGAAGGTTATAAAAATTTATTACTTACTGTTGTTCCAGCAAGGTTTAAAGCTGGACAAGTAATACTATCAACTGCTTCATTACTAGGAATCGGTTTGGCAATGCTAAATAATGTAGATAAAGAAAAAAAATCTAAGTATAAAACAATTTTTTTATCTGCTATGTTAGCAGTATTTTTAACTGGAGTAACAGAACCAATAGAATTTATGTTTATGTTTGTAGCTCCAATATTGTATGTGGTCTATGCAATCTTAACTGGAATAGCTTTTGCATTAGTAGATATTATAAGTTTAAGAGTTCACTCATTTGGATTTTTAGAATTTTTATCAAGAGTTCCTCTTATGCTAAAAGCAGGTTTGACAAAGGACTTAATAAATTTTATAATTTCTTGTATAGTATTCTTCTTTTTAAACTATACACTGTTTAATATTATCATTAAAAAATTTGATTTACCTACTCCAGGAAGAAAAGGAAATTATATAGAAGATGAAGAAGACGAAGAAAATATAGAGAATAACTCTCCAGCTAATAAACAAAATACAATAATTAATAAAATTATTTCTTTATTAGGTGGAAAAGAGAATATAAGTGATGTAGATGCTTGTATGACAAGGCTTAGAGTTACTGTTAAGGACAGTTCTTTAGTTGGAGAATTAAAAGATTGGAAAAAAACAGGAGCAATAGGTCTAATAATAAAAGATACAGGAGTACAAGCTGTTTATGGTCCTAAAGCAGATAACATAAAAAATGATATTTTAGAAAATTTAGGGAGATAAAATGAAGTTATTAACATTAAATTGTGATTCTTGTAATGAAGAGATGCAGTTTGAAAAAATAAAATATTTAGCAGAAACGATCAAAGAAAAAGAATACGATGTTATTTGCTTACAGGAAGTGAGTCAAAAGATAGATGATAAGATAGTATATGGAAATATAAAAAAAAGTAACTATGCTTATAAATTATGTGAATACTTAAAAAAAATAAATTCTGAATATAGATTTCTATGGAGTTTTAATCATATAGGGTATAATATACATGAAGAAGGAGTTGCTATATTAACAAAACTAAAAATTTGTAATAGTATAGACTTCTATTTAGGAACCAGTACAGATACAAGTTTTTGGAAAACTAGAAAAGTACTTAAAGTTACTCTTGATAAAAAAGGAGAAAAAATAGATTTTTATTCGTGTCATTTAGGGTGGTGGAATGACCTAGAAAACTCATTTCAAGAACAAATTAAAACTTTAATTAACACTGTAAATCAAAGTGAGAATAGAAGTTTTTTAATGGGAGATTTTAATAATATTTCAGCAATTAGAAATGAAGGTTATGACTTGATCTTAAAAAATAATATCTTTGATACATATAATTTAGCAGTTGAAAAAGATGATGGAATAACAGTAGAGGGAAAGATAGATGGTTGGAGCAATGATGGCATAGTAGGAAAAAGAATAGATTATATTTTTACAAATAAAAAAGTAGAAATAAAAAAAAGTGAAGTTATTTTTAATAAGAAAAATAAGATGAAAATATCTGATCATTACGGTGTTGAAGTAATTATATAAAATAAAAAAGGGGACATAAAAATGTTTGAAAGAAAAAGTGGAGTGCTAGCACATATAAGCTCTCTTCCGAGTAAATATGGAATTGGAGATCTAGGAGTGGTGGCATATGAATTTGTAGATTTTTTAGAAAATGCAGGGCAAAAACTATGGCAAGTACTGCCAATAGGGCCAACAGGATATGGAGATTCACCTTATCAATCTTTTTCATCTTTTGCAGGAAATCCATATTTTATTGATATGGAGAAATTAGTAAGTGAAGAACTTTTAGAGAACGAGGATTTAAAGGTTTTAGAAAAAATAAATAATGAAGAAAGTGTAGATTATGGAAATATTTATGAGTATAAATTTCCAATATTAAGAAAAGCTTATGAAACTTTTATAAAGAAAAATAGGTTGAAAGAAACAATTAATTTTCAAGAAGAAGAAAAATATTGGTTAGAAGATTATTGTTTATTTATGGCATTGAAAGAAAAATTTAATCAAAAAAATTGGAATGAATGGCCGATAGAATATAAAAATAGAGAAAAAGAGTCAATATCTAATATAAAAAAAGAATTAAAAAGTGAAATTGAGTTTTATATTTTTTTACAGTATATATTCTACAATCAATGGAAAAAATTAAAAAAATATGCTAATTCAAAAAATATAAAAATTATAGGAGATATTCCTATATTTGTAGCTCTTGATAGTAGTGATGCTTGGTCAAAAAGTGAAATGTTTTTATTTGATGAGAACAAAAATTCAACTAGAGTAGCAGGTTGCCCACCAGATAATTTTAGTGCTAATGGGCAATTATGGGGGAATCCTTTATATGATTGGAATAATATTGAGAAAAATAATTATAAATGGTGGATTGAAAGAATAAAGGCTTGTTTTAATCTTCATGATATAGTAAGAATTGATCATTTTAGAGGTTTTGAATCATATTGGTCTATCCCTTTTGGTGCAAAAACAGCAGCTGAGGGACAATGGGAAAAAGGTCCAGGAATAAAATTGTTTAATGCAATAAAAAATTCATTAGGTAATATGCCAATAATTGCAGAAGATTTAGGATTTTTAACACCAGAAGTTCAGAATTTATTAGCTGAAAGTGGTTATCCAGGTATGAAAATTTTATTATTTGCCTTTGATTCAAAAGAAGAGAGTGACTATTTACCGCATAAATATTTAGAAAATTCAGTTGCATATACAGGAACTCATGACAATGAAACAGTTGTAGGGTGGTATGAAAATGTAAAAAAATCAGATAAAACAAAATGTCAAGAGTATCTAGAAGAAATGGAGACTGTTGTATCTACTGAAATAAACTGGAAATTTATAGAAGCAGTTTGGAGCACAAAATCTGTAATGGCACTAACTCAAATTCAAGATTTATTAGGACTAGATAATAATGCAAGAATGAATATTCCTTCCACATCTTCTAAAAACTGGCAATGGAGACTAAAAGAGAATGATTTAACATCAGAACTAGCAGAAAGATTAAAAAAATTAACTGAAAAGAATATGAGGTGAAATATTGGATAAAAGACAGAGAATTATTAGTAATTTAGAAAAATTAGGATTATCAGTAAAGGAAAGTGAAGTTTATTATGAGTTAGTTAAGTGTCCTTCATCTAATGGTTCTAAAATAGCTAAAAAATTAGGCTATCCTAGAACTACTGTTTATGATATCCTAGCTAAATTACTGTCTAAAGGATATATTTTATCGTTACAAGAAGGAGAAATAACTTCTTATGTAGCAATAAATCCAGAGCTACTTTTAAAAAGAGCAAAAGAAGAAATGAATAATGCTACTAAAATTTTAGAAGAAGAGTTTAAAGAAGTTGACATAAATTCATTAGAAGCTCAATTTTATAATTTAAATTCTGAAGCAGGAGTAATAGAAAGAATTTCGCAAATGCTAAGTAGTAGTGAAAAAGAGGTATATATAAATACTAATTGGGATTTAAAAAAATTTAAAGACATTTTTAAAGTTTTAAAAGAGAGAGGTGTTAGAGTTATTCTTTTTAGTTTTAAAAAAGTTGATTATGAAGAATTAGGAATAGAAGTTTATTATAGAAATGAAATCAGAGAAGAAGAAACCCAAGAAAATAAAAGGATTTTAATAGTTTCAGATATGAAAAAAGCTATAATAGCTAGTAACTACAGCGGAACATTTAATGGAACATATTCAGAAAATAAACTGCTTATATATATAGTGGCCGAGCATATTCATAACGATATTTATATAATGAAACTTGCAGAAAATTTTAATGGCGATTTCTGGAAAGATATAAATTTACATTCTATGCAGGAGTTAGCTATTCAAAATTAGAAAATATAAGTTAAAAGATATTGAGGAGGAACCATGAAGTTAAATAAAAAACAAATAAAAGACGGTATAAAAAAGCATCTTTTAGTTGATGCGGGAAAAAGAATTGAAGACGCAGAGAAGCAGGATATTTACCTAGCTTTAGCTAAAACAATAGTAGGAGCAATTAGTGAAAAATGGTTAGAAACATCAGAGAGATATGAGGAAGGAAAACAAGCACATTACCTATCTTCAGAATTTTTAATGGGAAGAGCTCTTGGAAACAATTTGATAAATTTAGAAGTTATGAAAAGTGTAAAAACAGCATTTGAAGAACTTGGAATCGACTATAATTTAATAGAAGAAGAAGAGGAGGATTCAGGAACAGGAAATGGTGGATTAGGAAGACTTGCTGCTTGTTTTATAGATTCTTTAGCAACTTTAAATTTACCAGGAAAAGGTTACAGTATTAGATATAAAAATGGTATTTTTAATCAAAAAATAGAAAATGGATTTCAAGTAGAAGAACCAGAAACTTGGTTAAAATATGGAGACCCATGGTCGGTAAAAAAAATAGGTGAAGAAGTAAGGGTAGAATTTTCAGATTTTTCTGTTCGAGCGATACCATACGACACTCCAATAATAGGATACGGGACAAATAATATAAATACATTAAGACTATGGGAATCACTTCCTACAGAAGATTTAGACTATGAAGCATTTAATGCTCAAGATTATACTAAAGCTCTCTGGAAAGCAAATAGAGCTGAAGATATTTCAAGAGTACTTTACCCAAATGATTCTACAAATGAAGGGAAATTATTAAGATTACGACAACAATATTTCTTTGTATCAGCCTCTCTACAAGATATATTAAGAAAATTTAAAAAGAATCATGGACATGATTTTACAAAATTACCAGAGTTTACAGCAATTCAATTAAATGATACACATCCAGCAATAGCTATTCCTGAGTTAATGAGACTACTTTGCGATGTTGAAGGAGTTGAATGGACTTTAGCTTGGTCTATTGTTACTAAAACTTTTGCTTATACAAATCATACAATATTGTCAGAAGCATTAGAGAAATGGTGGATAGAATTATATAAAGAGATATTACCAAGAGTTTATGAGATAATTTTAGGAATAAACACTCAGTTAAGACTTATGTTGGAAGAGAAATATCCTAATGATTCTGAAAAACAAAATAGAATGTCTATTATCCAAGGAGAGCTTATTCATATGGCGTGGCTTGCCATTTATGGGAGTTCTTATGTAAATGGTGTAGCAGCTATTCATACTGAAATTTTAAAAACAGAGGAGTTAAAAGAATGGTATGAATTATATCCTGGAAAATTTCAAAATAAAACAAATGGTATAACTCAAAGACGATGGTTACTGCTTTCAAATCCTGAACTTTCAGAGTTAATAACAAAACTTATTGGAAAAGACTGGATATTAGATTTAACACAGTTGAAAAAATTAGAAAAATACTCCAATGATGAAGAAATATTAAAAAAATTCCTTAATATTAAAAATATCAAAAAAAATCAACTGGCAAAATATTTAAAAGAGAATCAAAATATAGAAATAAATCCAGAATCAATTTTTGATATTCAAGTAAAGAGATTACATGAATATAAGAGACAACTCTTAAATGTTTTTCAAATTATAGATTTATATAATAAGATAAAAGCAAATCCTAATCTTAAAATGGAACCTGTTACTTATATTTTTGGTTCAAAAGCTGCACCAGGATATAGAAGAGCTAAAGCTATTATAAAACTTATAAATGAAGTTGCAAAAAAAATAGATAATGACTTAGAAGTAATGGGGAAAATTAAAATTGTCTTTATAGAAAATTATAGAGTATCAGTAGCACATAAATTATTTCCTGCAGCAGATATTTCTGAGCAAATATCCACAGCAGGAAAAGAGGCTTCAGGAACAGGAAATATGAAGTTTATGCTAAATGGAGCTCTGACACTAGGTACATTAGACGGTGCAAATGTTGAAATTGTAGAAGAAGCTGGACTGGAGAATAGTTTTATATTTGGCCTTACAGTAGAGGACATAAAAAAAATAAAAATAGAAGGGTATAACCCGTGGGATAGTTATTCAAATGTAGAAGGATTAAAAGCAGTAATAGATTCTCTTATAGATGGAACTTTTTCTGATGATGGAACAGGAATGTTTAAAGAAATTTATGATTCATTAATGGAAGGAACAGATTGGCATAGTGCTGATGAATACTATGTATTAAAAGATTTTGAGGAGTATAGAGAAGCTCAAAAAAAAGCAAATATAGTCTATGGAGATAAATTAATTTGGGCAAAAAAAGCATGGCTAAATATGTGCAATGCAGGAAAGTTTTCATCAGATAGAACAATTCTTCAGTATGCAAATGAAATATGGCATATTGAACCTCAAAAAATAGATTAATAAAGAGAGTAAAGAGAGTGGATAAAACTGTATTCGAATAAATAAAAAATATCTTTTTTCCAGATTTTGTGATATACTACTAGCTCGAGAATGTTATAAAATATTCTAACATAAAAAAATACTTGGAGGAAAGATGAAAAAGAAATTATTAGCAGAGTTTATAGGGACTGCATGGCTAGTTTTAGGTGGATGTGGAAGTGCAGTTTTAGCAGCAGGATTTCCAGAATTAGGAATTGGTTTTGTAGGAGTTTCTTTGGCCTTTGGATTGACTGTTCTAACAATGGCTTATGCAATTGGAGATATTTCAGGTTGTCATTTAAATCCTGCAGTTTCTGTAGGTTTAGCAGTGGGTGGTCGTTTTGACAAAAAAGAATTACTTCCTTATATTATATTTCAAGTTTTAGGTGGAATTTTCGGAGCAGCTATTATATATATTGTTGCTAGTGGAGCAGCAGGATTTTCTTTAGATAGTGGTTTTGCTACTAATGGCTATGGAATTCATTCACCTGGTGGATATAGTTTATTATCAGCTTTAGTAATTGAAATTGTATTAACAGCAGGATTTATATTTGTTATAATGGGAGCTACTAAAAAAGATGCAGTTAAAGGCTTCGCTCCAATTTCTATTGGTTTAGCTTTAACATTAATTCATTTAATAAGTATTCCAGTGACAAATACCTCTGTAAACCCTGCACGTAGTACAGCAGTAGCTATATTTGTAGGTGGAGGAGCAGTTTCTCAACTTTGGTTATTCTGGGTAGCACCTATTATTGGAGCTATTATTGGTGGAATTACTTACAAATTTTTAAATAATGAGTAATATATATAAATATTAAAAAATAAAAATACTAAAACCCCCTCCTTACTATAAAGAGGGGGTTTTAGTAACTACTCAGTGGTAAAATTATTTTGTACTTAAAAAATAAAAAAATATGAAAAAAAGAAATTTCAGAAAAAAGATTTTTTCTTTTTCTATGTATGGTATAATGAAAACCGAGTAATAAAATTATAGTTATTAAGGGAGAGTTATGAAAAAAATAATATACATATTTATACTAAGTGTGTTTTTTATATCTTGTATTAATAAAAAAATAGAGCATTCACAACTACAAGAAAGAAATGGAATCATGTATAGAGCTAACGAAGAAAAAGGCTTCACAGGAACTGCTGTTATGAATTATTATGATGGTCAATTAATGTTTGAAAAAAATTATAAATCAGGGAAAGAAGATGGCGCATATAAAGAGTATAGTGAAGATGGCCAATTAATGATGGAAATAAATCATAAATCAGGGAAAGAAGATGGCGCATTTAAAGTCTATTATAAAAATGGTCAATTAAAGTTTGAAAGGAATTATAAATCAGGGGAACCAGAGGGTTCAGAAAAATTGTATTATGAAAATGGTCAAATAAAGAACGAACTGAATTATAAATCAGGGGAACTAGATGGGGCATTTAAAGTCTATTATAGCGATGGTCAATTAAAGTATGAACAAAATTATAAGTCAGGGGAAAAAGACGGAGCAAGAAAAAAGTATAGCGAAAATGGTCAATTGTTGTCTGGAAAATAATTATAATTTCTTGTAAAACATTATATCTGTATTTAAAAAAGAGCTAGAGTGAAAACTAGCTCTTTTTTTATGAAAATTATGATTTTTTTTACTGAACGGCGTTTAACCCCTGAGTAATTTTCACTTTTTTTTATTTATTTTTATTATCATAAAGCAAATTAGAAGAAGTACAATCAACCCAATAAAAATATTATAATATATGCTCAAATCTTTAGGTTTTTGAGGTTTCACAGAAGAATCTTTTTCTAATATATTAAGTTTTCCTATTGTGACTAAAGTTCTTTCTTTTATCAATGTATGAAAATCTTCCAAGTCATATTTTGGTTTGGATAAATTTTCATCTCCAAAAGTTACTTTATATTTTCCAGTTGTTTCGCTTTTAAACATTATTTTAGAGGGGACATATTCCCCATGTATTTCCTCTATGCTAAGAGGTTTGTTATCTTTATTATTTATTTCTAGTATCAATTGCTCAGCAGAAAATCTATCTGTAAGAGCTATTTCAGTATTTGTTTTATCACCTACTCTAAAAATAGTTCCACTACGATCATAATAATTACTTTTAATTACATAATTTCTTTTAAACTCGCCGTTAACTTTTAAGTTAATCTTATGCAATGGAAGATTGTTCGTTTTAATAGTTATTAAAGTAGTTTTATCTTTTTTTTCTGATTGATAGTGTAATTTTAGAGAAGTAGTTTCTATTTTATATTTTTCACTTTCATAAAATTTTAAGATGGCACCTTTAAAATTACTTTCTTTAGATAAATTAGTAATAAGCTTATAGTAAGTATATTTTTCTTGAGAAAAACTGACTACTAAATTTTCATTGTGGGGATTTTTATAAATCTCTCCATAAGATATATATTCCCAGTTTTTTCCATTATAGCTACCTAATAATTCATATTCAGAGTAAAAATTTCCTATAGAAGTTATTTCTATTCTATTTCCAACTATATCATCTAATTTATTTTTAGGAGAAAATTTGAAAAGAGTTTCTATTTTATCTTCTTTAATAACTTCAGATATCATATCTCCTATGGAAACTATTCTTTCAATATTATTGTATTGCTCATCTTTTTTTTCAATTACATAAGGAACTTCTTGTCCTTGACTATCCAATATTCTAATATCATTTAATCCATTTTTACTGTTTAAATAAATATCTTCAGTTAGAAAAAATTCTTGATATTTATTGTCACTATTTACTTCTATTTCTTTAAAATAATCATATGAAAAAGATTGTAAAAATAATAGAAGAAATATTTGCAAAATTATTTTACTCATTTTTTTCTCCTTTTTCTAATTTTTTTATTGCTGTTTGATAAATATATGAAGTTCCAATTAATATTATTCCCATACCAAAATATGCTAAAAGTTTATATGTGGTACTAAAAGATGTAAAATCGAAGAAGAAACTTTTTAAAATAAAAAATATTCCTATTCCTAGTCCTGTTCTTCTTAAGTTTTTATCATATGTTCTAAATCCTCTCCAAACCAAATATCCACATGTAAGAAGACCAACAATAGTTATTATTAAATTTACACCTTCTAGTAAAAATGCTCTTTTCATTATTAAATAAGAAACTAGAATGATATATACGGCTTCTCCTATTAACCATGATATTTTCTTTTTACTAGTCTTGAAAATAGTAATATATATATCATTTTTTCCAAAGATAAATAAATAAATATTTACAGCTAAAATTAGCACTATTCCCACTACGGATTCTACCCAATGAACATAATATCTTCTACCGCTAAATAGAGTTATTATATTTATTAATATTGAAAATATTTGTATTAATGTTAAAAATATTAGACTGAACTTGTCTTGAAGCTCCTTAACTTTATAAGTCAATCTTCTTAATAAAATATTTACAACTAAAATTGCTAGAAATGTAGAGATATAACTTGGAGATGTTATTTTTTCAATTTTATAAACATTAATATAAACTATATTTGTAATAAAATAAATTGAGTATAAAAATATAAAATATTTAAATGGAATTAGAAAATTTTGTATAGTTTTGTTATAGCTCTTTTCTTTTACAGTAAGATAAACTACAAAAGAAAGTGAAATTGTCAAGATATCTTGTATATGTAATAGATAATAATTTGCTTCTCTCATTAAAAAATTAGCAAAGAGAGTTATTAAATATATAAATATTACCCCATATTTTATTTCAGTATTTTTATATTTTAAAGACATAAAATACAAAAATATAGCTTCGCCTCCCCATGCTAAAACTGCAAATTCTTTAGAAAGTATCAGAGGAATTATAACTATAAAACATCCCAGTGCAATAACATAGAAAATTTTTGATACTCTATTTTCTTTAAGTTTATCTCCTAAAAACCCATATAGAATACCGACAACGATTACTAAGCCAGCTTTTATCCAATTTGGAGTTGCAGGATCGGACAAACTAGATATCAAAGAAAACTTTAGAATAAGATTAATGCTAAGAAGTATATAGTCAATAATACTACTATTTCTATTCTCTTTCTTATGTGAATTAAGAAAAATAAAACTATATGCAGTGGTAAAAATTATTATATAGAAAAATGCACTAAGTTTATGATCTTGTTTTGACAAATAAAATACTATTCCAGTCAAATTAATTACACCAATAATAAAGCCTATTATTTTGCTATATAACCAGTCTTTATTCCAAGATATTCCTAATATTATTCCTTGAAGTATCAATGAATATATTATTAAGTAGTATATTTTTGTATTTATTGCTCCATGATATATAGACACACCGTATGGAAGGAAACCACCTATAAGAGCTAATATTCCTATAATTTGCGAGTTATATCTTAAGGCTAATATAGTTACTATTCCTGTTAAAATAATTGAAATAAAAAGTCCTAGTATCTGTGGAAATAGTCCCAAATACATTGTTGATAAAAAAGTACTGAGGTATAATATTCCTACTCCCCCACCGATAATACCTACAGCAAAGTGTTTTTTATTGTTTTTATATAATTTTTCCCCAACAAAAAGAAAAATTATCCCTAAAAGATACGAACCTGAACTTTTTATGTAGTCGTTGTAAAAAAAGTTCTTAAATTCTGTTTTAAATGCTAAAAATATTCCTAAAAAAATTGAAATTATACCTAAAAAATTAAAACCTTTCAATCCTATAAGTTTTTCAAGAACAAAATTCTTTTTTTCTTTTTCAAAAAGATATTCTTCTTCTTTCAAGTCATATTCATTTTTTATTTCACTGTGAAAAGTAAAATTTTCATCATTAAGTTTAATGCTAGAAGCTAGAGCTTTTTTCTGTGAATTGGCTAAAAATATATTTATCTTATTAGCTACATTATCTACTTCTTCTTTTAACTCATGGGATTCTTTAAAAATTTCTTTCATAAGTTCTTTGTCTTCAATATTAATTTTTTTATAAAATTCTTTTTTTAAGGTACTAAGCTTATTTATTATTCCATCTTCAAGGTCTATTTTTATTTTTTTTGCAACCTCTACATAAAATTTATCTATCTCATTCTCCCGCTTTAGTCTCTTATTTTCTTTCAATTCATCTAAAAGTATCATATTTGAGGTCTTTAAATTATCAAACTCTTCTGACATAGTTTGAAATTCAATTTTAATTTTTTTTAAAGTTTTATCCAGTACTTCTTTTTCTTCTAAAATCTGAATTTCTCTATTTATATCAACATCATTTTTTATTTCTAATATAATAGATTCAGCCTCTAAATTAAGTTTTTTTATTTCTTGATAGTTTTTTTCTAATAGTTCAAGTTTTACTTTCTTCTCTTTCATAATTTCAACTCCCTTTACTGTGTCAATATTAGGCACTATACAGATATTAATTAAAGAAAAAATAGTGTCATGCCATAAAATTATATCATAATAGATTAAATTATGATAGCTAATATAACTATCATAATAGATTAAATTATGATAGTTATATTAGCTATATTTTTAATAATATTATAGCTTTATACTACCAGAGACATAATAATTTTTTCATTTGAAACTCCTCCTAAAATATTTATCTCATACTATGGTATTTGATTTCTACAATTTTTTATATAATTATAATTGTGTTTTTTACAATGTTAGTTTATAATTAAAGTAAAATAAAAAGAGGAGACCCTTATGGATTTTTATAGAATATTATTAGTACACGGATTTTTAGGTTCTAGTAAAGATATGGAGTTTATTGAAAAATTTCTTTGTAATCTAGGATTTAGAGTGGATAATTTAGAGTTACCACTAACTTTTGAAGATATAGAAATTAGTGAAAAAATAATAGAAGAAAAAATAGCTAGTATAAAAAAAAGTAAATTTGAGCAGCATGAAGAGCTTATACTGATAGGATATGGTCTTGGAGGTATTCTAATCCGAAAAATAATGGAAAAAGAAGAATTAAAAAATTCTCCAGTAAAAATAGTACTAATAGCTTCACCAACAAAAACACCAATAGTTTTAAAAAAATTAGAAATCTTTATAAAACCTTTAAGTTCTATATTTAAACCTCTTAAAGTATTTTTAAACTATGAAATAGAAAAGATAGAAAAACCTGAAAATGTAGCAGTTGGAATAATTAGAGGAACAGAACATAGTAATAAGATATTTCAAAAATGGTTAAAGCCTTATAATGATGGAATTTATAATAGTGATGAAGTTGTATTTGATAATGAAAATGATGAATTTGAAATTTTAAATATACCTTTTAGCCATAAAGAATTACATAAAAAACAAGGAACAGCAGAATATATTTTAGATTTTATAGAAACAGGGAAATTTATAACTGATAAAAGTAAGTAAAAAACTAAAATAAGAGGTGAAAGATAATGAAAAATAAATTAATTAAATATGCAAAATTAGCAGTGAATATTGGTGTTAATATAAAAAAAGGAGATATATTAGTAGTTAATTCTCCTACAGAAACATTTGAATTTACTAGATATATAGTAGAGGAGGCATATAAATTAGGGGCAAAAGAAGTAGTCGTATTTTGGAATGACGATATTGTGTCTAAAGAACGTTATCTTTACGGAAGTGATGATATCTTTGAGAATATTCCTCAGTGGCAATCAGAATCAGTGGAATATTATAGTAAAAAAGGAGCTGCTTTTTTAAGTATATCAGCAACAGATCCAACACTGCTAAAAGATGTTGATTCTACAAGAGTATCCACATATAATAAACTTAGAAGAGAATCACTAAAGCCACACTATGAAAGACTGATGAGCAATAAAAATAAATGGTGTATTATATCAGTTCCAACAAAATCATGGGCTCAAAAAGTTTTTCCAGAAGTATCTCAAGAGAAAGCTGTTTTAAATTTATGGGATTCTATCTTCGAAGTAACTAGAATAAATAGAGAAAATCCTGTGGAAGCTTGGAAAGAACATAATTTAAATTTAGGTAAAAAACAAGAATTTTTAAATAAGAAACAATTTAAATTTTTGTACTACAAAAATTCTTTGGGAACAGATTTAATTATTGAACTTCCTGAAAATCATATTTGGGCAGGAGGTGGGGAAAAAGATGAGAAAGGAGATATTTTTGTAGCTAATATTCCCACAGAAGAAGTATTTACTCTACCTAAAAAAACAGGAGTAAATGGAACTGTAGTAAGCTCTAAACCACTTGTTTATAATGGAAATATAATAGAAAACTTTAAAATAGTATTAAGTGAGGGGAAAATAGTAGAGTATTATGCTGAAAAAGGAAATGAAATATTAAAAAAATTGATAGAAACAGATAATGGTTCTAAATATTTAGGTGAAGTAGCATTAGTTCCTTTTGATTCTCCAATTTCAAACTCTAAAATAATATTTTTTAATACACTATATGATGAAAATGCCTCATGTCACTTAGCAATAGGAGAAGCTTATGTAAGCTGCATAGAAAATGGAGATAGTTTAACTGAGGAAGAAAAAGAAGAGAAGGGAGTAAATACTTCTCTTACTCATGTGGATTTTATGATTGGAAGTTCTGACCTTTCAATTATAGGAGAAACTTCAAGTGGAGAAAAAATAGAGATATTCAAAAATGGAAATTGGGCTTTTTAAAAATTAAATTAAGAGTTAAAATATTTAAGAATATCCTTTTTAAAATCTAGAGCGCTACTGTAAGCAACCCTTTTAAGAGCTTTTTTTAAAGTCGTAGGTTTATCAGTTAAGATAAAAATTTCATCAGCTAAAGTTGAAGCTATATCTATGTCATGTGTTACAAGAATAACAGTTTTAGGATTTTTATTTTGTAATTTTATAAAATCTTTTAAAATTGTTTTTGTAATGTTAATATCTAAGGAAGCAAAAGGTTCGTCTAAAATAAGAAGAGTGGAATGGAAAGAGAATGCTCTGGCTATTCCAACTCTTTTTTTCATTCCACCACTAAGTTCATGGGGATAAAAATTTTTATATTCAGATAAAGCAACTAGAGCAAGATTGTTATTTATAATATTATTTTTTTCTATTTTATTTTTTAAATTTAAAACATATTCAACATTTTCATAAACAGTTTTCCAAGGAATAAGAGCATCATCTTGAAAAATATAACTTATAAATTTTTCATCATTTTCAATAGTACCAGTATATTCCAAAGTGTTATCTGATATTAAATTTAAAAGAGTTGTTTTTCCACAACCAGAATTACCTAGAATTATAGAGATTTTATTTTTAGGAAATTCTATGTTTAAATTTTCAAATATTTTTAATTCTCCATATGAATTAGAAAGGTTTTTAATTTTCATTGTTACTCACCTCGATTTTTTTCATTTTTTTTGTAATAAATTTAATAGTAACATCAAGAGTAAAAGAGATAATTAAGACAATTAGTAACCAAGCGAAAAAATATGGTGTATTTAAATTATTTTTTTCGTTGAAAAGTTCTCCTCCAATTTTATTATCTAGTTGTGCAAGTACTTCTCCAGCGATAATAACTTTAAAAGTTAAGCTTATTATAGAATGAAGACCGTGGCAAATAGAATAATAAATAGACGGAACATATATGTTTTTTAATATTTTATATCTTGGTACATTAAAAACTTTTGACATTTTCAGCAGTTTTAAATCAACAGATGAAATAGCTGAAGATAACATATCAAATAAAACACCTAAAGAGATAGCTATTCCAATTAAAAATGGGACATTTGATAAGTTACTCCAAATTATTATAATTAGAATTAAAGCTATTGTGGGAACTGATTTTATAATAGTGATATATGGTGTGATAAAATATTTTAAAAAATTAAACTTCTTAACTGTAATAGCTAAAACTAAAGCACTAAAAAATGAAATAGTAAAAGATAAGATTAAAGTATTAAGAGTGTTGAAAATAGATAAATAAGTGTTTGTTTTCTTTAATAAAGAGAAAAATGCAAGGAGAACATTTTTTAAAGAGGGAAATAAAATCTCGTTATTTAGTAAAAATGAAATTATTTCCCAAAGAACAAATAAAATGCTCCAACCTAATAGAGTTAAAATATTTTTATTTAGACGTTTTAGAGTCAAGAGAGTCTCCCCCTATAAGTTCAAAGAACATTTGATATTCTTTTAGTGTATCTTTACTAGGTACATAGAAAAGATTAGAATTAAAAATTGTTTTGTTATTTATTATCCACTCTGAATACATTGAGTCAGAAGAATTGTTTTTTAAAAAATCAATACTTTTTTTTAGCTCTAGAATAAATTTTTCAACAAGGATATTATTATTTTTCAAAATATTCTCTTTAACAATAAGTGTAGATTGAGGGTAACCTAAATCAGAATTAGTAATTTTTTTCCATTCTTGATTAAAATTCATCAGTATCTTAATATTACTATCCTTTAACATTAATTTTGAAAGCATAGGTTCAGGAATAATTGCATATTTATATTTTTTAGATAAAAAAAATAGAGAAACTTCATTGGGAGAAGTTAGATATTGAAACTTTATATCTTTTATTTCATTTTTAGTCAGAATATAATTAGAAATAAGTGAAGGGGTAAGTCCTTTTCCGTGAAGTACAATCTCTTGATTAGATAAATCAGAAAGAGAGTTCAAATTATCATAACCAACTAAATAGAAAGAACCCCATCCTACAGTTCCTAGGACAGAATACGGAATCTTATTTTCTAAAAGTTTAGGAGCGAAACTAGAAGGAATAATTGCAAAATCAGCTTCTTCTTTTATTATGGAATTAATCAGAGCTGTTGAGTTTTTTTCAACAATATATTTTAAATTATCCAAACTTGTATGCTGCTCTTTATTCATGTATGTAGTAGCCATTGAAGGGAGACCGTAAGGAACTACAAACCGTAGTTCTTGCTGAGAAAAGCTTAATTTTGTTACAAGTAAAAAACTAGTTAATAAAATTTTTTTTAAAATATATTTCATAATTCACCCCTTTTTTAAATATTAAGCTTTATTTTTTTTCATTGTAGTAGTATTATAATTATATCACAGTATGTAAAAAATATAAAAGGATGATATATGATATTTTCAAAAAAATTTAAACTTAAAAAATATAGTAGTAATGTAAAAAATATTATGTTGTTAAATTTTATCAGTAGCTTTGTGATTCAGGGTATTTTTTTCGTTTTTATAGGTATCCATATAAAAACTTTGGGATTTGGAGAGAGCGTAGTAGGAAAAGTTTTAGCAGTTAATAGTTTATCAATAGGATTTGGGTCATTATTAAGTGCTTATTGTTTAGGTATTTTAGGGAGAAAAAAATCTTTAATAATAGGAGTTATCACTATTTGTATTGGTATGATAGGGATAGGAGCTTCAACTCAAGTTTCAAATCTCATGTTTTTTGCAATTTTCACAGGTATTGGCTATAGTTTTCCCTCTACTTCAGTTGGTGTACTTTTAGCAGAAAATTCAAGGGCAGAAGAAAAAGTTGGTGTATTTAGTAGAAATTTTGTTATTCAGAGCATAGGTGTAATATGTGGTAGTTACCTAGGTGGAGGGCTGAACGGTATCTTTTCAAAATTTTTTGACTTAAGAAATGTAATACCTATAATGTTTTATATTTGTGCTTTATTAGTACTTATTATGATAATACCTGTATTAAAATTAGAGGAAACAACTGTAAAAACAGCCAAGAAAAGTAAAAATTTATATATTACATTTAGAAAAATAATGAACCAGAAAAAAGCTTGTGGTTTTATAATATACAATACAATTATAGGTTTTGGAGCAGGTCTAGTAGTCCCTTTTTTCAGTGTGTATTTAAAATATCAGTTGAATATAGATAGTGCAAGTGTTGGTGGGATAATGGCTCTTTCACAAGTTGGACTTGTTATAGGTGGAATTTCAGTTCCATATGTATCAAAAATATTAGGGAAAGAAAATACAATAATTATTTGTCAGTTGCTATCTATTCCATTTTTAATTTCCATTGCTTTTCCACAAGGGATTGTAATTGTTGCTATATCTTTTTTACTTAGATCAACACTTATGAACTTAAATCAACCTTTAATACAAAATATCTCTATGGATATTGTAGAAGAACAAGATAGGGCACTTATGAGTAGTTTAATTTTAATGACTTCTTATTTAACCAGAGCTGTAAGTGTTATTATAGCAGGATATGTAATGGAGAATATATCATATAATCTTCCGTATTATGTTACAGTTGTTTTATATCTTAGTGGAACTTATACATTTTATAAAATTTTTAGAAAAATAAGATAAAGAAAGAAATTATAACTATTATATAAATGAGATTTAGTGTATAATAGAGGTTATAAATAATAAATATGGAGGTGAACTTTAATAGGAAAAAGACCTATTAAAGGTTAAAAAAATGATAAAAGTAGGAAAAAGACAAACTTTAGTAATAAATAATATGGTAAGTATAGGTGCTTATTTAGATGCAGGAACAGATAACCTACAGGATAATATATTATTACCGATAAATGAATTAGAAGGGAAAGATTTAAAAGTTGGAGATGAAGTAGATGTACTGATTTATAAAGATTCAGAAGATAGATTTACTGCAACATTTAGAGTAACTGCTGCTCTTGTAGGAACTCTTGCAAAACTTGAAGTGGTAGATATAAATCAGAGTTTAGGAGCTTTTTTAAATTGGGGTTTAAATAAAGATGTTTTATTACCAATAAGTCAGCAAAATATTGAAGTTGAAAAAGGTGAAAAATATTTAGTAGGTCTTTATGAAGACAGTAAAGGAAGAGTTTCAGCTACAATGAAAATTTATAATTTTTTATTACCTTGTAAAGATTATCAAAAAAATGATTTTATAACAGGAACAGTATACAATATAAATCCAGAAATTGGAGTTTTTGTAGCTGTAGATGATAGATACTTTGGAATGATACCTAACAATGAATGTTTTAAAACTTTCTATATAGGGGAAGAGATTCAAGCAAGAGTCATAAGAGTTAGAGAAGATGGAAAATTAGATTTATCTCCAAGAGCAGTAGCTCATGAGCAAATGGATGCAGATGCTACTCTAATCTTAGAAAAAATGAAGATGTTAGGAGAGTCATTTAGATTTTCTGATTCATCATCTCCAGAAGATATAAAAGATTTTTTTGATTTAAGCAAAAAAGCATTTAAAAGAGCAGCAGGAAATCTTTTGAAGAAAGGATTGATTGAAAAAACAGATAAAGGTTTTAAAGTTAAATAACTAGGAGTTGATTTTATGATACAAGGAAATATTGAAGGGATAAAAGACCATATTTTAGAAACTTTAAACGCTATTTATGAAATGAAGATAGATAAAGGAACTCTTTTTAATGAAGAACTTGTTCAGTTAATTTCAGAAATAAGCTTTAGAATTAATAGGGAAATAAATGTTGCAATAGATAGAAAAGGTAAAATAATAGAAGTATCAATAGGAGATAGTGCTAGTGTCCAACTTCCTATTCTAAATGTAAGTGAGAAAAAATTAAGTGGAATAAGAATTATACATACTCACCCAAGTGGTTATTCAAATTTGTCCAGTGTTGACATATCAGCACTTATAAAATTAAAGCTAGATGCAGTTTTAGCTATTGGAATAGGTGAGGAAGGGATAAATGGTGTGAGCATAGGATTTTGTAGCATAAAAGATGGCATATTAGGCTATGAACAATTTGGACCTCTTTCTGTGGAAAAAGCTCAAAACTTTGATTTTTTAGGAAGAGTTGAACTTGTAGAGATGGAACTGAGAAAAAAAATAGTTTTTGAATCAGATGAAGAAGTAGCAATTCTTGTAGGTATAGATACTGAAGAAAGTTTAGAGGAACTGAGAGAATTAGCGAGAGCATGCAATATAAGAGTTGTAGATACAATGTATCAGAAAAAATCTAGACCAGATTCTGTTTTTTTTATAGGAAGTGGAAAAGCAAAATCTCTTTCTATGCTTCAACAAGTTAAAGGTGCAAATTTACTTATTTTTGATGAAGAACTTTCAGGGGTTCAGATTAAAAATTTAGAATTAGTCACAGGTTGTAAAGTTATTGATAGAACTACACTTATTTTAGAAATTTTTGCAAGAAGAGCAAAGACAAGAGAATCAAAAATTCAAGTTGAGTTAGCACAACTAAAGTACCGTTCAGGAAGACTAATAGGACTCGGGTCCATGATGTCAAGAATAGGTGGTGGAGTCGGAACTAAAGGACCAGGAGAGAAAAAACTAGAAATAGATAGAAGAAGAATAAGAGATGCCATTCATGATTTAAAACAAGAACTAGAAAAAATAAGAAAGAATAGAGGGGTTCAAAGAGAACGACGAGAAGAGTCAGGAATACCTAAAATAGCTTTAGCAGGTTATACTAATGCAGGAAAATCATCTCTTAGAAATAAAATAGTTGATTTATATCCTGGTGAAAATTCATCAAAAAAAGAAGATGTATTTGCTGAAAATTTGCTATTTGCAACTTTAGATACTACAACTCGTTCAGTAATTCTTCCAGATAAGAGAATAGCCTCTCTTACAGATACTGTTGGATTTGTAAGAAAACTTCCTCATGACCTAATAGAAGCTTTTAAATCTACATTAGAAGAAGTTATATTCTCAGATTTAATTATACATGTTGTAGATTCTGCTTCTACAACAGTTATAGAACAAATACATGCTGTTGAGAATGTTTTAGAAGAACTAGGGGTTGCAGAAAAACCAACTATATTAGCTCTAAATAAAACGGATATAACCTCAGAAGAAACTTTGAATAAGTTAAAAGAAGAATTTGAGAATTATAAAATAGTTGAAATTAGTGCAATAAGTGGAGCTAATTTAGAACTATTATTAAAAATATCTTGTGAGATGCTACCTAAAACAATAAGAAAATGTGAATATTTGATACCTTATTCTGAATCTTCAATAAATGCTTATTTACACAGACATGCCATATTAGATTCAGAGGAGTTTGAGTCAGAAGGAGCAAGAGTAATAGCAAATGTAAATAATGAGGTATATGCTAAATGTTTAAATTTTTTAGTAAAAGAAATATAAAGATAAAATCATTGTTAAGTTAAAGGGATTAATCAAAAAACGGATTTTAAAAACGTAAAAAAGATTAATTCTTTTTTTTGAAGCTATTATAATATAATGGGAGAAAGAAAATGAAAATAAGTAAAAGTATAGAAAGAAGTGTTAATATATTAGAAGGGATAAGCGAATCTCAAGGGGGACTAACTTTAGGAGAAATTCAGGAAATGTTTTCAATTCCTAAAAGTAGTGCTTTTGATATAGTTCAAACCCTTCTTTATATGGATATGATATCAGTTGTAGAAGGGATACAGAAAAAATATATTATAGGGCTTAAAAGCTTTCAAATTGGTTTAAGTTATGAAAATGATATGTTAAAGATATCTAAAAAACATTTGAAAACTTTAGCTGAAAAATTAAATAAAACAATATTTTTAGGAATAATAAAAGATGGAGAAGTTATTTATTTAGATAAGAGTGAGCCTAAAAGTCCAATTATAACTACTGCTACTTTAGGAACTAGAAATCCAGTCCACTGTACGGGACTTGGGAAAATAATGCTTTCAAAATATAAAAATAAAGAGATAGAAAAAATATTGTTAGAAAAAGGAATGCCTAAAAAAACAAAATATACGCTAAGTAAACCTGAAGATTTTATAGCGGAAATAGAAAAAATACGAGTTCAAGGATATGCACTTGATAATAGGGAGCTAGAAGAAAATATGCTGTGTGTATCCACTCCTATTTATGATAAAAATAAAAAAATCATAGCAGCAATAAGTGCTTCAGGATTTTATAATGAAAAAGAGGATATAAAAAGTAATATAGAAACAATGAAAAGTTTTGCCCTTGAGATCTCAAGAGAAATAGGATATAAGCTATAATTTAGTTTTCTAAAGGCTCTTTAAATAAGTTTGAGAGTTGAACTGTAACTCTCAAACTCTTAAAAATCAAATAAAAATTTATTTGATTTTTTTTATATCATTATAAAATTTTATAAAAGTAGAGAATATTACTAGGAATTCTAATCTTCCTAAAAACATAGCAATAGTCATAGTCCATATAGTAATATTAGATGCACTAACAGAAGTAACTCCGTAAGAAAGTCCAACGGTACTAAGACACGATGCTATTTCAAATAGACTTTCCTTTAAATTATATCCCTGAGTTAGTAGAATAATCACACATATAGCATATGTAAAGATGTAAGCACTTAAAATAACTGTAATTTCATTTAAAGAACTGCTATCTATAAATACTTTTCCTTCAGTTTTATAAATACTATTTTCTTTTATAGTTTTTTTAGAGCAAGTCATTTTTTTTATTTCCCACCATAAGTTTTTAAAAAGAACATAAACTCTGTATTGTTTTATTCCTCCTGCAGTAGAACCACTTCCCCCTCCTATGAGCATAGCTAACAAAAGAATAAAGTAACCTAAATTACTCCAGTTAAAATAAGTTGTAGTTGAAAATCCAGTAGTAGAAAGAGCAGAGACAACTTCAAAAAATCCTACTCTAATCCCAGTTGATAGAGAATTATATATTGGAAATGTAGTATAAAATACTACTAAAGGTACAAAAACTAAAATTAAAAAGAACATAGTTCTTAGTTCACCTATTTTTAAAACATCTTTAATTTTACCTTTCATAATTAGCAAATGTGTACCAAAATTAATAGTTCCTAGTACCATAAGTATAACAGTAATAAATTCAATTGAGATACTGTTATAATATCCTATACTATCAACTTTTGTAGAAAAACCACCAGTAGAAACAGCAGCAATAGAGTGATTTATAGAATCAAATATAGGCATACCAGCTATAATATATAAAATAATACCACCCAATATGTAACCAGAATATATTCCCATAATAGCTTTAGCAGAATTTTTAATATTAGGTACTAACATATCAGATCTAGCTTCAGCATTATATAATCCAACTCCCAAAGGTCCTATTATAGAAGATAACATTATTACAGCTAAACCAACTCCACCTAAAAATTGCATAATACTTCTCCAAAGTAAAAGAATGCTAGAAGTATTTTTAACATCGACTAATGATAACCCTGTAGTAGTAAATCCGCTAACCGCTTCAAATATAGCATGAGTTAAAGTTAATTGTCCATTTATAACAAAGGGTAAAGCTCCTACAATAATTGCAAATATCCAGGATATAAATACGATAATTCCACCTTCTTGAAAACTTAAAGTAATATTTTGATTTTTTTTAATATTTTTTTTTAAAAAATACCCTAAAATAATTGAAAAAGATCCTAAAATAGAAAAACTAAAAATATCTATTAAATTGTAGTCTAAAAAAAATACTGCGAGTAAAGGTAAGAATAAAAATGCTCCAATTATCATAGCAACAATACCGCAATATCCTGAAATTAATTTATATCTTTTTTTTAAATATATTTTATTCATAAAGTACTCCTATTACTTAGCATTTCTAAAACTGTTTTTTTAACATCATCTAAAGTGATAACAACTAACTTATCAAAAGCCTCAATCACTGTGTCTCCTCTAGGAATAATAGCTTTTTCTTTTCTTAAAATACAACCAATTAAAGATGATTTTGGAAGTTCTAAGGCTAGTATCTTTTTCCCAATAACAGAATTATTTTCATTTATTAATATCTCAACTATGGAAACTTTTTGTTCCTCCATATTTATTATATTGTTTATCTCCTCTACTGATAATTTTTTTTCGATTATAGAGAATATAGTATTAGTAGTACTAACAACAATGTCAACGCCTAAAATTTTGAAAATATTTATATTGTTAGGGTCGTTTACTATAGCTAAAGTTTTTTCTGTTGAATATAGTTTTTTAGCTATTTGACAAACAATCAAGTTATCAGGATCATGTTCACCAGAAGCGATTAATAAATCTGCTGAATAAAGTTCAGCTTCTTCCAATATATTTGGATTTGTAGGATCTCCACAAAGAACATTACATTCCTCATAAATTCTTGATATTTTTCTACATATTTCGGAATCTTTATTAATGTATGTTAAGTTATGTCCTTTTTCAATAAATGATTTTATTAAAAAATATATTTCATTTCGATCTCCAGTAATGACAATATTCATATTTTCTCCTCTACTATAAACTAATTTTTTTAAATTTCTCTGCAAAGAGTCTTGTTGGGCTAATTACATCTATTCCCATATTTTTGTAAATAAGTTCTTTTTCCGAATCATAAACTCTAGCAACCACTTGAGAAATATTAAAGATATTTTTCCCCATTTGAGCAATCATTAAATTTGTATTATCATCTTCTGTAATAACTAAAAGAATTTTTGCTTTTTTAATTTCAGCTTTTATTAATGTGTCTGCTTCAATAGCGTCACCTTCAATAGTAAAACCACTAAAATTATTAGATAAATTCATAAAATTTTCTTTTTTTTTATCTATAATGGTAATATTTTTTCTTTCTTTTGAAAGTAATTCAGCGATAGTAGAACCTAATCTTCCGCAGCCAACTATTATCACAGAGTCTTTTTCTTTTTTTAGCATTATAAAATCTCCTTTTAACTTTTTTTGGATTTTATACTATTTTAAGTAAAATAAGATAAAATTACAAATTAAGATTTTGTTAAGATTTGTTTTTTAATATATTAATTTGAACAAAATAAGAGTATAATTGCTTAAACAAGGTATATTTTAGGAGGTTTTTTATGAATAAATATTTGAAAGATTTATTTGTTGTTTTTATCATACTTGTTCTGACAGTTTTTATTGGAAAATATCTCTTTTCCATGAATTTCGGAGAAGAAAATATAATTTCTATTTTTATATTAAGTGTTTTAATTATTGCAACACAAATTGATAAATATATTTCTGGAATATTTTCTTCTATTTTTAGTGTTTTGACTTTTAACTTTTTTTTTACAGCACCTAAATATTCATTTAAAACTAATAATCCAAAATATATAGTAACATTTACAGTTATGCTAATTATATCTTTAATTATAATAACTCTTATGGATAAAATAAAAAAGCATATTAAAGTTATTGAAAAAAATTCTAATCAAAGTAAAATTTTACTAAATTTAAATGAAGAAATTCAAAATAAATATACGAAAGAAAATATTATAAAAAGCTCTTTAGATAAAATAACTAATATTTTTAATAAATCTGTTTATTATGAAATTTGTCCCTTAATGAAAGAGAATAATAATATTTATATTGATAATTTTAATTATTATATTTTTGTTGAAAATATTTATATTCCTCTTAGAGTGAAAAAAAAGGTACTAGGAATTATATACATGAATGTATCAAAGTTTGAAGAGGCTGATTTTTATCTATTAATATCGATTATTAATCAAATTTCTATGACTATTGAGAAACTAGAAGTTATAAATGATATTAAAAGTATAGAATATCAAATAGAAGAGGAAAAATTTAAAACCAATATTCTTCGTTCTATTTCTCATGATTTGAGAACTCCTTTAACCTCCATATCAGGAAGCGCATATTCTTTGTTAAAAGGTAAGTTTTCAGAAGAAATAACTGAAAAATTAATAGAGGATATCTATGATGAAAGTAATTGGTTGATTGAACTTATTGAAAATCTATTATCTCTTTCTAAAATTCAAAATACAGCCTTCTTGGAAAAACAGCTGGAGTTAGTAGAGGATATTGTTGAAGAGTCTATTAATCATGCAAATAAAGAGATAATTAATTATAATTTAAAAATTAGTATTGAGGATAACTTAACAGTTAAGTGTGACGGTAATCTAATGGTACAGGTACTAATTAATCTTTTAAATAATGCAATTAAATATAGTGAAAAAAATTCAAATATACAAATAATAGTTATAAAAAAAGAAGCGAGTGTTCTATTTAGAGTTGAGGATACAGGGATAGGAATACCTGATTGTGACAAAAAAAATATTTTTGATAGTTTTTATACGAAGAAAAAAACTAATGGTGATAGTCGGCGAGGGTTTGGTTTAGGACTTTTTCTTTGTAAATCTATCATTCAGTGTCACGGCGGAGATATTATTGTAATGGATAATAACTCTAAAGGAACTGTATTTGAATTTAATATACCTAATTAAGGAGAACATCTTATGAAAAAATTAATACTGCTAGTTGAAGATAACATAAAAATCAGAAATTTTATATGTGCTACTTTAGAAAATACAGAATATACATATATCACTGCAAGTAAAGGAAAAGAAGCAATAGACATAATAAGAGAAGAAAAACCCGATATTACAATTTTGGATTTAGGCCTTCCTGATATAGATGGTATTGAAGTTATTAAAAAAGTAAGAGAGTTTTATTCCAACCCTATTATTATTCTTAGTGCTCGTAATGAGGACAAGGATAAAGTCACTGCTCTTGATTATGGAGCAGATGATTATTTAACAAAACCTTTTAGTATAGATGAACTTTTAGCTCGAATAAGAGTAGCTTTTAGAAGAGTGTCTCTGTCTCGTGAACTTAAAATAAGTAATGATATTTTTATAAATGGAAATTTAAAAATAATATATTCATCTAACGAAGTCTGTATTAATGACACAAAGATACATTTAACACCTATTGAATACAATTTAATTGTTTTATTATCCAAGAATGTAGGAAAAGTTTTAACTCATAATTTTATATTAAAAGAGATTTGGGGAACGATTTATGAAAGTGACATGCTTTCCCTTCGAGTTTTCATGGCAGGTTTAAGAAAAAAATTAAAAAATATTGTTCCAGAGCAGCAATATATTCAAACTCATGTTGCTGTTGGCTATAAAATGATACGTATAGAAAATTGAAATATTAAGTTGTATAATGAATTATGAATTGTCCTAAAAGTTAGTAAAAAAATATGTTAAAAACTAGCATATTGAATGAATTAATTTTTTTGAAAATTTGGGACAATTAAACTTGCAATTTATAATTTTAAAAATATCTAAAAAAAAAGTTGACTTAAAAAGAAAAAAAAGGTATAAATTATTAAGAGTTAAAAAACTCGGACTGGATACGCAAATACGGAATATAAAAAAAGGAAGGTTGAGAAATGATTAAAAAATCTGAGACTTTAAAAAGAATAGTAGACACAGGAGTAGTTGCAGTAGTAAGAGCAGAAAGTTTAGAAGAAGCTTTAAGAATATCAAAAGCTTGTGTTGCTGGGGGGTTACCTGCTATTGAAGTAACTTATACAGTTCCAGGTGCTACAGAAGTTATAAAAGCTTTAAGAGAACAAATACCAGCTTGTGATTTAATTGTTGGAGCTGGAACAGTATTAGATTCTGAAACAGCAAGAATAGCTATACTTGCAGGAGCAGAATATATAGTTTCACCTTGTTTTGATGAGGCTACAGCAAAACTTTGTAACAGATACCAAATTCCATACATGGCGGGATGCATGACTATTGGAGAAATAGTAAAAGCTATGGAATCTGGAGTAGATATTGTTAAATTATTCCCAGGAAGTGCTTTTGGACCAGACTTTATAAAGGCAATAAAAGGACCGTTACCTCAAGCTAATATAATGCCTACAGGTGGAGTTAGTTTAGAAAATGTAGATGAGTGGATAAAAAATGGAGTAGTAGCGGTTGGAGCAGGTGGAAAATTAGCTAGTGGACCTTCTGAAGAAATAACAGCTACAGCAAAGGCTTTTGTTGCAAAAGTAAAAGAAGCTAGAATGAAATTAAAAAAATAAATTTAAATATATAATATAGCACTAAAATTAACAAATAAAAAATATATAAAAGGAGATAAAATTATGAAAAAAGTTATTACTATGGGAGAAATAATGTTGAGATTAACGTCTCCAGGATTTCAGAGATTTTCACAAGCAAACTGTTTTGACGCAATATATGGTGGTGGAGAAGCAAACGTTGCAGTTTCACTTTCTAACTTTGGATATGATGCTCATTTCGTTTCAAAACTTCCTAAAAATGAAATCGGAGAATGTGCAAAGCAAACTTTAAACAAATATGGTGTAAAAACTGATTATATAGCAAGAGGTGGAGAAAGATTAGGAATATATTTCCTAGAAACAGGTGCTTCTATGAGAGCTTCTAAAGTTGTATATGATAGAGCAAATTCGGCTATATCAACAGCTACTGTAAAGGATTTTGATTTTGATGAAATATTTAAAGATGCAGAATGGTTTCACTTTACAGGAATAACACCTGCTCTTTCACCAGAAGCAGCAATTGTAACTGAAGCAGCTCTAAAAGCAGCTAAGAAACACGGTGTAACTGTATCTGTAGATTTAAATTATAGAAAAAAATTATGGTCACCAGCTAGAGCAAAAGAAGTTATGACAAGTCTTATGAAATATGTTGATGTTTGTATCGGAAATGAAGAAGATGCAGAAAAAGTTTTAGGATTCAAACCTGCTAATACAGATGTAACATCTGGTACATTAGAGTTAGATGGTTATAAAGATATATTTAAACAAATGAAAGAAACATTTGGATTTAAGTATATTGCAACAACTTTAAGAGAATCTTATTCTGCTTCTGATAATGGATGGTCTGCATTAATATATAATGGAAGTGAATTTTATCACTCAAAAAAATATGATGTAAGAATAGTTGATAGAGTAGGTGGAGGCGATTCCTTCGCTGCAGGACTTATATGTGGATTATTAGATGGAAAAAACCAAAAAGATGCACTGGAATTTGCAGTAGCTTCTTCAGCTCTAAAGCATACAATCCCAGGAGATATGAATTTAGTTACTAGAGAAGAAGTAGAAACTCTAGCTAATGGAGATGCATCTGGAAGAGTACAAAGATAAACTTATAAAATAATTACTTTATAAGTAAACCAGAGAAAGTAAAATTACTTTCTCTGGTTATTTTTTATAAAAATAAAATAAAATAATTGAAGGGAGAGGGTAATGATAAAAAAATGTTTTGAATTAAAAAAAAGAAAATATGGAATTATAGGTTTAGGTGAAATAATGCTTAGATTATCAGCTCCTGTAAATGAGATGATATTTCAAGGGAAGACATTTGATAAACAAATAGGTGGGTCAGAGCTAAATGTAGCTGCAGGATTAGAATCACTAGGAATAAGAAGTGCAATAATAAGTAAAATTCCAAATAATGAACTAGGAAGATTTGTAAAAAAGAATGTGAGAGCCCATGGAGTTAGTGATGATTTTTTAATTTATGATGAATCAGTGAATAAAAGATTAGGAATTTACTATTATGAATACGGTGCATATCCTAGAAAACCCACTGTGATTTACGATAGAGACCATTCTTCTTTTATGAATATAAAAATAAATGAACTGAATAATGATATGTTTAAAAAAGCAGAAATTTTTCATTTAAGTGGAATAACTTTAGGACTTTCAAAGGAATTAGGAGAATTATCTCTTGAACTAATAAAAAAATTTAAAGAGACAGGAACACTAGTGTCTTTTGATGTGAACTTTAGGTCTGCTATTTGGAGTGAAGAGGAAGCTAAAAGAACAATTGAAAAAATATTACCCTATGTAGATATTTTATTTATTTCTGAGGAATCTTTAAGAAAAATGTTTGGAAAAACAGGAGAACTTGAAAATATAATAAAAAATTTCTCAAAAGAGAATAATATAAAAATAATAGCAACAACTAAAAGAATAGTAGTATCACCTAAAAAACATGATTTTTCATCACTAATCTATAATGGAGAAGAAAATCAATTTTACACAAGTAAACCATATTTAAATATAGATGTAGTTGATAGAATTGGAAGTGGAGATGCTTATTTATCTGGAGTATTATTTGGTATTTTAAAACACAATAATCTAGAAAAAGCCCTTGATTTTGGAAATGCTATGTCTGTTTTAAAAAATACAGTAACAGGAGATTTAAGTTGTGTTGATTTAAAATTAGTGGAAAGAACAATAAAAGATTATCATTCTAATAAAGCTGTTTCTGAACTGAATAGATAAATAATAAATAGATATAAATAAAAGTCTCTTGACAAATTAAAAAAAAAATACTAAACTATTCTAGTATACAAGATAAAAGTAAAGAAGTTAAGAGGAGGGTAAAAGTAGTGAAAATGACATTCAGATGGTATGGAGATGATGATAAGGTCACTCTAGACAATATTAGACAAATTCCAGGGGTTCAAGGAATTGTTTCGGCAATTTATGATATTCCTGTGGGAGAAGTATGGCCCTTGGAAAAAATAAAAGAATTAAAAGATAAAATTGAAAGCAAGGGTTTAGAATTTGAAGTAGTTGAAAGTGTGCCAGTGCACGAAGATATAAAATTAGGTTTATCTTCTCGAACTAAATACATTGAAAATTACAAGCAAAATATTAGAAATTTAGGAAAAATGGGGATAAAAGTTATTTGTTATAATTTTATGCCTGTATTTGATTGGACAAGATCTGTATTAGAATATCAACTTCCAGATGGGTCTAATGCACTGGCTTATGATAAAAATATAGTGGAAAAAATGAATCCTAAAAATGGAGAACTTTCTTTGCCAGGTTGGGACACAAGCTATGGAGAAAATGGTCTAGGAGAAGTTTTAGATAAGTATAAAGATATAAGTAGTGAAAATTTATGGGAAAATTTAAGTTATTTTTTAAGAGAAATCATACCAGTAGCAGAAAAAGAAGGGGTTAAAATGGCGATTCATCCAGATGATCCACCTTGGCCTATATTTGGATTACCAAGAATAATAACAAATACAGAAAATTTAGAAAGAGTTTTAAATATTGTTGACAGCCCATCTAATGGCTTGACATTATGTTCAGGTTCATTAGGAGTATCATGTTGCAATGATTTACCAAAAATGATAAGAAAATTTGGGAAGAAAATTCATTTTGCTCATATAAGAAATGTAAATAATTATGAAGAGGGTTCTTTTACTGAAGTTGCACATATGTCTAAATGTGGTTCATTAGATATCGTTGAAATTTTAAAAGCTTATCACGAAGTAGGTTTTGAAGGTTATGTTAGACCAGACCACGGCAGAATGATATGGGGAGAAACAGGTAGAGCAGGTTATGGTTTATATGACAGAGCACTAGGAGCTATGTATATGTTAGGGATTTGGGAAACTTTAAAAAAATAAAATTTGAATTTAAGGAGGAAAAATGAAAGTACCTTTAAACATAAATTTAAACGAAAAAATAGTTGTACTAACAGGTGCAGGTGGAGTAATATGCGGAGAATTTGCCAAAGCACTAGCTAAATGTGGTGCAAAAGTAGCATTACTAGATTTAAATAAAGAGGAAGCTGAAAGAGTGGCGTTAGAAATAGTAAATGATGGTGGAGCTGCTATTGGTATTAAGGCAAATGTTTTAGAAAAAGAGAGTTTAGAAGAAGCACATAAGAAAATTAATGAAGTATTTGGAAAAGTGGATATTTTAATTAATGGTGCTGGTGGAAATCATCCTAAGGGAACGACAACAAAAGAATATTATGAAACTGGAGATGAAAACAATAGCGATTTAGTAAGTTTCTTTGATTTAGATCCTAAAGGTATTGAATTTGTCTTTAATTTAAATTTCTTAGGAACATTACTTCCAACTCAAGTTTTTGCTAAAGATATGTTAAATAAAAAAGGATGCACAGTAATAAATATTTCTTCAATGAATGCTTATACTCCTTTAACTAAAATTCCTGCATACTCAGGAGCCAAAGCTGCAGTTTCTAATTTTACTCAATGGTTAGCAGTTCACTTTTCAAAGGAAGGAATAAGAGTAAATGCTATGGCACCAGGATTTTTTGTAACTAATCAAAATGAAAAGTTAGTAAAAAATAGTGACGGAAGTTGGACAGCGAGAGCAGAAAAAATAATAACAGCAACTCCTATGGGAAGATTTGGAGAAATAGATGAGTTGTTAGGAACATTATTATTTTTAGTTGATGATGGAGCTTCAGGATTTGTAAATGGAGTAGTAATTCCTATTGATGGTGGATTTTCGGCGTATTCAGGAGTTTAAAATAAATAAATAAAATAAAGAAACTAAAAGACAACATGTGAAAATGTTCTTTTTTAGTTTTTTTTATTTATTGCATTATTTATTTCAAGCATGTTACAATATAATTAAAATAAAGTAGCATTTAGGGAGTAAAGATGAAAAATGTCGTTAGGAATTATAAAGAGAATACAAGAAGCTATGTTTATAGAGTGATAAAAGAAAATATCATGTACTTAGAATTAAAGCCAGGTCAAAATGTTAGTGAAGTAGAATTTAGTGAAAAGCTAGGAGTAAGTAGAACACCAGTAAGAGAAGCTATAGTAAAACTTTCAGATGAAAAATTAATAGATGTCTATCCACAAAGAGGAACTTTTGTATCTAAAATAGATTTAGAAGCTGTGGAAGAAGCTTTTTATATTAGAAATTTAATTGAAAAAGATATTTTAAAACTGGCAATAAAAAAATTTGATAAAAAAACATTTAAAGAGTTAGAAAAAAATATATATTTGCAGAAAGGGAATTTAGATTTAGAAGGTGATACTATTGAAAGGTTTTATCTAGATAATGAATTTCATAGAATAATATATTCAGCTACAGGAAAATCAAGAACTTGGAATGCTATAAAATATATGTCTACTCACTATGATAGATTAAGATTTTTAGATGTTATAGAAGGAAAAACTTTAAATAAAACTGTTGAGCAACATAATACAATTTTAAATGTAATTATGAATAAAGATGAAAATATTGTAGGAAATATTGTCGATGAGCACTTAGCTAATTATAAGGATGAAATAGAAGTGTTTAAAGAAAAATATCCAGATTATTTTTTGTGATGGAAGGAGTTATTATAAAATTAAAAAAAAAAACTAACTAATTGTAGTTAGTTTTTTTTAATAATTGTAAATAAAATAAAAATTGACAAATAAAAAAAAAAGAATTATACTAGTATACAATAAGAAGAGGAGTTTTTTTAAGCAATTATAATGTAAAGTATAAAAATAAAATGAGTAATGGGAGTGATAAATAGTGAAAAAATTTATGGACAATGATTTTTTATTAGAAACAGAAACATCAAAAAAATTATATCATGATTATGCTAAAGAGATGCCGATATTTGACTACCACTGTCATCTTTCTGCAAAAGAAATTGCGGAAAATAAAAAATATAAAAACATGACAGAAATATGGTTAGGTGGAGACCACTATAAGTGGCGAGCAATGAGAAGTTACGGTGTAGATGAAAGTTTTATAACAGGGGATAAAAGTGATAAAGAAAAATTTACAATATGGGCAGAGGTATTGTCAAATGCAATGGGAAATCCACTATATCATTGGTCTCATCTTGAGCTTCAAAGATATTTTGGAATTCAAGAAACTTTAAATTCTAAGAATTCTGATATTATATGGGATAAGTGCAATTTTTTGCTTAAAAAAGATGAATTCTCAGCAAAAGAATTAATAAAAAAATCTAATGTAAAAGGTATCTGTACAACTGATGATCCTATTGATAACTTAGAATATCATAAAATGATAAAAAATGATAAAGATTTTAACGTTAAAGTTTTACCAACTTTTAGGCCTGATAAAGCTGTTAATATAGAAAAAGATGGATTTTCAGAATACATTAATGAACTTAGCAAAGTAACTGGACACGCTATTGATTCTTATAAAAAACTTTGTGAAGCTTTAACTGAAAGAATAGATTATTTTCATGAAGTAGGATGTAGAATATCAGATCATGGATTAGATACTGCTCAATACTTAGAAGGAACAAAAGAAGAATTAGAGATTATATTTTCAAAAGGATTATTAAAAAAAGAATTAAATGAAAAAGAAATAAAAATTTATAAAGGACAATTTATAAATTATTTAGGAAAGGAATATAACAAAAGAAAATGGACAATGCAGTTACACATGGGAGCATTAAGAAATAATTCAAAAAGAATGTTTGAATCTTTAGGAGCAGATACTGGATTTGATTCAATAGGAGATTTGAATTGTGCTGAAGATCTGTCTAAACTTTTAAATTCCTTAGATTACACAAAGGAATTACCTAAAACTATTCTTTATAGTTTAAATCCTAAAGATAATTATGTTTTGGCAACTATGATAGGAAATTTTCAAGGAGATGGGATACCAAGTAAAATTCAATTTGGTTCTGGTTGGTGGTTTAATGATCAAAAAGATGGGATGGAATTACAATTAAAAACATTAGGAAATTTAGGTGTACTAAGTAAATTTGTTGGAATGTTGACAGATTCAAGAAGTTTTTTATCTTTTACAAGACATGAGTATTTTAGAAGAATACTTTGCAACATAATAGGAAAATGGGTAGAAAATGGAGAGTTTCCAGAGGATTATAACATTTTAGAAAAAATAGTGAAAGGTATTTCTTTCGAGAATGCTGAGAATTATTTTGGTGTTGAGTTGTAGAGTAATTGTTAAAAATAGATTTATGTTTATGAAGTTAATGGGATAGCTATTTATGAAAAGCTATCCCATTTTTATATACAATTAACAAATATTTAGTTTGGATTTATTTGTGTTATTAAGTAAAAACCAGTTAATATGTTTGTTATTAGTTGAATATTTATATATATAACTCAAATTGAATTAAAAAAAACATTGACAAAATAAATAAAAAAAGTTAAAATTAAAGCAACATTAATACTAGTATACAACAATAGTGAAAATACAATTTTTAAGATACTCTTATTAAGATACCATAAATATTGTTATTATAAAACTTGAATCATTATTACTAATGTTGTTAAGAAATGGAATATAAAACTTAATATTCTCAAAGTTTATCAGGAGGAAAAATGAAAAAAATAGTTATTTTAATTATTGCATTCTTTTCAATTTTAGGATGTAATAAAAGTAAGACAAGTCATGTGTTAGAGCTAAAATTAGCTCATGGTTTAAGTGAAAACCATTCAGTACACAAAGGTATGCTTAAATTTGTAGAATTAGTTGAAGAAAGAACACAAGGAGAGGTGACTATACAAGTTTTTCCAAATGGACAGTTAGGTCAAGAAAGAGAATTAATAGAGCTTTTACAGGCAGGAGCGATAGATTTGACAAAAGCAAGTGCTTCTCCAATTGAAGGATTTGTAAAAGAATATTCTGTATTCTCAATGCCATATTTATTTAATGATTATAATCATTTTTTAAAAGTGATGAAAAGCCCAATTGGAGAAGAAATTTTGAAGATGACAGAAAAAAGTGGATTTTTAGGATTAGGATATTTTACATCTGGGACTAGAAATTTTTATGGTTCTAAACCAATAGAGACGCCTGATGATTTAAAAGGGTTAAAAATTAGGGTTCAACCAAGTAACACATCTATAAAAATGGTAGAATATTTAGGTGGAACTGCAACACCTTTATCTTACGGTGAATTATACACTGCACTTCAACAGAGAGTAGTTGATGGTGCTGAAAATAATCTATCAGCAATTACAACAGATAGGCATGGAGAGGTTTCAAAATTTTATTCTTATGATGAACATACAATAGTTCCAGATGTTTTTTTTATTAGTAATTCAACTTGGGCTAAATTAAATGATCGCCAGAAAAAAATATTTAAAGAGGCGGCGATAGAAGCCTTTGATTATCAAGTTGCTTTATGGGATGAGATGGAAAAAACACAGATAGAGCAAGCAAAAGAAATGAACGTAAAATTTATATACCCAGACAAAAAAGCATTTCAGGAAAAAGTTAAACCAATGTATGAAGAATTAATGAAGGACAAAAATATGTCAAAACTAATAAATGCAATAAGAAGTACGAACTAAAGGAGAATATACATGGAAAAAATAAGAAATAAAATAAATAAAGTAATAATTATATTTACATCATTAGTTTTGATTTTATTGGTTTTAGCAGTAACATGGCAAGTAGTTTCAAGATATATATTAAATAGTCCAAGTACTTTTACAGATGAGTTTTCAAGGTTTAGTCTAATTTGGATTGGGTTATTAGGTGCAACATATTCTTTTGGAATAAAAGCTCATTTATCAATAGATTTAATTATAACAAGATTAAAAGAAAAAAATCAGATATTTTTGAAGATATTTATAGCTATGATAGTATCTTTATTAGTTTTGTTAGTTCAAATAATAGGTGGAGGTCAATTATCACTTAATACAATGGGACAATTATCACCTTCGCTACAAATACCTATGGGGGTTGTTTATTCAATTCTTCCTTTATCTGGAATAATAAATTTACTGTATATGATTATAGACATAATTGAATTAAAATCATTACTAAGAAAAGAGGTGGCATAATGGGATTAACAATAGCAGTTTTATTTATAAGTTTTTTTCTTTTATTAGGGTTAGGGGTTCCCATATCTATTGGAATAGGATTATCTTCATTTTTAACTCTATTGATAAATTTACCTTTTGATGTAGCTGTGATAGCTTCTGCTCAAAAGATGATAACAGGGATGGATAGTTTTACATTATTAGCAATTCCATTTTTTATTCTTTCTGGAAGTATAATGAATACAGGTGGGATAGCGATAAAACTTGTTAATTTTGCCAAATTACTAGGTGGAAGATTACCAGGTTCCCTAGCTCAAGTTAATGTTTTAGGGAATATGTTATTTGGTTCTATATCAGGTTCAGCAGTAGCCGCAGCTGCTGCAATTGGAGGAACATTAGATCCTTTACAAAAAAAAGAAGGGTATGATTCAAAGTTTTCAGCAGCAGTAAATATAGCATCATCTCCAACTGGATTACTAATACCACCAAGTGGATCTCTAATTGTATTTTCACTAGTTAGTGGTGGAACTTCGATAGGTGCATTATTTGTTGCAGGATATATTCCAGGAATATTGATGGGACTAAGTGTAATGATAATAGCATATTTTATAGCTAAAAAAAATAATTACCCTGTTGAAAAAAAAATATCAGCAAGAGCTGCATTTAAAGTAGTATTAGATGCTGTTCCAAGTTTATTTTTAATCGTAATTGTAATTGGTGGAATTATAGCAGGAATATTTACAGCAACAGAAGCCTCAGCAATATCAGTTGTATATACTTTATTTTTATCAGTTTGTGTTTATAGAAGTTTAACATTAGAACATGCAAAAACTATATTTAAAGATACTGTGAAAATGACCGGAATTATAATGTTTTTGATAGGTGCTTCAAGTATTATGTCGTGGGCGATGGCTTTTTCTTCTATACCACAATATATAACAGAAACTATACTATCTTTATCTGATAATAAAATAGTAATACTTTTATTAATGAATGTAATATTACTAGTAACAGGAACATTTATGGATTTGACACCAGCAATTTTAATTTTCACTCCTATATTTTTACCTATTGCAACTAAGTTAGGATTACATCCCGTTCATTTTGGAATAATGCTAGTCTCAAATTTGTGTATTGGTATATGTACACCTCCAGTAGGTAGTGTTTTGTTTATAGGGTGTGGAATAGCTAAAGTCAAAATAGAAGAGGTAATAAAAGAACTAATACCATTCTTTATAGGTTTGATAATTACATTACTTCTAATTACGTATATCCCATGGATAAGTTTAGCACTACCAAAATTATTTAAATTAATATAAGATTATATGAAGTGGAGGAGGGGAAAAGGGTAAAACCTTGAAAATATGGGAATAAAAATGATGTATATATTTGAAATTATAAAACAAAAAGACAATGTTATTACTTTTGAATCAAAACAGCTCAACTTGGAAGTAAAAATATCTATTCTCGAAGAAGATATTTTTAAAATAACATTTTTAAAAGATAGGAAATTAAAATTAGACAAAACTTGGGTTGTAACTCCAGGAATGGAAGATTTTGATATTGAAGGAAGAGATAGATTTGAACATTCAGCTTTTAATTTACCAAAATACAAATTAATAGAAACTGGTGAAAATGTAACAATTTTAACAGAACACCTAAAAGCTATTATAGAGCTAAATGGAATGAAAATATCTTGGTTTGGAAAACAAAATGGGGAATGGGTAAAGATTGCTCAAGATAGAAAAACACAAGCCTATAATTTAGATTATTGGGGTAAAGAAGTTTATCATTATTTAGAAAGAAATTTAGAGGAAGAATATTTTGGATTTGGAGAAAAAAGTGGGAAATTAAATAAGCACTATAGAAGAATGAGAATGAAAAATTTAGATCCTATGGGGTATGATGCTGAGTATAGTGATCCTTTATATAAACATATTCCTTTTTACATAACGAGAAATTCTAAAACAAATTACTCATTTGGTATATTTTATGATAATTTTTCAACAGTTACTTTTGAGATGGGTACAGAGTTAGACAACTATCATGGATTATATAGATACTTTAAAGCAAAAGATGGGGATCTTGACTACTATGTAATAGCAGGTCCTAAGATAAAAAATGTAACTGAGAGATTTTCATGGCTAACAGGAAAGACAATATTTGCACCTAAATGGAGTATTGGTTATTCAGGCTCAACAATGACATATACAGATTTACCAGATTCGCAGAAATTATTGAATAATTTTTTAGAAGATTGTAAAAAATACGTAATTCCTTGCGATTCTTTTCAACTTTCTTCAGGTTATACCTCTATTGGAGATAAACGATATGTTTTCAATTGGAATAAAGAAAAATTTCCTGATGTAAAAGCATTTACAAATAGCTATCATAAAAATGGAATTAAGCTTTGTGCAAATATAAAACCAGCTTTTTTACATGATCATCCTGAATTTAAAAAAATGAAAGAGAAAGAATTGTTTATAAAAGAAAAAATAGGAAAAGAACCAGAATTAGTTCAGTTTTGGGATGATAATGGTGCCTATATAGATTTTACAAATAAAGATGCAATTTTATGGTGGAAAAATAACGTAAAAGAAAAGTTATTGGAGTTAGGAATAGATTCAACATGGAATGACAATAATGAATATGAAATTTGGGATTCAGAAGCAAAGTGTAATGGCTTTGGAAAAGAGATAGATATAGAACTAATGAGACCTATTCAAACTCTTCTTATGATGAAATCGTCTTATGAAGCTCAAAAAGAATTTAATCCTGAACTGAGACCCTATTTAATATCAAGAGCAGGGTGCCCAGGAATGCAGAAGTATGTTCAGACGTGGTCTGGGGATAATAGAACAGAATGGAAAACACTAAAATATAATAATTATATGGCGATAAGTTTATCCTTATCAGGAGTGTACAATTTAGGACATGATGTCGGTGGATTTTCAGGACCCGCTCCTTCTCCAGAACTATTTGTGAGATGGATACAAAATGGGATATTTTATCCAAGATTTACGATTCATTCTTGGAATGATGATAAAACAGTTAATGTTCCGTGGATGTATAGCGATGTTTTATCAGAAGTAAAAAAAGCTATGAATTTCAGGAGAAAAATAACTCCCTATATCTACAATTTGTTATACCAAGCTCATTCACAAGGGACTCCTATTATAAAACCTACATTTTACAATTATGAAGAAGACAAAAATACATTTTTTGAAAATGATGAGTTTATGTTAGGAGATAATTTATTAGTTGCTACGGTAATAAAAGAAGGAGCATTAAAAAGAAAAGTCTATTTACCAAAAGGTGATAATTGGTATTGTTATAATACTAACAAATATTATAAAGGTGGAAAATCGATAGAAGTTGAAGCTGATTTAAATACTTTTCCTTTGTTTGTAAAAGAGGGTGCAATATTACCAATAAATAATACTGAGAATTATAATTTTGCTGATAAAGATTTAGATGAAAGAGCATTTATAATTTATGCACCAGAAAAAGAAACTGAATTAGAATTTGTTTCTTTTGAAGATGATGGAGCAACAACTAATTACAAAAAAGGATTTTATGCAGAAATAAAAGTAAAGTTAAAGACGTTTAGTGACAGAGTTGAAATAGAGATTGAAAAAAATGGAAATGAGAACTATATTCAGAAAGAATATAAGATTCAAGTGGTAGATTTTAAAAATAGAGAGGTAAGAATAAATTAAAATTTTTAAATATTTACCCAAAACTTAAAACAAAAATAGCATCTTAAAAAGATGCTATTTTTGTTTTAAAAGTATATCATAATTAAATTAAGAAAAGTGAAAAATAATGAAAGTTTAAGAAAAATAGCACCAAATAACTGTTAAAAATTTATAGTTAAATTATAAGTTTAATTGTCCCAAATTTTCAAAAAAATTAATTCATTCAATATGCTAGTTTTAAACATAATTTTTTTATTCCATTATTTACAGTTATATGTCTTAAATATTTTTTTGAATTTTTTCTTATACTCTTTATCCAACTTGTTCAATTCTGCTACTACTGATTCTTGTTTTTTATTTGGTATTTTTCTTACTATTTCTTGTCTTGTTACAAGTTCTGTTAATACTAGTAGTATGTTTTTTTTTCCATTCTTTTTTCCTATTACACAATTCATTTTCCTATGTACGTATTCTTCTTGTAATTCTATCTCTTTATGACACTCCTATACTTGTTCCTTTTATGTTTGTTGTAGGCTAATCTAACCTTCTTATATTTTCTGCTCTACTTCCTGTTAACTAGACAATTCATTATATATCTCAGCAATACTGTATAACATTTTTAACGCCCTAAAATATTCTCAATAAAACTTTTTTAGGTCGTATTGTAAAAAAAAATTGCTTTTTTTAAAAAAAATGATACATTTAAGGTGTAACAAAGTGTTGCATACTAGTATGAGAGGCAGGTTTTTTATTTTTCTTAAGTAGATTCTATTAAATAAGGGGATGGTAAATATGAAAAAAATATTAATTTTAGTTTTGATATCACTGGGTACTATAATTAGTTGTGGAAAAAAAGAAAGTAAAATGGTTAATGCAGAAAAAATACATCTTATAGCAGCTCACAATCAAACTTCAACTGAAAATCCTTACCACTACGGAATGATGAAGTTTAAGGAAGAAGTAGAAAGATTATCGAAAGGGAGTATAACAGCTGAAGTTCATGCAGGAGATATAGGAACTAATGAGTCAGAACTTATTGAAAAATTAACATTTGGAGGGGTAGATTTAATAGTTGCATCCCCAGGATTTATGACAGCAATAGGTGTTAAAGAAATAGATATGTTATCTCTTTATTACATGTTTAATGACTATGAAACATGGGAAAAAGTTGTAGATGGCAAGTTTGGAGAATTTATGAAAGATAAAATATTGGAAAAGTCAAATAAAGATTTTTTAGTTTTAGACTATTGGTCATCAGGTGTTAGAAATTATTATGGAAAAAAAAGTTTAAAAGAAGTATCAGACTTAAAAGGAATAAAAATTAGAACTCAATCTTCTATGGTTCAGAAAGATTTTTGGTCCAAGTCAGGAGCTATTCCAACAAGTGTTGACTGGAATGAGCTTTATCAAGCACTTCAACAAGGAGTTGTAGATGCAGCTGAAAATGATATGACAAACTTAAGCTTAAAAGATCATCATAAAACAATAAATGGAAAATATATAACAGAAACTGAGCATGATTTTACAACAAGACTATTACTTGTAAATGGAGAAAAATTTTCAAAATATAGTTTGCAGCAACAAGAGTGGATCAAAGAGGCTGCTAAAATAGCCACAAGAGAAGAAAGAAATGTTACTTATAAAAAATTAGATGAGTCTAGAAAAAAAATAATTGAAGATGGTGGTATTATAAATAAAATTGAAAAAACCAATTTTATAGAAATTGCAAAGCAGATTCAAGAAAAATTTGCTAAAGAAAATAAAATGGAAGATTTACTTGAAATGATTCGAAAAGATGCACAATAAGAATTAATTTAAGTTTTAATTATCGATTATTTTTATCTCGGAGGGTCAATTAATGAAAAAGTTAGTAAATTCTATAGAAAAAATACAGTTGTTTATGGGTATGTTCCTAATAACAATATTTTTAATAACAATATTACTACAGATTATTTTTAGAATATTTGAGATATCAGCAATGTGGACAGAGGATATAATAAAAAATAGTTTTGTGTGGGCTGTTTTCATGGGAGCCTCTGTTATGGTTAGACATAAAGCACATTTCTCTTTCACATCGTTAGCGGATAAGTTAATAGGGGAAAAAAAAATATTGCATGATATAGTTTTGTGTCTTGCTATGCTAATATTTTCAATAGCAATGATATATTATGGCTATATAGTTAGTAATAGATTTTGGAATTATCGTTGGTTAAATATACCGACATTTAAAATGGGCTGGACTTGGCTATGTTTGCCAATTTCCGGAATAACTATGAGTATTTATTTAATATCTCAAATTATTGAAAATATTCTAGAGTTTAAGGAGTTGAAAAAATAATGGTAGAATTTTTTTTAATTGTGTTGTTTGTAGGACTTATTGCAGTGGGTGTTCCTATTTCTTTTTCTCTTGGATTAGTGGCATTTGCTGGAATTTCATCAATAGAAGCAATTCCCAATATAGTAATTTTTAATAAAATGTTTTATGGACTTAATTCTTTTGTATTGTTAGCAGTTCCTCTTTTTATATTAGCTGCTAATTTAATGAATCATGGTAATATATCAAAAATGCTTGTAGAATTTTGTGTTGCTCTTGTTGGTCATGTACGCGGTGGATTAGCCCATGCTAATGTGCTAGTTTCAATGATTTTTGCAGGAGTTTCAGGTTCATCACAAGCAGATACAGCAGGAGTTGGAAAGATACTTATACCTAATATGATAGAAAATGGATATGATGAAGAAACGGCAGTAGGAGTAACTGCTGCCTCTTCAACAATAGGAAGTATAATTCCACCAAGCATTGTTATGGTTGTTTATTCAGGAATAAGTAATGTATCTGTTGCAGCATTATTTTTTGCAGGAATAATACCAGGTATTTTAATTGGACTTTCCATGATGTTTGTAATAGCTGTTCATGGAAAAAAAAGAAATTTTCCTAGAAATGAAAGAGTTCCAAACAAAAAAATTTTAAAGTTATTCATAAAAAGTTTTCCAGCATTAATGACACCAGTAATAATTATAGGCGGAATAATAACTGGAACCTACACTCCAACAGAAGCAGCAGGTTTTGCATGCGTCTATGCACTAATTATAGGGTTATTTGTGTATAAAACTTTAACAATAAAAATGCTACCTCAGATAATATTAGAAACTTTAAAGTTAAGTTCATTATCTCTGTTTGCATTAGCAACTGCAAATGCGTTAGGAGAGCTTTTAGGATATTACAACATAACATCTGCTGTTTCAAATATGTTTTTAAATATTCCAGGAGGCTCAATTTTCTTTATCGTAATACTTATCTTATTTTTACTATTTATTGGAACTTTTATGGATTCTGTACCAGCTATGATACTATTCGTACCAGTTGTTTTACCAGCAGCAAAATCTTTAGGAATAGACCCGATTCATCTAGGGTTAATTTTTACGATAACACTATCTTTAGGATTGGTAACACCGCCATACGGACTTTGTTTGCTTATAGCAGGTTCAATTGGAAAAATTTCGGTGGAACGCTCTTTCAAAGGAATAGCACCTTATCTTTTTGTTTCTATTATAGTATTATTGATAGTTGCATTTATGCCTTCTTTTATAATAGGGATACCTAAAATGATAAATCCAAATATTTTTCTGTAGTGAAAATTTTTTATTAAAATAGTAAGGAGGAAGAATGATTTTTGGAAATATAGATAATTTAAAATATGAAAAAAATTATCATGTAATAATACAAAAAGCCACAAATTATCTAAAAAAAACAGATTTTACAAAAATGGAAGTAGGAAGATTTCATCCTTTTGGAGAAATTGATATGTTTGTACAAGTTATAGATTTAGAAACTAAAAAAGAAGAAGAGATAATGCCAGAAATTCATAAAAAATATATAGATATTCAATTTTTAGTTAAAGGAGAAGAAAGGATTGGTGTTTCTGTAGATAATGGAAAAAACAAAATTTCAGAAAATTACAATAGTGAAAGAGATATCTTATTTTATTCAGAAAGCATAAATGAATTTTATATAAAAATGATTCAAGGAACATTCGCTGTATTTTTTCCGAATATAATTCACCGTCCAGGGTGTTTGATAAATGAGAAAATGATGATAAGAAAAGTTGTAATAAAAATTAATGTTGAACTTTTAAATAGCATAAACTGAGGAAGGTGAAGTATGAATAAGGTAAGATGGGGAATGATTGGAACAGGTGAAGTTACAGAAAAAAAAAGTGGACCAGGTCTTTATAAATCAACAAATTCAGAGCTTAAAGGAGTTTCTAGTATTCATATGGATAAAACTAGAGATTATGCTAAGAGGCACAATATAGAATTAGTATTTGAAAATATAGACGAATTGATAGAAAGTTCTGAAATAGATGCTATATATATTGCCACTCCCCCTTCTTCACATAAAGAATATGCAATAAAGGCAATATTAGCAGGAAAACCTGTATATATAGAAAAGCCTATGGCAGCAAGTTACGAAGACTGTTTAGAAATTCAAAGACTAGCTAAAGAAAAAAATATAAAAGTATTTACTGCTTTTTATAGAAGAGGATTAGAAAAATTTAATAAAGTAAAAGAATTAATAGAAGAAAAAACTATTGGAGATGTTAGATGTGTAGATGTAGTATTACAGCAAACAATAGAAAGTTCTGGATACAAAAAAGAGAATGTACCATGGAGATTTGTGGGCTCAATATCTGGAGGAGGAATTTTTTTAGATATGGGGATACACATGCTAGATATATTAAACTATATTTTAGGAGAAATATCAGAGATAAAATCTTTTGTAGGAAATCAAGCAGAACTTTATGATGTTGAGGATATTGTTACAGCAACATGGAAATTTAAAAACGGAGTCCATGGAATAGGAAGATGGAGTTTTACTGTTTTTGAGAATAAAGATCAGATAGAGATAATTGGAAATGAAGGTAAAATTATTTTTTCTTGTTTTGATGAAACACCAATAAAAGTATGTAAAAATGAATATTATAAAGAATATAGTTACAAAAATCCTGAACACGTTCAGCAACCTTATATTCAAGGAATAGTGAATGAAATTTTAGGACAAGGAACTCATGCGGGAAGTTTAGAGAGTTCTATAAGTTCACAACGTATATCAGATGATATTTTAAAAAGTTATAAAAAAATAAAAAATTATTAAAAATATTTAGAAGGGGAAGAAATATGAGAAGAGTAAAATTTGAAGAATTAGAAAAAGAATTTAAAAGAATCTTATTAAAAAAAGGTTGCGACGAAGATATAGCCAGTAAAGTAGCAAAATTGTATACTGAAACTAGTTGTGATGGTGTTTACTCTCATGGGGTAAATAGATTTCCTAGAACCATAGAATATATTGATAAAGGATATATAGATATGAATGCAGTTCCTACTATGGAGTGTAGTGTAGGAGCATTGGAGCGTTGGAATGGAAATTTAGGATTTGGAAATCTAAATGCTCAGATAGCTATGGACAGAGCAATAGAGCTTTCAAAAAAATATGGGATTGGTTGTGTAGCTATAAAAAATACTAATCATTGGTTAAGAGGTGGAACTTTTGGTTGGCAAGCAGCAAAAGCAGGTTGTATTGGGATATGTTGGACTAACACTCAACCTAATATGCCGGCATGGGGAGCTAAAGAAAGAAGAATAGGGAATAATCCAATCATTTTTTCTGTACCAAAAAAATCTGGTGCTGTAGTTGTTGATGTGGCTGTAGCTCAATTTTCATATGGTCAGATGGAAAACACTAAATTAAGAGGTGAGCTTTTACCAGTTCCAGGTGGTTATGACATAAATGGAAAATTATCGAATGATCCAGTAGAAATAGAAAAAACATGGAGAGTTCTTCCAATAGGATTTTGGAAAGGTTCAGGACTTTCTATTATGCTAGACTTAATTGCAAGCGTACTTTCAGATGGAAATTCATGTGAAAAAGTTGGAGAATTAGGTGGAGATGAATATGCTTTATCTCAAGTATTAATTGCTATTAATACAGAGAAAATGTCAGATATTTCGAGAGTGGAAGAAATAGTAAACAGTACTATAGACTATGTAAAAAAATCAGAACCTGTAGAAAAAAATGGAGAGGTGTTTTATCCTGGAGAGCGTTCACTAGTAAAAAGAAAGGAAAATTTGGAATTAGGAATACCAGTAGACGAGGTAATTTGGAATAAATTAAAATCTTTATAAAATTCATTGAGGAGGAGAAAATGAAAGTTTTTCAAGTTGAAGAAGCGAATAAAATGATATTAGTGGAAAAAGAAATGCCACAAATAAAAGAAAAAGATGACGTTTTAATAAAAGTAAAAGCAGTGGGAATATGCGGTTCAGACATACATATATATCATGGAACTTCTCCTGTAGCAACCTACCCTAGAGTTGTAGGGCATGAAGTAGTTGGAGAAGTAATTCAGATTGGAAAAAATGTTAAAAATTTAGAGATAGGCAATAAAGTTGTTTTAGAGCCAATGATTGCATGTGGAGAATGCTATGCTTGTAAGTCAGGACGTCCAAATGCATGTGCAAACTTGATAGTAAGAGGATGTCATATTGATGGTGGTTTTCAAGAGTACTACATTGCTCCAGAAAAAAATCTATTTAAGTTTAATGATGAAATTCCTTGGGAAATAGCAGCAATGATAGAGCCCTATACAATTGCTACTCAAATAGTCTGGAGAGCAGATGTAAAAGCTGGAGATTTTGTTTTTATAATAGGAGCAGGACCAATAGGTCTTTGTGTACTTGAAATGGCAAAATTAAAAGGTGGAATAACAATAATTTCTGATTTTAATGAAAAAAGACTAAATATTGCAAAAGAGTTGGGAGCAGATTATGTTATAAATGCTAAAAAAGAAAATGTATTAGAAAGGGTAAAAAAAATAACAAACAATATGGGTTCTAATGTGACAATAGATGCTGTTTGTACGCCTGTAACATTTAAACAAGCAGTAGAAATAACTTCTGTAGCAGGAAGAGTGATGTGTCTTGGTTTTACAAAAGAAACATCTGATATTGCTCAAATTACTATAACTATAAAAGAATTAGATATTAGAGGTTCTAGACACCAAACATATAAGTTTAAAGAAGTTGTAGAACTTTTTAATGAAAAAAAATTAATGCCAGAAAAACTGATTTCTCATGTTATGGATTTTGAAAATACAATGGATGCGTTTAAAATGATAGAAGAAAAACCAGAAGAAGTTTGTAAGATTGTTTTGAAATTTAAATAGAATGAACTTTTTATATAGTTTGTTTAAAGAGTTAATAAATTAACAAATAAATTAAAATTATAAATTTTTTACATTATTATAATTTTATTATACTAGAGGTAATATATTTTTATTTTAAAAAGATATTACCTCTTTTTGTTACAAAAAATATCATATTTTATACATTTATCCCCAAAATATGTTATAATATAAGAACTAATATTAGGAGTTGAGGTCATGTATTTTAACAAAAAACTATTTTCAAAAAATAATAGAATATTTTTTTATAAGTATTCACTTTTTATTTTATTTATATCTATTTTAATTCCTGTTATTTTAGAATTAAAAAATTTATTTTTTTCAGAAAAAGAAAATATTGAATTTAATTTTTTATATTTTATTCCTGTTTTATTTTTCAATATGATACCCATTATATTGGCTAAGAAAAAAGATCTTTTTTTAAAAGATAGTCCAGTAAAAGCCTTGTTTTTAATCTTTTATTATTTGATTTTTCTTCCACTATTTAATACTATCCTAAATAGTGATGGATTAAATGAGGTAGAAAGTTTTAATATTGTAAAATTTATAAATTTAATTAATATAATGTTATTATTTTATAGTCATTACATACTTTTAAAGTATACATTTTTAGATATATTTTTAAGAAAAAGAGAGATTAAAAGTAAAGATATATTAGTTATTTTTTTACTCTATATAACTATAGCAATTAGTTTTGGTTCACTATATACCGTAATAAGTTCATGGTCATCAGTTCCGGCTTTTAATGGAATTAATTATAGTCAAAAAGATTTGTATTATTATTTCAAACATATTTATTTTAGTTTTATAACTTTAACTACTGTAGGATACGGAGATGTAACTCCAGCAATTTTTATAACAGAATTACTGAGTATAATTGAAATTATAATAGGGATAGCACTTATTAATTTTTCACTAGGCGTTACACTGGGAGCAGGAATTTTTAATTTTAAAAATAAAGAGAACAGGAGTTGATTAGATATGTTTGTTTTTGCTCATAGAGGAGCTAGTGCGTTATCTCCAGAAAATACATTAGTAGCATTCAAAAAAGCAATAGAATTAGGAGCTAAAGGAATAGAGTTAGATGTCCAATTAAGCAAAGATGGAGTAGTTATGGTTATGCATGATGACACACTTGATAGAACAACAAACGGAAAAGGACGATTGGAAAAATTTAATTTGGAAGAGTTAAAAAAATTAGATTCAGGATTTTGGTATGATAAAAGTTATTGTGAAGAAAAGATACCAACTTTAGAAGAAGTTATAAAAATTTTACCTGAAAATGTGAGATTAAATATAGAGTTTAAACCAGACAAAAAAAATGTATCTAAAATAGCACAAGAAGTTTACAAAATTTTAGAAAGATATAATTGCTCAGAACAAGTTATAATATCATCATTTTATCATCACTCTCTTTTGGAGTATAGAAAACTAGATGAAAATATTCAAATGGGGATGTTATTTGAGTATGATATTATAAATATTTTTGAATATATAAAAAAAAGTGGAATAAATCCAGTGTCCATAAATATTTCTAAAGACTATATAGATGAAAATTTAATAAAAGAAGCGCACGAAAATAATCTTAAAATAGCTATTTATACAGTTAATGAATATAATGAGGCAATGGAGTTAAAGAAAATAGGAATAGATGAGATTTTTTCAAATTATCCATGTATTTTAAACAAAGAGTGAGGTATAAAAAAATATTAGAATAGAGATATAAGGGAGATTTTGTACTCATTGAGTCAAAATCTCCCTTTAATTTTCTTGGTTTATATATTTTAAAATTTGTAAACTAAAAAACTGTAGTTGAGTTTAAAAGATAATTAATAGGTTAAAAAGCACTTATATAAGTTTTTTTGTTTCAAAAAAAACCTAAAAATAAAAAAATGTTTGACATTTTTAAAAATTAAGAGTATAACATTAACATAAAGATAATTGATTAACTTTATTAACTAATTAAAACAAAATAATATGGAGGTTAAAATGAAATATTTTTTAGACAGTGCAAAATTAGACGAAATCGAGTATGCTTATGAGAATTATAGGATTGATGGTGTTACAACAAACCCAAGACATATAATGCTAAGTGGAAAACCATTTTTAAAAGTAATAGAGGACTTAGCTTGTTGGGTAAAAGAAAAAAACATAGTAGGATATGAAAAGTTTCCAATTTCTGTTGAAATAAATCCAAATTTATCTAAATGGGAAGAAATGGTAGAAGAAGGTAAAAAGATAGCTGCTTACTCTTCAAACTTTATCATAAAAATACCATGCATAGAGCAAGGAATAATTGCAGCGAGAAAATTAGAAGAAAAAGGAATTAGAACAAACGTAACATTAGTTTTTTCAGCATCACAAGCTCTACCAGTAGGAAAATTAGGAGCAAAATTTGTATCTCCATTTGTAGGATGGAAAGAAAATTCTGGAGAAGATACTGCTCAGTATATTCAAGATATAATTGATATTTATTCAAATTATGATTTTGAAACAGAAATTATAGTAGCAGCCTTAAGAAATGGAAAGCAAATTGCAGATGCAGCTAAAGCTGGAGCAGATATTGTAACTTGTGGTTTAGATGTATATAAAGCAAGCTTTGAGCACCCATTTACAGAGTATGGATTAGGTGTGTTTAGAAAAGCTTGGGACGAAACTGCAAAATAGAATAAAAGAGAATAAAATAAAAGAGTGTGTATATGCATAGGAGAGGAGGGAAAAATGAAAATAGGTTTCATAGGTCTAGGACTAATGGGGGAACCAATGAGTTCTAACATTATAAAAAAATTAAAAAATGAAGTTTTAGTATTTGATATTGATTCACTAAAAGTAAAAAAAATGGAAGAATTAGGAGCGATAGGAGTTAATTCTATTAAAGAAATTGGAGAAAAGGCAGATGTAATTATATCAATGGTTCCAAAGAGTGAGCATGTACAAAGTGTCTACAAGGAATTATTAGAAGTAGTTAAAAAAAATCAAATCTTTATAGATATGAGTACAATCGCTCCTAAAGTGTCAATAGAACTAGCAAAAAAAATTAGAGAAAAAGGAGCATTTATGCTAGATGCTCCAGTTGTAAAATCAGTACCTGCAGCAGTATCTGCTAGCTTAGGAGTTTATGTTGGGGGAGATCTTGAAACATATAAGTCTATAAAATTTATTTTAGAGTGTATGGGGAATAACATAATTCATTTAGGTGATAATGGAAGTGGATTAGTTATGAAACTTTGTCACAATACACTAGTTTCTCAAATTCAAAATGGAGTTAATGAAATGATAACTCTATCTCAAAAAAATGGAATTCCAACAGAGAATTTCATTAAAGCTATCTCGTATGGTGGCGGACAAAATTTTTATTTAGATGGAAAGGGTAAATCGATTATAGAAGGAAATTTTTCAACAGCTTTCTCTGTTGAAAATATGCATAAAGATGTGCATTTAACAGGGGATTTAGTGAAGGAGTCAGAACTAATTCTTCCAGGAGTAGCAATAGTTCAAGGGATTTATGATGAGGCTATTGAGAGAGGATTTGGAAAAGAAGATTTCTGTGCAACAATTAAAGTTGTAAGAGATTAAGGAGGTAAAATGTCGTTTAAAGTTGCTTATATACCTATAGGAGTACCTACATTTCATTTAGAAAGTGCTCAAGAAGAATTTATAAAATCAGTAAAAATGATAGAAAATTTGACAGAAAATGGAATTTATCCAGAAGCACCCTTATTATCAATAGATGATTTAAAAAAATATATTAATAAATTAAAACCGGATTTAATAATTTTACAAAATACTACATTTGCAAATTCAGCATACGCTACTGAGGTTATAAAAAAAATTAATTGTCCGATTTTATTATGGACATTAAGAGAACCGATTATTGATGGTGGAAGACTTAGACTAAATTCATTAACTGGTGCTTATTCAGCAGGGAATCTTTTCCATCATTTAGGAAGAGAAAAATTTGGTTATGTGTTTGGAAGTCCTTTGGAAGAGGAAGTTATTATAACAATAAAAGCTTATATAGAAGCAGCTAAATTAAAAAAATCTTTAAAAAGTTTAAACATGGCTAGTATTGGACATACACCTCAAGGATTTGGTTTTGGTAGAGCTTTAGATGCTGAATTACTAAAAAACTTTGGAATAAATCTTTTATCTATTGAGGCTAGAGAATTGATGTCCAAAGCTAGAGAATTCAAAGATGAGGATATAGAAATAGTACTTGAAGAAGCAAAACAAAAAATGGTAGGATTAATGAAACTACCTGAAAAGAATGTAAAAGATTTTGCTAGAATATATAAAGCATATAAAGATTTTATTGAAAATAATGATATAAAGGCAATAGCTTCAAGATGTTGGCCAGATTTCTTTGTAGAGTTCAAAACTCCAGTTTGCGGTGCGTTAGGACTACTAAATGATAATTTGATTGCTGCAGCTTGTGAGTCAGATTTAATGGGAGCTCTTTCCATGTATATGGGAACAGAATTGACGAAGCATTCAGTATTTTTTGGAGATCCAGTATCTTTAGATGAAATTAAAAACACTGTTACATTCTGGCACTGTGGAATGGCTGCATGTTCATTAGCAAGTAAGGAAAAAGGTGCTGAAACTGGTGTTCATCCAAATAGAAAAATAGGACCAACAATGGAGTTTGGTTGTAAAGGTGCTGATTCTGTAACTATATTTAGAATAGGAAGAAAACCTAATGGAGAATTTAGATTTTTTATAGCTTCAGGAGAAGCATTAAATGAACCTAAGCAATTCTTGGGGACTTCTATTGTTGTCAAAACTCATTCAAAATCTCTTGATTTAGTTAAGAAGAGTGTAAAGGATGGGTGGGAGCCACATTTTGTAGTTATTTATGGAGATGTGACTAAAGAGTTGGAAGTTTTAGGTGAACTTTTAGATCTTGAGGTATGCAGATATTAGAGAAAATTGGAGGGTATAATGCTAGAGAAATTAAATCAATTAAATAATTTAGAGGTATTATCTTGTTTTGATAAAGAATTTGAAAAATATGGTAAGGTGATATCTGAATATGATTTTAATGAATTAGTACAATACACTGAAAAGAATACTTTGATTCCTCCAAGTGGCAACGTATATGTTGGTTCGGTAAAAGAGATGGAGGGGATTGCCCCTCTATTTTTATCTCTAAAGAATAATTTATACGGTGGAATGAATATTCAAATTGGATATTGTAATGGTAACAATTCTTTTTTAAATGGTTTAGAATACCATAAATCTAGTGAAATAGATGTAGCAGTCACAGATTTAGTTTTATTATTAGCAAAAACTACAGAAATAAAAAATAATAATTTAGATAGCTCTGTGGTAAAAGCATTTTTTTTACCAAAAGGATTAGCTGTAGAACTTTACTCAACAACTTTACATTTTGCACCTTGTAAAGTAACAAATAAAGGATTTAAATGTATTGTTATTTTGCCAAAAGAAACAAACACTGATATTGAAAAAGATAAAATAGAGATATTGACAGAAGAGGATAAATTTTTATTTAAAAGAAACAAGTGGCTACTTGTTCATAGAGATAAACAGGATTTAATAGCAAAAGGAGCTTTTTTAGGGATTTCAGGGGAAAATATAGAGGTAAAATTTTAATAGGGGTATTAAAAAAATATATTTGAAGGAGGAATTAAATGGAATTAACAATAATATCTTTTTTATTCTTCACAGTTTTAGTTGCAATAATCTCTTGGTGGAAAACAAAAAGTGAAAAACTAAATACTGCTGATGGATATTTTCTTGCTGGAAGAGGACTTTCGGGAATAGTTATAGCAGGCTCCATGCTTTTAACAAATATATCCTCTGAGCAGATGGTAGGATTAAGTGGACAAGCCTATTCAAGAGGGATAAGTGGTATGGCTTGGGAGACTACAGCAGCTATAGCTACAATAGCTTTAGCTATGTTCTTTCTTCCCAATTATTTAAGGAGAGGATTTACAACAATGCCTCAATTTTTAGAAGAAAGATATGATTCTGGAACAAGAAAGCTCGTATCAATTTTACTATTAGTAGGTTATGTTTTAATATCAACACCAGCTGCACTCTACGCAGGGGCAGTAGCTTTTAATCAAGTGTTTAATTTGACAGATTTACTGGGTGTAACATATGTTCAGTCAATTTGGATTTTAGTTTGGATTATAGGAATAATAGGAAGTATTTATGCAATATTTGGTGGTCTAAAAGCAGTTGCTGTTTCTGATACAATAAATGGAATAGGTCTTATAGTTGGAGGATTAGCGGTTCCATTTTTTGGATTACTTTATTTAGGTAAGGGAAAAGCAATGGATGGATTAAATCAAGTTATAACAACACATACAGATAAGTTAAATGCAATAGGATCAGCTACAGATCCAGTACCTTTTGGAACTCTATTTACAGGAATGATTTTTGCAAATTTATTTTATTGGTGTACTAATCAAGTGTTAATTCAACGAACGTTAGGGGCAGCAAATCTAAAAGAAGGGCAAAAAGGGGTGTTGATATCAGGATTTATGAAAGTTTTGATTCCTTTGATTGTTAGTTTTCCAGGAGTCATAGCTTTTCATATATTCAAGGGTCAATTAGAAATAGGGGATGCAGCTTATCCTGCACTTGTTTCTCTTGTTTTACCCAAATATTTAACAGGATTTTATTGCGCTGTAATATTTGGAGCAGTTTTAAGCACATATAATTCATTGTTAAATAGTGCTGCTACATTATTTTGTTTTGATATATATAAACCAGTTATAAATCCAGATATAAGTGATGTAAAATTAATAAAGGTTGCGAAAATAGTAGCTACTTTATTAGCTGTATTCAGTATGTTTGTAGCACCTTTAACTATGTATGCTGAAGGCGGATTATTCGAAGTGATGAGAAGGTTTACAGGGTTTTTCAATATTCCAACAATAGCAATTGTATTAGTAGGGTTTTTCTCGAAAAAAGTTACAGCATTTTCAGCAAAAGTAGCTGTAGTTTCACATTTATTTTTGTATACATTATTAATATTTATATTAAAAGTAAAAATAAATTATATACATATAATGGGTATTTTATTTATTGTAAATACCTTGATGATGTTAATAATTTCAGCCATAAAACCAGGGAAGATATATAAGGCGACAAAATCAAAGCCAGCAGTGAATATGAAACCCTGGAAAAGATTCCCAGAAGTAGCAACATTGCTATTAGGATTAATGGTATTTGCATATATACTACTATCTCCATTAGGAATAGTTTCAAGTCAAAAAGAAATAGGAAATATTGTAGGACCTAGCTTTAAGTACGCATTACTGATTTTACTAATAGGGATGGTCTTTGTCTATTTAATGTTTAAAAAAGCCATTATATTAGTTCATGAAAGGGCTGAAAATGAACAAGAAGAAATTAAAGCTCAAGAAACTCTTTAATTAGAAGTTAGTTTATATAAATTATGTTGAATACGGAGGAAAGAATGTTACTAGATACTAATAATAGTCAATTTGAAATTTCAATAAATGGAGTTGGAGTTATAAAACATACAGTTGAGAATCCGTTTATTTTTCTAGGAAGAGGAGTGGCGAACTATGATATGTACAGAGGTAACTTTGAGATAAAAGATTACCTTGAAGAAAGAGTTGCACTAAAAAAATTTGAGATTATAAAAAATGAAAAAGACAATATAGAAATAAATCTTTATGATCAGAAAGAGTTGAAATTAGTACTAATTGGAAAAATTGAACTAGGAAAATTAAAAATTTATTTTAAATCAAAAGAAGAAACAAAAAATAGAATATGGATTAGGGTTATTGCTGAAGAAAATGAAAAAGTCTACGGTTGTGGAGAACAATTAAGTTATTTTAATTTAAGAGGTAAAAATTTTCCGTTATGGACTTCAGAACCAGGGGTAGGAAGAAATAAAAAAACATATACAACATGGCAAGCTGATATAAAAGACATGGCAGGAGGAGACTATTATAATACTAACTATCCCCAACCAACTTTTATTTCTACGAGAAAATATTATTGTCATTTAGAAAGTACTGCATATTTAGATTTTGATTTTAGAAATAAAGAGTTTCATGAATTGCAATGTTGGGATATACCAGAATTTCTAATGTTTGAAACGGGTAAAACATTTTTAGATATTCAAGAAAAATTAACTGGATATTTTGGAAGACAACCTAAATTACCAGAATGGATTTATAACGGATTAATGTTAGGTTTACAAGGCGGAACTGAAAAAGTTTTAGAAAAGTTAAATAAAGCTTTAGATTCAGGAATAAAAGTTTCTAGTATTTGGTGCCAAGATTGGCAAGGAAAAAGAATTACATCTTTTGGAAAAAGATTAAATTGGAACTGGAAATGGTCCCCTGAAGAATATCCAAATTTAGACATAGAAATAAAGAAATTAAAAGAAAGAGGAATTAAATTTTTAGGATATATAAATCCATATGTAATAGAGGGATATGATTTATACGAAGAAGGGAAAGCTTGTGGATATTTAGCCACAAAAATGGATGGAAGTAGTTATATAGTTGATTTTGGAGAGTTTTACTGTGGAGTAGTTGATTTTACAAATCCAAAAGCTTGTGAGTGGTATAAAAATGTAATAAAAACTAATTTAATTGATTTTGGATTAGATGGATGGATGGCAGATTTTGGAGAGTATTTACCCACTGACTGCCAATTGAGTAATGGTTTAAGTGCTGAAGTGATGCATAATGCATGGCCTGCTATGTGGGCTAAAATAAACTATGAAGCAGTAAAAGAAGCGGGAAAATTAGAAGAGATTGTTTATTTTATGAGAGCAGGATTCACAGGAACTCAAAAATATTGTACACTGATTTGGGCAGGAGACCAAAGCGTTGATTTTTCACTAGATGATGGATTAGCTTCAGTTATTCCAGCAGCCTTGTCAGTTGGAATGTGTGGAAATGGCTTATCTCATAGCGATATAGGTGGATATACTTCTCTTCATGGAAATAAAAGAAACAGAGAGTTACTGCTGAGATGGGCAGAAATGGCAGCTTTTACCCCAGTTATGAGAACTCATGAAGGAAATAGACCAGATGATAATTATCAACTTTATGATGATATAGGAGCAATAAAGTTTTTTGCTAGAATGACAGATATATATACGTCGCTTAAGCCATATATGAAAAATCTTGTTGAACAGAATGCAACATTTGGAATACCTGTACAAAGACCAATATTTTTTCATTACGAAAAGGATTTAAGAAGTTATGATATTAAATATCAATATCTTTTAGGAGAGGATTTGTTAGTTGCTCCAGTTCATCAAGAACATATTGATAAATGGAATGTATATTTACCAGAAGATAACTGGGTACATTTATGGACTGGGAAAGAATATAAAGGAGGAGATATTGAAATCTCGTCAAAAGTTGGATATCCACCTGTTTTCTATAGAAAAACAAGTAAATGGAATTCATTATTCCAAGAAATTGGAGGAAAATAAAAAGAAATAGGTTAGGAGGAATTAAAAGTGCTAAAGGATATTATATTCTTAGCAGTAGTTTTTCTTACAAATATAATCCAGGGGATAACAGGCTTTGCAGGGACAGTTCTTGCAATGCCCCCTGGAATTTTTTTACAAGGAATGGATACTGCAAAAATGATTTTAAATATACTAGGGATACTTTCATCAATTTGGATCATAGTTATATCCTACAAAGATATAGAGTGGGAAGAAGTAAAGAAAATACTTTTATTCATGATAGTAGGATTAATCATAGGAATGAAAATATTTACTATGTTACCTATTGAATTTTTACTAAAAATCTATGCTATTTTTATAATTTCAATAGCTCTAAAAGGAATGTTAATAAAAAAAGAAATTAAAACACCAGAATGGTTACTAACAGGAGCCATCTTTTTAGCGGGGATTATTCATGGAATGTTTGTATCAGGTGGTCCTTTAGTAATGATATACGTGGCTAAAAAATTAAAAACAAAGAGTAGTTTTAGGGCAACGTTAGCTATTGTATGGATAGTTTTAAATAGTTATTTAGCATTTTCTCATTTTGAGCAAGGATTATATACTCATGAAAATATAAAATTGCTAACTTTAAGTATTCCACCTTTTGCTTTTGGAATGATAGTTGGAAATATTCTTCATTATAAAATGTCACAAGCTAGTTTTTTAAAATTATCATATGTTTTATTAGGAATATCTGGAATGGCTCTTCTTATAAAATAATCGTAAAAAATAAATGTGAAATTAGTACTAATTAGAGATGTTAGATAGCTGGCAAGCAAAAAAATCAGTTAAAGGAGGTTAAATTTTTAACCTCTTTTTTGCTACTTTAAGAAGAAAAAATGTATAAAAGATAAAAAAGTTTAAAAAATACTATATTCGTCTAAGTAAAGAGCATTAACAAAACTAAAAAATATGCTCCAGAATTTTTTTCTTTATTTTCTTAGCACTTCATAATTGACATTTTTTAAATAGAGGAGTATCATAGTAGAAACGCTTAGTGAAGGGGAGAATTTATGGTAAAGGGTATGAATATGGAAAATTTAAAAAATAATAATAAAATAGCAATTCTCTCTTACTTAAAAAAAAATGGAGAAAGTTCTAGAAAAAAAATAGCGGAAGGCTTAAAACTTACAACTGCAACTCTTACAGTTTTAACAAATGAATTGATAGAGGAAGAGATGATTTTAGAGTTAGGAGCCTTAACAGAAGGGAAGGTAGGTCGAAAGCAAATATTAATAGATATAAATAAAAATTCAAGATTTGCAATAGGAGTAGAAATTTCTAAAAATAATATATATTATAATTTGATTAATTTAAAAGCTGATGTAGTTGAATCAAAAACTTGGAAGTATAAAGATAAATTAGAAATAGAAAAATTAGATGAAGTCATAAAATATATTCTAAAGAATATGAAAGATAAAAAAGAATTGATTTTAGGAGTTGGGCTTGCTATTTATGGAGATTTAACTCAAGAAAATCAATGGAAGAGAGAGATTAAAGACATAAAAGAAATATTTGAAAAAAAATTAAATTTACCTACATTTATTCAAAATAATATTAAGGCACTAGCTTTGTCAGAGGAATATTTAAACGGAACAGAAAAAGATTTTTGGTTAGTTAAATATGGACCTGGTGTAGGTGCCGCTATTATAATGGATAGAAAATTAGTTGAAGGAAATAAGCGATTAGCAGGAGATATAGGACATATATCATTTGAAAAAGATGGAGAGATTTGTAAAATTTGTGGACAGTTAGGATGTTTAGAATCAAAAGTTAATTTTGAAAAAATATTAGAGGAGTTTGGAGCTAAAATACTAGAGAAAACTCCTATTATAGTTGGAGAAAAAGATTTTGAATATATTTTGAGATTATCTAAATTAGATAAAAATTTTAAATTAGAAATAGCAATGGAAAAAATAGGAAAAGCAATAAGTATTGGAGCTGCTATTTTAGATTCAAATAAAATAATTTTAGCGGGGGATATACTAAGAGATAAAGAAATTTTTAGTGTTTTAGAAAAGTTCATTTTAAATAACACTACAATTGTTAAAAAAGAAAATATAATATTTATGGAAGACTATATTGGGAAAAGAAAAAAAGCTCCAGGAATACTTGTTTTAAATATGTTTTATAGCTATTGAAATATAAGTGTATCCTAAGTTTATAATTGACTCTTTCTCTCTTTTAGAGTACAATTGTACTATAAAGTCTTTAAATATTTTATTTGTTTGGGAGGGTTATATGTCTGTAGAAAGATATAAATGTACAATTTGTTCTTATGTTTACGATAGTGAAGTAGGGGATGTTGAAAATAAAGTTGTTCCAGGAACAAAGTTAGAGGATTTAGACCCTCAATGGGTATGTCCTTTATGTAATGCCAGTAAAGATCATTTTGAGAAATGGGAAGCATAAAATTAAAAGATGGAAGATAACTAAATTTTAACTTCCATCTTTTATTATTTAATTTCTTTCTTTTGACTTATAATTAGAAAAACCACCTTCTAAATTTAAAACTTTAAATTCGTGTTCTTGAAGTATCGTAGCAGCTATCCCCCCACTGGTTCCACCGTTACAGTAAGTTACTACGACTTTATCTTTAGGAATATTATCAATATTTTGTTTTATTTCATATAAAGGAATATTAATTGAGCCTTTTATATTATTTGTTAAAAATTGTTCATTAGCTCTAACATCAATTATAAAATATTTAACTTTATTTTCTGATAATTCATTTGCTGTTATTGTCTTATTTGGCATTTTTTATCTCCTCTTAATTTTTTCATTATATAATTATACATTTTTTTACATAAAATTGTCAAATTATTTAAAAAAACGATAAAAATATTTTCAGAAAAAATTTATTTTATGAATAACTGCTTTTAATACTAAAGATGAAAAGTTTTTTAAACTTGATTTTTATTCGTTTTTCGGTTATACTTTACTGTGGTAAAATAATAAATTAATGAAGATTTCTATATTTTCATTATATGAGGAGAAAAAATGAATATTATTGAATTTAAAGATGTATCAAAATCGTTTTTCACACAAAAATTATATAAAAATGTAAATTTAAATATAGATTCAAAAGATAAAATTGCATTAATAGGTAATAATGGAACTGGAAAATCAACATTAATAAAATTAATAATGGATGAAGAAAATCCAGATTACGGAAATATAATTATAAATGAAGAATCTGAAATTGCTTGTTTCAATCAATTTGGAGAAGTAAATTTAGAGAAAAAAATAATGGATTTACTTAATATAGCTTTTGAAAAAGTAATATCAGTTCAAAAGGAAATGGAATTATTAGGTAGTCAATTTACAGAAAATAATGATGATAATGAAATTTTATTAAAAAAATATTCAGAGTTATCAGATGAATTTGAAAGTTTAGGAGGATATTCTTATCTTCATATTCAATCAGAGTTTATAGAAGTTTTTGAATTAACGGATAAATTAGAAAAGAAATTTAGTGAGTTAAGTGGTGGAGAAAAGCAATATATAAGACTAGCAATAATATTATTTAGTCAAGCTAACTTAATTATATTAGATGAACCTTTATCTTTTTTTGATAAGAAAAAAACTGCATGGTTATCAAATTATATATCAGAAAGTACTAAAGCATTCGTAATAATATCACATAATATTGATTTTATAAAATCTTTTGCAAATAAAATTTTTGATATAGACAACTATAGTGTGACTTCATATGAATGTAATTATAATCAGTTCTTAAAAGAGAAAAAGATTAAATTAGCAGAAGAGAAGAAAAATATACAGGCGTCTAATTTAGTAATAGATAAAACTTCAAAAGCAGTTGATAAGAAATATATTTTACTAGAAAAAAGTGAAAATAAACATGCTCAAGCAGTTATATTAAGAAGAATGCAAAGAGAATTGTATAAATTGGATAAAGAAAAAATAGAACGTTCTCCAGAGTATAAATATGAATATACAGCACCACCAAAAGAAGTATTTATTTCATCTAGGGAAATAGAAGAAAAAATAGTGACTTTAACTAAAGTTTCTAAGGATTACTCAGGTGTAATGCTATATAAGGATGTTAATCTTGAAATTATAAAGAATAAGAAAATTTGTATCGTTGGTGAAAATGGAAGTGGGAAATCAACTTTACTAAAGATATTAATGGGGAAAGAAGCAGTTTCATCAGGAAAGGTATTTTTAAATGATAAAGCTAAAATTTCATATATACAGCAGGAAACAGTATTTGTAGACGAAACAATTTCAATAATAGATTATTTAAAAAAAGAAACAGGATTATCTGAAGATTTTGTTGAAGTCGCTGTGGATACTCTTTATAACAACGAAATAGAATTTAGAGATAAAAGAATTTTTATGCTTTCAGGTGGAGAAAAGAAAAGATTAGAAATATTTGCAAGTATTTTATCAGAAACAGACTTACTTGTTATTGATGAACCGACAACATATATGGATGATTATTCCCGAACAACTATTGTAGATATGCTTCTAAATTATAAGGGTGCTATTATTTTAGTAAGTCATGACAAAATATTATTAAAAAAATTAAATTTTGAAACCTATGATATAAGAGATAAAAGAGTTAGAATAAAAGAAATGGGAAACTCTTAAAAAAAGCTAAACTAGGGCATGAATGGAGATAATCTGAATGGAAATAAGAGAAAATGAGATAGGGATAAAAGAGAACGAAAAAATATTAACGATAAGCGATTGGATAAAAATTAATTTAATGATGGGGATTCCTATATTAGGTTTTATAATAACAATTAAGTTTTTAGTCTCTGAGAAAACAAATATAAATTTAAAAAATTATTTAATAGCGTTTTATCTAATGTTCATGATAATAATAGTTTTTTTTTCAGTAGGAGTAACAGTAGTACTACTAGTACTGCTACTTATAACACGTATGTAAAAAAGAAGAAACCATAAATATATGAGAGGATGAATAAAATGGAAATAAAAGAAAATGGAATAGAGCTAGCAGAGATTGAAAAAATACTAACAGTAAAAGATTGGTTAAAAATTTTATTACAAATGAGCATACCAGTGTTAAATATAATAATATTAGTTAAGACGATAAAGTCAAAGAAGGCAAACATAACATTAAAGAACTATTTACAAGCATGTTTAGTGACATTGCCAATAGAAATATCGATGGGATATGCTTTTAATTTTATTTTAAATAGTTTGTTTAAACATTTCGTATAACATATTATTTTAGTTAACTAATACATTTAATAATGTAGAATATAATAGCATAAAGGAGAAAAATAAAGTGGAAATAAGAGCGAAGGAAAAGGCCTTAACAGTGAAAGAATGGATGAAAATTCAATTAATACTTTTTGTGCCTGGACTAAACGTTATAATGTTTGTTAAATGGCTAGTATCAGAAAAGACAAATGTAAATTTAAAGAATTATTTAATAGCGTGTTTAGTAATTATACTAATAGTGATAAACATTTCATATACTTTATTTGTAAGACTAAAGGATAAATTTGATTTTTTATAAAAAAATATTGACAGCGATGACTCTATATGATATTATCATATTAATAAAATTAGCCAATTGTAAAAGTCATGTTTTTTAAGATGAAAAAATTCAAATTTTTAAATTTAAGAACATGAAGTCTTAATTTCTAAATTTTTTTTAAAAATTATATAAATTTAGAAAATTTAAGAAAGACAAAAAGCCCTA